>WJJJ01000006.1 GCA_014729775.1 Candidatus Omnitrophota bacterium | reverse complement strand
TTTGACGCCGGAGCTCGCGCGGTGAGAAGCCGGATGCAAATTGAGCAGGCCCGGAGTGTTTTCCGGTGTATCATTACGAAACCTATTTATGGGAGACGCATGAGCTGCCGTGAGTAACGCAAATAAAAAAATATACATCGGTACTTCCGGATGGCATTACGCGCATTGGAAAGGCCCTTTTTATCCGGACCCGGTGTCTCCGGATGAATTTCTCTCATTTTATTCGGGACGGCTGGATTCTGTGGAGATCAATAATTCTTTTTACCGTCTGCCCCGGAAAGAAACGCTGAAGGAGTGGAAACAAACAGTACCCCACCATTTTTTGTTTACGATCAAGGCAAGCCGCTACATTACCCATATGAAGAAATTAAAAAATCCAGAAGAGTCGGTAGGCAGGTTTTTTGACACGGCACAGGCGCTGCAGCCGAAACTCGGGCCGGTGTTGTTCCAGCTTCCGCCTCGTTGGAAAAAGAATACCGGGCGCTTGCGGGAGTTCCTTATCGCTCTGCCGCGGGGAAACCGCTATGCGTTTGAATTCCGTGATCCGTCCTGGTTCGCACAGGATGTGTATGATCTCCTGGGGGCGTTCAATTGCGCGTTTTGTATCTATGAACTTTCCGGCGTCTCTTCGCCGAGAGAAGTGACGGCTGATTTCGTGTATATACGGTTACACGGGCCCGGCGGGGCCTATGAAGGTAAATACAGCCGCAAGGCGCTTGCCGGCTGGGCCGGGGCCTGTACGGTCTGGGCGCAAAAGGGAGAAGTGTTCTGTTATTTTGATAACGATCAGAACGGCTACGCGGCGGGAAACGCGGTGGAACTGACGGAGATGATGAGTGAGAAGAGGCCTGGAAGTACCGAGGCCGAGAGACAGAGAGGGGAAAGAAAGGAGGAGACATGAAAAAATATGTGATGGGGGTAGTACTTGCGGGATTGTTCGCGGCCGGAGCCTGCACGCAGAGCAGTTCACAGAACATAGGGGATCTGCAGGAGGCGACGGTAAAGGTGGCCAATTCGGCCGGAAAGGCGGTTGTTTCAATCAGCAGTGAAGTGCGCGAAACCCGTCAGCCGTTTTTCTTTGAGTCTCCCTTCGGCGGAAACCGCGAACCGTTTGAGCGTTTTTTTGAAGAATTTTTCGGTGAAATGCCGCAAAAAGAGTACCGGCGGCAGGGGCTCGGCAGCGGAGTGATCATTGACCGCGAAGGGCATATATTGACGAACGCGCATGTGGTAGACGGAGCGGAAAGTATTAAAGTGAAGCTTTCCGACGGACGGGAATTCGATGCCGAAATTTCCGGTACCGATCTGCGCAGTGATCTCGCGGTGATTCAGATTAATGCCGGGGATCTGCCGGTCGCGCGGCTGGGAGATTCCGATCAGCTCCAGATCGGCGCCTGGGTTGTGGCGATCGGGAATCCGTTCGGCTTCGCGATCGAGAACCCGGAGCCGACGGTGACCGTCGGGGTGGTGAGCGCACTGCACCGCTTTTTGCCCGCGCTGGGGCGCAGAAAAATGGGATATGATGATTTGATCCAGACCGATGCCGCGATCAACCCGGGCAACAGCGGTGGACCGCTGGTGAATCTTGACGGCGAGGTGATTGGGATCAATACCGCGATCATTACCACGACCGGCGGTTATCAGGGATTGGGGTTTGCGATCCCGGTGAATAAAGCCAAACGGGTAATCTCCAAGCTTATCCAGGGCGAAAAAGTGTTGTACGGCTGGCTGGGGATCAGCATCCAGGATTTGAATGAAGATCTGCGCAATTATTTCAACGTGAGAGAACAGAAAGGAGTAATCGTGGTGCGGGTGATCGACGGATCTCCGGCGGATAAGGCGGGATTAAAGGAAGGAGATCTCATTCTGTCCTTTGGCGGCGAGAACGTCAAAGCCACGCGGGAACTGGTGAGAATGGTCTCGGCAACCGAGGTGGGTACCACGGTGGCGGTCGGGATCTTACGCGAAGGTCAGCGAAAACAGCTTCGGGTCAAAGTGGGGAAGATGCCCAAGGATATCGGGCAGATGGCCGCGTATCCGGAAAAAGAACTGATGTTTCGGGGGATGTCGGTGGAAAATATTACCCCGCGACTTCAGCGGAGTTTTCGGATCGAGGCAGATCAGGGGGTAGTGATTACCGATATCGAACCGGATTCACCCGCCGATCGTGCCGGATTGCGCGTCGGATATGTGATCCAAAAGATCGAGGGGACACTGGTAGAGAACGTGACTGATTTTCGGAAAGTTACCAAAAATACGAAGGGGCGCGCGTTGATCAAGACCAACCGCGGCTATTTCGTGATCAAGGAGTGAGCCGAATGAGGATGCGCGCGAAATTCATCTCTTTGACCTGCGCCGCGGCGGTGGCCGCCGGAGTGGTGTGTCCGCTGAGCTTTCCGCGGAATCTTACCAAGACGGGAGTAAGGACGGTACTGGTATCGTTGAATGAGTGGAGTATCGAGATGCCCCGGGAAGTGACTGCCGGTCCCACCATATTGCGGGTGACCAATACCGGATCCCTGCTTCATAATTTCGGGATCGAAGGTCCGGGGGTGCAGGAAACCTTTCTGTACCGTTTGCGTCCGGGTGAAACCAAGACCATGGACCTGGAACTGTCGCCGGGCCAATACCGGGTGTACAGTCCGGCGGGAGACCGCGCCGCGCGGGGAATGGAATTGCTGATTGAGGTAGAACCGCAGACCAGTATTTACGGGGGGGCAGAAACACAGGACAAGGAATAGAAAAGAGATGCCCGTACACAACTCGGAAATCGCCGACAAACTGAACGAAACGGCTGATTTGCTGGAAATCAAAGGAGAAAATCAGTTCCGTATCCGCGCCTACCGCGGGGCCGCGCGCACGATCGAGAGTCTCTCTCAGGACGCGGCACAAATGACGGAGGCGGGCAAGGATCTGTCCGAATTGCCCGGGATTGGCCGGGATTTGGCCGGCAAGATCAAGAAAATCGTGTCGACCGGAACGTTTCCGCTGTTAGATCGTCTCCATAAGCAAGTTCCGGCCGGCCTGAGGGATATCATGAAGGTATCCGGGATGGGCGGTAAACGGGTCAAAAAGATGTTTGAGGCGCTTAAGGTGAAAAACATCGACGATCTGAAAACGGCTGCCCGCCGGCATGAAATCAGGGAGCTGGAAGGTTTTGGAGAAAAGATTGAACAAAGTATCATTGAGGGTATCGAGCGGATGGAAACTGCCAAGCCCCGGATGCCGATCGCGGTTGTCGATGAGATCGCGCGGCCGTTACTGGAGTATTTGTCCCGCGAGAAAAAAGTGAAAAACATCGACGCGGCAGGCAGTTACCGCCGGAGAACAGAGACGGTAGGCGACTTAGATATTCTGGTGACTTGTAAACAGGGTTCTCAAATTATGGATCGTTTCACGAAATATGAAAACGTGGAAAAGGTAGTTTCTCAAGGGAATACAAAAAGCACCGTGCTTTTGCGGTCCGGATTTCAGGTTGATTTGCGGGTGTTGCCCCAGGTAAGTTACGGGTCGGCGCTGGTATATTTTACCGGATCAAAAGCCCACAACGTGGCCATTCGCCGCATCGCGCTAAAAAAGAAATTGAAAATGAACGAATACGGAGTATTTAAGCTTCCCTCCGGCCGCCGAAAAAAAGAGCGGCGTATTGCCGGGAAAAGCGAAAAGCAGGTGTATCAAACGATCGATCTTTCTTATATTCCTCCGGAATTGCGGGAGAACCGGGGTGAAGTGGAAGCGGCGAAAAAAAGAAAATTACCGAAACTGATCGAACTCGATGATATCCGCGGGGATCTTCACGTGCATACCGCGCGCACTGACGGTAAATACAGTCTCAAGGATATGGTTGAAGCCGCGCAGCGGCGCGGCTATGAATATGTCGGCGTCACCGATCACTCGAAAAAAGTGAGAGTCGCGCACGGAATGGATAAGAAGCGGCTGCGTGAGGAAATCAGGGCTATCGATAAACTTCAGAAAAAAGTGAAAGGGATTACGATTTTGAAAGGGATCGAGGTGGATATCTTAGAGGACGGTTCTCTCGACCTTCCTCAGTCCGTGCTGAAGGACCTTGATTTCACGGTGTGTTCGGTCCATTCGAAATTTAAACTGTCCCGTAAAAAACAGACCGGCCGGGTGCTGAAAGCGATGGATAATGCTCATTTTTCTATTTTTGCCCATCCGACGGGACGGCGGATTAATGAGAGGGAACCGTACGAGATAGATATAGAGGAGATTCTCCGGGGAGCTAGAGAGAGAAACGTACTCGTAGAGTTGAACGCGCACCCGCACCGGCTTGATCTGAATGATAGGGGATGCAAGACGGCGAAAGAGCTCGGAGTAAAAATCGTGATCTCGACCGACGCTCATGCTGCCGGGGATCTGGATTCTATGCGGTTCGGTGTCGGGCAGGCGCGGCGGGGTTGGCTGGAAAAAAAAGATGTGGCGAATACGAGGAACTTGAAGCAGCTGCGAAGACTTCTTAAGCGGTGAGGGAGGAGAATGGCGCGGGATTATACACGCAATCCAAAGACGGAATTTAAGCCGGTGAGTTCGATTTCAAAGCGCGAAGCGCGTGAGCAGATCAACGCGCTGAAAGAAGGAATCAATTATCATGATTATCAGTATTACCTCAAAGCATCGCCGAAAATATCCGATGCCGTTTATGACAAGTTGTTCCGCCGGCTGCAGGAACTGGAAAAGAAGTTTCCCCAGTATCGGACTCCCGATTCTCCCACCAGAAGGGTTGGTGCGCCGCCGGTTGACAAGTTAAAAAAGAGAAGGCATACGGCTTTGATGCTCAGCCTGAACGCGGTATTACCCGAAGAAGATGTGCGCGATTATCACAGGTTTGTCCGCCGGAACCTCGATGCCAAGTACGTGGTCTATACGGCCGAACCGAAGTTTGACGGTCTTTCCGTGGAGATCGTCTATAAAAAGGGGTCGTTTTTCTACGGGGCGACCCGCGGGGACGGGGAAACCGGGGAAGATATTTCGGAAAACGTGAAGACGATTCGCAGTGTTCCCCTGAAACTGCGGGGCCGCGGCGTGCCGCCGTTGCTGGCGGTGCGTGGAGAAATATATATGAGCCGCGGCGGTTTCCGGCGGCTGAACAAAGAACGGATTCAGGAAGGGGAAAATCCTTTTGCCAATCCCCGCAATGCCGCCGCCGGTCTTATGCGTCAGCTTGATTCGAGGAAAGTCTCCGGGAAACCGTTTGATGTGGTATTTTACGAGATCCTGAAAATCGAAGGGAAAGAGTTCGACACCCATTGGGATGAGCTTGGTACCTTTCCCAAATGGGGATTGAAAACCGATTCCCATAATCAACGATGCCGGACGCTTGAGGAGGTAATTAAGTATCACCACCAAATGGAAGCGCGGCGCGATGACATAGATTATGAAATCGACGGGATCGTGATCAAACTCGACCGTTACCGGGAACGGGCGCGGCTGGGAACCCGTCAGCGTAATCCGCGCTGGGCGCTGGCCTGGAAATTTCAGCCACGCCAGGAAGTGACGGAATTGACCGATATTATCGTGCAGGTGGGCCGGACGGGCATGCTTACGCCGGTGGCGCTGTTGCAGCCGGTCGACGTGGGCGGAGTAACGGTAAGCCGGGCCACTCTGCATAATGAAGAAGAAGTACGGAAAAAAGAACTTATGCCCGGTGATAAGGTGCGGGTCGCGCGCGCCGGGGACGTGATTCCCGAAGTGGTAAAACGGGTCCGGAAAGGGAAAAAGAAGAAGCGGAAGAAATTTTCAATGCCCGGCCGTTGTCCTTCCTGCGGGTCCGAAGTGACGAAAGAAGGAGCCTGTTATTTCTGTTCCGCCGGACTCTCCTGTCCGGCACAGCAGCGGGGCCAGCTTTTCCACTACGCTTCCAGAGAGGCGATGGACATCTCCGGTTTGGGCGAACGGACGATCCGGCAGATGATCCGCGAAGGCATGGTGCATGACGTTGCCGATCTTTATACGCTTCGTCCCGAGGATTTTGCCCGTCTGGAAGGATTCGCGGAGAAGTCCGCCCGTCAGTTGTATGAAGCGGTGCAGTCGTCCAAAGAGGTCCGGCTGGACCGCTTTTTATACGCGTTGGGTATTCGACATGTCGGCGCGCACGTCGCCCGGGTGCTGGCGCAAAAATTCGGCCGGTTGGAAGCGATCGAGTCGGTCAAGGAAGCGGAACTGATCGATATCGAAGAGATTGGTCCGGAAATCGCCCGCAGCGTGCATCAGTTTTTTGCCAGGGAGGAAAATCAAAAAGTCCTCCGGAAATTACGGATGCAGGGAATGAAAGTGAGGCCGATGCCGAGGAAGAAAAGCCGCGCGCTGGAAGGGAAGACGTTTGTATTTACCGGTGAACTGAAAGATTTTACGCGCGAGGAAGCGAAAGAAGCGGTGGAGTTTCGCGGCGGCAGGGCATCCTCGACCGTGAGCGGCAATACCGATTACGTGGTCGCGGGTGAGAACCCCGGCAGTAAGCGCGGCCAGGCGAAAAAAAGAAAAGTGAAAATTCTGAACGAACGGCAGTTTAAAAAGATGCTGTCGTGAGAAACGGCAAGGAAGGGTGGAATGGAACTGAACGTGTATGAGCAGTTGAAAAAAACCAATACTACCAAAATTGTGATGCTGGTGATGGACGGGATAGGAGGGCTTCCCTTTCAATCCGAAAAAAGCACCGCTCTTGAGCGCGCGCGCACGCCCAATCTGGACAGGCTCGCGGCAGAGGCAATCTGCGGTTTGCATGAACCGGTGGGGCCCGGAATTACCCCGGGAAGCGGACCGGCCCATTTGGCGTTATTCGGCTATGATCCTCTGCGTTATCAGGTCGGCCGGGGAGTGCTGGCGGCTTCAGGAATAAATTTTGATCTTACGTCCGATGACGTTGCCGCACGGGGTAATTTCTGCACCGTGGATGAAAAGGGGATCGTTACCGACCGCCGGGCCGGCAGGATTTCCACGGAAAAGAACGCGCAGCTGTGCGAATTGCTCGGGGATATAGAGCTGCCCGGGGTTGAGGTCCACGTGCGTCCGGTCAAGGAACACCGTTTTTTACTCGTTCTCCGGGGAAAAGATCTGTGCGGGGCGGTGAGTGATACTGATCCGCAGGAAACCGGTGCCCGGCCGCTTGAGGCGGAGGCGACTGAGCCCTGCGGCCGGAAAAGCGCCGGGCTGGTCAATGAATTCTGCCGCCGGGCCCGGGAGATATTAAAAGATCACCATCCGGCCAATATGGCGCTGCTGCGCGGGTTCGCCAAGTGTCCGCAGTGGCCCTCCATGTCCCGGGTGTTCGGGATACGCGGTGCGGCAATCGCCGGATATCCGATGTACCGGGGCCTGGCGAAGTTGCTGGGGATGGAGGTGCGTGAGACAGGATCGTCACTGGAGGAAGAATTCGCTACCTTGTCTTCGTCCTGGTCCGATTACGACTTTTTCTACGTGCACGTGAAAAAGACCGACAGTGCCGGCGAGGATGGGAATTTCGCTCACAAAGTGGACGTGATCGAGCAGACGGATAGGTATATTCCCGGGATCCGCGAACTGAATCCCGACGTGCTCCTTGTCACCGGGGATCATTCCACGCCGGCTGCGATGAAGTATCACAGCTGGCATCCGGTTCCTGTCCTGTTGTGGTCCCGCTGCTGCCGTCCCGACGCGGTTGCGGTATTCAGTGAGAAGGCCTGCGTCAACGGAGGGTTAGGGCCGCGGATTTCCGCGACCGCATTGCTGCCGCTGGCGCTGGCCAATGCCGAACGGCTGGAAAAATTCGGCGCCTGAAATCAAAAATAAGATAAAGGAGTGAGCAGATGCGCAACGCAGAGCAGTACATTCGGTGGCTTCAAGATTTACACAACCGGGACGTGGCAGAGGTGGGCGGGAAGAACGCCTCACTCGGCGAAATGCTCGGCGCCTTAAAAGAGCAGGGCGTGCGCGTGCCCGCGGGGTTTGCGACGACTGCCTCGGCGTACCGGCAGTTTCTCAGGGAAAACGAGCTTGAAACTAAGATCAGCGGGAAAATAGAATCGTGGAAAAAGAGCCGAATTTCGCTCGCCAAAGCCGGCAAGACCATCCGCCGGTTCATCCGGAACGCGCACTTTTCCCGGGAGTTTCAAACCCGGTTAAAAGAAGCTTACCGCTCGCTCTGTGAAAAATACGGAGATGATGAGGTGGATGTCGCGGTTCGCTCAAGTGCTACCGCCGAAGATCTGCCGGAAGCGAGTTTCGCCGGACAGCAGGAAACGTTTTTAAATATTTCCGGGGAGGATGAGGTGCTTGAGGCGGCAAAACGATGTTACGCGTCGTTATTTACCGATCGCGCCATCGCCTACCGGGAAGAAAAAGGGTTTGACCATTTGAAAATAGCCCTTTCGGTAGGAGTGCAAAAAATGGTACGGTCCGATCTTGGCGGAGCGGGAGTAATGTTTTCTCTGGATACGGAAACCGGATTCCGCGATGTCGCGGTGATCAACGCCGCCTGGGGGCTGGGAGAAACCGTGGTGCAGGGGAGCGTGACCCCGGATGAATACGTGGTGTTTAAACCGCTGCTTAACCAGAACGATTTGGCGCCGATCATCGAAAAGACAAAAGGAGCCAAAGAGAAGAAAATGGTGTATGCCAAAGGAGGCTCTCATCCGACCAAAAGCGTGGATACGAGCCAAAAGGAGAAACAATCGTTCGTGCTGACCGATGAGGATATACTCCGGCTGGCCCGGTGGACGGTACACATCGAGAATCATTATGCGAAACCGATGGACATTGAGTGGGCCAAGGACGGGGAAAGCGGCGATTTGTTTATCGTGCAGGCCAGACCGGAAACCGTCCAGTCCCAAAAAGAGGCATCGGTGTTCAAACGGTACCGGCTCAAGGAACGCGGCGAGCGGATCGTTCAAGGCCTGGCGATCGGTCAGGCCGTCGCCTCGGGCAAGGCGCAGATTATTAAAAGTGCCGACGAGATCGACCGGTTCCGTGACCACGCGATTCTGGTGACCGGAATGACCGATCCTGACTGGGTGCCGGCGATGAAGCGCGCTTCAGGGGTGATTACCGATTTGGGCGGCCGGACGTCGCACGCAGCAATCGTGAGCCGGGAACTGGGGATACCAGCGCTCGTGGGAACCGGGGATGCGACCGAGACGATTGACGACGGCAATGAGATCACGCTTTCCTGCGCCGAGGGTGATCAGGGATTCGTCTATTCCGGTAAGTTGAAATATGAGGAACAGGAAGTCGATGTGGGAAAAGTGCCGGAAACGAACACCAGGATCATGATGAATATCGCTTCGCCTGCCGCGGCGTTCCGTTGGTGGAAACTGCCCGCGCGGGGAATCGGGCTTGCGCGCATGGAGTTTATCATTAATAATAGTATCAAAGCGCATCCGCTCGCGCTGGTGCGATATGACGGGCTTAAAGACACCGCCGCCAAACAGGCGATCGCCAGGATGACGAAAGGGTATAAAGATAAGAGCGAATATTTCGTCGAACATCTGGCCCGGGGAATAGGACGCATCGCGGCTTCACAATACCCCGATCAGGTGGTCGTGCGGATGAGTGATTTTAAAACCAACGAATACGCGAATCTTATCGGGGGGGCGGAGTTCGAGCCCGAAGAAGATAATCCCATGATCGGATTCCGCGGCGCGTCCAGATACTACAGTGAATCCTACCGTGAAGGATTCGCGCTGGAATGCCGCGCCATTGCCCGGGTCCGCAACCGTATAGGTTTGCGGAACGTGACCGTGATGGTTCCCTTTTGCCGGACCGTAAGCGAAGGAAAAAAAGTACTGAACGTCCTGCGGGAGCACGGACTGG
Source organism: Candidatus Omnitrophota bacterium (assembly GCA_014729775.1). Classification (GTDB taxonomy): domain Bacteria; phylum Omnitrophota; class Gorgyraeia; order Duberdicusellales; family 4484-171; genus WJJJ01. The sequence goes on along the minus strand of WJJJ01000006.1, from coordinate 85,009 downwards.
AAAGAGGCAAAGACGGACTTCAGGTGTACGTGATGGCCGAGATTCCGTCCAATATCATACTGGCGGAGCAGTTTGCCGATTTGTTCGACGGTTTTTCCATAGGTTCCAATGATCTGACCCAGCTGATCCTTGGGATTGACCGTGATTCGGCTCAGTTGTCGGAATTATTTGATGAACGTAACGAAGCGGTCACACGCGTGATCGGGGAGTTGATAGAAGTCGCCCACAGCAAAAACCGGAAAGTCGGGATCTGCGGACAGGCGCCCAGTGATTATCCGGAGTTTGCCGAATTTCTGGTGCGGGCCGGGATCGATTCGATTTCGCTGAATCCGGACAGCGTGATCAAAGTCATAGAACACGTTTCGCGGACCGAGCAAAACCGGACCTCACGAGGAAGTGAATGAACGGACGAGAAAAAGGGCTGGCGGAAGGAATTCTCTATACTGATTTTTATCAGTTGACGATGGCACAGTTGTATTTTCGCGCCGGTCTGCACGAAAAGCCCGTGCAATTCGAGTACTTTTTCCGCAATTACCCCGCCTATGATTCTCACCAGGCGGGGTATTGTATCCATGCCGGTCTGGAGTGGCTGGTGAACTGGATGTGTCAGGTACGTGTGACCTCTAAGGAAACCGAATACCTGCGGCAGCAGACCGGGCGCGGCGGAAAGCCTTTGTTTCAGGATGATTTTCTGGAGTGGCTGGAGGATCAGGGAGATTTTTCCCGGCTGAGCCTTCAGGCGGTCCCCGAAGGCCGGGTAGTCCATCCCAACGTACCGCTTGCGGTGGTGAATGGCCCGTGTGCCATGGCCCAGATACTGGAGTCTTCTCTGCTCAACCATCTCAATTACCAGACATTGATCGCGACGAAAGCGTCCAGGATACGCGATGCCAGCAGCGGAGGGCTGGTAATCGATTTCGGTATGCGCCGGGGGCAGGGGCTGGGCGCCAATGCCGGGGCGCGGGCCGCGTTAATCGGAGGAGCCCGGTTTTCCTCCAACACCGGCCTTTCTTCGGTGATGGGAGTGCCGCCTAAGGGGACGCACGCGCACAGCATGGTCCAGGCGTTTATGGCCTTAGGCCAGGGAGAGTTAGGCGCGTTTCGCGCCTATGCCGCGGTTTATCCGGACGACTGCCTCTTGCTTGTCGATACCATTGATACCCTGGGGAGCGGAGTGCCGAACGCGATCACGGTATTTCGCGAATTACGCAAAAAAGGACACCAGCCGTTCGGGATCCGGCTTGATTCGGGAGATTTGGCCTATCTGAGTATCCAGGCGGCAAAAATGCTCGATGACGCCGGTTTTCCCGATACCACGATTGTGCTTTCCAATAAACTCGATGAGCTGGTGATCTGGCAGATCGTAAGCCAGATCAGGAAGGAATCCCCCCGTTACGGAATCGATCCGGAGAAACTTATTTCCCGGCTGGCCTACGGGGTGGGAACGCGGCTGATCACTTCTCAGGGGGACGCCGCTCTGGACGGGGTGTATAAACTGACGGCGGTCCAGGATCAGGGCGAATGGGTGCCGGCGATCAAGTTGTCCGAATCGATCGGAAAAATTATCAATCCCGGCGACAAAGGGGTGTGGCGGGTGTACGACCAGCGGGAGGAGGCGACCGCGGATCTGATCTGCCGCGGAGACGAGGATCCGCGGAAAGAGTCTTCATTGACCCTGTGTCATCCCACCGATCCTTCCGTCCGGCGTACGGTCCCCCGGGAACGGATTTCCAGCCTTGAGCCGCTGCTGGTGGACGTGCTCAAAGAGGGGAACCTGGTGTATGAGTTCCCCTCGCTGGAACAGATACGTAAGCGGAGGGATGCTGATCTGGCGCGGCTTGATTCCGGAGTGAAGAGGCTGATCAATCCTCACCGTTATCATATTTCACTTTCCCGCCGGCTGTGGGAGTTGAAGGAGAAATTGATTCAGGAACAGAGGAGTAGCAAATGAATATGAAGATGTTACGGTTCCTGCGGCATACGGGTATCGCGGCGTGCGCTTTGCTTGTGATTTCCTGCGGATACCAGAGAGGCCCCATGCCTGACGACGAAGCCGTTTCCCGCGCGATTGAGCAGGAGCTTGCGCTGTCGGAGGCAATTCAGGCGCATTTAATTGATGTGGAAACCGAGGAAGGAATAGTGATGCTTGAAGGTTCTGTTCCTACGTTACAGGAAAAGCGTCACGCCCGGCGTCTTGCGGAAATCATGGCCGGAGTGCGGGGAGTCATTAACCGTCTTCGCGTCAAGCCAGTTGCAATTGGTGATGAGATGCTGCGGGAGAGAATCCGGACAGTTCTGGGCAGAAATCCGGTCATGGAACAAGCTGATGTGCAGATCTCAGTAAACAACGGAGTAGTTGCGCTGAACGGAGAGGTGGCTTCCGCGGCCGAGAAAAATTTTGCCGGGCATCTTCTGCGCGGGATAAAGGGAGTGCGCGCGGTCCGTAATGAGCTGACCATAGACCGGGCCGTCACGCGCAGTGACGAAGAGGCAGCCGCCGATATTCGTGCGGTACTGCGGATGGATCCCTTCGTCAATGAGCGGCATCTTCGGGTAGAGGTGCGCGGCGGGAAGGTGAATATTTCCGGCGAGGTCGGCAGTCTTTCCGAAAAGACATATGTGTATAACGACGCGCGGGTAGCCGGGATAGATGCGGTGGACGTCACCGGAGTAAAAATCTCCTACGGCATCCGCGACCGGGACAAACGCAGGTCAAAGCTTCTGTTGAAGAATCCGGAGAAAATAGAAGCGGCGGTGCGTGAGATCCTGCGCCTCGATCCGCGGGTAGACGCCGGCGACATCGGCGTCAAGAGTGAAGATCAGATCGTTACCTTGTTCGGATTTGTAAGCAGCCGGGGAGTGAGGCGGGCCGCCGAAAGAGATGCGCGTAATGTCGCCGGAGTGTGGGCGGTGCGTAACATGCTCAGCGTCAAACCCCAAGAAGCGGTGACCGATCAGGAGCTTGCCCGCACGGTGAACGCGGAGCTTTCCTGGGATCCGCTGCTCGAGCGTTTTCCCCTGCGCGCGAGGGTGGAGGATCAGCGGGTATATTTACGCGGAACCGTGGAAAATCTCTTTCAGAAATTCCATGCCGAAGAGGTGGCGGGAGCCGTCCCGGGCGTCGTCGATGTGCGTAATCACGTATCCTACCCCCGCCGCTGGGGATGGCGCAGCGACGAGGAGCTTGGCGCCGCGATCCGTGCACAGCTTTTCTGGGACGCGCGGGTGAAGGAGGATACGGTTGAAGTTGAGGTGAACGACAGTACGGCGGTATTGACGGGAACTCTTTCTTCGGTCCAGGAAGCGCACGCGGCGATCGTGAACGCTTTTCAGGGCGGGGCCCGCGCGGTGAAAAGCAAGCTTTCGGTAAAAGGGATGGAGGAGCACGGTCCGGTAAATTACACCTATCGTGATTTTTACCAATTCGCTTATGAGCCTCCGGATCTGTTCACCTTTCCTCCGGAACAGTTTTCAAGCAGGGGATCTTCCGATTAAACAATACGATGGAATACCGGTCGGCACGACAGGCTGAAGAGAAGGTGAAGGATGCGTCGAAATCTGGGATCGGTTTCGGCCTTACTTCCGGGATTATCACCACTTTAGGGATGCTGGTGGGGATGTATGCCAGCACGCAGTCGAAAGTCGCGGTGATCGGCGGGGTGCTGGTGGTGGCGGTTTCGGACGCGTTCTCCGATTCACTGGGGATGCACGTAGCTACTGAATCGCAGAACAGGCATTCCGGCAGGGGAATTTGGGCGGCAACCTTCTATACTTTCATTTCCAAACTGGTCATTGCCGGGTCGTTCGCGTTCCCGCTGTATTTCTGGGAAGAGCGGGTTGCCGTACCGGTCAGCGCCGGATGGGGATTTTTTCTGTTGAGCGTGTTTTCTTTTTTTATCGCGCGCGAACGGAATGATCCTCCCTGGAGGACGATTGCCGAACACGACGGGATAGCCATATGTGTCGTCGCGATCACGTATTTCCTCGGGATCGGTATCCGGAATGTACTCGGTGTTCCCTGAAGAAATGATGAACAAAGATTACGCGCCTATCGGAGTCATAGGGCTGGGGAATATGGGGTGCGCGGTAGCGCACGTGTTCGCCTCTGCCGGGCATTCAGTGACCGGCTGGGAGTATCGCGGTGAGGTAGTGGAGGAAATAAATTCACGCCGCCGCAATTCCGTGTATCTTCCGGGAGTCGCGCTTGATGAGCGGCTGAGAGCGACCGGAGAGGTAACGCGCGTACTGCGCAACGCGGAACTGTTGTTCGTCGCCCTTCCCGCGGCGTATATCCGTCCGGTCCTGGGTCCGCATACCGCGGATTCTCCCCCGGAGCAGGTCGTGATTAACCTTTCTAAGGGCATCGAACCCAATACCCTACGTACCGCCACGGACGTGCTCCGGGAACTTTTCTGCGGTCATGAGGTGACCGTGATGTCAGGACCGTCCATCGCGGACGAGTTCGCCAGAGGAGTGCCGTGTAAAGTATTGGTGAGCGGCGGCAGTGATGACGCGCGGGAAAAGGTACGCGTGGTCACGCAGACATCCGCATTCCGCGTACAGATCAGCGATGATGCCGCCGGGGTGGAGTGGGGCGGGATTCTCAAGAATATCTACGCGATCGGATTGGGACTGATCAGCGGTTCAGGGATACGCAGCGTCAATTTCCGGGCCGCATTTCTCACCAGCGCGCTGGATGAGATGAGTGAATTGATCCGGTTACTCGGCGGGAGAAAAGAGACGGTGTATTCCGTCGCCGGCCTGGGTGATCTGATCGCCACCGCTTTGAGCGCGCAGAGTCATCACCGAACGTTCGGAGAACTGCTGGCCCGGGGACGGTCACAGTCCGAGATAAAGGAAAAAATGCAGGGTTTGCCGGAAGGATGCCGGGTCCTGGCTCCGGTGTGCGCGCTGGCCCGAGACCGGGGCCAAGTGCTTCCGATCGCAACGGGAATACATGCGGTGATCGACGGGGCCGCGTCGCCGAAAGAATTTATCGATAGCCTGTTCCGGCCGGATAGATGACCGATGGAAAAAAAACAACATACCACATTCCCTCCGCAGGATAAACTGTCCGCTCCCTGGGCATCTCCATCCGGAGATGTCCTGGATGAACTGGGAATCGATGCCCGGAAAGGGGTAAGTGAGCAGGAAGTCCCCCGCCGCCGCGGCCAGTGGGGTCCCAACCGTATCCGGACCGAAAAGAAAAAGAGCGCTTGGGCTATTCTGATCAATCAATTCAAGAGTGTGATCATCATTCTGCTTCTTGCCGCCGCGGTGATCTCGTTTTTCTTTGAAGGCTGGGTGCAGGCCGCGGCGATCGCGGTCGCCCTCTTTCTCAATGCGGCTGTCGGATTTTTTACCGAGCTGAAAGCCTCCCGGTCGATGGAAGCTCTCCAGAAACTGAGCCGGGTAAAAACCGTGGTCCGGCGGAACGGGGAAGCAAGGCAGATTGATGCCGAGGATCTCGTTCCCGGAGATATCGTGCTCTTGAATGAAGGGGATATCGTATCGGCCGATCTGCGTATCCTGGAGGCATCCAAGCTCCAGGCCAATGAATCAGCGTTGACCGGCGAATCCATGCCCGTGTCCAAACAGGAAAAACCGTGCGCCGAGGATGCTCCTCTGCACGACCGCAGAAGTATGCTTTGGAAAGGGACCACTCTTCTACGCGGATCCGGCGAGGCCGTGGTGACCGCGACCGGGATGGAAACAGAACTGGGGAATATCTCATCGCTGGCCGAAGAGGCGGGGGAAGAAAAGACGCCGCTCGAGAAGAAACTCAACCGGCTGGGACACGTTCTGTTATGGGTGACCGGAGCGGTCGCGGCCCTGTTGGCGGTAAGCGGGATCCTGGCCGGAAAAGAGGCCTATCTTATGATCGAAACGGCGATCGTGCTCGCCATTGCGGCAATCCCCGAAGGTCTTCCGGTCGTTGCGACGATCGCGCTGGCGCGCGGCATGTGGCGTATGGCCCGGGAGAACGCGATCGTGGAAAAACTCGCGGCAGTCGAAACACTCGGTTCAACCGATATTATTTGTACGGATAAAACGGGGACGCTTACCGAAAACAGAATGGAAGTAAGTGTCCTGCATCCGTCCGGAGCCGAGCCGGTGCGAACGCGTTTTACAGGGGAAGAGGGAGAAGGATTCTTCGAGCAGTCTTCGCGGATTGAAGTCAAAGACCGTCCCCGGGTAAACGATCTTATACGCTGCGGGGTGTTATGTAACAACGCGTCTTTTTCCCGTACTGATCCCGAGAAGACGGTCGGTGATCCCCTGGAGGTCGCGTTGCTCCAGGCCGGTGAGCTTGCCGGCATAGGGAAGGACGCGTTGAAGCGCCGCTTCCCGGAACAGCGCGAAGAGGCGTTTGATTCCGAGCGTAAAATGATGGCTACCTATAACGGACAAGACGCGCCTTTTTTGGTCTTGGTGAAAGGCGCGCCGGAGGAGGTTATTGCAGCCTGCGGCAGGTACCGTACCGAATCAAAAGAGAGTTCGTTTTCCGCCGAGGCAAAAGAACGGTGGGGCCGTATTTCCCGCGACTACGCCAAGAAAGGATTGCGAATGCTCGCCTGCGCCGAAAAACGAGTTCATCAGTTGGCCGAAGAGCCCTATGCGGATCTTGTATTTTTGGGATTGGTGGGATTTTTTGACCCGCCCCGCGGGGAAATCCGCTCATCGCTGGCCGAATGCGCGCGTGCGGGAATCCGTACGGTAATGGTAACCGGTGATCAGGCGGATACCGCTGAAGCCGTGGCGGCTGATTTAGGGTTGGATCAGGACCGGACGTTACGCGCGGTGGAAGGGAAAGATCTGAAATCTCCCGATGACATGAGCGAGTCGGAACTCAACGAAATTCTGGATGTTCCTATATTCGCGCGGGTAACGCCGGGACAGAAACTGGATCTTATTGAGATGTATCAAAAAAAACGCCACGTAGTCGCAATGACCGGCGATGGAGTGAATGATGCGCCGGCGTTAAAGAAGGCTGATATTGGTATTGCAATGGGACAAAGAGGAACTCAGGTAGCTCGTGAAGCCGCCGATATCGTGTTGCAGGATGATTCATTCCCCACGATCGTGCGCGCGGTCGCCCAGGGAAGGGTTATTTTCGGGAATATACGGAAGTTTATCGTGTATCTGCTTCCCTGTCATGTGAGCGAGATTGCCGCCGTAGGAATTGCTTCGGTTTTGCGGCTTCCCCTGCCTCTGCTTCCTTTGCAGATCCTTTTTCTTAACCTGGTGACCGACGTGTTTCCCGCGCTCGCCTTGGGAATGGGGGAAGGAGATCCCCGCGTGATGGAACATCCCCCCCGCAGTCCGGATGAGCAGGTGCTGACTCGCGCGCACTGGGCCGCGGTATTCGTGTACGGGGTGCTGATGGGACTGGCGGTATTCGGCTGTTTTACCTATGTCCTTTTCGTGATGAAGGCCGATCCCGCGCGGGCTGTTACCGTCGCCTATTTTTCTCTGGGACTGGCTTCTCTGTGGCACGTGTTTAACGTCCGGGACCGACATTCGCGAATTTTCAGGAATGAAGTGACCCGAAACAGGTTTGTCTGGGCCGCGCTCCTGCTGGGGATCATACTCTTATCCCTGTCGCTCTACGTGCCCTTTTTGGCCCGGGTGCTGAAGACTGTACCTTTAACGGGGGGGGAATGGGCGCTGGCCTTCGGAACGAGTCTGGTTCCCCTTGCCGCGGCGCAGGTATTGAAGAAGCTGAAGGTAATGTAGGGGAGATCCTGGATGCTGGACGGGAAGAGAGAAATAGAAAAAGAGGGTATATCAGCAGACCAGGAGATCAGCGGGCAGGTTCTCAGAGGAGCAGCATATCAGAATGCATTCTCATAATATCTGATGCTCTTATCCGCTTTTGACCGATATCCCTATGTGCTGATATAAGAAAAGATACACGTAACCGGCCAGCAAAACGTGCCGGTGCCGTTGTCGGGAGACGCTTTCCTGTCAACCCCTGTCAGGTCGGCCGGCAGAGGGGGGATTGATTGTGAGAAAAGAAAGGAGTCAAAATGCCCGAGTTGCCTGACGTAGAAGTGTTTCGCCGCTATCTGAAGCGGACGAGTCTGCATAAAAAAATCAAAGACGTAGAAGTGGACAGGAAAAGGATATTAAAAGGGATCACGGAACCGAAGTTTCGCAAAAAACTGAAGAACGACGAATTCAAAACTGCCGACCGCCGGGGGAAGTATCTTTTCGTCAAGTTGAAAAAGGGAGACTGGCTGGTGGTCCACTTCGGCATGACCGGTTTTTTCCGGTACTACAAAGATCCTGGTGCGGAACCGGGGCATCCCCGGGCGCGGTTCAGGTTTGCCAACGGGTATACGCTTGCCTTTGATAACCGGCGGTTGCTGGGCCGGATCCAGTATGCGGGGTCGATGGATGAGTACATCCGGAAACAGAAGCTGGGACCGGACGCGCTGGAGGTGGATTTTGAGACTTTCAGCGACGCGCTGGGGCGCGGCCGCAGTACCGCGAAACAGGCCTTAATGAGCCAGAAGTACCTCGCCGGAATCGGGAACATTTATTCCGATGAGATCCTTTTTCAGGCGGGTGTGCTGCCCAAAAAAAAGGTCAGCCGGCTTACCGAAGAAGAGAAAAAAAATGTTTTTCAGAAAATGAAATATGTCTTGGAAAAATCCGTGCAGTATAAGGCCGACCCCGCGCAGATGCCGCGGACCTGGCTTATTCCCGCCAGAGGGAAGGGCGGGAGGTGTCCGAGGTGTGGCGGCCGGATCCAAAAAGGAAAAATCGGCGGCAGGAGCGGGTACTGGTGTGCCGAGTGCCAGCAGTGACACTCCCTTTCTGTTACTCGCAGAGGTGAACGAATGTTTTGGAGGTGAAAATAGAACCGTCCCCTTTTCTGCGGATGGTTCGGGTCGAGCCGAAGATCATGGAGTAAATATTCAAAAGAGGAGAATTTCAATGGGAAGGAAGCACAGAGTAGCGGTCGTTACCGGCGGAGGTCAGGGTATAGGGAAATGTGTCGCTCTGCGGTTTCTGGAAGAAGGTTTCCGGGTGGTCATTGCCGAGCTTGACCGGGAAGCGGGTGAAGAAACTGAACAAGAAGGGAAGGATCAGGGAATAATAAAGTTCATAGAATGCGACACCGCGGTTCCGGATTCGGTCGAGGCCATGGTGGAGCAGGCGGTTCAGGTCTTCGGAAGAATAGATGTTCTGGTGAATAACGCGGCAGTGGTAAAGAATGCGTCTTTGGAGGAATTCTCCCACGCGGAATGGAATCGCCAGCTGGCGGTCAATCTGACCGGATATTTTTTATCTGTGAAGCACTGCGCGCCCTATCTGCGCAAATCCCGCGGCGCAGTCGTGAATATTGCCTCGACCCGGGCGCTGATGTCAGAGGCTGATACCTTCGCATATTCGGCTTCAAAGGGCGGCGTACTCGCGTTGACCCATTCACTGGCGGTGAGTCTCGGGCCTGAAATCCGGGTAAACGCGGTGAGCCCGGGATGGATCGATGTTTCCGGGTGGGCCAAATCTTCCCGCAGAAAGAAAGAGACCCTCACCAAGGTAGATCACGCTCAGCATCCGGCGGGCCGGGTCGGGATCCCGGATGATGTCGCGCGTGCGGTAAAATTCCTGGGAGAACCGGAAAACTCTTTCGTCACGGGGGTGAATTTGATCGTTGACGGGGGAATGACCCGGAAAATGATCTATGCGGAATAAATAAACGCGGTAACGAAAGGGAAATCCCGGCCGGCGGGGAGGATCTGGTATGTTTTTATGTTGACCGGCCTCATATATCACGATATAACAGACTTGATGAGGTCAAAGACGGCGCGATGGGAAGTGTATGAATAACAAACTTGTGATGGTTTCCGGCATTCAGCGTTCGGGCACGAGCGTTTTATATTATACTCTGCTGAACGGGAAAACCTGTTGCGGATATGAAGAGGCCATTGATTCCGAACTGTTCAAGGACTGGAATCTGAAGCCTGAATCGCAAATCCGGGAGTGTCTGCAAAACAGCGAAAAACCGGTATTAATAAAGATGCCGAACGCAACCGCGGATCACCGTATCAATCAGATCCTGGAAGAGTTCCATGCGTATACGGTGTATCTTGTATGGATTTATCGAGATCCGGTGAACGTGTGTTATTCGACCCTTGAGCATTACCGCCACAGGACTGACGCCAAACAGGCATTTTACGATTCCATCGCGAGGTATCCGGATCCGTTGGCTGCGATTGACGGGTTTATCGAGCAGTGGCGAGAAAGGAACCGCCAGGTGATCGACGCCCTGTCTCTGTCTGCGCAGAATATTTTTGTGGTCAAATACGAAGATCTCGTCGAGGATCCCGGTGTAGTTGCGGCATTGTGCCGTCATCTGGGGATCGCGTTTCGTTACAATTTTCGGCCTGACAGCAACGCCGGGTATACGTACCTGCCGGAAGACGTGTGCCGCAAAATCGCACGAATGACCGCGGATGTATGGTGTCAGCTGGATGAGTGCCGCCATTTTACTCCGGACCGTAATCCGATGCGCAGATACTTGAAGCGTCTGCGGTACGAAGCGCCCGGCCACAGGATTCGTTTGATCCGCCGTATGAAACGGGGTTTGAAACGATTCGCTCAATCTGCGTAACTGCATACACCTATAGATGTCCGGTGCATACGCCCATTATCGTTCTTTTTCGATCCCGCCCATTAAGTCCTGCATCGGGAGAAACAGGTCAAGAAAAAGGAGAATATCCCCATGGCTCTCTTTCCTTTCTGCGTTAAAATATAAGTGGAAAAAGAGGGAAGGCGGAAAATTGCCGGACAGAAAAAGAGAGGGGAGGAAAAAATGGGGAAAAAGATAGCGGTGATCATCGACGACATGTTTGAAGATTCCGAATACCAGAAACCCGCGGACGCCTTTCGCGACGCGGGGCATGAGTTGGTTCATCTGGGGGTAAAAGCCGGCGCGGAAGTGAAAGGGAAAAAAGAAGGAACCACGGTAAAGATCGACCAGGCAGTCACGGAGGCGCAGCCCGATCGGTTTGACGCGTTATTGATTCCGGGAGGGTATTCTCCGGATCGTCTTCGCGTCAGCCCTGATGCGGTCGCGTTCGCAAGAAAATTCATGGATGACGGCAAGCCGGTGTTCAGCATCTGCCATGGGGCGCAGCTGCTCGTTACCGCTAAAGCACTGGAAGGAAGGAAAGCGACCGGATGGAAATCAATCCGGCAGGATCTCATCTATGCCGGCGCCGAGTACTGTGATCAGGAAGTCGTGGTTGACGGGAATCTGGTGACTAGCCGCCAGCCGTCCGACCTCCCGGCCTTTATCGAAGCGGCCCGGAAAAAGCTCCAGTAAAGAGAAGTCGGGAAAAAGAAAAGTTACCGTGGTAAGAAAGGAGGGAATTTGATGGTGAAAGTAACCATTTACAGCACGCCGACGTGTCCTTATTGTCAAAAAACAAAACAGTATCTGGAAGAACACCAGGTCGAGTACGAAGAGGTCAACGTCGCAGGCGACGCCGAGAAGATCAAAGAGATGCAGGAGAAGTCGGGACAAATGGGAGTTCCTGTACTCGATGTGGAGGGGAATATTATTGTCGGTTTTGACAAGCCGGCGATCGATCAGGCGGTCGGGATCGGTTCTTGAGACGGTTGATCTTCGATCCTTGATTTCAGAGAAGCATAGCGAAAAAACTAAAAATGTGAAGAAACCGCTCATGGTCGTTGTTTCGTGGCCGTTGGGCAGAATCCGCAAGAGGCGCGCCGGAGAAAATCATGTTGCACCGGTGGGAAGCAAGTGTATACTATCGGTGAATAGAGAATATTTGCAGGTCGAACTGGGGTACAAGGAGGGGGGGTTGCGGTGAGCGAAGCAGTGTATAAAAAGGTCGAAATAGTGGGGTCTTCTAAGACCGGTATCGAATCCGCGGTGCAGAACGCCATTTCTCAGGCCGGGGAGTCGATCCGGAATATGCGGTGGTTTGAAGTGGTGGAAACCCGCGGGCACATCGTGAATAAACGGGTGGATTACTGGCAGGTCACGGTAAAAATAGGCTTCCATGTGGAAAGTCCCGGCGGGGAAACCCGGGAAAAAATTACCGAAGCGCGCGGTGCCGAGAAACAGCCGCAGAAAGGATCAAAGCAAAATGAAGGAACTTTCCGCTGCACGGTGTGCGGATACGTGTACGATCCGGCCAAGGGAGATCCCGACGGAGGTATCGAGCCGGGCACTCCCTTTGACAAAATTCCTGATGACTGGCGGTGTCCGGTATGCGGAGTAGGAAAAGATAAATTTGTTGCCCAATAATGAACTGCGGAGGGAGCGCGTATGACAACGAATGCCGGCGTCGAGAAGGGGCGGTCGGCTTCTGACAGACAGAAGGGATGGCTTATCCGTGTCAGAAAGTATTTTTTCGCCGGGATCGCGGCGCTGTTCCCGCTGGCGGTCACGATTTACATTCTGGTATTTTTATTCCAGGCGATAAACGGGTTTGCCGAACGGTATATCAATTCGGTTCTGTTTGAACTCACCGGATCTCGTATTCCCGGTCTCGGCTTCATTGTGCTGATTCTGTGTGTGGTCGGGGTGGGGGTGTTGTCTACTCATTTAGTTGGGCAGAAATTGTTTCCCTGGCTGGAAAGGCTCTTGTTGAAGATTCCGTTTGTCGCCAATATTTATCCCGCCGCCAAGCAGCTTTCGGATTTCCTGTTCGGAGAGAAAAAAACTGAATTCCAAAAAGTGGTGCTGGTAGAGTATCCTTATCCCGGGACGTACTCATTGGGTTTTCTTACCAATGAACAGCTTGACGTACTGAGCCAAAAAACCGGCAAGGATTTGGTCAACGTGTTTATCGCGCTTGCGCCCGCGCCGTTTTCAGGGCTGTTAATGCTCTTTCCCCGGGAAAAAGTGCAGGTGTTGGATGTCGCGGTCGATACGGCTCTCAAGTATATTATTTCCGGCGGTGTGGTGTTTGAAGAAGCGATTCGGCAAAAACGACGGCAGGGGCGAAAGGGGATCGATGTCTGAAGCGGACATGCTGATCTTTGATTTGGACGGTACCCTGGTGGATTCCCGGGAACACATTACCCATGCGGTCAACGAGATGTTACGCGATCTTGATCTTCCCCAACGCTCTTTTGACGAAGTGGTGGCCGTGATAGGGACGGGCGTGCGGGATCTGGTCTATCAGTGTGCGGGACAAAGAAAGGAAGTCGTTGACCGGGGAGTAGAACTCTTTACGAATCATTACCGCCGGAACCTGGAAGAAATGAAGGTTTTTTCGGGAGTGGAGGATGTGCTGGAGCATTTCCGGGAAAAAGTACTTCTGGTGACGACGAATGCCCGCAAAGAAATGGCTGAGGCGGTATTAAAAGCGGTGCACCTGGACACATATTTTCTTCATATCGTCGGCGGAGACGACGACCGGTGCCTAAAACCGGACGCGTGTCCGGTTGACCGGGCCAGAGAATTGTTTCGCGTGCCTCCGTCGAGAGCGGTATTCATTGGAGATATGGATGTGGATATCCTCGCGGGAAAAAGGGCCGGTCTTATCACCTGCGGGGTGACCTACGGTGTCGGTGATCTCCAGTCACTGCGCAAAGCCGGACCGGATTTTCTGATTGACCGTATTGTCGAGTTGAAGAAAATTATTCGATAACAAGGAGGCGGAGATGGGGAAAGTTTATCGTCCTGAACGCGCGCACCGGGTTTTCCAATCGGTGATGTCCGAAATCCGTCACTTCTCCGGTCAAACCGCTCAATGGATGTATTCTTCATTTGAGGAAGAAGAAAAAGCGGTGGATCTTTACCGCCGGATGTTTGTTGACGGCTTGAGCCGTTTACGGGAAAAGGACCGGAGACGGGCTGCTCTGATCCACCGCAACGCGCCGAGAAAGACTGCCCGGGTGAAGACAACGACGATGTTTCCGTGCTGAAGCATCAGAGAACCCCCGGAATTAATAACGCAATGACGGCCGAACTCAAGCTCAATACGAGACTGCGGGGAAAAGTGATGTCGCCGGGGATTGCCTACGGCCTGGCGTTTCCGTACCGGGATATCCTCAGCCGAAATGTACTGCCCGGAGAAGTAAAAAAAGAAGAAGTTCACCGTGAAATGGTGCGGGTGTATAACGCGCTGGTCGAGGTAGTAAAAGACCTGGAACAGACTCGTTACGCGGTTGAACGGCAGATAGGGAAAGAACACGCGGCGATTTTTGAAGCGCATAAACAGATACTCAAGGATGAACAGCTCAAGAGCGCGATTCTGGAAGAGCTGGAAAACGAGCTGGTGAGCGCCGAGCAGGCGGTGCGTAACGTGTTTCGGCGTTGGATGAATTCTCTGCTCTCGATGTCCGACGAGAATTTTCGAAGCCGCGCCGATGATTTTCATGACGTGAGCTGCCGGCTGCTCAGGGTGTTGCTTGGGTATGAGAAAAACGAGCTTAAAGAACTTCCCCCGGGCAGTATTGTGATTGCCCGGCGCCTGCTTCCTTCGGATACCGTTCAGCTCAACCGCGCTCATCTGCGCGGGATAGTTGTAGAAGAGGGGAGTGCTAATTCCCACAGCGCAATACTCGCGCGTGGATTGGGGGTTCCGGGAGTATACGGAGTGAAATCGCTCTGTTCTCTTGTGTCTTCCGGCGTTCCTGTGCTCCTCGACGGCGAGAAGGGGGTGTTGTTCGTCTCGCCGGAGAAGAAGGTGTTTTCCCGGTACATCGACCGGAAGAAACAGCTTGAACGTGACCGGCTTGCGACGGCCGGGGAAGCGTCCGCGCCGGCGGTGACGCGGCAAGGGACACGGATCCGGGTCTGCGCCAACGCGGCCTGTATCGAAGACGTGAAGGCGGCGCTGGCCTCCGGCGCGGAGGGTATCGGGCTGTTCCGGATTGAACAGGTATATCTGTCCAGCCGTTCTTTCCCGAAAGAAAATTTTTTGCTGGACCATTTTCGCGCCATATTAGTCCAGGCCGGCGGCCGGGATTGTGTCTTTCGTCTTTTGGACATAGGAGGGGATAAATTATTGCCTTATCAGGAGCCGGCGCACGAACTGAATCCGTCGCTGGGCTTGCGGGGTGTGCGCTTTCTGCTTGCCCACCGCGGTCTGCTGGAGACACAAATTCGGGTGATGCTTCGTCTGGCACGGGATTTTCCGGTGCGTCTGTGCATCCCGATGGTGACCCTCCCTCAGGAGGTGCGCCGGGTTCGAAGCATTGTGGAGTTTTGTCAGGAGAAGCTGTCCGCGGAAGGGGTGCACTGTCCGTCTCTGCGGATAGGCACCATGATTGAAACCCCGGCGGCGGTTTTTCAGGTTGAGCAATTATGCCGGCTCTCGGATTTTCTCTCGGTGGGGACTAATGATCTTATTCAGTATTCAATGGCCGCGGGCAGAGAGAACGCCGCGGTGGCGAACTATTACCGGAAGGGCGCCGCGTTGATTTTTCCTTTGGTCCGCCGGGTGATCGAGGCGGCGCGAACGGCCGGGATTGAATGCAGTGTGTGCGGGGAACTGGCCGCGGATCCTCGTTGGTCCGGTAAATTCGTGCGTGCCGGGCTCCGGTCGCTGAGCGTCAATCCGCAGGCCATCCCGCCGCTTAAGAAGTACCTGCGTACGCTGTAGCACGGATAATTGTAAGTGTGCGGAGGCGGTATTCTTCTGTTGCATCCGGGTCTGGGTGTGCTTATAATGAGGAATATGATTCCGGATCCTTTATCTTGGAGCCTGAATGCTGGATAGAGAAGAGAACTTGGATACGGGATCTTCGCTTCATGTTATTTTCTATTGAATGACCAGGATCGCAGATCCATGAGCAATAAATCTCATTAAGTAAGGATTATCAAAGGAGGCATGATGGTGAGCAAGACCAAAGAAATAACCACACTGATCAAGAACGCAAAAAAGGAAGCGCGGGCGGAGGTGAAGAAAACGCCTCAGGAAGAAGCCCCATACACGGGGCCGGTAAAGTGGCCGGTGAACTGTATCGTCGGTCCCGGTTTGGAGGGGGCGATTGCCTGTGAAAGTAAGATCGGGTACGTCAACGGTTCCAAAGGAGAACTGATATACCGGGGGTATGACATTTTTGATCTCTGCGCGCATTCAAGTTTCGAGGAAGTGTCCTACTTGCTTCTGCACGGGGAACTGCCCACGGGGAAACAGCATGAGCGTTTTTCCTCCCAGTTGCTTCATTGCCGGCGGGTACCCCAGACCATCAGAACACTGATGGGGTTTCCGGTGGAGAAGATGAACGCGATGGCCGCGCTGCGTCTGGGGACCAACCTGATGCGGCAGGAAAGTACTTACGTGGACCAGGAAGCGTACCGTCCGGACAGGTTCCCTTCGATCAGCGCGGACGAGGATTCCATTCCCATGGAGACGCGGCCCCGCGGCGAAAAGCACGCGATATATGAGTTTAAAGAGAAAAAAGGCGGGTCCAAACCGAAAGAAGTGGATAAAAAGTACGGCCCGCCGGTGGGGTTTACCCCGACGTACCGGCTGATTTCCGGGGTGGCGACGATCGCCGGGGCGGTGGAGCGAATCCGGCGGGGAGCGCTCCCCTTAGAGCCCGATCCTGATTTAAGCCATGCCGGGAATCTCGTGTATATGATCACGGGAAGAAGGCCGACGCCGATCGAGGAGCGGATTATGGACGTTACGCTGATCCTGCACGCGGATCACGGGATGAACGCGAGTACGTTCGCGACGATGGTCGTCGCCTCCACGCTTTCCGATATGTACCTGGCGGTAGGGTCGGGGATCGCGGCGCTCAACGGACCTCTGCACGGCGGTGCGAACGCCGAGGTGTTAAAAATGCTTCGTGAGATCGACGATCCCAAAAAAGCAAAAGGATGGTTTGAACAGACTTGTGAAAAGAAGAAAAAGATCATGGGATTCGGACACCGGGTATACAAGGCGTATGATCCCCGGGCGCGGGTGTTGGGGCCGCTGGCCGAATACCTGGTGGAGAACCGCGGCAGTGACGAAATAAAAAGGCTTTACGCCACGGCCAAGGAGCTGGAAAAGTTGGCGATTGCCCGGCTGGGGGAAACCAAAGGTATATTTCCGAATGTAGATTTCTATTCCGGCATCGTGTATTCCTGTCTGGGGATACCGGTGGAGATGTTTACGGCACTTTTCGCGGTGAGCCGCGTAGCCGGATGGACGTCCCGGGTGATGGAGTATTTGGAAAATAACCGGATTTTCCGGCCGAGGGCGGTATACGCGGGTTCATTCGGCAAGAAATACGTGCCGGTCGCGAAACGGGAAGAATAATGGAGTGGAACACCGAAATTATTCCTAAGATCGCGGTCAGCGCCGTGATTTTTCTTGTGGCCGTGATCGCGGCGAAAGTCGCCGGGATTCTCGTGAACCGCTGGCGCAAAGTGCTGGCATCCCGCCTGGAACGGAGAAAGATGGCAGGCATTTCCGCCCTCGATACCAAAGTGACGATCCTTCGCCGCGTACTCATCGCGGGAATTTATTTCTTCGCATTCGTCATTTTTCTCCTGCAGTTTGAAGCGGTGAAGAATATAGGAACCGGTTTGCTCGCGTCGGCCGGAGTGGCCGGAGTCGTATTAGGAATGGCCGCACAGAGCACGTTATCCAACGTTATCGCGGGCATTTCCATCTCTTTTGCCCAGCCGGTGCGGCTGGGGGACGCGGTAATTTTCCAGAACGATTTCGGATGGATCGAAGAAATTTCTCTTATGCAGACGATGATCCGTACCTGGGACAACCGCAGGATCATCGTTCCCAATAACATTTTAGCCAGTACGGTCATGCAGAACTGGACCATTAAGGATCCATCGCTGTTGGGCAGCGTTATGCTTTATGTTGATTATCTTTGTGACGTTGAGCAGATCAAATCGTGGGTCCGGGAGATTGTGGGCCAGAGCCAGTTCGCGACCAAGGAAAAAGTCGCGGTGGTGCAGGTCGTGGATTTTACCGAACGCACGATGGTCCTGCGTATTTTAAGCAAGGGAAAAGACGCGCCGGAGACCTGGAGTCTGCGCTGTGAGATCAGAGAGAAACTTATTGAGAAATTCCGGGATGCCGGTTTTCCGTTTCCGGTGATCCGAATTCAAGAACCGCACCTGCCCGGCCGACATCAGGAAGGTTCTTCCTGACGTTCGCCGTCGGCCTCGTGAATATCCGGTAATCTTGCATCTTCATGAAAAAAAGAATTCTTTTCTTATTTCTGCCCGTCGTGGTCGCGTGCGGTGCCGCCGTTTGGATCTTGGGTACTCCTTCCGGCGGGGAGCTGGCCGTTCGGACGGTGTCGGCTTATTATCTCGGACCCGATTCCATAGAGTATAATGATGCGTCGGGCCGTTTGTCGGGCACGTTTTCTCTGCATGACGTCCGGATTGACGATACTCGTTTTCTTGCCGTGAGCGACCAGTGGGAAATCCAGCGGGCGGACATACGCCTGAAGATTTCCGGAATATGGCTGAACGTGTTCAACGGTACGCTCAAGCTTCCTCATTCCCGCCGAATACTGTTTTACGGCTCTTATGAGGAATCGGTGCTTGATCTTACCGTCTACGCGCCCCGGGTGGGGCTTGTTGACTTGTTTCCCGGGAAAGACGGAGGGCTTGCGCTCAGCGGTACTCTGGAAGAATTCAATATCCACGCCGCGGGCCAACTTCCCCGCGTGATCTTATCCGGAAACGGGTCCGTCCTCCGGGCGGAATACGAGAATTTCACGGCTCAGGACATTCCGCTGGCGTATACGCTAGAAACCGATACGGAAAAGAACAGGGTTGAGGGCAAAGTCGATATCAAAGGAGGGCGGATTACCGGACCGAACAATGTTTCCTTTGGACTGAAGCCCAGCCGTTGTACGTTTACCGGAGATCCGGCGGATCCGGCTCTATACATAAAAGCGGTGACCGACATCGAGGGGATCAAGATACATTTATCCCTGACCGGCACCGTTCGTGCGCCCCAGATGGAGCTTTCTTCTGTTCCGCATCTTCCGCCCCAGCATCTTCTGGTCATGCTGGTGACCGGCAAACGGTGGAAGGCGACCGAACAGGGTTTTCAAGAAGGCGAGGTGACTCCGGAAATGGTAGGAGAGTTCGTGGATTATTTCATGCTCGGGGGTGAAGCCGAAAAGTTGGGTAACCGGCTGGGCATTAAGGAGTTCTCCGTAGAACTGCAGGGAGAGACCAGAGCGCTGGAGATTAAAAAAGAGGTTACTCCCGGGGCGGCGGTAAAATACCGGGTGGAGCAGGAGAATTTCGAGGAGGAAACCCCGGAAACAAAACATACCATCGGCGGCGAGGTCGAGATCTCTGACGGCGTTTCCGTGGGCGCCGAAAAGGAAATCCGACAGCCCGCGGAGACGCCAGCGGAAGAAGCCCGGGAAGAAGGCGAGGGAAAGATTTATTTTCGGTATAAAAAAGAATTCTGAACCGTCCGCTTTCGGGTAAGGCCCCCGGCGGATACAGCAAAGGAGGAAAGATGAATCTGTTCCTATTCCTTCTGGCCATTACCGTGGCCTTCGTAATCGTGCGCATCGGCGCGGTCGCGTTTGAGTTGACGGGTCTGGAATGGTCGCTGGCGAAGTTCCAGGCATTGTCCTGTTTCACCGGTACCGGTTTTACTACCAAGGAAGCTGAACTGATCACCGGCAATCCTCAGCGGCGCCGCATCGCCAGTGTCCTGATCGTGCTGGGACACGCGGGACTGGTTACGCTGGTGGCGACGTTCGCCAATTCCCTGCGTCCGGTGAGCCTTGCGGAAAAGATACAGATCCCGTTCCTGCACCTGGTTTTTCCGGCATGGCTGCTGCCGGTGATGAATTTAGTAGTTATCATATGCGCGGGGTTGCTTTTTTACCGGCTGTTCACCCACGCGAAATTTACCTCCCGCGTGACCGAGTATTTAAGAACGAAGATCGTGAAGAAAAAGATCATTTCTCCCGTCACCTTCGAAGAACTGCTTGTCGCCACAGGTGGCTACGGCGTATCACAGATCGAGGTCTGCGCGGAGAGTGGAATCGCCGGCAAGTCCCTGGCGGAGGCCGATCTGCGCCGTGACGGGATCAATGTGCTGGCGATCGAGCGGGGCGGAAGAACCATGACCGACCTGTCCGCTTTAACCCTCCTCCGCGAGCAGGATAAGGTGATTTGTTTCGGGCGGCTGGAAAGTATCCGGCGGCGGTTTGGATGCGAAGGGGTGGCGTAGAGGCGGGATGCGCTGGATCCACGATCCTTGAGCCTGGAGGGAAGGAGAGACTGAAGAAGTAAGAAGCAAAAGAGAAGGAGGTATCAGAACTCTGTGGAAACAGTTTCTGATAGCCGGAGAGCTTGACACGCTTCCTACTGATATTTTGATATGCGAATCTGATTCATCCGCGTAGGTTGGGGAAGGGTAAAAGAGAAGAGGAGTAAGGAGGCAAGCGGCAAAGAAGCAGAGAAGCCGGAAGAAAAGAAAGGTCCCAAGCTCTATCCGAATCATTAGCTCAACATACACATCCGGAATATTCCCCTCTTTTTCAATCCTCTGCCAGATCACTCATTTCCTGTTCCCGTTCTGTAACCCAAGATGTCAAGAAACGACCAATCTGGTCTCTTCCTGTTCACCTCCCGTTCGCGTACCTCCCATTAACTTCCTCCCGTTAACTTCGTAGGTTGACACGACCGGTGAAAAACCGTTGATTTTATTACCTCTGGTTAACTTCTGAAGTTAACAGGGGTGAAGTTCACAGGGGGCGTTTACGGGGGGCGTGTCCGGGAGCGCGGGAAAGGAGATCCTTCTTGACAAATGATACTAAAATAGTATCATATATGTGGAGGTGAATGATGAAGCTGATTACCAAAGATACTGATTACGCGATACGGGCGCTTTCATATCTCAGTCTTTATCCGGAAAGGATTGTCACTGTGGCTCAGCTGAGCAGGGAGCTTGATATCCCTCAACCGTTCCTGCGTCGCATTCTCCAGAGGCTCAGTGCTGCCGGAGTATTGCGTTCTCAAAAAGGTAAACAGGGTGGGTTTAGACTTGCTCGCCTGCCGGATACGATTCAGCTGCAAGAAGTGATCCGTATCTTTCAGGGACCGCTTACCCTGATGGAGTGTTTAAAAAACCCAAAGACCTGCGTGAATTCTTCGACATGTCCTCTTCACCGGAAGATGAAGGAGATCCAGCAGGACCTAAGGAAAAAACTGGACGGAATCACCGTTGCTTCTTTATCCGGGAAGGGTGCCGCCTGAAATAAAATTGATTACAATAGAGCGATCAAAGATCCAGGAGGGAGTAATTAAAACAGAGGAGGTTATATGGAAATGTTTTGCCGCCAATGTGAGCAGACGATGAAGGGTCAAGGGTGTCATTTACAAAAAGGAGTATGCGGAAAGACAGCTCCGGTCGCAGATCTGCAGGACGTATTGGTTCATCTGCTGAAGCAGATCGCCTGGTACGAATCGGAAGCGCGGAAGATTGGCATGGAAGAAGCCGAGGTCGCGAGATTTCTGGCGGAAGGGCTGTTTACTACCGTAACCAACGTGAATTTTGACGAGGCCCGGCTGGAGGCGGATATCATACGGGCCAGAACTTTGAGGGATATGCTCAAAGCCAGGGTGGAAGAAAGGGGGGATGAGAAATGGATTGCCGGGATTCCCAGCGCAGTGTTATGGGAGCCTGGGCAGACCCGTGAGCAGATGCTTTCGCGGGCTGATGAAGTAGGGATTATGAGTGATCCGGAATTGGACGAGGATATTCGCAGTCTGCGGGAGATTTTGCTCTACGGTCTCAAAGGAATGGCGGCCTACGCGCATCACGCATTACTGCTGGGGAAGGAAGACATCGAGGTTAATCGGTTCTTTTCCCGCGGTTTGGCGGCATTAGTTGACGATTCGCTGAATGCCGATGATTTGGTGAAGCTGATTTTTGAGTTCGGCAGCGTGAACTTAAAATGCCTTGAACTTCTTGATGCTGCGCATACCGGGCGCTTCGGCCATCCCGAACCCACGGAAGTAGCTCTCGGAGTGAAAAAAGGGCCGGCAATTATTGTTTCCGGGCATGATCTGCTGGATCTTGCACAGCTTCTGGAGCAGACCGAAGGGAAGGGAATCAATATCTATACCCACGGAGAGATGCTTCCTGCGCACGGGTACCCTGAGTTGAAAAAATATCCTCATTTTGCCGGCCATTTTGGGTCGGCCTGGCAGAATCAGCAGAAGGAGTTCGACGGAATCCCCGCGGTTATCCTGATGACGACCAATTGTATCCAGGAGCCGAAATCCTCTTACATTGACCGAATTTTTACCACCGGCTTGGTCGCCTGGCCCGGAATTGCGCATATTCCCGGAGGAAACGAAAAAAAAGACTTTTCACCGGTCATCGAAAAAGCGTTTTCTCTCGGCGGATTTAAGGATGACCGGATCGAGAAGACGATTACCGTAGGCTTCGGTCATCATGCGGTGCTTGGCGTCGCCGATAAAGTACTCGATCTGGTGAAGCAGAAAAAAATCAAAAGATTTTTTTTGATCGGCGGTTGTGACGGCGCCAAACCGGGCCGCAACTATTAT
Source organism: Candidatus Omnitrophota bacterium (assembly GCA_014729775.1). Classification (GTDB taxonomy): domain Bacteria; phylum Omnitrophota; class Gorgyraeia; order Duberdicusellales; family 4484-171; genus WJJJ01. The sequence continues at coordinate 62,496 of WJJJ01000006.1, read as the reverse complement.
ACCGAATTTGCCGAGAAGGTTCCCGAAGACTGCGTGATATTGACGTTGGCCTGCGGGAAGTTCAGGATTAACCGTTTGGACTTAGGAACGATCGGCGGGATACCCCGTTTGCTTGACTGCGGTCAGTGTAACGACTCCTATTCAGCGATCAAGATCGCTTCGGGTCTCGCGGAAGCACTGGGGTGCGGCGTGAATGATTTGCCGCTTTCGTTCATCATTTCCTGGTACGAACAGAAAGCGGTATGTATTCTGCTGACCTTGTTTTCACTGGATGTGCGGAATATTGTTCTGGGGCCTTCACTTCCGGCATTTGTTTCGTCCAACGTGCTCAAAGTCCTCCGGGAAAAATTCAATATCCGTCCGGCCGCTACTGCCGAAGAAGACGTGAAAGCGGAAATGGGAGCATGAGGGAGAAGAGGTGAGAGGCCGATAGAGTATATCAGTATAAGATATCAGTGAGCGGGGGGGGGCAGAAAAGAAACAGAGCAGAATACACGCTTATTATTCTCGATAGTCTGATGCCTTAGTCTACTTCCCGCTGATATTCTGATGTCCTGATATGCGATTTCGGTGTAGCCGCGAGATCAGCTCTTCATAAAGGAACTCGCTCTCTTCGTCCCGGTCACCTGATACGCGCGATTCAGATCCTCCGCAGGATGCTATTGTCTTTCTTGAGAAAATGGAGTACAATAACAAGGGAAGAAGTACGTAATCAAGGAGGGGGAGTGGAGAATAAGAAGATTTTGCTTGTGGATGATGAGGAAGAGGTGGTTCGTGTAATCACGCAAATGCTTCAGCGGGCGGATTATGAGGTCGTTTCCACGACAGAAGGGAAAGAAGCGTTTACGCTCGCGAAAAAGCACCAGCCGGATTTGATCATCCTGGACGTGATTATGCCCGGTATGCGCGGAGAAGATATCAAGCGGCTGCTTTCCGAAGATGAACAAACCAATATGATTCCGACGTTGTTTCTTACCGGGATTTTGACCAAAGAAGACGAAGAGTTTTTAAAGAATCTCACCGGTGAGGTGCGTTCTCTCGCGAAACCGGTGACGAGCCAGGAGTTATTGATGACGGTCGGAAAGATTCTGGAGGGAAGAGCGTAATCCAGGACGCAGGATCCTCGGTCTCCGATTCTGGAGGACCAACAGAAAAATGTTTTTCTTAGAAGGATCCGAGTATACAAGGAGGGAGCATGAAAAAGCTGATTATCTGTGTGATCGCGCTGGCGGTGATCCCGTGTTCCGCACACGCGAATTATATTTTTCAGGATATTTACGGTGCGCTGCGCAACGGCGTTTCCGGAACTGAGCTTCGTGAATTGGAAGCGCATTACGCTCATAAGTTTATCAACGGAAAAGGGTACGTAACCCGTATTGAAAAAAACCGGTTTGAAGACGTCCGGGTGACGCTTTCCACTGAAGCGAGTCCGTATTCGCCGTTCGCGGTAAAAGTCACGCTGATGCTGAAAGATTCCTTCGCGCTCCCGGTACACGTGAATAAAGGCGATTATGTCGTGTTCTCAGGGACTTTTACCGGATTATCCGGCGTGCTCGATGAAGTGATGGTAAGTAACGCGGTGGTTTCGCCTTACGGCCGTACCGTGGATCACGATTCGGTCACCGGAACCCATTCTTACGGCATCGTGAAAGAAGATTCCGTCATAAATGACCATTATTACGACCTTTTGAACCGCGACGATTACCTCGGGACTGAATAGCGAATTTCCCTGCCCGTATCGCGGCGTCCGGTGCGCATAAAGGAAGTCGTGCCGTCCGAATTGATCCTCGATTTTGCATAGCTGCGTTGTTGCGCAGAGGAAAGAGGTCCTGTTGCTCTCTTTTGCCTGTCGTTGATCCTCTGCTTTCCGTCTCCACACTGTTTTTTCTCTTCTCTTCTCTTCTCTTCTCTTCTCTTCTCTTCTCTCTTACCCCCTTACTTCTTATCCCTTATCCCTCCTTCCGGCCTTTGCCTTTTCTCTTGACGTAACAGGTCGGTGTCTTTACCATAGTAATTGAGTGTGTAACTGAGGTGTACAATGAGAACAATTTTTGCTTCCGCTCATGTCAGGCGCTGGGTCCTGCGGGTAACTGTTTTTGTGTTGATGGTGCTCGGCGCGGTAAAACTGGTTGAATCGCTGTATTCTTCCCAGCGGGAGGTAGTGGTGCGGCTGCGTACTCCCCAAGAGGAGTACGCCCCGGGAGACAGGATTGATCTCATCTTTGAATTCTACGCTCCCTGTCCTCAGCGTATCGCGCTGGATAAAAAGGGAAGACCCGAAATCCATCTTTATCTGCATCCCGCGGATAAACTGGTCAGCGCCCGCGGGCCGTCCTTCTCGCAGGAAAAGAAGAGGGTTCAGTTTCAGGAAATCGACCCCCAGCAGCCGTTTACCTACGTTGTGCGCGGGTACATCTCCCGGGACAAAAAAACCGGTAAAGTAATTTTTGACTTTTTTGAGTACGGACATTTTGAGATGCAGAAATTAGAGTTTTTTTCGGTTTCGGGTGAATGGTGTCTGCATCGGGTGCCGCGCGTACTGGGCGGCAGGCGGATTACCAATGAAGTGCCGCTTATTCTTCGCTCGCGTTCTCCCTTAGAGCAGTCCCTTCCGATAGAGATGTAAAAGAAGCGCTTTACACCGTAATCCCTTTTGGATATGATTGAAGGTGAACCAGGAGGGGGAGATGTCCGCGAAGATTTATTCTTTTCTTATCTTGCTGATGATCGCTGCCGCCGCGACCGCGGGGTTCCTTTATTACCGTTCATTGCGGCAGCAGGAGATCCTGCGCCGGATGGTATCGCGTCTGGAAGCGGATTCGCGCGCGGCTGAAGTGCTGGTGACTGCGGTGGAGGATATTCCCGCGACCAATGCCCACCGCACCACGATTAAATTCCTGGAATATGATAGCGAAGGCCGTCCGCTCCAGCCTCAATATTATACGTTTTCCGGCGATATGATCCAGTTCCAGTCGTTAGTGATCAGGTTCCGTGATATTCATCTGCGTCAGCAGGACGCGTTACGGGGCAAAAGCGCGTACCTGTTCTGGAAGGTGTTTATGCTCGACGGGCCCGAGACCCAGGAGTTCGTGATTACTCCGGTGAATGAAATTCCCGCGGGGTACAAAATTCCCGGCGTGCAAAGCCGGTTCGAACGCCGGCTGTGGCGGCGATTCTGGGAATACGCGTTGGATCCGGAACAGGCCGATGCCGCGGGGGTGAAAAGCGCTCAGATCGAGGCTCCGGGGACGCGGTTCCGTCCCGGTCTGCTGTATACTATCCGTATCGAGCATGACGGAGGTCTGAGAATCGACGCCGAGCCTCTGCCCGGAATTTTACGCGGGGAAACGGTCCCCAGATAAAACGTTATTTGCGTTTTCCGCTTGCAAACTCACAAAAAAAAATATATATTTGAAGTGGATTTGATCAGGGGGAGGTACATGAAGAATATTTTCATTGTCGGCTGCGTGTGTGCCGGATTATGTGCGGTGAGCGGCTGCGGGAGTTCGCACAATCCGGCGTTTGAGCAGTTTTCAAAACGGGAATTCTATTCCCGTCAGCGAAACCGGGTGCCAGGGGAGTTTTCTTTGCGGCCCAAAACGCGGACGGTGCTCAAGGAAGATATCAAGATCACCGTTACCCACATGACCCATGCGGAACTCGATAAATTCTTTCTGGACAGTGAATTCTTCGGCACCAGGGCGCATAATCCCTATCCGGATGATTCCATCGTATTTGACGTGAAAATCGCCAATTTCAGCGATGAGCCGATCCGGATTTATCCGGAGCAGTGCATTATCGTCGATGACCTGCACGGTCAGCACCAGAATCTGGCGGCTTATTATCGGCCCCAGCCCAAGGGCTGGTCGAAACCGGTATCGGGATTTACTCAGGCTGGGGAGGATTACGCGCCGGGGTACTACGACGCGCCTTTTAAGATCGCAAATTATTTTTTTCAGCGAAAAACCAATCGGATTGACGCGATGCTGGAAAAAGTGATGCTGCGCAGCGGCTACATATATCCGAACGTCAAATACGAAGGACACGTGTTTTTTCCGGAATCCGATTTCAGGATTGAAGAGATCAAGCTCATATTTCCCAACGTGCAGACTAAGTTCGATTACGATAACCGGGCGGTAAAAGCCGTGCAGTTCGTCTTTCCCTTCAAGGTTTCCTACGGCGACGAAAGCATCCCGGTCGCCGAGAACGCGCCGCCCAAAGAAATGCCGCCGCAGGCCGCCTCGCTTGATCACCATTTCCTGGAAAAGCCGGTCCTTCCTTCGCTTACTCCGTCCGCGGGAGATTCGGGCTCTTCTGCGCCCGCGGGACCGCCGGTGACTACTTCTTCCGCTCCCGCAAAATAATTTCCGCGATTGATTTCTTGCGCAAAAAGAGTTATGATACTTCTTATGAAGAACGCGCGAAGCCGGTATCTTATTTTGTGGATTCTCTCGCTTCTTGCCGCAGGTGCCGCCGGCGCGGCGATGGTGTTTCAATTCGTTCCCGAAGAACATCTTTGTCCTGGTCAGAGGGCAGGGTCGTCTGCGGGCGAAGTGCTTCTGCCGGAGGAGATGAAGCCCAGGATCGATTACGGGCAGTTCGCGGGACCGTTTGAACAGCATTTCCGGGAACTCGATTCGGTCTATACCCGGCTCGACAATTTTTTAAAGGGCCGCTGGAACGACGAGGGGATCAGCGAAAAAGAGAAGTATTACCTGCTTTCTCTGCGGGACCGTTTGCAGATGATTTCGGTATTGATGAACTACATGTGGTTTGACGAGTACCTTCTTCAACAGAAGGAGTATTATTTAAATCCGAGGTCGTTAAAAATCGTGATGGATTCCACCTACGCGCATAAACTCAAAATCATATCCGAATTAGTGGACACCCAGCTGGAAACGCTGGGTGCCGCCCGCGACGACATTTCGGAAGCCGAAGTGCTGAGAGTCATGCAGGCGGCCAGACAGGTGCTGGAAAAAACGCAGCGGTTTTTGCGGGAAGTATCGCAAAAATATGGGATTGAAAGCTGATCATACCGTTTCCCGCCGCGTGGAAAACAATGGAAAGTATTCATACTCTTGTCGGAGTCATTGCCGGAACGCTCTGCGCGGTATCATTCCTGCCGCAGGTCATCCGCATTCTTCGGACCCGAAATACCAGAGATCTTTCATTCGTGACTTTTTCGATGTTCGCTCTGGGGGTGTTTTTCTGGCTGGTGTACGGCATCTTACTGCGTGAACCGCCGATGATCGCCGCCAACGGGTTCATCCTGGCTTTGGCACTGGTGATCCTGGCGATGAAGGTCAAATACGGGTAATTACTTTTGTGTAGATTCTGGATCCCGGATATCCGATCGCAAAAATAGGGATGAAGCATCAGGGGGCCGGGATCGTCACAGACAGGCAGTTATGGTAAAAAAAATCATTCAATTCCTCACCCGGGACATTTGGCGCGTGCGCGGCCGGGACCTTGCCGGAAAAAGATCATATGTGATCAAACCCCTGCGGGTGGTGGTGCTCAGCTTACGCGGATTTCAGGAAGATAAGTGCCGGTTGTGGGCTTCGGCTCTTACCTTTTTCTCTCTTCTCTCAATCGTGCCGGTATTCGCTCTGCTGTTTGGCATCGCCAAAGGCTTCGGCCTGGACAAAATGCTGGAGAGGCAGCTGCTCACCAAGTTTTCGGGCCAGGAAGAAGTGGTGACCAGGATCATTACCTTTTCCCGTACTTTGCTGGAGAATACGCGCGGCGGCGTGGTCGCAGGGATCGGCGTCGTTTTTCTGTTCTGGACGGTGATTCGGGTGCTCGGGAATATCGAACGTTCCTTCAACGATATCTGGGGGGTGAAGAAACCTCGGTCGATCGGACGAAAGTTCAGCGATTATCTGTCGGTGATGATGGTTTGTCCGGTGCTGTTTATCGTTTCTAGCAGTGTCACTGTTTTTATTCAAAGTCAGGTGACCCTGCTTGTCGAAAAAACCGCGCTTCTGGGGGCCTTCAGTCCGGTGATCTTCTTTTTGCTCAGGCTCCTGCCGTTTGTCGTGCTGTGGATCCTGTTTTCCTTTATCTATGTGTTTATGCCGAATACCAAGGTGCATATCAGATCCGGGATCGTGGCCGGGATCGCGGCCGGAACGGTGTATCAGGTGGTGCAGTGGGCTTATATCGGTCTGCAGATCGGGGCATCCCGTATGAACGCGATTTACGGGAGTTTCGCCGCGCTGCCGCTTTTTTTGATATGGATGCAGTTGAGCTGGCTGATCGTGCTGTTCGGCGCCGAGATATCTTTCGCTCATCAAAACGTGGATACCTATGAATACGAGCCCGACTGCACCAATATCAGCCTGGACTACCGCCGTCTTCTGACACTCTATATTTTTCATCTGATGGTATCCCGATTCGACCGGGGAGAAGCGCCTCTTCCCGCAGAGGATATTTCCCACCGTCTGGATATTCCCATCCGGCTGGTACGGGATATACTCTTTGAGCTTCAACAGGACGGGCTGGCTAACGAAGTACAACTTTCCGGCTACCAGGATACCGCGTATCAGCCGGCCAGGGACGCGCATTCATTGACCGTCGCGTCGGTGCTCCGGACGCTGGAATCCCACGGGTCGACGAGTATTCCCGTGCCTGAAACCTCTTCCTTGAAAAAACTGAAATCGGTGCTTGCTGATTTCAATCGTCGGATCGCCGGTGCCGAGTCGAATATTTTACTGAAAGACCTCCCGTCTCATCATGGTTCATAAACCTCTGTTATTAAAATTATTCGAAGCGGCGAGCATGCAGCGCTGGAATGATCAGATCCGGACCGTTGAACTCACCGAGCTGGACAAGCAGGCGCATAAAATGATCATTGCGTTTGTGCTGGGGAAATTCGAGGAGGATCTAGGCACTTCAGATGAGTTTGACTGGATTCAGATCATCGAAGCGGGGATTTTCGAATATCTCCAGCGTACCGTCCTGACCGATCTCAAGCCTCCGCTTTTTCACCGGATTAAAGAGGACTGGGATAAATATGTTCAGCTGAACCAGTGGGCCTATGAGCGGATTCACGAGGTCATCGCGCCGCTGGGACCTGATTTCTGCACGCGGTTCCGGGATTATCTGCTTGACCGGGAACGCAACGTCAACCGGCGGATAATCAGCGCGGCCCATTTCTACGCGACCAAATGGGAATTTGATATTATCGAACGCGCCAATCCGGCCGGATACGGTATCGGCGAGATCCGCAGGGATATCCGATCCAAGCAGGAAAAATACGGCGATTTGAAAAGCATGCAGCAGTTTCTTTTTTCCCAGAAGCTGCGGCATTTCGTCAACATCTGTGGCCAGCTCCGGTTTCAGGTGCGCTGGAGCCATCTGCACCGGGTGCCGCGCACCGCCGTGCTGGGACACATGCTGCTGGTCGCGATGCTGACCTATTTGTTTTCCCTGCAAGTGAACGCCAACCGGGAGCAGTGTGCCAATAATTATTTCACCGGACTATTCCACGACCTTCCCGAGGTGCTTACCCGCGACGTGATCAATCCGGTAAAGCGGTCGGTGGAGGGGTTAAGCGACATTATCAAGGAGTACGAACGGGAGGAGATGGAAAATAAGATTTACACGCTTATTCCCGAGCGGTGGCAGGCGCAGCTGCGGATGTATACCGAGAGCGAATTTACCGATCTTAAAGACGAAAAAGGAGAAATGTACAAAAGCGGCAGTCTGGTCAAGGCGGTGGATAATCTCTGCGCGTTCGTGGAGGCGTATCTTTCGGTGAAGAACGGGATCCAGAACGAGGATTTATTCGAAGCGATGCAGAACGTGACCTCTCAGTACTGGGCCGGGGAGGTGTGCGGGGTGTCGTTCGCCCACCTTTTTCAGGAATTCTCCTAGTCAATATATGTCTTGACAATATTCCCTCAGGGAGTAAGATAAATCCGTGTAGACGCGGGGACAAATTCCCGCCGCGGAAAAAAACGGCTGTCTGTTCACAGACAGTCCATTCACGATGAAAAAACAAAAAATAGAACCGAAGAAGGTTTTTCGAGGAAAGACTTCTCCGGTTGCCGCCGTTGTTTCTCCCGAAGAAAATTCCTCTTTTTTCCGAAATGTAGTCAACAGTATTGCCGATCCGGTATTTGTCAAAGACCGGGCGCACCGCTGGGTGTTTTTAAACAGGGCCTATTGCCGGTTTATGGGATTTGACCTCAAGGAACTGCTGGGAAGGACCGATTATGATTATTTTCCGGCCGAAGAAGCGGGAGTTTTTTATGAGCAGGATGAGGCAGTGTTTGAAAGCGGCCGGTCCAATATCAACGAGGAAGAGTTTACCGACCGGCAGGGAATTACCCACACGATCGTGACTAAAAAAACGTTGTATATCGATGAGCAGGGCCGAAAGTTTATCGTGGGGGTGATCCGGAACATATCCGATCATGCGCGCGCCCGGAATGAACGGCTCCGGCGTAACAAAGCTGAATCTGCGCTTTCCTCCGTGAGTCAGTCCCGCGCCGAAGCCGAATTGTACGGTGCGCATCTCGAACGGACGGTGCAAACGCTCCGGCGGGAAGTCAACGAGCTTCGCCGCCGTCCGGGTTCTGCCCGCAAGAAACCCGTGAGTTGAACCATTCCCGTCACGCATCCTTTCCTTTTTCTCTATCCGCGGTTGAACGAGACCGGAATCCGTGTACAATAATGAGAGAAGTAGTTTGTTCTTTATGTGTATGCGCGTGGTTGCCACTGTGCATAACTGAAACGGGTTCCGTAACCGTGATTGAAGGACGCGGCCCCCCATTACGCGGAAAGGAGTCTTTATGTTTGGATACCTTTTACTGCTGTTTACTCTAGTGCCCCTGATCGAACTGGCTCTGCTGATCCAGATCGGTCAGTATATCGGTACGCTGAATACGGTCTTGCTGGTGATCGTGACCGGCGTATGCGGCGCCTACCTGGCGCGGGCGCAGGGATTCATTTTGATCCGCGATATCCGCCGGGAGCTGGACCAGGGTATCATGCCGGCTGAACGGATGCTGGAGGGGGTGATCGTGCTCGCCAGCGGAGTCGTTCTGCTTACACCCGGGATCCTTACCGATATCCTCGGATTCCTGGGACTGATTCCCGTGACCCGTCAGGTGCTGAAGCGCTGGCTGAAGTACAGGTTTCGGGGGATGCTGGAGAAGAGGCAGGATGCCCGCTTTACCGGATTCCGGGAGTTTTGATCGCGGTTATCCCTAAAAACCACTTAGAAAACAGGGATTGTTTGATATAATGTCCCATATGAAAATTTCCCAGATCCTTTCTCAGCGGTCATCTGGTTATTCGTTCGAATTCTTTCCTCCGCGGACCGAAAAGGGCGCCCGGACGTTACGGAATAATCTACGGCTGCTGGAGAACTATGATCCGCTCTACGTATCCATGACCTGCGGCGCCGGTGGCAGCAGCCAGGACAAAACACTGGACGCTGTGGACATTCTCCTGCGCGAGAGTGATTTCACGGTAATGCCGCATCTTACCTCGCTGCAGGCTGCGGGCAGTGATATCACTCGCGTGCTGGATGGATACCGCACTCGCGGTATCGAGAACATCATGGCTCTGCGCGGCGATCCGCCGGAAGGAGTGGAGGGGTTCAATTTCCTGGGCCAGGAGTTTTCCTACGCGGTGGACCTGGTGCGGTTCATCCGCGAGCGGGGAGATTTTTGCATGGGCGTGGCGGTGTATCCGGAAGGTCATATCGAGTCGGCATCATTCGACCGTGACATCGAGCATACGATTGCCAAGATCAACGCTGGGGCAAAATTTGCGGTGACCCAGATGTTTTTTGACAATTCCTACTTCTACCGCTTTCATGATACCCTGCGCGCGCGGGGAGTGAATATTCCCATTCTGCCCGGGATCCTTCCTCTGACCGATATTTCTAAAGTGAAGAAATTCGCTTCGGTATGCAAAGCGACGATTCCGGCGCGGACCGAAGAACAATTAGGAGGTCTGCGTGATAAACCGGATGAAATGAAACAGCGGGGAATTGAATTTACTATCGCCCAGTGCCGGGATTTGCAACAGCATGGATTTGAACGCCTGCATTTTTTTACGCTGAACAAACCGGATGTGATAGGGAGAGTTCTGGAGGGTTTGAGATGAGGGGGAGGCGGCAGGATCGTTTCGATTCTGGATTCTTGATTCCGGGTGCGGGATGTGCGGTGAAATTGTAAGATGAAGAAGGTATTCACGCTCAGCTTATCTTTTCTTTTTTTTCTTCCGTTCGCGCTCTGTGCTGAAACCCTCGTGCTCAAGAACGGGAACGAAGTGCGGGGGAAGATTGTCGAGCAGACCGGGGAGTACGTGAAGATTGAAATATCCGGGGTGCCGCTGACCTACTGGAAATCGGATATTGAATCGATTGAAGGCGCCGGGAGCGGAGAGCACGGGGAAGCGATCGATCAGGGCGAAGCGGTTTCCATGGGAGAATCCACCGAATATCTCACTCTGGGCAACAAGCGGGTAAAGGTAGATGTCTACAACCCCGGCCGTCCTGGTTCTCCCGTGGTGCTGGTGATCCACGGGTCGGCCGGAATCACGGGCAAGCGTGCCTCGCGTTATCGCCGCTTCGGTTACGACTTAATGAACCAGGGGATTATCGCGGTCAACGTCCATTATTTTGAAAGTTCCCAACCGATGTGGGTGCGGACATTCGTCAAAGCGATCGATTTTGCCCAGTCGATTCCCAATGCGGACGAAGACAAAATCGGGATGGTGGGATACTCGCTCGGCGGGACCGTCGCCCTGCAGGTGGCCTCTCGCGATCCGCGGATCAAACTGCTCGCGATTAGTGCCGGATACTTCCCCCCGGGTTTTACCAAGTTTCACGCGTCGCGTCTGCCCAAGATGTATTTCCGCAGCGGCAGCAAGGACAACTCCATAAAAACCCTGCGCAGGCTGAAATCCTGGTATGAAGAATACGGAAAGTCGTTTACCTACGAAGTAGATAAGGGTTACGGCCACACTATTCCCATGACGATGTTCTGGGATAACTGGCGCAGCATCGTGATGTGGTTCGCAGATAATTTTGGCGTGAGCACCTGGCCGGGTGAACGGATATCGGACAGAGCATTCTAATTCCGGATCCGGGGTTCTTGATCCTTGACGGAAGAGAGGGGACCAACGCCGGCGCGTCCGGTTTCACGGAAAAAGGTCGGGCCGGGAGCAGTGGTCCAGGAATAACGATCCGATGACTGAAATAAAGTCTATGAACAATACCAAGTCCTTCGCCTACCTGCTTCTGCGTTTCACCATGGGCGTGAACATGTTGATTCACGGCCTGGTACGGCTCGGCTCCAATCTCGAACCGTTCGCCGAAAAGATGGCCGGCGATTACGAAGGTACGGTTTTACCGGCCGGCCTGGTCAGGATATTCGCTTATAGCGTGCCTCCGCTCGAAGCGCTGATCGGTCTCTTGCTTATCCTGGGCGCGGCTACTGTTCCGGCGTCGGCCGCCGGCATCCTGCTCATGGCTGCGTTTGTTTTCGGCAAGGGACTGGTGCAGGACTGGGGCGTGGTAGGTTTGCTGATGGTCTACGCGCTGTATTTCTTCTTCCTGCTCTTTTACGTCGAGTGCAATACCTATTCGGTCGATAATCTATGTAAGAGAAAATGCCCCCGGGATATTTGAATACAAGTAACAAAGGGATTGATAAAAGGAGGAAACATGCCCAGTTTGTTTGCGAAAATAATCAACGGTGAGGTCCCCTGTCATAAAATCCTCGAGGATGACCGTTTTCTGGCGTTTCTCGATATTCGGCCGATCAATCCCGGCCACACCCTGGTCATCCCTAAGCAGGAGATCGATTACCTGTTCGATCTCGATGATCAATTACTGGGCGATCTGACGGTGTTCGCTAAGCGGGTTGCGCGGATGATCGAACAGGCAGTGGAGTGCGAGCGGATCGGAGTGATGGTCGCGGGACTGGAGGTGCCTCACGCGCATGTGCATCTGGTGCCGATAAAAGCCATCGCGGATTTGAATTTTGCCCACGCCAAAGAGGCGGATCAGGAAGCTCTGTCAGCCGTGGCGGATATGATCCGGGCGCATGCCGGTGAGTGAAGGCAAAAGTCCGGAAAAGATCCGGCGGATGTTTTCCTCGGTAAGCGGCCGTTATGATTTTTTCAATCATTTGCTGAGCGCCAATCTCGACCGTTTCTGGCGCCGGGCACTGATTAACGAACTCCGGATCGGTCGGGGAAGCCGGGTGCTCGATGTTTGCTGCGGCAGTGGTGATGTAGCGATTGCCTGCGCGCGGCGGGGTGCTGAGGTAACCGGCCTTGACTTTACCCAGGCAATGCTGGATAAAGCCGCGGAAAAAACTTCCCGCGGGAAAATACACGTATGCTGGATATGGGGCGATGCCTGCGCGTTGCCGTTTGCCGATTGTTCTTTTGACGCGGTGAGCATGGCCTTCGGCCTGCGTAATATCGCACGGCCGGTGGACGCGTTGCGCGAATGCGTGCGGGTACTGCAGCCCGGCGGTCGGCTGGGGATACTGGAGCTGTGCCCGCCGCAAACGGGCATGATTCATGGATTGTACCGCCGCTATCTCGGCGTGATCCCGGCCGCGGTAAGGATGTTCGGCGGACGCTGCCGGGCGTACCGTTATTTAGGTGCCTCAATCGAAACGTTTTTGTCTCCGGATAAAGTAATGGAAGGATTATTACAGGCCCGGGCGCTGCGCGCCGGCCGCAGGGTCTTGTTTCCCGGTGTCGCGCATCTGTTTTGGGGTGAGAAAGGAGGATAATTTGTATGGAGTTTTTTGAAACCGTGAAAAATCGCTGCAGCGTGAGAGAGTATGAAGATAAGCCGATCGAGACGCCCGCATTTCACAGGATGATCGACGCGGCGCGTCTGGCGCCGACCGCGCGGGGCGAACAGCCGTGGGAGTTTATCGTAATCACGGATGCGGGCCGTTTGAAAGAACTGGGGAAGATCTGCCCCAACGGCAAGTTCCTGGCTGGCGCCGCGGCATGCGTCATCGTGGTGAGCAAGATCACCAAGTATTACCTTGAAGACGGCAGTGCCGCGACGACCCAGCTTCTGCTGGCTGCGCGGGCGCTGGGCATCGGGTCCTGCTGGATCGCCGGCGATAAAAAAGAATACGCCGACCATATCCTGGAATTGATGGAGGTACCTTCCGGGTATAAGCTGGTGAGCCTGATCTCTCTCGGTTATCCCAAAGAAGGTTTCCATCCGCACGAAAAAAGGAGCGTGGAAGAGGTAATGCATACAGGAACATTCTCGACGTAGTTCTTCGATCCGGGATCCTTGATTCCGGAGGGGAAGAGGTAAGAGGCAAGAAGTAAAGGAGAGATACAGTATATCAGTATCACAGGATATGGGTGGGGAGTTTATCAGATAAACCGCATTGCGGCATACACTTTCATGGTTTCCGATAAACTGATATCCTGATTTACTTTTCTTTGTGGAGGATTTAGCGTTTAGGGTTAAAAAAAAGGGGGAGATATGTCCGAAATCGTCAAACTCCTGGGTATTGTATTCATGGCCGAGGGAGTTGCCTACCTCATCCGGCCTCAGATTTTGCGGCGGTGGCTGGTGTTCTGGCAGCGGGGTAATCGGATCCTGTGGTCGGCGCCGATCGCCTTCATCGTCGGAATTTTTCTTCTTTTTGCCGCCTCCCAGTGCCGCTTGTCGTTTGTGATCACGCTGTTCGGGGTGATCGCGGTACTCAAAGGCGCCCTGATCCTCCTGCTCCGTTCCGGGGGGCTGCAGCCGATAATGGGAAAAATAGAGCGCAGCCCGGATCCGTTGATCCGCGTGTTCGCGTTGGTTACCTGCGCGGTGGGCGTGGTGTTTATTTATGCGGCGTGAGAGACGGGAAGAAGAGGTAAGAAGCCTGGAAGGGAAGGGTCGGAGAGAGCGGGCCGGCAGACGAGGGGAGTAGTAGTCAGGGTGTCGGAGAAGCAGCAGGCCGGGATGCATGCGCATAATTCTTGATCACCTGATACATTGATCTGTTGCCTGCTGATATACTGATGTCCTGATATGCGGACACGCACACGCAGCCGAAGGACGAAACAGGCATCGTGGCCGCTGTCGAGAGAGGCTGCCGGATATACAAATGGAGCGACAACCATCGATATTTACCAGTGACGCCCAGGAGCGGTTGAAGGACATCCACTCTCTTTCTCAGCACTGCAACGGCGGAAAAGGGAAGGAGCATGAGCAGAAACTGCTTCGGCTGGCCGAGAAGCACGTGGACGAAGTCCGTGCGCTGCTTGAGGCCGGCGATCCGCACGGGATCACCGAGGCCGGGGATCTGGCCGTGCTGTGTCTTGAGCTGATCCTTGAGGCCGGGCGGGAGCCGGATGTGGTGATGGATGAGTGTTTGACGCGCTATGACCGTACCCTGAACCGGCTGATCGATGAGGCAAAAAGGGGTTGAAAAAACGGTAAAATTCGGTAAGATAACTAAGTACCACCAAAGGAGTGTGCAATGAGTAACCAGACGACGCCGCAGACGTACGAATACAAAGCTGAGATGAAGCAGTTGCTTCATCTCATCGCCCATTCACTCTATACCCATCCCGAAGTATTCTTACGCGAACTCATTTCCAACTCTTCCGACGCGCTGAATAAACTGCGCTTCCGCAAAGCAACGGGCCAGCCCGTACTCGATGAATCTCTGCCCGCGGAGATTCGCATCAGCGTGGATGAGAAAAAACACACCTTTTCCATTGAGGATTTCGGCGTGGGCATGACCAGGGATGAGCTGATCAATAACCTGGGCACGGTGGCCCGTTCAGGGACGCTGGAGTTCTTGGAGCAGGTCAAGCAGGGGCAGGGCGCGGATAAGGAGAGCCTGATCGGGCGTTTTGGCATCGGGTTCTATTCGGTATTCATGGTCGCCGATGAGGTGACGGTCGAAACGCGGCACGCCGCGCCGGATGGCAGGGCTTTCCGCTGGACGTCGACAGGCAGCGGGCAGTTTACGGTCGAGGAGATCGACCGCAAAGCGCAGGGCACCAAGATTTCATTTACGCTTAAAGAGAATTCACAGCAATTCAGCCAGCCCTATGCGGTCAAAGGCATCATCACCCGCTATTCCAATTTCGCCGATTTCCCGATACTGCTCAATAATGAAAAAGTCAATACGGTGGAGGCGCTGTGGCGGCGGAAGAAAGATGAGGTCTCGGAAAGCGAACGCAATGAGTTTTATAAATTCCTGACCAACGATACCGACGAGCCCATGGGACATCTGCACCTGTCGCTGGAGGGCACGGTGAATTTCAAAGCGCTGCTGTTCATCCCGGGCAAGGCTCCGCTGAGTACCTGGGGCTATCAGCACGAGAAGACAGTGCACCTTTACGCCAACAAGATCATGATCCAGGATGACGCCAAGGCGCTTGTGCCCGAATATCTGCGCTTCGTCAAAGGCGTGGTGGATACGCCGGATCTGCCCTTGAACGTTTCACGCGAGGTGACACAGTCGAGCCCGACCACCGCGCGGATCCGCAAGGTGCTCACTTCCAAGGTTCTGGGAATGCTGCAGGATTGGGCTAAGACCGACCGGGAGAAGTATGAGAAGTTCTACCGCGAGTTCGGTCCGCTGTTTAAGACCGGTGTGCAGGTGGATTTCGAGAACCGCGATACGATCCTGTCACTGCTGCGGTTTGAATCGTCAAAACGCGGCGCCGGGGAGCTGGTGTCGTTGAAGCAGTACGTCGAGGCGATGAAGCCGGATCAGAAAGCGATCTATTACCTTTCCGGGGAGAACCGGCAGATGCTGGAACGCAACCCGAATCTGGAATACTTCCGCAAGAACGAGATTGAAGTCCTTCTCCTGACCGATCCGGTGGACGTGTTCATCGTGCCCTCGATCGGGGAGTACGAGAAGAAGAAGCTTGAATCGGCGGACAAGGCCGATGTGGCCGAAGCCGAGAGCAAAGTGGAGACGCCGCAGGACAGTTTATCCAAGGGATTGCTGTCAGTATTCCGTTCCGCGCTGGCCGATACGGTCGAGGACGTGCGGCCGTCGAAACGGCTGGTGGATTCGCCGGTGACGCTGGTGGCCGGCAGCAAGGGCATGGACGCGCAGATGGAGAAGCTCATGTCCGCGATGGACAAGAATTTTACCGCATCGAAGAAGATCATGGAGATTAACCTTGAACACCCGCTGACGAAAAACCTTTCCAAATTGTACATGGCCGATAGTAACGACCCCCGCCTGAAAAACTACATCCTTCAGCTGTATGAGGGGGCGCTCGCGCTTGAACAGAACAGACCTCCGTCGCCGGAGTTTTTTAAACGGATGACGGAGATTATGGAAGAAGCGACAGGGAAGTAAGAGTCCACCTTGCGCGATGGACCCTCCCGGCGGGGGAGGAGTGGGAGGAAGGCGAGAAGAGCGTGCCGGAAAGCTGAGGGTGCAGCATCGCATGATGTTTTGGGTGTAGTGTTTCGCCGCTTTCACTGGAAAAAAGCGAACTCGCTCGTCCATTCGCTCAGATACCGCTTTTTCCTTCCCCGCTCACCCTGCGAAAATCTTCTACGGATTTTTCCTAAGGGAAAATCAATTGAATAAACGAAACGCCGAGCGCGGGATCAGGAGCTTTTAGGTAAGTGTAAAGGAAAAGCTTAAAATCGGGAGATATAAGCTTGTTACCGATCGGCAAAAATATTTCACCGATCTTGCCCCGGTCCACCGGAAAGCCCTCCCATTAAAAAGGGAGCTTGGTTATTTGAGGGCCTGTATCCTAGTTGATATTCTCTCTGTAGGCGCGGTGTAGTGTTGTGTGTTGTATTCGGGATTTTTTTACGAAAAATAGGCGGGTAGAGGGATTTACATTTTTGTCTCAGGAAGTCTGGAAATACGTTTCGCAATTTTAATTTATGAAAAGGCAGAAAAACGGCGCGAAACTGAGGGATTGCAGAGTCCATTTATCCACCCCGGGGGCCGATGCATCTGGAATAGGAAGACCGGTGTATCACTTGTGAAACACGGGGTCTAGAACATCTACGAAGGAAAAAACATGAGAAAGATCACGGTATTTCTCTTCTGCGTTTGGTGTGCTTTTTCGCTGGCCGCGGAAAATATTCTGCTGAAGTCCGGGAAGACGATAGAAGCGCCGGTTATCGAGAAAACAGAAGAGAGAATAAAGGTGGATATCAGCGGGGTGCCCATCACATATTACCTGGAAGATATCGAGAGTATTGATAACGTAAAAATCACCGGGGATGTTCGAGATACCGGTGGCCGCGACAGCCAGGGAAAATTCGAGTTGTATATCGCGCAGGGGAACGAATTCCTTCACAAGGGGAACTACCCGTCCGCTCTTGCGAAGTTTCAAATAGCCATGGAATTAGCCCCCGAGCGCGCGCAAGCCTATGAGGGGCTGGGGTGGACATATTTCAGCATGCGTGACGAAAGAGAGGCGCTCAGGTATTTTAACAAAGCGCTTGAAATAGCTCCCGATGATCCGCGTCTGTATGACGCGCGGGCGCAGTGTTATTTTTACCTGAAAGATTACTCAAGAGCCGAAAATGAATTCTTAAAGGCAAAAGAGCTTTTTCAGAAAAGTGAGCGATTCAAAGAAAATAGACAGATCATCGGGCTTATAGATTATTTTCTCACAGCCATAAAAAAGAGAATAGGTGAACGCACGAAAATGAAAGAGTAACGATTTGATGCGGTGGCGGAGGAATGCAAGAAAAGAAAGAATAGCGAAAGAGTTGAATACAGTGATGCCTGCCATCTTAGTGATTGATGAAATCCTTGTGGGGGGCGGGTATTGAGAATTGTTCTTTTGTTTACTGAAGAGAAGGCTCAAGGAGGAAGATGAAGAAAAAAATGATCGTGACTATGCTGGCCGCAGGCGGCATAGCGTTGGTGGTCAACGGTATAGAGCTATTTTTAAAATGGTATGCGCTTTCCCCGCGGGGGTCTATGGCTCTCCAGCAGGCATCGGTCTTTTTTGTTCTGCCGTTTGTGGCGGCGGTCCTGCTGGTGCCGGCGGCGGCGGTGCTGGCACTGTTTCCCCGACCGCGGCGATTCGCGGTATCAATGCTTTTGGCGTCTATTCTGTTTGTCGGCATTACGCTGGCAGTTCGCGCCGCGGTGGACGTCCGCGCGCGGCGGTTTCGCGCACTGGCAGAACGGTCCGAACCGCTGGTCGAGGCGATCAGGCAGTACACTGCGGATAAAGGGGAACCGCCGGATAATCTTGAGGCGCTGGTGCCCCAGTATATTGAAAAAATCCCCGGGACCGATATGGGCGCGTATCCGGAATACCGTTATGAACGGGCCGATAGCTCAAGGCAGTGGCACGGCAATCCCTGGGTTCTGTACGTGGAGACGCCCCTGGGGATTCTGAATTGGGATATATTTCTGTATTACCCGGAGCAGAACTATCCGGAATACGCGTTCGGCGGCTCGATAGAGAGAATGAGGAAGTGGGCGTACATACATGAATAATGAAATGATCCGGTGCTGATGTATTGGGGGCACGGGTCTCGGGCCGGCTGGTGCAGCCATTTGTCCACCGCCGGGGTGGACAAATGGGGGAATAAGAGGATTATTCCTCTGGGCGTTTTGGGAATGCGCGGGGAAGATGTGTCAGGGAGGCCCGGTCCGGATAGGGAGAGTGTGGACCCGGGATGGGCGAGGAGACCCGAAGAAAAGAAAGGCGGAGTATGAATACGCGAAGATCAATCGGGGTTACGGTGATGGGCGTGCTGTTGTCTGTCGCCGGAGGGGTGATTTTTTTTCAGGCGGTATTTATGATCTATTTGTGGATCGTCAACAAGCCGGTGCTTCTCCACTGGCTGCAGGGCGCTTCGGCTCATTTGTCGCCGCGGCAGCTTTCTCTGATCGTTGGTTTTTTTGAGAAAGAGTTTGCCAATCCGTGGTCGCTCAGCGTGGTATTCGTGCTTCTGCCGTTCATGGCGTTCCTCACATTCTGGGGAGGGATAAATATTCTGCGCTTGAAGGAAGACTGGAGGAAAATTACGCTGGGCGCGGTGATCACCGGCGGGATCTGTAAGGTGATTACTTCGGTTTCGATGCTGGGGAACATGGTCGCGGTGATCGTCGCGGGAGTGGCGGTTGAGAACAGCGGTGTTTCCGGAAGTATAAGCACGGTCATAGGGAATGTGTTTCAGATTTATGAAATGATGATCATCCGTGAAATAGTATTATTATCCGCGGTCGTGGGCGCGGTGGTGTTTTTCTTTACCCGGTCCGAGGTGAGAGAACAGTTCGAATGAGCTGGGCCGGTGCGGAAAGACAGGGTATGCATGATTTTTCTTGATGAGGACGCGTTCGCGAATGAGATACCGGCGTCGGCGGACGCCCCGCGCGAGGCAGGGATACCCATCTGCCCGGGGATAGTGTATAATTGATAGAGGCAGAGAAAAATTAGAGCAGGCTTTACCGTTTTTGTGTCACCTGTAAAGATATGTCCGTTAAAATAGCAGTGTTGGGAGGCGGTCTGGCGGGTCTGGAACTTGGACGCCGTCTGAACGAACAGGGGAAGGATTTCGTAGTCCTGGAAAAAGAACCGAGGACCGGAGGGTTATGCCGTACGAATACCACCGGGCCTTACCGTTGGGATTTTGCCGTCCATGCGATCTACAGCCGCAGCCAGGAAGCGATGGATTTTTTTTGTTCCCTGCCGCTTGACTATCAATATTCTGACAGAAATGTCAAGATTGTCCATCGCAAAGGAAACGGCCGGACAGTCCTGCTCGATTATCCTTTTGAAAATGGTATACGGGATCTGCCGATCCGGGAAAAGCTTGAATGTGTGTTAGGGTACGTCTTTGCCCGGCGGAAGAAAGATGTCCACACGCTTGCGGAATGGATCGAAAGTTATTCCGGATTCGGTACCGCTCGGCATTTCATGGTGCCTTATAACCGGAAAATATGGAACTGTCCTTTATCGGAGATATCTTCCGACCTGGTAAGCGTCAAGATCGAACCGGCCGCACCATTAGAGTTCATGAAAAACGTGTTCTGGAAAAAAGAAGTCGGCAGAGCGTATCAGGCCAAATTCATCTATCCCCGGGAAGGCGTTCAGGCCCTGACAGATCATATCGGCCGGGACATACAGAACAGGGTCGTGACGAACGCGAAAGTCAGCCATCTGCGGCAGCAAAACGGTCGGTGGGGTATCTTTACGACCCGTGGGCAGAAATTTGAGGCAGATACGGTGATTTCCACGATTCCCCTGCCGGAGCTGCTCCGCGCGATTGAAATGGAAGGGATCCGATCTCATTATGACCAACTCAGATGGAATCATACGTTCTTTATCATGGTAGGGCTTAAGGATGGCGCGCGATTCCGTATGATAGATGATTGCCACTGGGTGTTTTTCAAAGGTGATGAGGTTTTTTACCGACTTACGCTCATGCATAATTTCAGTAACCGTTTTCCTGCCGCGGCCGTGGCTGAGATTACGGATAAAGGACGCGCTTCCGGTATGTCACCGGAAGAGATGAGCGGGGCGGTCGTAAACGATCTCATGCGGATCGGAGTCCTGCGGTCGGCTGAGGATGTGCAAGTGACAGATATCAGGCGGGTCGAATATACCTACATGATACCTACCTTGGGTCTTGCGGAGGTGAAAAAGGGAATCAAAGATACGCTGGAAGCGCGGAACGTTTTTTTGTTGGGACGAAACGGCAATTGGGAATATCTGAACATGGACAACATCGTATTGCGCGTCCGCGATTTCGTTCGGAAAAACTTCCTTGGATAAACTGCTGAAAAAAAGGAGCTGCTCATGTCATCATTCAGCTTGTACGCGCTGTGCACGGATGAGGCGGAATATTTTAAAAAGATCTTTCTGAAGACATTGCGGGATGATTGGGATGTACGAATCGACTATCTGGGGGCCGCCGGTGAAGGCGGCGGCGATTGGTCGTCTCCGGGGTTCCTTGAGCTGGTCAGGATAAAACTGCAATATCTGGTTCGCTTGGTAAAAGAGAATTACGGGAAGGTGATCATCTGGTCAGATCTCGACATCCAGTTTTTTCGGGAATGCACCCCTCTTATCCGCCGGGAGATCAAGGGAAAGGATATCCTGTTTCAGGCCGAACACTGGCCGCAGAAAGAGATCAACAGCGGGTTTATGGTGATCCGCTGCAACGAAAAGACACTGTCTTTTTTCGAGGCGGTACTGAAAATCGATTATGAAAAGATGAGACATTTCGATCAGTCCGCGATAAACGCTATTCTGCAGGAAAACACTATCGGACTGCGCTGGGATGTTTTGCCGCGGCAATTCTGGGCGATGACTCACGGGGGGAATCCCCCGCGGGATATTGTGCTTCATCACGCGAACGGGACGGTGCCCTGCGAAAGGAACGGCAGAAAGATCGGTTCGCTCCAGCTGAAGATCGAACAACTCAAGCACATACGACGCCAGGTGCGCCGGCGGCAGTTAAAATCCGGTCTGTCGGCGGTCAGGGCTGCGATAAGAAAGATCAGCAGCGTCTCACGGAAGGGAGTAAGAAATGGAACTTGTTGATTACGACACTCTTGTGTTTATGCATCCGTCCTACGTGTGCAACTTTTCCTGTGTATACTGTGGACAGCACTGCGGCGACCCTCGTTCCGTCAAAACGCTGGATATCGGCCGTATCATGCAGGGACTTGACCGTTTCGGCCGGACTTTGCTGGTTTCTATATGCGGAGGGGAGCCTTTTCTCATCCCTAATCTCATTGAGTTTGTTCAGGAAGTGAAGAGAAAGCATTATGTCCGGATCGATTCGAATCTTTCTCTCACGGACAGATGCCGGACGTTTCTCGATGCTGTGGGCCCTGAGCGGATCACGGAGATTATCTTTTCCGTTCACGCGCTTGAAAGGGAAAAGCGCGGTCTCGATCTCATGGATCTGATCGTGCTAGTTAAAGAGTTTCAGGCGAAAGGTTTCAGAATGGCCGGCGATTATGTCACGTATCCGCCGTTATTCTCCAGGTTGGAAAAAGACATTGATCTTTTCCGGGCGCACGGGATTAAAGTGATGCCGGTGTTGTTCTGCGGAGAATATCAGGGGCGGAATTATCCGTTTCACCAGGGATCTGTTTCCTATTCGAAAGAAGAGCTTGATCTGGTATTCCGGTATAACTCCCTGGCGAAGATCGTACTCCATAATCCGCACGGAGAATACTGTCAGGCGGGATGTACGGCCTTTTGTCTGAATGACCGGTATGAGGTCTTTCCGTGCCTGTCCATGCTCATTCGGAATACCAATAAAATCGGTGATCTTTTTTCCGGATGGCGTACCGCTCCTAAGGTTATCAAGTGCCCGATGCATTACTGCGCTGATCAGTATAACAAGACCTTTATGTGTACACTGAGTCAGTTCAATCTGGCCTATATGCAGTTAAAGGCGATGCGGGATCGCGGAGTGTTGTCGGAACGTGAATCAGCGGTTTTTTTGAGAGGCGGATGGAGAAAGTATCTGATGCGAAAAACTGCGGCTTTTCTTCGCAAACGATCATCTCAAAGATGAAGGCCGTGTGCCGGCGAGATATATTCTCTTTTCGCCTTTTTGTTTTGTGTGATTCGGTTTCGGCAAATTCGAAACAGCATTGCCGGACGCGTGTGGAAGATTTCAGGTACTGAAACCGCAGCGGCGGTGTGAAAGGAGGTATGATGAAAAAACCCTCGGCGGGGGTGATTATTTTCGGAATTCTGTTTATTTTGTTCGGGTTGCTCTGCGCGCGCGGGGTATTGACCTACTTTGCCTACCGTGACGTCGTTCCGCACATGTACCGCGGGATGGTCACCCGTACCGGGGAATTAGAACGATTGACGGATGAGAAAGCGGCAGAGAATCCCGAGCGGGCGGCGCGCGCGAGACGGGAGCTGAAGGATATTCGCGCGGATATCCGCCGTTTCCACCAACGGTTTATCATGCGGCCCGGCGTGCCGGTTTCCGCGTTGCTGTTCATTGTGTGTTCGGCGCTTTCCGCGGGGGTACTGGTCTTTACCGGGTATTCGCTTATCAGGCTTCGTCCCGACGCCAGGAAATGGATCGCGTTCAGCTTTGCCGCCGTGTTCGCGTGGCTCGTTTTGCTGTTCGTAAGCGCCTACCTGACGACCTTTCCCGTTTCCCGGCTGGCCGCGCGTTTTCACGCGTTTACCAAGTATCTGAACGGGCAGAGCGCGTCGTTGATTCCTTCCGGACCGGGCGCGCGCGGCATGTGGGATTTTATTCCCCAAATTTACCTGAATATTGTGTATGTTTCCGCGTGCATCTATCTGGTCGCTCTGGCATTGACGTCGATATTTTTTTCCCGTGAGAAGATTAAAACGCAGTTTTCCTCCGGGTGCCGCAAGGAGCGGCAGGTGGAAGGATGAGCCAATGAGGAAAGGGTCGCGATCGGTTTTAGCGGCACTGCTTTTTGTTCTGTTGGCCGCGGGATGTGACCGGGTTCCCCCGGAGAAAGTTACCCGAGAGGGAAGTGAGATTGTAATTGAAAGCCGCAGGTACCGGTACAGGGCGGTGATCTCGGAAGATGCTCGCAGGGTCAGGTATCTGGTGTACGGGTTTGCTCCCTCAGGCCCAAGCCGGGCCGATGTCCTGGTGCTTCGCTACCAGGATGCCGAACGTCTGAAACGCCGTTACGGAGATATGGATAAGTGTACATGCCGTACGGCTTGCGGCCGCGATTTACGAAATTCTCTGCACAGTTTTGCCTGGTTTGCGGCAGACCCTCACGTAAAAGGCACGTTTCGGGTACTTCGGGGAATACGCACCATTCCTTTGCTGTCAGTAGAGCTGCGGCGGTTGAAAATCACCGAGGGGTTCAAAAAGACCTGGCGAGGGGAAAGTGCATACCGGCGGGTCAGAGTGCGTTACCCTTACTATCTGGTTACCGAGGCGGCAGTGATGCAGAGGGATTTCGATTACGCTGCCGGGTTCAAGTAAACAGAGGGTGTGCGATGATTCCAAGTGAAATAATACGCGGAACAGAACAGGCAAGGAGGGAGCGATGAATTATTTAAAGCGCTTGCAGGATTTGGCCTTAAAATTGATCATGTTTTTGGTGTGGTTTGATTTGATGTGTTTTGCCTTAATCCTGGCAGGAACCGTCTTCCAGTGGTCATTCTTCAATAGCGCGATCGCGTCCACGTTTTTTGCGGCTTTCGGTCTGAGCCTCGGTGCTTTAGCCGCGCTGGCGATTTTGCACTTGGTGCTGACCTTGAGCCTGATATCCCGGTCGATAAGCCGTCTCGCGAAAGAAAAGGAGCCCGTTGATCCCGCAAACGTGATCAGGAGTTCACGCCGGTTTCGTAATGTCGTGATCGCGTCACTCGCGGCGATCGTGATGATCGTAGCCTACCAGGGATTTGTGGAACGCAACGCAGCCCGGCATAGAGTGACCGAAATTGAGCAGCAGCTGGAAACGGTAGCCGGTTCCACTCTGGGCGATCGGATGGTCGAGCTGATCGAAGAAGATGCGCCGATCAATGAATTGTATCTGGTCCGGGATGAGATGCTGTTATCGCTGGAAGAGGGGGCGCGCAGTGTCACCCTGCTCATTCCCAAAAAAGGACAGCGGGGAATGGTCTTCTATCAGATTACTCCCTGGGATTATAACCAGGATGAGGAAGGATCGCTATCCGCCGCGGCCGACCGGCTGTTTGTCCCCGAGAAGAACGAAGAAAAAAAATTCAAAGGACTCATTGAGACACAAGAGCCGTTTACGGTCGTGAATCGGCATGACATCCGTTCGTTTTATCCGCTGGTAAAGAACGGTGAAATAAAACTGGTGCTGCTGCTCGATACCAGCCGTACGGTGAGCAGTGAGTACTTGTTGAGCAGAAGAAAGTGGAAATGAGCGTATCTCTTCCCTCCTTCGCGGGGTACCGGCTGTAAGAGGGCGTTCCTTTCTCGCGCTTATTCGAAAAAACTTACGGCTTGTGCTATTTTTGTTATAATGACGGTATGAAAAAACCATTTCTCTTCTGCGCCTCCGCCGTCTTCCTCTTCGCTTTGATTTCCTGCGGGCCCGGTTCCGGTTCGAAAGATCGTCTGACGGTCACAATGAGTCTCGGAGAATCCGAGTGGCAGGTCATGCGTTCGAAAGTCTTTCCTCTCTTCGAAAGCCGGTACGGCGTGAAGGTGGAAGGAATCCAGATCGAATCGGGCAGCCTCGCTACCAAACTCGACGCGCTCCAGAAAGCGGGTAAAGCGGAAATCGACGTGGTCGCGCAGGATAACATGAATCTGGCCGTGCTGGTGAATAAGGGGCTGGTCGAGGACCTCAGCCAATATGAGGACGAGATCCCGGCCAATACGATTCCCTCGCTTGTACAGTCACTGAAGTTCGACGGGAGACTGCTGTTCATGCCTTTTCGTCCGAACGTACAGATTGTCTATTACCATAAGGAAAAGTTTGATGAATATGGTCTTGAAGTTCCCCGCACCTGGGAGCAGTTGCGGGAAACCGCGAAAATGCTCAAAGAAAAGGAAGAGCGGGGAAGGATCCTGCTCAAAGGTTTCGGCGGCAATCCGACCGCTACCCAGGTGTATGAATTCATCCTGCAGGCCGGCGGTGAACCGTACGCCTTTGATGACGAGGGCTGTATCCGGGCGTTCGCTTTTCTACAGAAGCTGTGGCCGTATGCCGCGCAGGGATCCCAGCGGGCCAAGTGGGATACCACCAACAGGATGATCGCAAATCAGCAGGTCTATCTGGCGCAGAACTGGCCGTTTGGCGTGACCATTCTGGTAAAAGAGTACGGACTTGATTTCATCGGGACCTACAGCGGCTGGAAAGGGCCCCACGGAGAGCGGCACGTGATCGGCGGCGACGTGCTGGGAATTCCCTCGATCAGCGCCAGAAAAGAGCTGGCACGAAAATTCATCTGGTTTCTCCAGTCGAAAGAAGTCCAGGAGTTGCTGGTAGGCGAACTTGGATGGCCGTCCATGCGGACGGATGCCTACGGTCAGGTGGAAGAGTGGCAGAAGCAGTATTACGCTTCCGTGCAGAAAGCCATGAAACACGGCGAATTCCGCGAAAATGTGACCTGGTGGCCGGCTTACGTAAAATACGTGACCGAAGCGTTTCGGGAAATTGTCATTGAGCAGGCGCCGGTCGAAGAAACCTTGAAGAAATATAAGAAGAAGCTGGAAGGAGCAAAGGAGCTTTACCGGGAGCGATGAACCGTTTGTTATCCTTTTTTCCGTTGCTGGCGCGTCGCGCGCGAAAGAAACATTTCGAACTTATCTGTATCCTTCCGCTGCTGATTTTTCTCTGCGTGCTGACCGTCGTTCCGATTGCACGTACGGTATTGCTCAGTCTTGAGCCGGTGGAAGGAAACGGCCTTACAATGAGCCACTACCGCGAATTGTTTGCCCAGGAGGGGTTCCGTCTGGCGATGTTTCATACGGTTTCTATCGCTTTTTTGAGTCTTTCGATCGAGATCGGTCTGGGGTTCTTGTTTGCGCTGATCCTTTCAAAAAGCTCTCGGGTTATCCGGTTCCTGCGGCCGGTCTTTATTCTTCCCTTAGCGATTCCCACGGCAGTCGTCGGCGTGATGATGAGTTATCTGTTTTCCGGTCAGGGATGGATTAACCGCATTCTCATGGACCTGGGCGTATTGAATGAGCCGGTGTACTGGATGTCCGGAGGGTGGCGGTCGATTGTCATGGTCAGTCTCGCCGACAGCTGGAAGGTCACACCGATCGTGATGCTGATCCTTTTATCCGGTCTGCAGTCGATCGATCCGGTGCTCTACAAGGCGGCCCGGATCGACGGAGCGGGCGTGTTCTATACGTTCCGGCGGATTACCCTGCCGCTGCTGGTACCGTCGATTACCGCCGCGGTGATTATCCGAGGGGTCGATGCGTTCCGTATTTTCGCGGTGCCGCTGATCCTGATGGGACAGAACCTGAAAGTGATCGGCACCTTCGCCTATCTGGAGTACCAGGAATACAATAATCCCTACACTTCCGCGGCAAGTTCGGTTATTCTGCTGGGGATGATCCTGTGCGCGGTATTGATCTATCTGAAAACGGCAGGCAGGAAAGGAATCGCGGGCGCATGAATAGACCAGTCAAACGGACTTTTTTCTGGATGACGGTACTCATCCTCGTCTGCCTGCTGGTTTTTCCGATGTATATCATGTTGAAAATATCGGTCAGCGCGCCCCGGGACGTGTTTACGCAGAATCCGCCCTATTTGGTACGGCATTTTACTCTCAGCCATTTCCGCGACGTGCTCGCTTCCGGCAGCGTGTTCTTCGCGCCGTTGAGCAAAAGCGTTGTGACCGCGCTGGGGACGAGCGTGTTAAGCCTTTTGCTCACCGTGCCCGCGGCCTACGCGATTTCCCGGTTTCGCTACCGGGCCCGGTACGGACTGATTCTGGTCATCTTTCTCACCCGGATGATCCCGGAAATCAGCATCGCTCTGCCGGTTTCGATTACGTTCATCAAAGGGGGACTGTTCGATACCGTTTTCGGCTTAATGCTGGCGCATCTGGTCCGGGTTCTGCCGATCAGTTGTTTTATTCTGGTGGGAGTGTTTTCCAGTTTTCCGAAAGAACTTGAGAAACAGGCGCTGATCGACGGGGCCGGCCGTCTCTACGCGTTTTTTAAAATAGTTTTGCCGCTGTCTTTAAGGGGTATCAGCGTGGCCGGGATTTTTTCGTTCATGTTTTCGTGGGATGAGTTCATTTACGCCTCTTACCTGACACTGTCGAAACCGACGATGCCGCTGAAAATGTATTATTATATCTCCCGGGGGAATATTTTTTCTTCGGCAACCTATGCGGTGATTATCACGATACCGGTCCTTATTTTTACGTTTGCCCTGCAGAGGTATATCCGTCCCGGGTATCTTTCCGGAGCGATGAAAGGATAAATGCATGGCCGAAGTGAAGCTGGAAAAAGTGAGTAAAAAGTTCGGGGAGCTGACCGCTCTTGATCAGCTTGATCTTTTCGTTCCCGAGGGAAAGTTCTACGTGATCCTCGGTCCGTCGGGATGCGGGAAATCGACGCTGCTGAACTGCATCGCCGGGCTTGAAGAAGTTTCCGCCGGGCGGGTACTCCTCGGTTGCCGGGATGTGACGCACCGCCCGCCCTACCGGCGCAATATCGCCATGGTATTTCAAAACTATGCGCTTTATCCGCACCTGTCCGTATACGAAAATATCGCGTTCGGACTGCGGGTCAGAAAAGCTGCCCGCGAAGAGATTTCATCGCGGGTACGGGAGGTAAGCCGCATTCTGGATATCGAACATAAATTAAATAGTTATCCGCGGGAACTTTCAGGGGGGCAGCAGCAGCGGGTTGCTACCGGCCGGGCGATCGTGCGTGATCCGGATCTGTTTCTGTTCGACGAGCCGCTGTCAAACCTTGACGCTAAATTGCGGATTGAACTGAGAGGGGAGTTTATCAAACTTCACCAGCGGCTCGGCAAAACGATCATGTACGTGACTCACGATCAGGTGGAGGCCATGTCGCTGGGAGAGGCGGTAGTGGTGTTACGCGAAGGCAGAGTTGAGCAGATTTCGCCCCCCCGCGAGTTGTATCATGATCCGGGCACGCTGTTTGTCGCCGGTTTCATCGGTACTCCGCCGATGAACGTGCTCAGTATGGAGGTCGGTTTCGACGGCGGGCCGGTGCTGGCCGAAGAGGGGATAAGGATAGAGCTTCCGGAACGATTCGGCTCCGGGTTGGAACCGTATCAGGACGGGCGGGTATATTTTGGATTCCGGCCGGCTGCCGCCCGTACGATTAAGGAAGGAGGGCAGATGAACGGGAGGGTGGTCTATACCGAATCTCTGGGAGAGGAAACATACGCGCGCGTGGACGTCGGCTCGGAACGGGAAGTGACCGTCGCCCGCCGTGGGGATATTCCGGGAGACTGTGCTCAAGTCGGCGTGGAGATCGACGAAAAAAGGATGTTTTTCTTTGACGAAAACGGAAACCGGATTAAAATATAAGTGATGAGGAGAACGATGAAAAAACATTTATTGTGCTGGGTGTCGGCGGCGGTATTCTCGGCAGGGATTTGGGGGGGGATCGGTCCGGGTTTCGCGGAAGTGATCCGTTTGAAACGCGGAGAGGTGATCCGCGCGCCGATTATCGAACAGACCGACGAATACATCAAAGTTAAAAGGTACGGGACGATCCTTACCTACTGGAAGGATGACATCGAAGAAATAGGTTCTTCCGAATTCCCTGCGGCAAAAGCAGTGAAAGGGCTCAGTCGGGAAACGATAGAAGTAGGAGATGATGAAGTCCGGATCGACGTATACAATCCCGGCACCTCACTTTGTCCGGTGGTGATCCTGATCCACGGTTCGGCCGGAATTCAAGGAGACCGGGCCCAGCGGTATAAAAGATTCGCGACCGATTTGATGAACGAAGGGGTGATCGCGATCAACGTGCATTATTTCCAAAGCGCGCGGAGCAATTGGGGAAACACGTTCGTTCGCGTCGTTGATTACGCTCAAATGATCCCGAACGCCGATAAAGAAAAAATAGGCATCGTTGGGTATTCTCTGGGCGGGACGATCGGGCTTGAGGTTGCCTCCGCGGATCCCCGGGTGAAACTGTTCGCGATGGTGGCCGGATTCCTGCCGCCGGGGTTCCGTAAAGAGGACGCGCGTCGTCTGCCGCGGACATTAATGGTGTGCGGTGATCAGGATAGCGCCTACGAAACTCTGCTGAAGCTGGAGAAGTGGTTTAATGAAATGAATAAACCTTACGTGAAAAAGGTGGAGCCGGGTATCGGGCATGACAACATCCCGATGAAGATATTCAAGGAAGACTGGGACAGGGTGGTCGTTTTTTTTACGGATAATTTCGGAATTACGAACTGGGGCGGAAAACGGCTCAAGGTACGGGTGGAGTAAAGATGAAAAGGTTTATTCTCACGGTGCTCATTTTTTGCGTAGGGATAAGTGCTTGGGCGGAGACTAAGGTGCATCTGAAATCGGGACGTACGCTCGACGGTACTTTGCTTGAACAGACTGATCAGTATATCAAGATACGCTGGCTGGGGATGGATCTTACCTATTGGCTGGACGACATTGAAAAAATAGTACTGGAAGACGGGACGGTGTTGAAACCGGAGCCGAAACCGCACGCTGGAGGAACCGGCGTCGTTGATGAGGAGGTTCCGGCGGCGGCAGCGCAGGAAGATGCGGCGGAGAGAATGGCTCTTCTGGGCTGTCCGGCGAAAGTTGATTCGATTTCGATTCCTCACGCAAAGGTAGCCGGCCGAATACACGGGCAGGAATGCAAACTGGAGCAAGCCAGCATCCAGGGGAATTTACTGAAATTGGTGGAAGGAAATCCCCTGCTTCCCCGCAACGCGGTCTATTTCATATTGTTTACCGAAGAAGATGATGATTCCTTGGAAAATAAGGTGATACGGGTCGATCCGGGCAATCCCTCGATTATGAATCCGCGCATACAGCTGTATTGGCGGTCAGAAGGTGACAAGTTTCCGCGGGAGCGGGAAGTCAGCGAAGGATACGTGCTGTATCTGAAGTTCGGTACCCCCTACGGTGTCTCTTTGCCCGGAGAAGTGTTTCTCTGCGTGCCGACCGAAGACGGAAAGACGCTGATCAAGGGAACTTTCACCGCAGAAATCCAGTAATACTTATGGCATACGGCGACGAGTACACATTTCCCGGGTCTGATCATTCTTGCGGTCCGCTGTTTCCCAAAGATGAAGAGGAACTCTATAAATGTGATTTTTGCGGCAGGATTGTAGAGGGACATGAATACGTGGAATGGGTGGATCCCAAAAGACAGATGTTCCGCTGCCCTGACTGCGGTGAAGTACTGGAGATCCGGATGATCTGGAGAACCTCGTGAAAGACGCAAAGGAAATATATGTGAGTACGGATATTGAAGCGGACGGCCCGGTTCCCGGCCAGTATTCGATGCTGAGTTTGGGGTCGGCCGCGTTTACCGCCGGGAAGGAACTGGTTTCTACGTTCAGCGTGAATCTGGCCGAACTTCCGGGCGCGGGACAGGATCCGGATACGATGCAGTGGTGGAAATCCAGGACGAAGGCCTGGGAGGAAGCCCGGAAGAATCCCCAGGATCCCGAAAAAGCCATGAATGAGTATGTGCAGTGGATTCATTCCCTGCCCGGGAAGCCGGTATTCGTGGCGTACCCGGCGTCGTTCGATTTCTTATTCGTGCTCTGGTATCTGATGAAATTCACGGGAGAAAGTCCTTTTTCCTATGTGGCTTTAGACGTGAAGTCCTATGCCGCCGCGGTTTTGAAAATGCCCTTTTTGAAAGTGACCAAAAGCACTATGCCTAAGGAATGGTTTGATCAGAATCGGAAAACGCATGTCGCGCTTGATGATGCCATTGAACAGGGTCAGCTGTTCTGTAACATGCTCGCGAAAAACAAGGCATAATAACCCGCCGCTGTAAAGGAGTATCAATGTCGCCCTATCGCACCTATACGCAATTCGATCCGGGATACGGAATCACTCCCGGGGTAAAAAATCTGCTGATCGCGAACGTCGTCGTGTTTTTACTAAGTACGATATTCGCCCACTTTCCGTGGTTCCGCGTGTTCGGGCTGGTGCCGGTACTGGTGTTCTCCCGCCTGATGATCTGGCAGTTCGTGACCTACCTTTTCCTTCATGGAGGACTCTTCCATCTGTTGGTGAACATGATGGTATTGTATTTTTTCGGTCCCGGGATCGAGGCCGCGTGGGGAAAAAGGGAGTTCTTGAAATTCTATTTTCTCACCGGCGTCGGGGCGGGACTGTGCAGCTTTTTGCTTGCTCCGGGATCCGGGGTCCCGATCGTGGGCGCGTCGGGCGCGATATTCGGTCTGCTTGCCGCTTACGCCGTGATGTTTCCCGAAACCGTGGTCTTGGTATTGTTTCTGTTTCCGATGAAGATCAAATACGCGGTTTTCTTATTCATCGGTCTGACATTAATGGCACTGCTCGGCTCTCCAAGAGGAGGCATTGCCCACAGTGCTCATTTGGCGGGACTGGGGATCGGGTACCTGTACGTCAAACAGGAACGGTTTCGGTTCTTTGCCGCCCGGATTTTTTCCTGGAACGCTTTGAAAAACCGGCTTCGTCAGTGGCTCGGCTCTGGGAAAGACGGACACGCGGACAGGCGCAGGGAAATGGACCGGATACTGGAAAAGATTTCCCGGGAGGGCATGGATTCTCTTACCAGGAGAGAAAGAAAAATTCTGGAAAAGGAAAGCCGCGAGTGAGGCTCCGAACAAAGATCGCGGCCGGAGTGCTGTTCGTACTGCTGTCATTGGTATGCGGAAGGAATCTTCTGATCAAAGTCTGTCTTTTACGGACAGCACCGCGGTATCTCGGCGGTTCGCTCGCGGTTGGACGCGTGGAGAGCGGATTTAATTCTCTCACCCTTTACGATTTCCGCGCCGATAAACCGCACGCCAGTCTCACCTGTGCCCGCGTTACTCTGCGTTTTCGATGGCAGGGAATCGCTCAGCCGGAGCTTACCTCGGTTACGATCGAACAAATCGCGGTGGAGGCGCGCGGTTTCAAAGATCTCGTTTCGGGAACAGGCGTCCCAATGCCGTCCGGAGGTTCCCGTGCTCCTCCCGTCGCGGTACGCGTGGACCGGGGCAGGATCAAGATGCGGGAGCCGTTTCCGCTGACGGTACAGGGTGATGTTGATCTGATGATCCGCGGGAAAGGAATTTCCGCGGTGAAGAATCTGACCGTCCGCGATGGACGGATTGAGACGGGCCCGTTGAAAATCGATCAGATCATCCTGCGGGAATGTCCGCAGGATGGGTTGGTGCTGGAACTTTCCGGTATTTCGCTCAAAGGAAAGGATATTGTTCCGATTCGAGTGCCTGTCGAAAAAAGGGGCATGTCCTATATTCTGAAAGAATTTTCGCATCCGCTGCTGGGAGCCCGCGGGACTTTGGCCGGCAGGGTAGACCTCGCCGAATTCGTTCCGGCGTGTGTCCGGCTGTCGGCGAGCAATATTTCCGCTGCTTCCCTGGTGCAGCTGGCCGGCGGGAAGGAAAAAGTGACGATCACGGGAGCGTTCAGCGGCGATTTGCGGCTGTGCGCGAACGGCGCTGGCGGTTTGCCCCGGGTGAGCGGACTGCTGGAGAACAGCGACGGCGGAAAGGTGCAGATCAAACAGGAGAAGCCCTTTCCGTTTCTGCAGAAGCGGATGACCCCGCGCGCCTACCGGGCTCTCGTTGCCAACTTGCAAGATTACCGGTATAATGGAGCTTCCTGGGAGTTGTCCCGGGCCCCGGACGGGCTCATGCTTGAACTGCGTTTTTTTTCGGAGGAAATGGGAGAACGGAATTTCACGGTGTATTTTCACGATATCCGCGGAGGTGAACAATGAGACCGATATTCTTTTTTATTACGGCTTTGCTGTGCGCGGCGGCATGCACACCCCGGGTTCAGCTGCAGACAAAAGACCCGTTGAAGGTAGATATCAACATGCGGGTCGACGTCTACCAGCACGTGGTTGAGGAAGCCGACAGTATCGAAGATCAGATTTACGGAGATTCCCCCACTCAGCTCAATTGGCTGTTCGGTATTCAGAATGTCTACGCGCAGGATTCCGGCGTTCAGATCGAGGACGCGATCGCCGTGAGGAAAGAACTGGCGCCGAAAGTCAAACGGTTTTTTGAAGCCGGTTATGTCGGCGAGAACCGTAACGGGTACATCGAACTGATCGACATGAACATTGCTCCCGAAAAAAAAGAGGAAATTCAACAGGTCATTGAGAAAGAAAATAAAGCCAGACGGCAGATTTACCGTGTCACCGCGGCAAAAAACAACCTCGAGGTCTCTCAGGTCGAACGGATCTTTTTCCGGGATCACTACAAAAGAGCCGCGTCGGGAGATTGGTTTGAGCGGTACGATAAGACCAAGGGGAAGCATGTCTGGGAAAAGAAATAACGCGCGGGAAAGCAGATGGGATTATTGAGCTTATTTTTCCAGAGTCCGCTGGTATTTGTCATTCTCACCACGTTGCTGCTCTATTCGGTGATTTTTCATGAAGTCGCCCACGGCACTGCTGCGCTTTTGTTCGGGGATGAGACCGCCTATCGAGACGGACGTTTGTCGCTGAATCCGGCAGTTCATATTGATCCGATCGGGGCCCTGATGGTATTGCTCGTCGGATTCGGCTGGGCAAAACCGGTTCCGGTCAATTACGGCGTCCTGAGGGATTCCCGTTTTGCCCGGGTCGCGGTGGCTCTTTCAGGATGCGCGGTGAATTTTTTTATCGCGGTCCTGTCTTTTGCCGCTTTGAGGTTCATGACGCTCAATCCCGTCATGATAAAGGTGTTGGAGATCGTGATACGCATCAATATCATCCTCGGGCTGTTCAATCTTCTTCCTCTGCCGCCGCTGGACGGATCCCGGGTGCTTTTCACCTTTTTGCCCGCGTCAGCGCAACGGGTATTCGCGCGTATTGAGCCGTTTAGTTTTTTTATTTTGATTTTTCTACTTGCGACCGGAATTCTTGATCCGGTGATTTCTTTGGCAGAAGCGGTGGTTCGTTCTGCCGTTGGAGTTTCGTGATCCCATGAGCTATTACGAGGATTCTTTTCAGGCAGATATCCCCAATGTTTCATTCATCGGCATGCCCGGCGTGGGGAAGAGCGTACTTGGCCGGGAGGTTTCCGAGTATATGAAATGGGCGTTTTTTGACACCGATAAAATCATGGAATTGACGCTCAATAAACCGTTGGCGCGCATTGTTGAGGTATTGGGCGAGAAGCGGTTCCTTCAGTGGGAAGACAAGGTGATTCGAAGTCTTCCTCTGACCACGCTCAGAGCCGTGATCTCACCGGGAGGCAGCGCGGTATATTCACCGCGCGCGATGAAATTTCTCCGCGCCCATACCATTGTCGTCTATCTTTCCGCTTCGGCGCGGGACGTGAAAGATTGGATCCGGGATGACCGTTCCCGGGGCATTGTCGGCACAGGGAACGGGGGTATCGAGGCGCTTTACCGCGAACGCGTTCCTCTCTACAGGAAATACGCCGACGTGACCGTGAAAGTGAATTCCGGGCATGATATCGATGAACTCGTGCCGCATATTGTGAAGAAAGCGGCTGAATTTTCGGTTTCGGCCAAAAAAAAGAAACGGTAAGGAAGGAAGATGTACATGAATTCCGCGCAGAAAAAGGTATGCGCGCTTTTTGCCTGTCTGCTGGCACTGCTGGCCGTGCTTTTTTTTCTTGCCGGCGCCGCGCTTGCCGCGGTGTGGGCGACGGCCTTAGCCGGCGCCGCGCTCTTTATGTTCTTTTCCGGCCGCGGGGAATCCTCTGCCGGACCGTCCCCAGGGCGGATCTGGTTTGACTGGCGGAAGATGTATCCGGCGCTGAAAATTATTGTGATAGTGATATGCGCCGGCGGTATCGGATTTTTCGGATGGGAAGGGTACCGTTATGTCGTTGATCTGCGGGCCCAGCAGGCTGCCGGCCAGGTGGAGATCGTACACTGGGAACTGATGGAGACGTCGTCGCCCGAAGGGCTGCCGCCGATGTATGATTTGGTTACGGTATTACGCAATACCGGGGACCGGCCGATAGAGAGGGTCGATCTTATGCTTGAATATTACGCGGACGGGGTCCTGCTCCGTCGGGAGCCGGTACTACGGGCGAACGGGGAATACGTGCTGATGCCTTACCGCACGTCGGTACGGCTGCGAAAAGAGTTCCTCCCGTTCCGGTTTCCGGAGCAGTCGCATGAAAAAAAATTAAAAGTGTACCGGGTCTTTTTCCGGTAGAAGAGAAGGAGGCCGATTGAACTTTCTGGAGATGGAATACGCGAACAACCGGGTGATGGAATATTTGATCGCGGCGGGGATATTCTGCTTGGGGTACCTGCTGATGCGGATACTGAAGTTTTTTGTCCTGCGCAAACTGAAGGTCTGGGCGGAAAAAACCCGCACCTGGGTGGATGATTTTCTGATTTGTATTACCCGGAACGTGGGTTTCCCCTTGGCATATTTCGTAATATTGTATCTCGCCCTGCGTACACTTACTCTGCCCGCCGCGTTCGACGACGGCATGGGTCTCGCCGTGACCGGGGTGCTCACGTTTTTTACCGCCCGGTTTTTCGTTATGCTTGCCGGATGCGGGTTTAAGCTTTATTGTTCGTACCGGACCGAGCAGGGGACGCTCATGCAGAAAAGTCTGCAGGGCATCATGCGGCTTATTAAGGTATTGATATGGGTTTTCGCGGTCATTTTTCTCCTGGATAATCTCGGATACAACGTGTCCACCGTGGTCGCGGGGCTGGGGATCGGCGGAGTGGCGGTGGCGCTGGCGGCACAGACCGTGCTCGGCGATCTGTTCAGTTACTTCGCGATTTTGTTCGACCGGCCGTTTGAACTGGGAGATTTTATCATTACCGGAGATTATCTCGGGGTGATCGAGCATATTGGGATCAAAACGACAAGGATACGCAGTCTGGGGGGAGAACAGCTTATTTTTTCCAATACCGATCTTACGAATTCCCGTATCCGCAACTACAAAAGGATGGAACGGCGGCGGGTCGTATTTAAATTCGGCGTAACCTATGAAACTCCGCTCGAGCGGCTGAAAGAAATTCCTCCGGCGGTAGAGGAGATCGTCAAGTCGATCCCCGATACCGCGTTTGACCGGGCGCATTTTTTCTCTTTCGGGAACTTCAGCCTCGATTTCGAAGTAGTGTATTACATCCTGGGCAGTGACTACAACAAATACATGGATATTCAGCAGACGATCAATCTGGCGTTGAAGGAACGGTTTGAAACCAGCGGTATCGATTTCGCCTATCCGACCCAGCTGCTCTATCTCCAGAAATACGGAAATTCTTCGAAGGAGTAAACAATGGGACAGGTGCTGCTTTCCTTAGTGAAGTTCATTCTCTTATTTTTGTTCGCGTTCTGGCTGAGCTCGATCCTGTTTTCATTCCTGCACAAATTGTTTTTTTCCCGAAAGCCCCGGTCTCATCCCCGGAAGACTCGCCGGCCGGAAAAAGAAGAGAAAATTATCGACGCGGAATTTGAAGATATCGAATGATCGCCTTGAATTTGAAGGACGAAACTCTCAGCTCAAAATCCTGCATCCTAAAAAAAATCAAAGATCAAAGCAGATGCCCTTTTAACAAAAAAATTCTTTCTTTTTGAAGTTTTTTAAAATGCCATGATTTTTTACCGAAATCCCGATTATGTATCGGGACTCTTTTCGAGTTATTCCGCGCCGCTTCGGGTATTCAACGGGATCCCGCCACTGCGTAAGAAATAATCGCGGGAATTCAGAGTCTTGGAGTGAGAGTTTAGAGTTTGAAGCAGGGTATGTCCAGGCACATTGTCCACATCGACATGGACGCGTTTTTCGCGGCCATAGAACAGCGCGACCGGTCCGAACTACGGGGGAAACCGGTGGTGGTGGGAGCCGATCCTCTGGGCGGTCGGGGACGGGGGGTAGTGTCGACTTGTTCCTATGAGGCACGCAAGTACGGGATTCATTCGGCCATGCCGATTTCGCGGGCGTATCAACTTTGTCCCGGCGCGGAATTCCAACCGGTGCGCATGGGGCGCTACGCGCGAGAATCGGCACGAATTCTGCGTATCCTGGAACAGTTTACTCCTTTGATCGAAAAGGTAAGTATTGATGAAGCCTTCCTTGATATTTCAGGAAGCGCGCATTTATTCGGCGGACCGCAGAATGCCTGCCGCCGGATGAAACGCGTAATTTTTGAGGAAACGGAATTGACTGCCTCAATAGGGTTGGCTTCGTCGAAGCTTCTCGCTAAAATCGCCTCCGACTACCGTAAACCGGACGGGTTTACCTGCATCGCGGAGGCCGGACAGCTTCGGTTCTTATGGCGTCTTCCGATCGGAAAGCTGTGGGGAGTGGGGAAAAAAACGGAAGAGGTGCTTCATGTGATGGGTATACAGAGCATTGGACAGATCGCGCGGGCGGATCCCGCTCTGCTCAACCGGGAACTGGGAAGGGCAGGCACACATCTTTATCAGCTTGCGTGGGGGATTGATCCCCGGGGTATCGAGACAGGGACTGAACCGAAATCGATCAGCCGGGAGTTGACCTATTCCCGGGATGTCCTCAAAGATGAATGCCGGGAGACCGATCTCCTGCGGTTGTGCGAGGATGTAGTGGCGCGTCTGCGCGCTCAGCACTATAAGGGAAAAACAGTGAGCCTGAAGATCCGGCTTGAAGGGTTCCGTACCTATACGCGGACCTGTACCATGAATGCTTCGACTAATTTCGTTGATACGGTATACGCCGCGGTCAGGCGGTTGTATCGCGGATTCGACGCCGGAGGTAGGAAAATTCGTCTGCTTGGGGTCAGGCTGTCTGAGTTCGTTCCGGAGGAGGAGAAGGATTTCCTGTTCCACGGCTGCCGCGAAGAACGGCAGGAACAGATGCACCGGGCGGTGGAACAGATCAGGGCCAGGTACGGATCAGGGGCGATCCAGCGGGCCCGTCTGCTCTCGCGGGAAAACAGTGAATTATGAGTGAGGGAAAAGGGAAAAAGAGGCGAAAACCGGAACTTGTCGCGCCGGGCGGGGATTGGGCCGGGCTGCGGGCCGCGGTGGAAAACGGGGCGGATGCGGTGTATTTCGGCGTGCGGGGACTCAATATGAGGAATCTCGCCCGCAATTTTGACCTTTTAGAATTAGCCAAGGTTGTTCGTTTTCTGCATCATCACGGCTGCAAAGCGTATCTGGCCTTGAACGTTTTTGTATTTGATGATGAGCTCAAGAAAGCGGAGAGGATCCTGAGCGAAGCGTCCGCGGCAGGAGTCGACGCGGTGATTGCCTGGGATATGGGAGTAATCACGTCCGCCGCCAAGCATCATCTCCCGGTGCATTTATCCACACAGGCCAGCGCGGCGAATCAGGCGGCTTTGGCTTGTTACCGGGAACAGGGCGTGCGCCGGGCGGTTCTGGCCAGGGAGTGTTCGCTCGCACACATCCGAAAATTACGTCCGGGCGCAGCAGAGCAGGCAATGGAGATAGAGGTGTTTATCCACGGCGCGATGTGCGTGAGCGTTTCCGGACGCTGTTTTCTTTCTCTCTATCACCACGGGAAATCAGCCAATCGCGGCGAGTGTGTCCAGCCTTGTCGCCGGGAATACCGTATTATCGATAGCGACGGCGATGCGTCTTTCGTCCTCGGCCAAAATTACGTCCTGAGTCCCAAAGACCTTTGTACTAT
Organism: Candidatus Omnitrophota bacterium; assembly: GCA_014729775.1. GTDB lineage: Bacteria > Omnitrophota > Gorgyraeia > Duberdicusellales > 4484-171 > WJJJ01. Next base: position 23,305 of record WJJJ01000006.1, on the reverse strand, counting down.
AGATTTCCTGGATCGCCTGCTGGATGCCGGGGTGGACGCCTGTAAAATAGAAGGTCGCAAACGTGCCCCGGAATACGTGGGAACGGTTACGGGCGTGTACCGCCGGGCGATTGATGACTGGCAAGACGGTACACTGGACGCCGGTAAAAAAGACGCCTACCGACGCGAATTGAGCCGGGTCTATACGCGCGGGTTTTCTTCGGGCTTTTATTTCGGCGTTCCGCGGGAAGAATGGAGTCAGGGACTGGAGCATACCCGGGAAAAAATATATATCGGCAGAATAGTGCGTTTTTTCAGTAAAATCAGCGTTGCCGAAATAAAAATCTCCCATCACCGGCTTCGGCAGGGTGATCGGGTCCTTGTGCGGGGCAGGCATACCCCGGGTCTTTCGGCGATAGTGCGCGAAATAGAACAGGAACATCAGCGTGTTGCCGCAGCCGAACAGGGGCAGCGTGCCGGAGTGAAGCTCCCGTTCCGGGTCCGTCCCGGTGACAAGGTCTTCCTGTGGCGGGAACGGGGAGAATAAATCCATGCACGCTGCATCTCGACATCGTGCCTGATTTTTGCTATAATCAAAAAATTTCATATGAAAGGTGAACAAAGCCAGTTCAAACGCTTAAATAACATTGTCATCGCGATCGACGATTGGGATGATGTGTTTTCCGATTTTGATCCGTCTCCGCTCAATCAACGGACTCTCTCGGAAGATTTTATGCAGGAATTACGCAAGCGCTACCGGGAGACAAAAACCGGAGATTTAGCGGTGACGATCTGTGCCCCCAAAGATCTCCGGGATCCGCAGTCTGAAACGATGGTTACGCAGCGCCTTTCGCGGCATTTCCGGCAGCGTTCGCTGAGGCGGCTCAAAGAAATTCGCCGCGTACGGCTGCGCGGCGCGATGTTCGTGTGTTTCGGGATTTTTTTTCTCGCGTCACTCACGTTTGCGGCCTATTACCGGATATTCAGTGAATTCACGCTGGAAATAGTCGGGATCGTATTAATGCCTTTAGGGTGGTTTGGGATCTGGGAGGGATTTTCCAAAATTGTCGATATTTCGCCGTCGTTCAGCCAGGAAGCGGCGCTGTTCGAAAAGCTTGCCAAAGCAAAATATCGATTTACATATTTGCCGGAGGAGTCTGATGACAACCGTTTCTCCGCGGAATGAGGCGGCCCGGATTACGGTGAGGAAATTTTTACCGAAAGACCGGGATGCCCTGCGGCGCATTTGTTGTGATACCGCGCATTTCGGCGAGCCGTGCGAGGTGTTCTTTCCCGACAGGGAACTGCTCGCGGATCTGGTAATGAAATATTTTACTGATTATGATTCGAGATACACCTGGGTCGCTGAAGAACAGGGCACACCTGTCGGGTATGTGTGCGCCTGCGTTGATGACCGCGCCTACTCCAGAACGATGCTTTTGAGGATATTGCCGGTGAGCCTGGCCAAAATGCTCGCGCGGGGAAAGATTTTCAGCGCCAAAACCGGACGAATGATTAAATACAATGTGCTCTCCGCCTTTCAGGGGGATGCCCGGCTGCGGCCGTGCGCCGCGCGCGAATATCCGGTGCACATACATCAGAATATCATGGACGGATACCGCGGCCGGGGCATCGGCCGGAAACTGTTGATTCCCCTGCTGGAGGAAGCGGCGCGGCGGCGCTGGGGTATCCGGTTCAGGGCATTGCGGCAGGTGCCGCGGTTTGCGTTTTTTGAACGGTTCGGGTTCCGCCGGCTGGACGTGACTCGGGTGAAGACCTGGGAGGCATGGCTTCATCGCGCGCCTCTGTATTATATGGAATACGGGAAAAGGTATGAATAAAAGCGGGTTAGTCGTCCAAGAGAGCATAAGTCCGGCCGCGGGATGCGTGGCGCTGACGTTCGACGACGGGCCGCATCCGGAATATACCCCCCGGCTTCTCGACGTGCTGGCCCGTTACGAGGTCCGCGCGAGTTTCTTTCTCGTCGGCCGAAGGGCAGCGCGTTATTCGGCTCTGGTGCGGCGGATAGCCCAGCAGGGGCATGAGATCGGCAACCACACCTACTCTCATCCGGTGAGTCCGATCCTGAATTACCGGGCGATGCGCGGGGAAGTAGCTGACGCGCACAAAGCGATTGCCGATATTACCGGGACCGAGCCCCGTTATTTTCGGCCGACCTGGGCGTTATGGGACTGGTTTCACGCGGCCATGGAACGGAGTGTGCGCGAACTGGGGTATATTTCGGTGCGCTGGTCGAAGTCCAGCTATGACTGGATGGGAGTTCCGTTTTTGATGCGCCGGAGTTTGCTCGGCGGAGAAGTTTCCCCGGGTGATATTTTTCTTCTTCATGACGGGGCGGAAAAATCACTGTGGGGGAAACGCGACTCGACGATTTCTATCCTGCCGGCGCTGGTGCGAAGCATACGCGCCTGCGGTCTTCGGGTAGGGCTGTTGGAGGAAACGATGTCGCGAGGGGAGAACAGAGGACAAAATTTTCAAAAAAAGGAGGGTGTATGGGAAAAGAAGAGGCCATAGAGGTCGAAGGTAAAGTATCGGAAGTATTGGGTAATTCATTGTTCCGGGTTGAGCTGGAGAACGGACACAAGATCACTGCGTATCCAAGCGGAAAGATGCGCAAATTCTTCATCCGGATTCTTCCCGGCGACAAAGTAAAGGTGGAACTCTCCCCCTATGATCTCAGTAAAGGAAGAATTACCTACCGTAAATCTTAAGTATGGGGCGGATCAGAATTGGCGCCGCGATTGCGGTACTGTTACTGGGAGGGACGATGTGCAGCGGATGCGATTTCCTGCTCCGGGTTTTGCAGAAAGAAATGGCGCAGGAACGCGAGTTGTTCGGGGATGTGGCCGGATATAATCCGAAAGTGGAGGAACTGCAGGAATTACTCAAATCGGCCGGATACAATCCGGGTACGCCCGACGGAGAACTGGGATTTCATACCCGGGACGCGCTGCGGGAATTTCAGGAGGATTTCGGACTCAACGTGACCGGATACGCCGACCACAAGACATGGGATTCGCTGGTCAGGATCTATGAGGCCGATTTTTCTCCTTCCAAGATCAATATGAGGGAAATGCAGCAGGCGCTGGTGAACGCGGGCTATGATCCCGGTCCGATTGACGGGAAAAAAGGGCCGCGCACCCGGAAAGCGCTGGTCCGCTTTCAGAAAGAAAAGGGGCTGACGGCCGACGGGAAGATAGGCGAGAACACATGGCGCGCGCTGCGCAAGTATATACGCAAAGTACAATAGAAACGAAAAACATAAAGGAAATACAATGAAAAGAATCATGATTTTTATCGACGCGGAATACGTCGTGCAGAAAATGAAGGAAATTAAGGGCAAACGCGGGTTTGTGCGCCGAAAGGAAATTCACTGGGGAAATATCATCAAATGGGTGTCACGAAGACGTCACCTCATACGCTGTTATTACTATTCGGCGGAATTCAGTCAGGAGGAGAACCCGCATACGTTTCAGGAACAGAGGGATTACCTGCACAATCTGAAAGTGCATATTCCTTATTTTGAGGTAAAGCTCGGCCGCCTGGTGCGCATGAATAAAGACTGGATGCAGAAGGGTCTGGACGTAAAGATTGCGGTGGATATGTTTTCCAAAGCCGTGATGAACCATTACGATGTGGCCGCGCTGATCACCGGAGATTCGGATTTTGTCGATGTGATTAAACAGATCAAGGAATATCATGCCAAGCATATCGAGCTGTATACCTTCGATCAGGCGATTCACGAAAGTTTACGCATGGTGCCGGATAAGCATGTGATGATTGACCGGCAAACGGCGAAGAAAAATAATTTTTGGGTGGGATGAACATTTGGGGAGGTTCCGGATCCTGGATGCGTGATCCTCAGGGGGAAGAAAGAAGTAAGTAGTAAGAAATAAGAAGTAAGAGGGCAGAGCCAAAAACGTAGAAGTAGCAGAAATGGTCACTTTCGGAATATTTTTCGGTGTTGAATTTTAGGTTTTGCGGTTCTTGAGGATTTTGAGTTTGTGTGTGTGATCGGGTATGAAAAAAGGAGGTTGTGATGCCCTACGATCCGAATCTGGACGAATGCGTGTTTTCCAAGGACTGGGAGAATGAGTATGAACGGCTGTCGGTGAAGATTTATTCGTATAACAAGGGCGCGAAGAAGATTCAGATCAGCCGTGAAAACAAGGACCAGAGCGGAGAATATCGTTTCGCGAAGTTGGGCCGTCTTACCAAAGAAGAGGCCGAGCACGTTTTGCCGTTATTGCAGGAAGCGATCCAGCAGATGGATTAGGGATATATCCGCAGCAACATGGTAAAAAAATACATGCTGTTGTACGGGAGGAATTCCGTATATGAACGGCTTAAAACCAATCCCCACACCGTGCGGAAAGTATTCGTGCGTGACAGTTTCGACGTTCCGCATATCGAAAAGGCCCTCCGCCGCAACCGGATTCCGGTAGAGACTGTGTCGGCGAAGAAGCTGGAAAGCATGAAACCCGCCCGGGATCTTCAGGGTATCGTCGCCCGGGTACAGCGGTTCGAATACGCCGCGCTGGAGGATTTCACCTTGTGTGATGAGCGCCGCCAACGGTACACGCTCATTTTCCTTGACCGGCTCCATGATCCGCAGAATCTGGGAGTGATCATCCGCACGGCGGCCTGTTTCGGGAAGTTTGCCGTGGTCATCCCGGCTCATAAGGCCTGTGAGGTTACTGAAGCGGTACTGCATGTGGCTTCCGGCGGAGAAAACTATGTGCCGGTGTGCAAGGTTGCAAATCTTTCCAACGCGCTGCTTGAGGCGAAAAAGCACGGATACTGGCTCCTGGGGGGGGTGCTCTCCGGGGAAGCGAAAAAGCTCCCCGAATTAAGTATTCCCTGTCCGGCGGGTATCGTGCTCGGATCGGAAGGCGCGGGCGTCCGTTACGGGGTGCGCAAGCACCTGGACATTGAAACGTGCATTCCCATGCAGGGAGCGGCGCTTTCACTGAACGTGGCCATGGCCTGCGCGATATTCTGTTATGAAGTTGCAAAGCAGCGGGAGATGAATGGATAATTACCAAAATATTTTTCAGTTTGTGCTGGAAGCGGGAATGCTGAAACGTGTCCGCCGTTCGGGATGGTCGGTAGTAGGCGTTCCGTCGGCGGAGAGCGTCGCCGACCACAGCTTTCGCTGCGCGGTGATCGGATACGTGCTGGCCCGTCTGGAGAATGTGCATCCTTACCGGGTGCTGCTGATGACGCTGTTTAATGATATTCACGAAGCGCGCATTACGGATCTCCATAAACTCGCTCAGAAATATTTTGACCTTCCCCGTGCCGAGGATTCGTGTTTCGCGGAGCAGATCGAAAAATTACCGCCGGCGATGAAGGATGAATTCTCCTGCATGCGCGCCGAGTACTGCGATCAGCTGTCGCCGGAAAGCCATATCGCACGCGATGCCGATATTCTGGAATGCCTGATTCAGGCGAAGGAATATCATGAGCAGGGATTTCAGCAGGCGGAAAAATTCATGCGCAAGGCGCCGCGGTACCTGCACACCGAAAGTGCCCGCCGTCTGTGGGATACCGCCGGCTCGATGGGCTGTAACGATTGGTGGCTTAGTTTGAGCGAGTTCCGGCGGTAAATTTCACGAAACCCTTGTTTATCGCATGTTCATCTTGGGAAGAGAGAGTTATTCTGGCCAGCCACGGAAGGAGAGAGGATTCTGCAGGGATCCCCTCTTACTCATTTCCCTACCTTCGTAAAAATTCACGCTCAAAAGTATGTTCCCGTATTTCAGCTACCGTCGGACGGCCGTGCGGGCAGACGAAAGGATCGGCACACGAGCAAAGCTGGCGCATGATGAATTTTGCCTGGGCCGGGTCCATCCGGTAGCCGGCGGTGAGAGAATCTTTACAGGCCCGCCGAGCGAGGTTTTCGAGATTGAATCCGGTACGTTCTTCTTTGGTCAGCAGATTCCGCAGTGCGATTTCCGCTTCGGTAATCAGCGCGGGATGAGCATGAACTGCCAGCGTGTCCGGGGACCATTTCGTAGTGGAGAAGCCGAGTTTTTCCAGTTTTGATTCCAGGATTTCCCACAGAAGTATTTCCTGCGCTGAAACGCGAACTAATACCGGTTCCAAAAGCCGTTGCGATTCGACCCGGCCGCGGGATGCCTGGGTGAGCAGTTGTTCATAAGTGATCCGTTCCTGCGCGGCATGCTGGTCGATGATCAGAAGGGAACGGTCGGCTTCGAACAGTAGGTATTTCTTGCGGAACGGTCCGATGTACCGAGCGGCCGTGAGCAGATCTTTCAGCCTGCCGGGCGCAGGCGCGGCAGGAGTGGAAGACGGGGTTGCGGTATCCAGAGTATACTGGCGCGGCGGTGTGTTCGCGGCCGGATCGGGGGATACGCCTGCAGTTTCGGCTTCTTCCCCACGGAGCCCTTCAACGGAGGGTTCGCGCAGGGTAAACGGCTGCGCCGCCTGTTTCGCTTTGCTGTCGGAAACGAGCGCGTTTTCACAGACCCGGCGCAGTATCCGGATTATTTCGGTTTCGTGTTTCAGTTTCACCTCTCGTTTGGTGGGGTGTACGTTGACGTCAAGCTCCGAAGGCGGCAGGGAAAGAGAGACAATGAAAAAAGGATGGACCCCCGGGGGGAGAAGATGCCGATAGATTTGATTCAGATGGAAGCTTAACGTGTGGTTTGCGACGGGTCTTCCATTGACGAACAAATACTGCAGATCTTTTCTCGGCCGGCGTACGTTGATGTCGCCGAGAAACAATGAAAGAACGAGGTCTCCTTCAGGACGTTCGTAGCCGGTTTCAATGACGTGCTTTGCATCCAGTTTCAGCAGGGATTCGATCCGTTCCGGAATTGTTTTTTGCGCGGGGGTGTCGATAAGGACTCTGGTGTGGTTCATGAGCGTCATACGTATATCCGGACGTAACAGCGCGTAAGGAGTGCAGATGCGGATAATTTGACCGAGTTCAGTCGAGTCGGTTTTTAAAAACTTTTTGCGGGCTGGAGTGTTGAAAAACAATTCTCTAATATCGATATGGGTGCCTTGGTTCATGCTCACGGGTCTTTTTTCTTTTTTTTCTCCGCCCCGGACGTGGATCAGCCATCCGGTGTCGTGCTCGGCGGTTTTGCTTTGCAGCTGTACGTCCGCGACCGCAGCGATACTGTACAGGGCTTCACCACGGAATCCAAGTGAATCAACAGCGAAGAGGTCGCCGATGTTGTCGATCTTACTTGTGGCGTGCCGCAAAAAAATCTTTTCAAGATCGTCCGGATCAATACCGGTTCCGCTGTCCCGGAGAGTGATTAGTTTCTTCCCGGCGTGTTCCAGGTATATGTCAATTGTTCCGGCGCCGGCGTCGAGAGAATTTTCCAGAAGTTCTTTCACTACCGATGCCGGACGTTCGATCACTTCACCCGCGGCGATTTTACTGACAATATCCGGCGGCAGTAAATGAACTTTTGCCATGTCGTTACGCTCCTTCTTCTTCTTTGATTTCCTCCTGCCAGCGATTTAGCAGATTCAGCGCTTGCAGCGGAGTGTATTCGGCGAGGTTGAGATCCCTGAGCCGGCGTCTGTACCGCTCATCCCGGCGGGGATGAGTCTCTTTGAATAATGTGAACTGGGTGCGGCCGGGATCGAGGTTGCGGATCTTTTCTTTGAGGCTCCCTTGCAGTTCAAGATGACTGAGGATCTGTTTCGCCCGCGTGACGACCTCGGCCGGGATGCCGGCGAGTTTTGCGACGTATATTCCGTAACTGTCATCGGTACCTCCGGGCACAATTTTATGAAGAAAGACGATTTCTTCTCCCCATTCTTTTACCGACACGTTATAATTCTTTACTCCGCTGAATTCATCGGCCAGTCCGGTGAGTTCGTGAAAGTGGGTGGCGAACAGAGTACGGGTTTTTTTTGCCTGGAGATGCTCGGCTACCGCCCACGCGAGACTGAGGCCGTCGTAGGTGCTGGTACCCCGGCCGATTTCATCAAGGATCACCAGGCTCCGTGATGAAAGATTGTTCAGAATTTCGGCAGTTTCGTTCATTTCGACCATAAACGTGCTCTGCCCTTTGGCGATTTCGTCGTGGGCGCCGATCCGGGTGAAGAGCTTATCCACGACTCCGATGACGGCGCGGTCTGCCGGCAGGAAGGAGCCGATTTGAGCGAGGATCACCAATATACCGGTTTGACGGATATAGGTTGATTTCCCGGACATATTCGGTCCGGTGATAATGAGTAACGCGTCTGATTCGCTGTTCAGCCGGGTATCGTTGGGGATAAAGGTGCCGGGCAGAAGCTGTTCTACTACCGGATGTCGTCCGCCGGAAATTTCTATTCTATCATCTTCGGTGAGTTTCGGTCTGCGGTAGCCGGCTTCGTTCGCCAAGTCGCTTAAGGCAGTGAGCGCATCGATTCGCGCGACCGCGGCACAGACCGACAGCAGTCCTTCGGACGCCGCGAGTATTTCCTGCTGGAGTTGCTGGAGTATTTGTTTTTCCCGTTGGATCAGTTTCTCTCCGGCGGTGAGCATCTTCTCCTCAAATTCTTTTAGTTCCGGCGTGATGTAACGCTCGGAATTGACCAGTGTCTGTTTTCTGATGAATTCCTGCGGTATCGACTTCAGATGGGTTTTGGTGACTTCGATATAGTAACCGAATACCTTGTTGAATCCTATTTTGAGCGATTGGATACCGGTGCGTTCTATGATTTCTCTCTGGTAATTTTTTAGCCATTGGTTTCCGCTCTCCCGCATTGACCGCAGTTCGTCCAGGTCGGGGTGAAATCCTTCTCTGATGACTTTCCCTTCGAATTTCGTGGGAGGGATCTCCGGGTTGACTGCCTTTTTCAGGAGTTCGCGAATTCGTTTCTCGTCGGGTACGCGGAAGAGAGGTATCGATTTCCCCGGAGCGTGAAGAAGTTCTTGAAGCCGGGGTATTTTCTGGAGAGTGCCACGCAGGGCCAGGAGATCGCGGGGATGAGTGTATCCGCAGCTGATCTTAGAGATGCTTTTTTCTACGTCGGGGATCTCACGGAATATTCGGATAAGTTCGGCGCGCAGAGAATCGTTTTCTTTGAGTGTTTCTACCGCGTCCTGACGCTGCCGGACTGAGGCAGTGTTCTTGAGGGGATGGTAGAGCCAGTATCGCAGCGCGCGCTTTCCCATCGCGGTCCGGGTCCGGTTGATTACGGAAAAGAGCTGTTCGAGTTCCAGGCCGTGGACCGCGGCAGGGGAAATATGCATGTATTCGCTGTCTTCGTACAATCCCACGCGGTTGATATGTTTCATCGGCGAATGATGCATCCGGCGCAGGTATTCGAGCAGTGCGCCGGCGCTGGAGATGAGGGATGATTTCTCGTCAATACCGAATCCTTTGAGGGTGCGCGTACCGAAATGGTCGGTGAGCGTTTTCTGCGCGATTTCGGCATTAAAGGCCCAGTCTTCGTACGGGCTGAGCGTAATTTTTTTCTGGCGAAGCACCGGATGCTGGAACAAACTACGGATATGCTGTTCCTGTCCGGAAGGATACACGCATTCATATACCGGAAGTTTGGTAATCGTTTCGATTACTTTTTCGGGATAGTCATATTGATTGGCAAGGATCGTTCCGTTTGAAGTTTCGGTGAACGCGATTCCGGTCAGGTTTTTATACGGCGCCAGCGCGAGGATGTACCTGGGGTCGCTGTTTTGATCGTCGATAAACGTGCCTGAAGTTACGATCCGGACGACGTCGCGCCGGACGATGCCCTGAGCCTGCGCGGGGTCTTCCACCTGTTCGCAGATCGCGATTTTTTCTCCGGCTTTGACCAGTTTCGCGATATACGATTCGGAAGCGTGAAAAGGAACGCCGCACATGGGAACTTTTCCCGATCGTCCGGAACCCCGGGAGGTGAGAACCAGCCCCAGGATTTTCGACGCCCGCACGGCATCGGCGTAGAACATTTCATAGAAATCACCGAGACGAAAAAAAAGAATGGAGTCGCGGTGATTCGCCTTTACCTCATGGTATTGTTTCAGCATCGGCGTGAGATTTTCCATGGCCTTATAGTTATATCATAAATACCCTTTTTCGTGAACTGAAAACGGGCGATTCCGGTGGGTGTTGAAATTTTTGACATTTTCCGCTAAAAAATGTAGAATAGAGGGTGCCAATAGGCACGCATTATGGAGTCAAAATACCCAATTTACGGTATTGACGCGTTCAGGAACCTTTCCTGGGGAAGCCACATCTGCCATTTCTACCATTCTACCGACGAATTGCTGGAGATCGTGCTGCCATTCCTGGAGGCCGGTCTGGAACAAAATCAGTTTTGCGTCTGGGTAATTCCGGAAACGTTATCTCCTCTCAAGGCCCAGGAGCTGTTGGCCCGGGAGATTCCGGGAGTGGAGGAGTTCCTGAAGAAACGCGCGCTCGCCATACTCCAGGAGGAAGAAGTCTATTCGGTGCGGGGTCCAGACCGGGCGCAGAAAATCATTGAGCTGTGGCTTCAGCGTTTCAACGACGGCCTGCGGCGGGGATTCACCGGGATGAGGGTTGCCGGACATTGTCCGTACAACGCGCCGCTGGAAAGCATCCGCCGTTATGAACGCGAAGTGGACCGCGTGATCGGCAAATACAAGATCATTGCCGTGTGCGCCTATGCGGTGGAACGGTTTTCCGTGGCGCAGGCGATTGAAGCCGGATGTTTACACGAAAAATCGTTCATGAAGAAACGGGGGGATTGGGAAAGTATTCCTCGTGCCACGTACGCGGCGGTAAAAGACCGCTTGTAGCGTCCGGGGGCCGCTTTATCTCACCCGGATCCATTGAGGAGTTACTTCATTTTTTTGCCCTTCCGCTGTCGGATACTTAAAAAATCAATTCTTGGTTTCCTCACCGGAGAGTGATATAATAATAAGTTCTATGCCGGCCGTGCATTGGCCTGATTCCTGCCGGGAAGAACGAAAATTCCTATGAAAAACACGTTTTATCTGAATATTTCGACCGCCGACAGTCTCGGAATCGGATTGTTTAAATATTCGATCTCTCCCCAGGAGCGGTTTATTATCACCAACTACGCCCTCGTGAAGCTGCTCGGCTTCAAGTACAAAAAAGAGCTGCACCAGACCCAGTTAGGCCAGTATTTTCTTTCTCCTGAAGAAAAAGAACGTTTCTTCCGGGTGCTTCGCCAAGAGGGGAGGGTGCGTTTTTTTGAAACGCAGTTCCGGAACACGCAGGGAAAGCACGTGTGGGTGGCGGTCACCGCCTCTCTGGTGATTTCAAAAAACAAGCACGAATACATCGAGGGAATTATTGAGAACATTTCCTCTCATAAGGATATGGAGGAGAAGCTGGCCTATGAGCGGGATTTTCTGCAGGGACTGCTGGATAATATCCCGGACGCGATCTATTTCAAGGATTGCGATCACCGTATTATCAAAGTCAATAAATTTTACGCCCAAGGAGTCGGGCTGGGTTCGACGGAAACGGCAGGCAAAACCGATTTTGATTTTTTCCCTTACGAACAGGCGAAACGGATGTACGAAGACGATAAGTACGTGTTGACTAAGGGGAAACCGATCGTTGGAAAGGTGGAACGCACGACATTGCCGAACGGAACCTGGAACCAGGTGATCACAACCAAAATTCCCATGTATGACCGGAAGGGGAAGATTATCGGCACCATGGGAATTACCCGGGACATGACCGCCTACGCACATTTGGAAAGCGAACGGCGTACGATGTTGATCAACGCGTTGAAGGTGCTGGGCAAAGCGCTTGAGATGAGGGATCCTTATACGTTCAGTCATACCCGTCACGTTGCCGATATCGCCGAAGCGATCGGCCAGCGGCTGAACTGGGATGAAAACCGGCTGTTGGAAATCCGTCTTGCGGCGGAACTGCACGATCTCGGGAAAATAGGTGTCCCGCTGGATATTCTGAATAAGCCGGGGACGCTGACCCCCCTGGAGTACAATCTTATTCAAGAGCACGTGACGATGTGTTATGATCTCATTAAAGATATCGTCTTTCCGTTTCCGCTCGCCGAAATTATTTATCAGCATCACGAGCATCTTGACGGAACCGGATATCCCCGCAAGCTCAAAGGTGACCAACTCTGTCTGGAGTCGCGGATCCTCGCCGTCAGTGACGCACTAGAAGCGATGACACACCGCCGCCCTTATCGTGAAGGTTTGGGAATAGACCGGGCGCTTCATGAATTGCGGACCGCATCCGGTTCGAAATACGACCCTCAGATAGTGGACATCGTAAATCAGCTTGTCGAAGAGAATCACGGACGGGTTTTTTGGGCCGGCATATCGTAATTTCTCAAAAAATAATTTTTTTCTCTTGAGTTTTCGTTGAATTAAGATACAATTGATTTCTATGAAAGAAGTAAAGATATTTGCACGGGCAGGACAGGGAGCGATCACCACCGCGGCGATACTCGGTGAGGCCCTTTATTATGAAAAGAAGTACGCCTACGCCTTTCCTCATTTCGGCGCCGCGCGTATGGGCGCGCCGATGAACGCGTTTTTGCGGCTGGACGAAAAGCCGATCCGGATGCGTTCTCAGGTGTACGAACCCGATTACATCGTAGTGATTGATCCCACGCTGATCGAAAGCCAGGCTTGTTTTCATAATGTGAAATCCGGCGCGAAGGCGGTTGTCGCGGTCCGGGAATCCACGCAGTTGCCGAAAGTCGAAGGTGTAAAAATCTACACCCTGCCTGCGGAAAAGATCGCCATGGATGTGATCGGCCGGCCGTTCGCCAACACGGTACTGCTGGGGGCGTTCGCTAAGGCTACCGGAGAAGTGAAGCTTGATTCGGTACTGAAAGCCGTGAGCGGCAGGTTTAAAGGAAAGCCGCAGGTGCAGGAGAAGAATGTCGAGGCCGTGAAGAAAGGATACGAAAATGTTTAGTGTGCTTGCGAGCCGGGCAAAGACGTCCCGGAAGAATAAAACCGGTTCCTGGAGATCGACCCAGCGACCGAAAATGCTGGGCAAGGAATGTATCGCCTGCGGGCTGTGTAAATTCGTGTGTCCCGAAGGGTGCGTGGAAGGGACCGGAAAAAATGAGTTTACCGTCGATTATGACTATTGTAAGGGATGCGGATTGTGCGCCTTTATCTGTCCGAAAAAGGACGTGATAATGGTGCCGAACCAGGACGAAGAGGATACAAAGGAAGATAAAGGGGATACATGAAAAAGTTCATAGAAGGATCATGGGCAATGGCGGAAGCGGCGAAACTGTGCCGCCCGGGAGTCGTTGCCGCGTATCCGATCACTCCGCAGACGCACATTGTCGAACATCTGGCCCAGTTCGTCGCCGACGGCGAATTGAATTCCGAGGCGATCAATGTAGAAAGCGAACATTCGGCCGCGTCCGTGGTGCTTGGCGCGGAAAACGCCGGGGTGCGCAGTTTTACCTGTACCAGCTCACAAGGGCTGTTGTTGATGGGGGAAGTGGTGTACTGTATCGCCGGGATGCGTCTGCCGGTGCTGATGATCTGCGCCAACCGCGCGGTATCGGCGCCGATTAACATCTGGAACGACCAGCAGGATTCAATTGCGCTGCGCGATTCCGGATGGATTCAGCTGTACGCGGAGAACAACCAGGAAGCGGTGGATCTGGTCATTGCCGGGTATCGTTTGGGCGAGGACCAGAAAGTAATGCTTCCGGTGATGGTGTGCGTGGACGGGTTCATCCTTACTCACGGGATGGAAATCGTAGATATCCCTTCACAGGAAGACGTGGACTCGTTCCTGCCTCCGTATACCCCTCCCTTTAAACTTGATGTGAATGATCCCATGAGTTTCGGCCTGCTGGGTGATCCGAGCGTATACATGGAAACCCGCTATGCCATTCATAAAACCTTCGAGGACGTACTGAAAAAAATTCCGCAGGTGGGCAGTGATTATGAAAAGCTGACCGGGCGGGACAGCGTCCGGCTGGTCGAACCATATAAGACTGACGACGCCGAAACAATCATAATCGCGATGGGATCGGTGTGCGGGTCGGTTAAGGACATGGTGGATGACGCCCGGGCATCCGGGGAAAAGGTGGGATTACTGAAAGTGGTCACGTTCCGTCCGTTTCCCAAACAGCAGGTGCGGGAGGCGCTGAAAAACGCGACGCATATCGGGGTTCTGGATAAGGATATTTCACTCGGGTCCGACGGCGCGCTTTACACGGAAGTGAAGGCCGCGGTGCCGGATAAAAAGGTGAACGGATTCGTTGCCGGACTGGGAGGACGCGATATTACCCGGAAAACGATCAAATCCATGTTTCAGCTGGCGCGAAAGGAAGAAAAAAGCTGTACTTTTATCGATATTAAACCGGAACTGCTCTGGGAGGAATTCCGGGTTTCATAACAAAGGAACGCTATGGCAAAAGGACATTTTGACGAGAACTACTACGCATCAGGACATACCGCCTGCGCGGGATGCGGACAGGCGATCGCGGTACGGATCGTCATGAACGCCGCGGGGAAAAACACAATGGTAGCGAATTCTACCGGATGTCTGGAGGTATTTTCCACCAAGGCGCCGGAAACGGCATTCGGTCTGCCCTGGGTGCATTCCTTGTTTGAGAATTCCGCGGCGGTGGCAAGCGGCGTCGAGGCCGCGCTTGCGCATACCGGAAAAAGAGAGGAGATCCGCGTGATCGCGCAGGCCGGAGACGGCGGGACCGGCGACATCGGGCTCCAGGCGATTTCAGGCATGCTGGAACGCGGGCACGACGTCCTGTTCGTGTGCTACGATAACGAAGCGTATATGAATACCGGTATTCAGCGCAGCGGCTCGACTCCGTTCAATGCGCATACCACGACTTCACCCACCGGGAAGTATTCGGCGGGGAACCCGCGGCCGAAAAAACCGATGGTGGAGATTTGCGCCGCGCATAAAATACCCTACTCGGCGACCGCGTCCGTAGGGAATCCGAAAGACGTCGAACGGAAAGTAAAAAAAGCTTTGTCACTGCGCGGGCCGAAATATCTGCAGATACACGTTCCCTGTCCTCTTGGCTGGAAATCAGATTCGGCAGAGACGATATCCATCGCGCGGCTGGCGGTGCAGACCGGTCTTTATCCGCTGGTGGAATACGAAAACGGCAAACTGACGAACGTGACCAAGATCGTTTCTCCCAAGCCGGTGGAGGAATATCTGAAAACCCAGGGACGGTTCAAACACCTGTTGAAAAATCCCGAAGAACTCAAAGAGGTGCAGGCTGTCGCGGATCAGAACATCGAATATTACGGGTTAAGTCCTAAAAAGTAAGGAGGATTTCCGATGGCAAAGGTAACGGTAAACGAAAGCACATGTGTAGGCTGCGGATTGTGTGTGAGTATGTGCCCTGATTGTTTTGAAATGGCCGACGGCGGTGTTGCCAAAGCAAAGGACAGTGAATGCACGTCGTGTAATCCTCAGGATATTGCCGCGCAGTGTCCGGTCGACGCGATTTCCGTCGAAGAATAGTAGCGTTTCGCAACGAGTGGAGAGCAGAAGAGCACGTCAAAAGAGACGTGCTCTTTTTTATTTATTCCCTGTCTACCCCGGGGAGGGGAGCCGGAAGCAGATCCTTGATACTGGATGCGTGATGCCGGAGTCTGGATGCGGGAAAGGGAGAGGGAAGAATTAAGACGTAGGGGATAAGATATAAGAGATCGGAAGTAAGAAATAAGAGAGAAAAAGGCAAGAAGAAAGCCTCTACAGTGACGGCGCAGTGATGGCGAGATCGGCGTCCTGTTGAAGAGAAGCGAGCATTTCTGTTTTCGCGGCGAGGTATTTTTGGCGGAACAGCGTGGATTCGTATTCTTCCCTTTGCTCCTTGAACGCATCCTGAGCGAACGGAGTCAGTTCCCGTAACTGAATAATGTACGCTCCTTTCATGAGCATCAGCGGTTCGTCATGGATTTCCTCGGGCTTCAAGGAAAACACGATTTCACTGACGTGTTCGTCGAGCCCGACTCCTTCGATGTAATCGTGGTAGCCGAAAAAGTCGGTTTCCTGGAAACGGCGCTGCGGCGGTTCGGCCTGCCGCGGTAAATTGGGCTGTTTCTCTTCTTTGAGTTTCGCCAGCAGCTGGTTCGCTTCGTCAGCGACTTTTTCCACTGCCTTGGCATGAATGACTTTTTCTTTGACCTCTGCGCGGATTTCTTCGAGAGGAGGGATTGCTGCCGGTTGTGCTCCTGTTTTTTGGATCAGTACGGTGTCGTCCTGAAGGCGCAGGGGAGGACTGATTGCGTTCATTTCAAGCTGAAAGGCAATACGGTTTACCGCCTGCTGCCAGCCCATGCCGGCCAGCGGGTCATTGATGCCGATATAACCGGTTTCTTGAATTTCGACGGGATGGTTTTCGCTCAGCGCGGTCAGGGTTTCAACCTGCTGAGATTCCTGAAGGATTTGCCGGTAATTGGGCGTGTCTTCGTTCAGGACGAGATAGCGGATTTTCACCTTTGCTTCCTGCTCGAACTGCGGTTGATGCTTTTCGTAAAATTCTTTTATCTCGGCCGGGGAAGCCGTGAGGTTTTCTTTGTATTCGTCATAGGGAAGAATAAGGTAGGCGATTTTTGCTTTCTGGGTGTCTTTTCGGAACAATTCCCGTACTTCCTTTTTGGCGATCTCCACGTCGATGTATTCTTCTTCCACTTTTTGAATTTTTATGAATTTACGAATGTATTCTTCGAATAGCCGGGGTTCCATTCCTAAATTCCTGCGGACGAAGCGCTCATACTGTTGCGGATCGAACTCGCGGTTTTGATAAAACAGAAGCTGGATCATATCGACTACTTCCTGGTCGCTGATCTTGATCTGTTCTTGCCGGGCTTTCCAAAGGATCAGCAGAAATTCCCAGGCTTTGGAATAGATATTCTGGGGAGTAACCGTCATTCGTTGTTCCCGGGGTACTACCAGATCGTAATGCAATTGAGCCATCCGGTAGTATTCCTGGAATTCGGTGCGGGTGATCTCGTGGCCGCCGATGGTGCCCACGGTATCAACTTCACCGCGGCGCATGTAGGAAAGGGCTCCCCAGAAGACAAATACGGCAATGACGATTACGACCAGGACCGAGCCGATATGTTTGATATAATTGCGGAATTTGTATAACATAGGTAGATATTAACATTCCTGGCGGTTTTTTCAAGTCTTTTTTCCAAACTTCTTGAAAGAGAACGTGTTATGTGGTAATATAAGAATGGATCTTTGGAAATCGGGGGTGATTTGGGCTCGACTCGAAGGCAGAGTGAAAAGTTGCGTGCCAGCGGGTATGCCAGCTGTGAGGGGCGTACAAACTACAAATGCAGACAATGCATATGTAACCTCTCCTGCGGTTGCGTTAAGCTAACGCAGGGTCCTGTGCGTTTTTCGCCCCAAGGAAACGCATGGGTTCAGCTATTGGGGCTAGGAGCCGTGTCCGTCCTTGGGATACGGTTTCGAAACCTTACGAGGATGCCCGGCAGTAAATCCTGTTGTCCGGAGCTGCTGCCGGAAAGACCAGAAGAGCAACTACGCATGTAGACGCTTTTCGTGAAACCTTTGAGGACGCGGGTTCGATTCCCGCCACCTCCACCAAAGTGTCAGAGCGCAGATGCGCGTTCCTTCCAACCTTTCGTATCTCTCCTACTGTTTTTCATGTTCTTGAATCCTTTGGCGGATGCATGTTTCGGTGAGTTTCGGGTATTGGCGTGAGGTGTTTCGTCTGGCACTTCATAAGGGCGGCCTTCGTGTAACGTTCGGCGCAATCTGTTCTCCTCTCCTAGAGGTAAAGGGCTTTTTGGATTCCTTACCAAATTTTTCCCGTGCGTGTTTTTTTGCTTTTTCCTGGTTCCGGCTTCGCGATCTTCTGTTGTAGTTTTTGCGGTCGAGTATTCCCCTTCAAAAAATTCCCGATCTGTATTAAAATATCCTGTAAGGAGGCGATACATATACAGGGAGGGAGCAGATGCAGAATTCGCATTTAGTCAAAGCGGCGATTCAGTTTCTCGACAGACAGCGTTTTATCGCGGTACCCACGGCGAACGCGCGGAATGAGCCGCACGCTTCGATTAAGATGGTCTTGTTCGCCACCGATGCTTATGTGGTATTGATGGATTATATTTTGGGCACAACCTATGAAAATCTCAGCCGGAATCCCTATGTGTCTTTTTCCGCCTATGACACCGAAGCGCTCAAAGGATACCATATTTACGGAGAGGTCGCGATTATTCACGGGGATGCAAAGGATTTCAAGCGGTTTGTCCGGATCTGGGATGATCAGCATGTGCATTTGATCGCCGATAAGGTGATCGAACGGCTGAGAGAAGGCCGGGTGTCCGACGAAATGAGAATCGCGCTGGTGGAACCCACGGTATTTTACAAAGTGAATTTACAGGAGATCGAGGAGATTCAGGCGGTACAGCGATAAAGGCGAGTGGAATTCTTGCTTCTTAATCCCTGATCTCTTAATCCCATTTGTCCACCCCCGGGGTGGACAAATGAAGGGAAAAAAGAGGGGGAGCCCCCAGGCTCCCCGCGTCTATGGTTCCCTCTTTCGAGGGAAGTAATGAGTAGGTGCTTAAAATGTACCATATTTTTCCTCGCTGCTTCAAGGCGATTTGCGCTATTTCTCTCGCTTGCTCCCTTTTTGAGCTGCTGATATAATATGCCCGTGAACTATCGGATTCGAAGACTTGCGCCGCAAAAAGTCGGCAGCGGCCACGTACGGACGCACGGGCTGAAGAAGCAGTACTCTCGCGACAGGATGCGCTTGTAATCACGACGGCAGAGTGGCCGGGAAATATATTTACCGTGAAGGCAAGAAGATTCAATAATCCGCTTTTTTGTGTTTTTTACAAATGATGACCGGTATGATACAATAACTGAAGAAGGAGGGAACATGGAACAAAAAAAGTGGAAAGAAGTAGTCGAAAAAGTGTGGCCTAAGACGAAGAAAGACCTGGAGAAAGCCCGCGAACAGACGCAGAAAATGATTGCCCAGGGAGAAAAGCAGCTGCAGAGCATGACCGAAAGAGGGATTGAGAAAACACAGCAGCTTTCGGAGTCTCTCAAAAGAGAAAAAGCGTATTATACTCTTGGAAAGACTGTTGCGCATCTGCCGAAAAGCCGCTGGGGACAGACCAAAAAGGTAACGGATCTCGTGGACGATATAAAAAAGATGACCAAAGAGATCGAAAAGAAAAAAAAGAAATGATTTGACGCTTGAGCGGGAGAAAAAGGAGGATCTATGGAAGTGAATTTGACAACACAGAATTTCGACCAGGAAGTAATGCAGTCCGATGTTCCCGTGTTGGTGGATTTTTGGGCGCCGTGGTGCGGTCCCTGTCAGATGGTAGCGCCCGCGGTCGAAAGTATCGCTTCTTCATTCGAAGGAAAATTAAAAGTAGGAAAGCTGAACGTGGATGAAGCTCCGGAGATCGCTACTCAGTATACGGTGATGAGTATTCCCACTCTTTTGTTGTTTAAGGACGGAAAGATCATGGAGAAAAAAATAGGAGCAACGAGCAAGGAAGATCTGGAAAAATTCGTCGCTCCGCATATTTCGTAGCGCACAAGGACGTCTTTGATGAAACGGGTAATCGGGAGAATAATCGCCGTCGGAATGTGTGTGGCGGGTTGCGCGCTGCAGGGCGCGCGGGCCGCGGAAGACCGGGGCATCGCCGCCGGGGAACTGCCGCAGTCCATGCATATTACATATTCGGTGATTGACGGGCATCCGCGGTCGGCTTATGGAGTGCATATTACCGAATACGGCGATGTGATGGTGGAGGAGAGCGGATGCGTGTCTCCGATGCAGGAGTGTCCGTATATTCGGGTAGGGAGGCTTTCGGAAAAGGAATTTGACCAGTTGAAGGCGTTAGTGCACAGTGCCGATGTGTTTTCGCTGAAGGATGAATATATCGGAAGCGAACGCATGCTCGGGTGGAGCAGTATAAAGATTACTTTCACGCTCGACGGACGAACGAAAGATATTCTCGTTTCCACGGTTCACATCCCGCCGAATCTGAATCAGGTCATTCACCGAATAGAAACGATACGCGAAGCGGTTCAATGACCGGTGCATGCCGTCCGGAGGATTATGCCGGAGCGGTTACGCAAATTCCTGCAGCTGAATGTGTCCTGATTTTTTTCCTTTTCTTGCGCGTAGGTAATTTCTGAAGCGGTGATTTTTTTGCGCTCACGAGTGCGCCGCTTGCATTTGTCAGTATAAGGGGATAACGGATCATGAAGAAGATAATTGCGTTTGATCTGGGCAGGGTATTGTTTGATTTTGATTATTCGCTGGCGTTAAACCGTCTCCAGACCAGGGTAAAGGTGACGGCGGCCGAACTGATCGAAGAAATCCTCTCTTCCGATTTTTCGCTCGGTTTCGAAAAGGGTCTTGTGTCGGCGTCTGAGTTTTACCGTGATTTCCAAAAGCGGTTCGGATCAAATATCGGGTACGAAGAATTCCTGGATATCTGGTCGGATATATTTACTCCCAAAGAGGAAATGATCGGGCTGGCCGAACGTCTCGGCCGTGTGTATCCGCTTTATCTCATTTCAAACATCTGCGAACCGCACTTCCAGTTTTTATTCGCCCGATACCCCCACGTGTTCGGTTTGTTCAGGACCCATATTCTTTCGTACCGGGTCAAATCGGTAAAACCGGAACAGGAAATCTACTCCCGTTTAAAGGATGCCGGTAAAGCGCGGTATGCCGATATCGTGTACATTGATGACCGTGAGGAACTGGTATCCGCCGCGCGCGGTTACGGAATTGACGCGGTGGTGTTCCGCGGCAGTGAGCCGCTGGAACGGGAGCTGGCCATGCGGGGTGTGTGGGTGCCGGATATTGACGAAGCCCAGGTGCTGGGAGAGATTGCTCGTTTTCTGGATGATCGACCGAAGGTGATGATTGCCGGGGATCCTTTACCGGGTACGGAATTTCTCAAAGGAACGTTTACTGATCCTGAGGGATATGCGCAGAAAACGGAAGGTGCCGCAGTGATCTGTTATCAGCGGAAAAGGAAGGAGGGAGGCGCACCCGAATGTGTTCTGCGTGCGGTCCGGGTCGGACCGGGCGAGGAGAATTTATGGAGGGATATTTTCCGCCGCCACCCGGTATTTTCTGATTTCTTGCAAAAAAAAATAACATTTGATATACTACTGCTGACTTCAGTGCAGAAGGGGGAAGAGAAGAGTCAGGGAACTGCCGCGGCCGGAATCAGGGGCGAAGAACTGTTGAGAAGATTTTTTCGCACGCGGGCCGGCGTAATTCCCGAAAACGCAGAAACAGGAGAAAAATCATGAAAGTGATTTCGGCCTTGGCGATTGGGGCGTGCGTAGTGTGCGGATGCGTTCCGGTACTGGTAGGGGCGGGTATCCTGACCGGTTACGCGCTGGGCAACGACTCGGCGAGCGGAAATATTAAAACCGAATACCGGGCGTTGTGGGATGAAGCCTTGTTTACCCTCCAGGACATGGAGGCGGAGATCGTGAATAGAAACGAATCAAAAGGAGTTTTAAAAGCGCGGATTTTGGAGTATGACGTGACCGTGGCAATTAACACCATCACTCCCGAAATGCAGCGGTTGAAAGTATCGGCCAGGAAACTGCTGTTGCCCAAACCTCAGTTCGCGCAGAAGGTATTCTTTAATATAATTGAAGATCTGGAGTGAGAAAATATCTTTTTTTCTTTCTCTTCCTTTCTCTTTCCTGCCTCATCCCGCCTGACTACGGGAATATCTACGTTACAGAAGTGATCGACGGCGATACCGTGCGTTTGGAAAACGGACGTCTGCTGAGGTATATCGGGGTGGATACTCCTGAAGTGCGCGTCAAACGGGGAACGGACTTTGTATACGCGCCTGAACCGTACGCGCTCCGCGCGTTGGAGTATAACCGCGGTCTGGTCGAGCACAAGAGAGTGAGGGTTGAGTTTGACGTGGAAAAGACCGATAAGTACGGACGTTTGCTGGGATACGT
The DNA here is from genome assembly GCA_014729775.1 of Candidatus Omnitrophota bacterium. Classification (GTDB taxonomy): domain Bacteria; phylum Omnitrophota; class Gorgyraeia; order Duberdicusellales; family 4484-171; genus WJJJ01. Next base: position 1,370 of record WJJJ01000006.1, on the reverse strand, counting down.
ATTTTCCGGCGATGAATTCGTCAATAAAGCTTTGTTAACGAGAGGGTATGCGGTATTATTGACGATTCCGCCGAATGTCAAATACACGAAAGAGTTTACCGCGGCGCAGCGAGCGGCGCGGGAGGCGGGACGGGGACTGTGGGCTGAAATGACACTCATTCCTGCTTCCCGCGCCCATGAGCATATCGCGCGATTTCGTACGGTGCGCGGGCGGGTAGAAAGTACCGGAGAATCGGAACACTGCGTCTACCTCAATTTCGGTGCCGATTGGAGAACCGATTTTACCGCGGTGATCTTCAAGAATTCCCTGCAGGGCTTCGAGAAAAGAAACATCGATCCCGAAACCTATTATCGCGGGAAGTGCGTTGAGGTGAGGGGCAGAATCAAAGAATACCACGGTCCGGAAATCGTCGTCAATTCGCCCGGGGATATCGACGTGTGTCCGGAAGTTGCGTGTCTGACCGATTGAGTATTGCCGGAGTATTTACGTGAGCGTGAGAGAAGAATTCCCGGGGTCCTGAGGACCCCGGGAATGAGGGTTACGCCTTTTTATCCGTCAGCACAAGCCACAACGCGTGAATCATTCCGGGGATGACCATCAGCAGTGTCAGGATGATGTTAATCCAAAAATGTTTGGTAAGACCGACTTGCAGGTAGGCCGTCACCGGCGGCAGGATGATGGAAAGGATGATCTTTAAGATCTGCATGCTTCACCTCCTTCAGTTTTTTTCGTCCTTCCGTCAAAGATTGCCTCGACCGTATTATACCACTTCTACACACTTTTTATGTACAATAAAAAAATGCCGCAAAGAGGAGTGCGGGGGAAGGGAGGATGGATTGAGAGGGGGCTATACGTGGTTGCGCAGCATCAACTCCAGCGGGTGCGGCTGCAGGTAAATTTGGTCCCGCAGATACAGCGGCTTGTACTTTCGCGCGTAATGATTGACCAGCGTGACCGGTACGATTAACGGCAGCAGTTCCGCGTGATATCCGGCGATCAGATCTTTTAATTCCGTCTTTTCTTCTTTATCGAGGTTTTGTTTGAAATAGCCCATCAGATGATGGAGTACATTGGTGTTCTTTTTGATCGTGGCGATTTTCGCGAGGGCGCCGATGAATCTTTCGAAATATGCGCGGTGTAGTTCGGCGGGGGCGCGGGGTTTCCCTTGAGCCAGCATCGTTCCGAGTTCCTTAAGCGTGGCGGGACAATGCGCCATCAGTACGTATTTGTGCCGCGCGTGAAAGTGCATGAGGGAGGAGAGGGTTTTCCGTTTTGCATTCAGCTCATGCCAGCGGTGCATTACGAAAATCCGTTCGATAAAATTTTCTCTCAACCGGGCGTCATGGAGACGCCCGTCTTCTTCCACCGG
>WJJJ01000005.1 GCA_014729775.1 Candidatus Omnitrophota bacterium | reverse complement strand
TAAGTGAACCCCTTCCAATCGGTTTCCAAAAGAGTGCCGTCCTGACGAATTTCGACCGCGGCAGATAAAGAAGGAGGAATGTCTGCCCGGCGTTTTTACCAAATGAGGTCCCCAAAAAAACAGGTGAAAATTGAAGGGTATTCTTTCGGCAGGATGAAGGTCGGCGGGAATACCTTTGAGAAAGATCTCATCCTCTATCCGGACAAGATTGAACCGAACTGGTGGCGGGAGCAGGGCCACGCGTTGTCGGCGAACGATTTGCGAACCGTGTTTCAGTTTAAACCGGACATACTTGTTGTCGGGCAGGGCGCGTTCGGGCGGTTGCGGATCCCTCCCGAAACCGGTTCGGAACTCAAAAAACGAAATATCGAACTCATTTCCGGTACGACGGATGATATGTGCCCGATGTTCAACCGGTATGTACAGAACGGGAAACGGGTCGCAGGGGCGTTTCATCTGACCTGCTGAGGGAGGGGGAGAAGAAAGAAGTAAGAGGGAAGAAGTAAGAGGGGAGAGGGTATATGTGCGGGAAGTATGAAGTTTTGATTTGTTTCCCGCCGGTATCCGGATGTGTGCCAGGCGCGGGCAGGGCGGAATAAAGTCAGAAGAATCAGGTTTCAGCATCTGTATTTCCCAAGAGAGGTCAGTATAATCATTTACAAAAAACAAATTTTATTCTCAGGCACAATGAACAAAGAAGGCATTACGACTCCCTGGAAAAAGATATCTACCCGTCAGCTTCGTGACCGGCTCAACGATAAGCGCACGCAGATAATCGATGTGCGTCCGGTGGATGCCTACAACGGCTGGAAACTCCGGGGGGAGGCGCGTGGCGGCCATATCCCGGGCGCGCGAAGTCTTCCCGCGAAATGGCGTGATTATATCGACTGGATCGAGATCGTCCGGGCGAAAGGCATCCGGCCTGCACAGCCGCTCGTACTCTACGGGTATCATCCCGGAGAAGCAGAGGCAGTCGGCCGGCAGTTCCTTCGGGCCGGGTATGAGAATATCGCGGTGTATCATGACTTCGTTCCCGGATGGTCCGCGGACAGGCAGTTACCGCTAGAGAGGTTGGCACGGTACCGGCAGTTAGTGCCCGCGCAATGGCTGGCACAATTGCTCAAGGACGGACACGCGCCGGAATACGACAATCAGCGGTTCGTTTTGGCCCATGCCCATTACCGCAATCCCGATGCCTATACCCAGGGACATATTGCCGGAGCGATTCCTCTTGATACCAATATGCTGGAATCACCTCAGACCTGGAATCGCCGTTCTCCTGAGGAATTGAAACAGGCATTCGCGCATTTAGGGATTACCCGTGATACCACGGTGATCCTGTATGGACGGTTTTCTTTCCCGGATAACCGTGATCCGTTCCCGGGCAGCAGCGCCGGTCAGTTGGCGGCGATGCGCTGCGCGTTCCTGATGATGTATGCAGGGGTCAGGGACGTGCGGATATTGAACGGCGGTCTGCAGTCATGGCGGGATGCGGGTTTTTCGATCGTCCGGGAGGCGGTTGAACCGCGTCCGGCCGCTGATTTCGGCGGCGCGATTCCGGCGCGGCCCGAATTGGCGGTGGATATAGCGGAAGCGAAACGGATCTTGCGGGAAAAAGATCAGAACCTGGTGAGTGTGCGCAGCTGGCGGGAGTTCACGGGAGAGGTGAGCGGGTACCACTATATCGAGAAAAAAGGCCGTATCCCCGGGGCAGTGTTCGGAAATTGCGGCAGTGACGCCTATCATATGGAGAATTACCGGAATCTTGATCATACCGCCCGGGAATATCAAGAAATAGAAAAGATGTGGTCGAACGCCGGGATCACACCGGAGAAACGGAACGCCTTTTATTGCGGCACCGGCTGGAGAGGAAGCGAGGCCTTTTTTCATGCCTGGCTGATGGGCTGGCCGCGGATTTCGGTATTCGACGGCGGGTGGTTTGAATGGAGCAACGACGAGAAGAACCCTTTTGAAACCGGGATCCCGGAGCGAACCTTCGAGGAGCAAGACCGCGCTGTCGCATGAGCAGTTCATCTCATATTTCATGCCCGGCTTCGGCAGTGGAGATACGTCACTGTCTTCGCGAAAAAAACGAGAACCGTACGCTGTGGTCGATCCTTCACGGGCTGAGTGCCCCGCAGAAAAAGATTCCCAGCGTGTATTTTTATGACGATACCGGTTCGAAACTGTTCGAACACATCACCCGCCTGCCGGAATATTATCCGAATCGTACCGAAAAAAACTTGTTGAAGCAGATGCGCCAAGATATAGTCGGGTTTCTTCAGCAAGGTGACGTAATAGAATTCGGCAGCGGCGACTGTTCGAAGATCTCGCTGTTGCTGGAAGCGGTACCTGCACCGCGGCGGCAGCGGATTCGATATATTCCCGTGGACGTCAGTGGCGCGGCTTTGCGGGAATCGGCCCACGCGGTGGTGAAGAGGTTTCCCGGAATTGCGGTGCAGGGGTTGGTGGCCGACTTTGGTCAATTTGAACTGCTTCCCAGCCGGCAGGACCGGCTGTTTTGTTTTTTCGGCAGTACGCTGGGTAATTTATCCCGTGATGAAGCAGTGGAGTATCTGAGCTCTTTATGCCGGGTAATGCGGCAGGGAGATGCCTTGCTGCTGGGATTGGACATGACCAAGCAGAAGGATGTTCTTGAACGGGCCTATAACGACAGTCAGGGGGTAACAGCGGAATTCAACCGGAATATTCTCAGGGTGGTCAACTGTATCGCCGGGACCGATTTCGATCCGGACCGTTTTGCGCATCTTGCGTTCTATGACGAAACGTTATGCCGCATTGAAATGCATCTGCAGGCACTTGGCGATATGGAAGTGCGCTGTCCGCACGTGAAAGGGAAACTCAAACTTACCGAAGGAGAAACGATCCATACCGAAAATTCGCATAAGTTCACCCCTAAACAGATTGCCCGGATGGCGGCTGACGCGGGGTTGATGATACGACGGATGTATACGGACGAGAACCGATGGTTTTCACTGGTACAACTTACAAAAAGATAAACACCGCTCAGGTACTGGACGTGGACAAGGTGCGTAAGGATTTTCCTATCCTGGCCCGCCGCGTGAACGGCCGGCCGTTGATCTATCTGGATAATGCCGCGACGTGCCAGAAACCCCGTGCGGTAGTGAAGCGTATCGTTGATTTTTATACCCGGAACAACAGCAATATCCATCGCGGAGTGCACGCATTAAGCGAGCGGGCCAGCGGCGAGTTCGAGGCCGCGCGGGAAACCGTGCGGCAGTTTCTCAATGCCCGGAGTACGCGGGAAATTGTGTTTACCCAGGGAACGACCGACGCGATAAATCTGGTCGCCGATTCATTCGGGGCCGATTTTTTGAGCAAAGGAGACGAGATTATCGTCAGCGGGATGGAGCACCATTCCAATGTGCTTCCCTGGCAAAGAATATGCGCGCGCAGGCAGGCCGCTCTGAAGGTACTTCCCTGTGAGCATAACGGCCGGTTACGGGTGGAAGATCTGGACCGGCTTATCACGGAGAACACAAAGCTGATCGCGCTGGTTTACGTGTCCAACGTGCTGGGAGTACGCAATCCCGTGGAAGAAGTGATCCGCCGTGCTCGCGCCAGAGGCGTGCCGGTATTGCTTGACGGAGCTCAGGCGGTGGCGCATTTCGAAGTTGACGTGCGGGCGCTTGACTGTGATTTTTTCGCGTTTTCCGGACACAAGCTCTACGCGGATACGGGCATCGGCGTACTTTACGGCAAAGAGCAGTGGCTTCGGATCCTGCCGCCTTACCGGACCGGCGGAGGGATGGTCCAGTCGGTAGGTCCGGAAAGGGTGCGCTATGCCGGTCTTCCGCTGAAATTTGAGGCGGGCACAATGCATGTCGCCGGAGCCTTGAGTCTGGAGGAAGCGATTCACTATCTCCGCAAACTTGGATTTGATTCGGTGCGCGCGCACCAACGCCGGCTGATGGATTACGCGGAAGGAAGGCTCCGGGCGCTGGACGGGGTGACGGTGTACGCTTCTCCCTCCCGCAGATACGGCGCGGTATCGTTTACTATCGACGGCGTGCATCCTTATGACGCCGGACTGATCCTGGATAAGTTGGGAATTGCCGTGCGGAGCGGTACGCATTGCGCCGAGCCGCTGATGCGGAAATACGGGGTCGGCGGGATGGTCCGTGCCAGTTTCGCGCTGTACAATACCCGGGATGAAGTGGACGCGCTGATCGAAGGTATCCGCCGGGTGCAGGAGCTGTGCGGGGAGTGTAAATCCACGAGGAGTCTGCAATGAGGGAAGACGCGAGTATTTCAATCAATGAGATTCAGGAGCAGATTATCAGAGAAATGGCCCGGCTTGACGACTGGATGGAGAAGTATGAATACTTAATCGATCTCGGCAGGGATCTGCCGCCGATGGAAACGGCACTGAGGCGCGATGAGTACTCCATTGCCGGCTGCCAGTCGCAAGTATGGCTCATGCCCAGAATGAGAGACGGCCGGATGAACTATGTTGCCGACAGTGACGCGAAGATCACCCGCGGAATTATCGCTCTTGTGTTACGGGTGCTGAATAACCAGCCGCCTCGCGATATTGCCGCCGCGGAATTGTACTTTTTAGACCGAACGGGACTGCGTTCTAATCTTTCGCCCAGCCGGGCGAACGGCTTGGCCGCGATCGTAAAACAGATGAAGGCCGCGGCGGCAGCGCGAATGAATACCTGATTTTCCGAAAGAAGATGAAAAACCGCGAACAGAGCAACCATAACAAACAGAAAAGGCATCAAGCGCACGGTTCTCATCACGCGCGTATGGTGGCCGATTTTCGTAAACGATTCGGGATTTCCTTGATTCTTACCTTGCCGGTACTTATTCTTTCCCCGCTTATCCAATCATTTTTCGGATTCCGCGTACATTTCTCCGGAGATATGACAGTATTACTGGGGTTATCTTCCTTTGTGTATTTTTATGGCGGCTGGCCTTTTCTTAAAGGATTCATGCGGGAAATGAAACAGCGACAGCCGGCCATGATGACGCTGATTGCCCTGGCTGTTTCGGTCGCGTATTTCTACAGCGCGGCAGTGGTTCTGGGGGTAAAGGGTAAAGTTTTTTTCTGGGAACTGGTTACGTTAGTTGATGTAATGCTGCTGGGGCATTGGATTGAGATGCGTTCGGTCATGGGAGCCTCACGCGCGCTCCATGAGCTGGCGAAACTGATGCCTTCAAAAGCGCATCGGGTAAAAGAGGACGGGAGTCTGGAGGAGGTGCCAGTCGGACAGTTGTCCCCAGGAGACGTCGTGCGTATTAAGCCGGGGGAGAAAATTCCGGTTGACGGCAAAGTTCTGGATGGGGAATCGGATGTTAATGAAGCGGCCATCACCGGCGAATCAAAACCGGTAAGCAAAAAGAAAGACGATACGGTTATCGGCGGCGCGGTGAACGGCGATGGTTCCATTACCGTTGAGGTGACCAAGACCGGCAAAGATTCTTATCTTTCCCAGGTGATAGAACTAGTAAAAACTGCCAGTGAAAGTAAATCCAGAGCGCAGGGATTCGCGGATAAAGCGGCATTCTGGCTGACTATGATTGCCATTACCGTTGGTGCGGCAACACTGATCAGCTGGCTTTTATTCGGGAAAGAATTCGTATTCGCTCTTGAGCGCATGGTCACTGTCATGGTGATCACCTGTCCGCACGCTTTAGGTTTGGCCATACCGTTGGTGATCGCGGTGATTACCGCTATTTCGGCTAAAAACGGGCTCCTGATAAGAAACAGGAGTGCTTTTGAGAGTGCGCGCAATCTTAAAGTGATCGTTTTTGATAAGACCGGCACATTAACCAAGGGAGAATTCGGCGTGTCGGATATCGTTACGTTTGGCGGCTGGAGTGAAGAGGAGCTATTAAAGAAAGTCGCTGCCGTTGAAATAAACTCTGAGCATACGATTGCCAAAGGCATTGTGAAGAAGGCAAAAGAAAGGAAACTCAAATTGCCGAAGGCGGAGAATTTTTCAGCCGTGCCGGGCAAGGGAGCGAAAGCCGGAGTCCGGGATGTGCAAATATTCGTCGGTAATAAAGGTATTCTCGAGATCGCCGAAGTTTCATCTGCAGATGAAGCGCGGAAAAAGGCCGATGAGATTGCCTCGCAGGGAAAGACCTTGGTCTTTGTCGCGGCTGAACAAAAGGTTGAGGGGATTATCGCTCTTTCGGATATCATCAGGGATGAATCAAAAGAAGCAATCAAGCGTCTCAAGGAGCAGAATATCGGTGTTTCGATGATCACCGGTGATAATGAAGCGACAGCAAAGTTTGTGGCCGATCAGTTGGGCCTGGACAGTTATTTTGCCGAAGTTTTACCGGATAAAAAATCCGAGAAGATAAAGAAACTTCAACACGAAGGCAAAAAGGTGGCGATGGTGGGAGACGGGGTTAATGACGCGCCGGCCCTGGCGCAGGCTGATGTGGGAATCGCTATTGGAGCGGGCACGGATGTGGCGGTGGAAACCGCCGATGTCGTGTTGATTGAGAATGATCCAAGAGATGTCGTCGATATTATCAGGCTTTCAGTAATGAATCATCGCAAAACCGTTCAAAATCTGGCTTGGGCGACCGGGTATAACGTGATCGCGATTCCTCTCGCAGCCGGGGTGTTGTATCAATGGGGAATTGTGCTGGCTCCGGCAATAGGCGCGTTGATCATGTCTCTCAGTACGATTATTGTCGCAGTGAACGCGCGGCTGGTACGGTTCGATGGATGAGAATCGAGGGCATACACTCCCCGGGAATACGGTGTATGGTGCGTTCCCGAAGCGTGTATCGGGAGGAGAAAAATTTTAGAAAAGAGGCGCTGTTTACGGTATAATACTCTCAGCGAAAAGAACCCGGGGAGGACGCGTGCCGAAACAGATCCTTATTATCGATGATGAAGAGCTAATCACCCATTCTCTTCGAAGGCTTCTTGAGTCTCAAGGGTTTACCGTACGCGTGGCAAGCCGGGGAGAAGACGCGTTGACAATGATACGGGAGGAACCGTGCGACCTGATCGTTGCCGATCTGCGGATGCCGGGTTTGAACGGCGTAGAGACGATCGGTAAGATCAATGAGCTGTGCGGACAACGGAACGTGCCTCCTATTCCGGTATTGTTCATTACCGGTTTTGCCGACCCCGATCTCGAACAACAGATCAAATCTCTTGAGGCAACCTGCATTCATAAACCGTTCGATCTGGACGTGTTTGTATCTGAAATAAAAAGACTCCTTTCTCTGCCGACGTAAATCCAGACCAACCAGGACAGCCTTTCTCTCTTGCGTTCAAAGCATGCGGTCCGTTGCGCCGCGCAAAGAGGAAAAAGGTTAAGGAAAAGCAGAAAACCGCACTGGAGAAACGGGGGTGATTTTCTTATACTATTCTTAAGAATATATACCGGCTGAGGATCCTTATATGCGGGATCCGTGAGCGAAAGGGGGGGTGTATGGGAGACGTGATCAGAAGAGTAAGTATTACCTTCACCGCCGGGCTTGTCGGCGGGTTGGCCAACCGGCTGGCTATTTGGATATTCGGTATTACCGGGGTGACCGGCGCGCTGGGCGTGCAGTTCGCTCCGCCGTTGAACGTGACGTTCGTGTATCCCGGCCTGATCTGGGGAGGTATTTGGGGATTGATATTTCTGATACCCTTGATGCGGGAGCGCTGGGTGATTCGAGGGTTCGTGTACAGTATCCTTCCGTCACTGGTGATGTTGTTAGTCATTTTTCCCTTTCGCATGGATCAGGGAATGTGGGGGGTGCAGTTAGGCGCGTTGATGCCGGTGATGGTGTTTTTCTTTAACGCGATATGGGGAATTGTTGCCGCCGGCTGGTGCCGGGTGAGTGGTGAATAAACAAGAGAGTATTGGCGGAAAGCAAAAAGGAGGTGGAGTATGGCGTGCGGAGAATGCGGACCGAATGACCAAAAGAAAGAAACTTATGTGTGTGAAGCCTGCGGGAAAGAAGAACAACGGCAGGCGCCGGAGGGCCAGCAGGTAGAAAGTTGCTGCGGTCAGCCGATGAAGAAGAAGGAAGAGTAATTTCGTATGCTGATCGGGAGCGGTCCCCTGCGGCTTGTGATCCAGGCCGCGGGACCGCTCTTTTTTCAAGGCCGTGTCCTGTGGAACGGCCGGCGGCAAACGGAGAGTATTGTAGAATTGTGTGCGGCACTTTTTGAGTAGAGGGAAAAAATTTTCCCGCGAGTTACTGCGCACACCTGCCAAATCGACCGACAAGACCGTTTCGCTGATCATCGTTTGCTTCCTTTTTCTTCCGCGAGCAGGGGGAAGGAGCGTGTGGTTTGTATAAGGAAAATATGCACATTAGGGCTACGGGAAAGGAGACGGATGAAAGATTTAAAAGACCGGGTGGTGGTGATTACGGGATCGGATACCGGAATCGGCAGGGAATCCGCGTTTCTGTGTGCGGATGAAGGTGCCCGGCTGGTGATCACTTATCACCAGCAGGCTCATGACGGAGAAGAAACGGCGCGACGTTGTCTTGACCGGGGCGCGGCGGACACGCTGGTTTTTCCCCTGGACGTGTGTTCACCGGAGAGTATTGAGCGGGTTCTGGAGCAGGTCAAAGACCGTTTCGGCGCCATTGACGTGCTGGTCAATAATGCCGGAGTCATTACCTGGAAACATTTACGTGATCAGTCACTGCAGGAAATACGACAGCAGATCGAGGTGAATTTAACCGGTTTGATCACGATGACCAAATTATCCCTGCCGCTGATCAGAGAATCAGTGATCAATATTTCCAGCGGCTCGGGAAAACACGGTTTTGAGAATCTTACCGCCTATTGCGCCACGAAATTCGGAGTGCGGGGATTCACCCAGGCGCTCGCCAAAGAAACCGCGCTTAAAATATTCTCCGTCAATCCTCCGTTAACCAAAACCCGCATGTCGGGATATGAAGGGGTGCCGGTGGAGCATGTTGCCCGTTACGTGGTGGATACGATCAAACAGGCAGACGTGATTGAGTCCGGCAGTGACGTTGATGTGCCCAGATAAGCGTGCCACGGCTCACCGGCGCGCACGAATACGGCTCCTCTTTTAAAAAAAACAGTTGCAAATTTCTGATTTTCCTTTAAATTTATAAGGACTGAAGGGGAAAATAAGAAATGACGTGCGGAAAGGAGGAGCAGGAATGACGACGTATAAGGAACTCGGGTTTGTCAATACCAAAGAGATGTTCAAACATGCCTTTCAGGGCAAGTACGCGGTTCCCGCGTATAACTTCAATAATATGGAGCAGCTCCAGGCGATTATCGTGGCCTGCACGGAAACGCAGTCTCCGGTGATCCTGCAGGTGTCGAAAGGCGCTCGGAAGTATGCCAATCAGACCCTCCTGCGCTACATGGGGCAGGGCGCGGTCGCGATGATGAACGAGCTGGCCAAAGAAAAAGGATTGAAGCCGATCCCGATCGCGCTGCATCTGGACCACGGTGATTCGTTCGAGACATGTAAATCCTGCGTGGATTCGGGATTCTCTTCGGTCATGATCGACGGGTCGCATCATTCGTTCGAAGATAATATCGCATTGACGAAGAAGGTGGTGGAGTACGCGCACGAGCGCGGGGTGACCGTGGAAGGCGAACTTGGGGTGCTCGCCGGCATTGAAGATGAAGTCGTCGCGGAAAAAACCACCTATACCAAGCCCGAAGAAGTAGTGGAGTTCGTGGAAAAGACCGGCGTTGATTCCCTCGCGATTTCGATCGGAACGTCCCACGGTGCCAACAAGTTTAAACCGGAACAGTGCACGAAAAACGAGGAGGGCATTTACGTGCCTCCCGAACTGCGGTTCGATATTCTCGCGGAAGTGGAAAAACAGATTCCCGGATTTTCCATTGTACTGCACGGGTCGTCTTCGGTGCCGGCTGAAGCGGTGAAGATCATTAATGAGAACGGCGGCGCCTTGAAAGATTCCGTGGGGATTCCCGAGGAGCAGATCCGCCGCGCGACGAAATCGGCGGTGTGTAAGGTGAACATCGATTCCGACGGCCGGCTCTGGATGACCGCGGCAATCAGAAGGCATTTTAACGAAAAACCGGCGGATTTCGATCCCCGCAAGTATCTCGGTCCGGCGCGGCAGGCGCTCATCGACATGTACAAACACAAGAACGAATACGTGTTGGGATCCGCCGGCCGGGTCTAACGGCAATTTGCCTGCGAAAATACATAAAAGGCCTCCCCCTTCTTCCCAGGGAGAGGCCTTTTGTCTGTTCTCGGCGCAACGGCCCTGCCATATTTACCCTTTCCCCGGGAGAGAGAACGCGGTATAATAATTCTGCGGATTTATCTTCTGAATCCGAAATCCCTGCGTGCATGGAGCATGTATGATAGTCGAAAGTGAACTGATCATGGTCGGGATTAGTGCGGTCGCGCTGGTGTTTATTTTAGCCAACCGGGATTCTTTACGGAAAATTCCGCATGAAAAGCCGTTTATTGGCTCTTTTCTCGTCCTGTTCCTCGGCTGGCTGTGTACTGTTGCCGAAGGATTCTTCTTTCCGGTATATCTGAACATTCTTGAACATATATGCTATACGGTAAGCGCGCTGTTGCTGCTGTGGTGGTGTGACCGGCTTTCGCTTCTCGGACAGGAAGAATGAACGGTATTGCGGTATTGGACTTCATTGCGTTTGTGTGTGCGGGCAGTGCGCTGCTGCTGTGTCTTCTTCGCCTGCGGAAAAAAATCCCCGCCGCCGCGTATTCCGCGCTGTGTGTGTATTTGTTCATTACCGTTTTTTACAATTTCAGTAATTTGCTGGAATGGCTCGCGATCACCGACGCGCTGGACGCCTATGAAGATCACCTAATGATCCTCGGGCCGATGCTGTGGATCTTCATGCTGTTCGCGTTTACCGAAAGTATGCTTTCCTCAACGATCAGAAAAAACGAAGAGAATTTCAAGAGTTTAAGCGTACACGATTCTCTGACCGGGTTTTTCAACCGGTTCTATTACGAAACGCAGATGAATCTCATGAATAAAGATTTGTCGCGTTACCGGCCGTTAAGTATCATGTGCATTGACGTGGACGGGCTCAAGCTCATTAATGATACACTGGGTCATCAGAGCGGGGACTTTCTGCTGAAAGAAACCGCGGCGATTATCGCCCGGGTGTTCCGCAAGGTGGATATGATTACCCGGGTAGGAGGAGATGAATTCTGCGTGCTTCTTCCCGGGACGCCGTTCGAGGCGGTGAATGACAAGCGAAGCCGTCTTTATCAACTGGTGGAAGAATATAACCTTCGTAATCCGGAGATCTGCATCAGCGTGTCAATAGGAGTCTCGACCGCCGCGCATGAGGAGGACCGGGACGTATTCGAAGTGTTCCGCAGGGCTGATGACAATATGTATGAACACAAGCTGATTCAGAAAAAGAGCCGCAAGAGTAAGATCGTTGATTTTTTGCTTTCCGCTTTAAGTTATCGTGATTTTGTGGTCCAGGGGCATGCCGAGCGCCTGGCCTATCTCAGTGGGGTGTTGGCGGACCGGATGGATTTGCCGGTTGAACAAAAAGCGAATCTCATTCTGCTTGCCCGGTTGCATGACGTGGGCAAAATAGGCGTGCCGGAGCAGGTGTTGATGAAAAAGGGCCCGTTGTCTTCCAAGGAGCACCAGATTATTAAAAATCACCCGGAAATCGGCCGTAATTTCGCCCTGCGCAGTAAAGAACTGACCCACATCAGCGAGTTCATCTATCATCACCATGAGGCCTGGGACGGATCAGGTTATCCTGCCGGGCTCAAAGGCAGGCAAATTCCGCAGGAATGCCGGATTTTGGCGATCGTGGACGCTTACGATGCCATGACCAACGAGAGGCCTTACCGCAAGGCGTTATCCCATGAAGAAGCGGTGAAAGAACTTAGCCGTCTTCGCGGAGTCCAGTTTGATCCGGAAATCCTGACCATATTTTTAGAGGTGGTGGAGCGGGAACGCTCCCGTAATATCCCCGCGCATGATACCGATCCCGGCCGCTAGGGAGCTCGAGAAAGAAGGAAATGGATGCGGCGCAGGGATGTTTTCTCTTGCCGCGTTCTTTACGTGCTGTTCCTTTTTCATTGAGCGGATTTGCGGCGGACGCGGGAGCATCTTTTTCCGATGTGCGGTATCATTGCCGCGTGAGTCCTTTCCGTATTTTTCATTTTCAGGAGGGATAAATGGAATTAGTAGAGGCCGGGGCCTTCCTTTACCGTCATCAAGCGGAGCTGGCGAAGGGTCTGCTGGAGCAAAACGGGATTCGCACGGTCCTTTCGGCCGATGACTGCGGAGGGTATCGCCCTCATTTGCATTTTACCCGTCCTTACGTAAGATTGATGGTCACTCCGCAGGATCAGGAGCGGGCCCGCGCGCTTCTTTCCGCACGGCCCGCCGAAGACGCGCGACCGGAGCCGGCGCGCGAGCAGGAAGAGGATTCTTTTCCCGAGGAATCCTTGGAGGGTCCCCGCCGCTGGAGCGGATGGTGGTTCTGGCTGATCAGCCTGTTCGTCTGCGCAATGGTACTGCTTTGGATTACCCACTGAGAAAGTAGCGGTTTCTTGTGTTTCTCCGTTTCAAAGAATATTTTTTTGCTTGACATATAGGAACAGTTACTATATAGTAACTATTACGAAAAAAGAACCCGCCGGCCACGGGGAGGTGCGGGGTTGAATACGCGGGATATCGAGAGGATTCGTTACAGAGAAAAAGGAGGAGCGATGGAACAACAAGTAAACTGCAGGGTTCCGGTAATCGGAGAGCAGGCGCCGGCGTTCACCGCCGAAACTACTCAAGGAGTGATACATTTTCCCGATGAGTACAAGGGAAAATGGGTAATTTTGTTTAGTCATCCCGCGGATTTTACCCCGGTGTGTACGACCGAATTCATGACGTTTGCCTCGATGGAGAAAGAATTCGACCGGCTCAATTGTAAGCTGATCGGACTTTCCATTGACAGTACCTACAGTCACATTGCCTGGCTTCGCACCATAAAGGAAAAGATCAAATATAAGGGAATGGAAAACATCGAAATTGACTTTCCGGTGATTTCCGACTTGAAGATGGATGTCGCGAAGAAATACGGAATGCTGCAGGAAGCAACCAGTGACACTCAGGCGGTACGGGCCGTGTTTTTTATCGATCCCAAAGGTATTATTCGGGCGCTGCTGTACTATCCGCTTTCCAATGGACGTAATTTTCAGGAAATCAAACGAATTTTGATCGCGATGCAGAATTCCGATGCGCACGGAGTGGCTACGCCGGCTGATTGGCAGCCCGGAGAAGAGGTCATTGTGCCGCCGCCGGGAAGCTGCGGCACGGCGAAAGAAAGAGTGGATACCGCTGATCAGGAAGGCATTACCTGCCTGGACTGGTTCATGTGTTTTAAACCTTTAAAAATAGAATAATTGCTTCAATGTGCTGCGTGAGCCTGCCGCGGGGTCCCGCGGCAGGCATTTTCCACTCCGGCCGTCTTCCTGAAATTCCTTTCCTTTTTGTTAATTATCGTATAAAATAAGTTTCTGCGGCTTTCCCGCCGCGTTCAATCGGGTATGAGAGAGAGATGCGCAAAATAATCCTTTTTTTGATTCTCCACGCGGCGTGTGGACTCCTCATTTGGCTGTGTTTGGGAGTGTTTCGGGGAAAGATGTACCGCGAAAGCGAAAAAAAAACGCTTTTGGAGCGGTACACGCGGTTTCCGGTCAGCAGAAAATATTATCTCGTGTGGGCCAAGATGATTGCCACGGTGGTATTGTGCGCCGGGTTCGGCCTTTATCTCTGGGCTTTGTCTCAATGGCATGCGCTGTGAATCAGGCAGAGAGAGGCGTTCTCTGTTTCTTGATATTCCGGATGACAAACCGGGAAAAAGAACGAGAGTAAACTCAGGAAAGGAGGAGAGCATGCGAACACTGGCAGTATGTATCATGTGCGCGTGGTTGGTTGCTTCGGCTTCGGGGTGCGTACCGTTAGTGGCCGGCGCGGCCGGAGGTGTCGGTACGGCGATGTGGCTCCAGAACAAATTGGTCAACGAAGTCGAAGTTCCGTTTGACGAAGCGGTTGACGCGGCGAAATCCGGCTTGCGGGACATGGATATGGAAATCAAAAAGTTCACCGAAACGCGAAATGCCGCTCAGCTTCGCAGTCTTACCGGCGCCGACAAACAGGTATGGGTTGATGTGATCCGCGTTTCGCACACCACATCACGAATTGAGGTCCGGGTTGGTTTTGCCGGAGGAGAAGACGCCGCCCGGTCGATCATGGAACGGATTGAACAGTCGTTATAAAGAGCGTATAGGCACTGCCGGTATCAGGATCCCGGCAGTGACGGTACAACCGTGATATTCATGAATGATCAAAAATACCGGACATTGCTGATATGGTGGCTCGGTGCCGTGCTCCTTCCTTTCTTTGCGGCCTGTTCATCTTACGCCTCATCATCGAGAGTTGTGTATATTCCCGTGCACGGTGAGATCAACTACGGTATGGCCGGGTTTGTACAGCGCGCGGTAAAAGAAGCTTCGTCCCGGGATGCCGATCTGCTTTTGTTCGGTATCGATACCTTCGGCGGCCGCGTCGACGCCTCGCTCGAGATCGCGCAGCTCATCCAATCAGCGTCGGATATTCCTTCCTGCGCCTACGTGGAGGACAGCGCCTGGTCCGCCGGCGCGTTGATCGCGCTGGCCTGCGACAAGATCATCATGCGCCGGGGGAGTTCAATCGGTTCGGCCGCGCCGGTGAGCGGGAAAGGGAAAACGCTTGGCGAGAAGTATGTGTCCGCTTTGCGGGCGAAGTTTCAGGCGTTGGCCGAACAGAACGGTTATCCGCCGCAGCTGGCCATGGCCATGGTGGATAAAGATATCGAGGTGTACCGGGTTGAAGTGGACGGCGTAAGCCGTTATATGACTACCCGACAGATCGACAACGTGCAGGGAGCGAAAGTGACGCGCAAAGAGCTCGTGTCACCAAAAGGGAAATTGTTGAACTTAACCGCCGAACAGGCTGAACAGTTCGATATCGCGTCTTTAGTGGTCGCGACGCGGGCGGATTTAACGAAAGAACTTGGTTTAGACGGCGTGCAGGTAAAGGAAATATTTCCTACCTGGCAGGAACAGCTCGCTTCTTTCATTACCGGAGCGGTCGTGAGTTCTCTGCTGTTATCGCTGGGTTTCCTGCTGCTGATGGTTGAGTTCCAGAATCCGGGAATCGGCTGGGCCGGAACTGTGGGCGTACTATGCTTTGCCCTGTTCTTTTTCGGGCGTTACGTGGCCGATCTGGCCCAATGGGCGGACATCCTGTTGTTCGTGCTGGGGGTCGGACTGATCGCGATTGAAATATTCGTGGTCCCGGGGTTCGGGGTGCCCGGGGTCGCGGGCCTGGTGTGCGTGTTGGTTTCGTTGTATTTCGCGCTCACGCCTTATGTCGTTCCCCGGGAGCCGTGGGATTTTTTCACCCTGCAAAAAACCGTTCTCATGATCCTCGGCAGTGTGTGCGCCGGAGTAGTCGGGGGGATCGCCCTGCTCAATTATTTATATAAGATTCCCGGCTTACGTAAATTCGCTCTGCTTACCGAACAGGAACGGCCGCGCTATCAGGTTCCGCCTTCGGCGATGGAAACGATGACCATTGGAAAAGAAGGACGCGCTTATACTGATTTGCGGCCCGTGGGCCGGGTGCAGTTCGGCGATGATGTGCTTGACGCGGTTTCCGCGGAAGGATTTATCGAAAAAGGTTTACGGGTAAAAGTCATTGAAATAAGCGGAAACAGAATTTTAGTCAAAAGGGGGTAATCCATGAACTTTGTGATCTTTATTCTCGCGCTGTTTCTTTTTTTTCTGCTGACCTTGTTGATTTCTTTTTTTGGTTTATGGTTTCGCGCCCGGTTGTCGGGAGTCAAAATTACCTTTGTAGCGCTGATCGGGATGAAACTCAGGAAAGTATCGCCGGCGACGATCGTCCAGGCGTTGATCATGGCGACTAAAGCCGGGCTGGAACTCTCTTCCTCCGAGTTGGAGGCACATTTCCTTGCCGGGGGGAACGTCAACAGCGTGGTGTTGGCTTTAATCGCCGCGAGCAAAGCGAATATTCCTCTCACGTTCCGTAAGTCCGCGGCGATCGACTTAGCCGGCCGTAACGTGCTCGAGGCAGTGCAGACCAGCGTAAATCCGAAAGTCATCGACTGCCCTTCGGACAGTTCGGGGAAAAACACCATCGAGGCGGTTGCCGGAGACGGTATCCAGTTGAAAGCGAAAGCCCGGGTGACGGTCCGGGCCAACCTTGACCGGCTGATCGGCGGCGCGACTGAGGAGACGATTATCGCGCGGGTCGGCGAAGGAATAGTGACGACGATCGGCTCGGCAAAGACTCACCAGGAAGTATTGGAGAATCCCGATCTGATCTCGAAACGGGTTCTTGAGAAAGGACTTGATTCCGGGACAGCGTTTGAAATTCTTTCCATTGATATCGCCGATCTCGATGTCGGCAGGAACATCGGTTCGGAACTGCAGGCGGCCCAGGCTGAGGCGGATAAAAAGGTCGCACAAGCCAAAGCCGAGGAACGGCGGGCGATGGCCGTGGCCGAAGAACAGGAGATGAGAGCGCGGATCGAAGAGAACCGGGCCAAGGTGGTACTGGCCGAAGCGGAAATTCCGAAAGCGATAGCCGAGGCGTTTCGCGGAGGGAATTTAGGCGTGATGGATTATTACCGGATGAAGAATATCCAGTCCGATACCGACATGCGTAAATCTATCTCAGAAATGGAAGAAGGCCGTGGACAGAACCAGGAAGAAGACTAAAAAGAAGCTGCGAGCGTTGCTGCGCAAAGACAACCTGAAATACGCGGTAGTGCTCAAAGAGATACTGGATGCGCCCAGATCCGAGCGGATGTTTGCGGGACAGGGCCGGTAAGGAGCGGCGGCGGTGTCCTGGTTTCGCAGGATGAAGTCAACCGCGCGGCGGCGGTGGCAGGTGATCCGTGCCGGCAGTCCCGGCGCTAGGTTTCAGTCGTATTACCGCATCTATCACCGCAAAGAGCGCCTGATCGTCCATCTCGCGGTCGCGGTGGGCGCGGGCGTGTGTTTTGTGATCGCGCTTATTCTCGCGGTCACGCCGGGGCCCGCGGTGCTGTTTTGGATATTAGGGATTTCTCTTTTGCTCTCGCGCATGCCCCGTCTCGCCCGCCGTCTGGACATGCTTGAACTTAAACTTCGCACATTTTGTGCGCGCTCACCTTTCTTTTGCCGGATATTCCGGAGAAAAGTCAATAAAAAGTAGCTCCTGTCACTGGTGTTGCACTGCTCCTACGGGTAAACTGAGAGTGCAGGATGAGAAAAGCTCATGTTGCTTAAATATTACATAGATGCAGGGTGAGGCCCGCGCGCGAAGGTGCGCGGGCTGCTTGCGTAAGGGGGAAAGGTTTTGACAAAGAAGTAAAATATGTGTATAGTTGCTGAATATGAAACATATAGAATGTGCGATCGAGGCGGCGCGGAAAGCCGGAGCGGTACACGCCAAGCATTTCGAAACGAATTTTCGGATCAGCACCAAGAGTTCCAGCTATGATCTGGTGACGGACGCGGATACCGAAGCTGAAAAGGAAGTGGTATCCGTTCTGCGCCGTGATTTTCACGATTATAATATTCTCGCGGAAGAAAATCATTATCCTGCGACCGATTCTCCGTACCGTTGGGTGATCGATCCGCTGGACGGGACCAATAATTTTGCCTGTCGTCTGCCGATTTTTTGCGTTTCGATCGCGTTGATGTGTCAGGATGAAGTGATCCTCGGCGTGATTTATGACGTGAGTCGCGACGAATTATTCACCGCGGAAAAAGGGCAAGGAGCGTTTCTTAACGGAAAGCCGATCCGGGTAAGTCCGGTGAAGGATCTGCAGGAAGGGCTGCTGATCACCGGATTTTATTACAGCCGCGGTCCGGAAATGGAAGAAACACTCAACGATATCCGTAAATTTTTCCAATCAAAGATCCGGGGATTGCGCCGGCTCGGCGCGGCAGCGCTCGATCTGTGTTATATCGCCTGCGGGCGGGCATCGGGTTTTTGGGAATTCGAACTCAGTCCCTGGGATTATGCCGCCGGGATGTGTATCGTGCACGAAGCCGGCGGAAAAGTCACCAACAAAGAAGGGGGATTGCCGAATCCGCGTAAAAAGTCATACCTCGTTGCTTCCAATGCTCATATCCACGATTCAATGCTTCGGATCTTGCGCTGAACGGCGCTTCAAAAATGTGTGATGGCCGGCAAAACGATTTATGAATTAAGGTGTGCGGTGCCTGAAGACACGGCGATTCTCTCGTTGATGGACCAGTTTGTCATCGCGGAAATTGATCTTGTGCGCGTAGTGGAAACCGACGTCAGGGGCACCAAGGTGCTGAGCGTGTTTTGCGAACGGGGGGGTGAAGCGCACCGGCTGCACAGCGCATGTGCGCGCCTGTTTCCCGCCGAGTGTGAGTTGACTGTGCGGCGGCTGGATGCCGGCCAATGGCAGACCCGCTGGAAACAGTTCTTTGTGCCGTTCTTCCTGACCCCGGATATTCTGGTCGTTCCGTCCGGGTGTGAAGACGACCGGGATAGTACGCATCGATTAAAGATAGATTCCACGAGCAGTTTCGGGATCGGGACTCATCCTACCACCCGCTCTGTGTGCGCGTTTCTGCGTAAGTGCGGGGGAGCGTATCGCTCATTTTTGGATATCGGCACCGGCACCGGGATTCTTTCGCTCGTGGCCTGGATCTATGGCGCACGGACGATTGTCGCCATAGACTGTGACCGGGATGCGGTTGCTGCCGCTGCCGAGAACTTTTCCCGAAACGGGCTTTATGAGGGTACTCTGCGTCACGGCGAATTTTCCCGAATGTCGCTTCCGCGGTTTGATTTTGTCGCGGCAAATCTGCTGACCGATGATCTGATCCGCGAACGCGAGAAGATCGTAAGTGCGGTTGCTGCCGGAGGCTTGCTGGCGGTTTCCGGAATTTCCCGGGTCAGCGCGCGGCGGTTCGCGCAGGAGTTCGACGAGCGCGGCCTCTCGCTGATCGAAGTACGGGAGGACGAAGGATGGCACTCCTTCCTGTTTCGTCGGGATTCGGACGAGAGGCAGGAGAAGAAGGATGGCCCGGATAAGCAATAAAAAACTCGCCCTTATTCATATCATCAAAAAGGAAGTCGGTCTTTCCGACCGGGAATACAGGAATATCCTCGAACGGGTTGCCGGTGTGCGCAGTGCGAGCGAGCTGACCGAACAACAGTTCTCCGCGCTGATGCGGTATTTCGTCAGGAGTAAGTACTATCGCGTGAACCGGTTTGGGATGACCTTCCGGCAGAAAATGTACATTGATTCACTTATCCGGCGTCTGGGATGGGACCGGGATCATTTGCATAATTTTATCCGTAAATATTATCATAAAGAAAGTCCGGCTGAGCTTTCGAAATCAGACGCCAGCCGTCTCATTGAATCCCTCAAGCAGATTCTGGCGCACCGGAAGCCCGCTTCCGGAGAATGAGCCCTTCCTGGAACGAAGGGGAATAAGAAAAAAGTCAATAATAAGGCGAAACCGTCCCTTGGTGTATGCCCGCGTGATTGTATACTGAAAAGTGAGGGGTAGAATGAAATATCTGTGGATAGTCCTGGCGGTCATGGGGTGGGCGGCGAGTGCCGTTGCGGTTGAAGAAAAGGAGCAAAAAATGAATACCGCGATTTTTGCCGGAGGATGTTTTTGGGGATTAGAGGAAGCGTTCCAGAACGAGCCGGGAGTCCAAGAAGCGGTTTCCGGGTATACCGGCGGAAGCGTGAAGAACCCGACCTATGCCCAGGTATCGTCGGGCACAACCGGTCACCGGGAAGCGGTCAAGGTGATATATGATCCGGAACAGATCCCTTATTCGCGTCTGCTGGATATTTACTGGAGGCAAATTGATCCTACTGATACCGGTGGGCAGTCGGTGGACCGTGGATCACAATATACCACCGCTATATTTTATTTGAATGAGGAGCAGCGAAATCAGGCGGAGCAGTCCAAGAAAAAACTGGACGCGTCGGGTAGGTTTTCCCGTCCGGTGGTTACCGAGGTCCTTCCTGCTGCTCCCTTTTATCCCGCGGAAGAGTATCACCAGGATTACTACCGAAAAAAGTCCTGTCCCTACGAGAAATAACCGGAAAAGAGAGGGAGAAAGATGATTAACCTATTGACCGGAACGGTTGTTTTACTGTTTGGCCGAAAACTGTTTTGGCTCTTTGTCGGAGTGACGGGTTTTATTGCCGGATGGCAATGGGGAATTCGTTTGTTTCCGGAAGGATCTATGCCGACGCTGGTATTGGCGCTGATATTGGGGATCGCGGGGATTCTGCTGGCGGTATTTTTCCAGTGGCTTGCCGTGGGCGCGGCCGGGTTTTTCGGCGGGGTCTCTCTGTCTCTTTCGGCCATGAATGCGCTTACCGGAACGGTGAGCCGGGGAGAGCTGTTCTGGTCTCTCGCGGCCGGTCTGGCGGGGCTTATCGTTATGGTGATGGTCTTTGACTGGGCGTTGATTGTAATCAGTTCTTTCGTCGGGGCCGCGCTGTGTACCGAATCCTTTCCGGCGGCCGATGCGTACTTGCTACCCCTATTTATAGTGTTTTCAGTACTCGGGATCGCGGTGCAGGGAGGAATATATCATTATGAACGGCATCATCCGCCGCAGCAGTGTTCATCGGCGTAACATCGGAATACTTTTGCTTTGCGGCGCGGCAGTGCTGAGCGCGTGTGTCCCGCTGCGGGGTCCCCGATGGCTGTCTGAAGAGGCCCCTGCCCTGCGGGGCACCGTCAGGTATGTGTCCCTGGAGGGCGGGTTTTACGGGATCGTGACAGACGGGGGAGCGCGTCTGTTGCCCCTGAATCTTCCGGAGCGGTTCGAAACCGACGGCCTTTCGATACGCTTCCGCGGATATCAAAAACGGGATGTGATTACACAATACATGTGGGGGGTTCCTTTCTTTCTTGAGCAGATTCGCACCGTTCCCGGCTCATCCCCGGAACATCCCCGGAACATCCCCGGCTCATCTCCGGATCATCCCCATAACCTGCGTTCAACCGCGTAGGTTAACAAGTTCAACCGCGTAGGTTAACTCAGAGGTTTTCTTGATTTACCTGGTAAAATTGCACCTCATCCCGAGTTCAACCGCGTAGGTTAACAAGTTCAACCGCGTAGGTTAACTTGGGTTGGATGGGGGGAGGGTGAATTGGGGCGCTTTTTGCGGGGGCGCAGCGGTGGTTGCGTCTGGTTTCTGGAAATTGACCCGGGTGTTATTTCCTATGAAACTATTGGTCGTGCTGCTTGAATGCGCCTACCGGCATTCGTGCCGGATCGGAAAGATCTTTACCCTTTCGGGATAACCCTTTCAACCGAGCATGAACACATATTCTCTTTTTGTGTACGGTACTTTGCAATTTCCGGAAATAATGCGGAACGTTACAGGCAAAACGTTTCCTGCACGGCCGGCCCGACTGCAAGGTTACCGCCGTTACCGCGTGCGCGGCGACCAGACAGAGGATCCCTATCCGGCCGTCGTCAAGGAGAAGGGAGTAGTGCAGGGTTTGCTGGTGTCCGGGATCGATGAGGCTACATTACGTAAAATCGACCAATACGAAGGTGGGGAATATACCCGGAAATGGGTAAAAGTCCTCAGCGAAAATGGTCCGCGCCCGGCGTGGACGTACGTGTGGAACCATTCAGAACCTGGGCGTCTGCAGGGCGAGTGGGATTCGGAGGAATTCCGCCGCTGTTTTCTCGAATAACCGTGGTGTTGGTTGCGGCAATTTCTTTTGGCAACAACCAAGTGTCTCGGTGTGTGTATTCAACTCTTTGATTTTCTTTTTTTTCTCTGATCCCTGCTTCTTTTCCTTGGGCGCTCATCCTCCAAACAGCGTGGCTTCGGCAATGTGTTCTTTTGTTTCTCTCCCGGCAAGCGCATCCACCAGGGTCAGCGCGAATGCGAGCGCAGTGCCGGGGCCCCGGCTGGTAATCAGGTGGCCGTCTCTGACTACCGGTTGTTCCTGGTGAGTGGTAGTTTCGGTGAATTTTTCCTCCATACCCGGATAACACGTGGCCGCTTTGCCGTCCAGGATGCCCAGCGGTGCCAGCACTACCGCCGGAGCTGCGCAAATGGCGCCGATGAGCTTTTCTTGACGGTGCAGATGAAGAAGGATTCTCTTCACCTGGTCCGATGCCGCAAGATTCGACGCGCCCGGCATTCCTCCGGGAAGTACGCAGGCGTCATACTGGGTGAGTTCGAGCTCCTCAGCCCGGGCGTCGGGAAGAATCCGGACTTTCCGCGAGCCGGTGATCTCCCCTGCTCCCACTCCTGCGACCGTGACGTCGATTCCCGCCCGGCGGAGGATATCGATTACGGTCGCTGCTTCGATCTCTTCAAATCCCGGAGCCAGTAATACCATTGCTTTTTTCATGCAATCCTCCTTTTTTATTTTATTGTAAACGGAATTCGCCGACTTTCAATAGCGAAACAACGGTTGCCAATCGCGGGAGAATAGGGTATACTGTTTTTACAGGAATACCCCCCACAAAGACCGAGGGCCGAATTGGATACAGTCGCGTTTGACGACCTCATCAAAAAAAGCATTACCCATACCAAAGAGATACTTTTCCGTCCCTTTTCCGCCAAAAAGTGGCTTAAGTTGATTCTCATCGGTTTCCTCGCCGGTGCGGTGAGCTACGGAGGAAATTTCGGCAGCAGTTCGAATTACCGAAGTTCCGGACCGGCGAAGAAGAAAACATTTTATCAGCAGAACGAGCCGTCTGCCGCCCCGGCCGCGGTGCTGACGCAAGGTGCGTATCACCGGGACGCATTTTCTCAGCCGTATAATTTCCTTCGGAATTTCTTCACTCCGCAGGTAATCATTTCCGTATCGATTGTGTTGACGCTGGCGCTGATTCTTATATTGCTGTTTTCGTGGATCTCGTCCCGGTTTAAGTTTATCTGGCTTAACGCGATTCGGCATAATGAAACTCCGATCAAGGTGCCGTGGCGGGAGTTCCGCCACCAGGGGAATTCATTTTTTGGCTTTACACTGACGATGATGGCGGTATGGTTGGTATACTTCGGCGGCCTTGCCGTATGGGGATTTTTTTCGCTGCGCGCCGCCGGAGTGTTTTATGCCGCCGCTCAATATTCCTTATGGCAGATTATCATATCGATCGGCGCGATAATTCTGCTGTTGATTATCGGCGCGGTCATCTTCGCGCTTATCCAGGCGCTGGCGGACCATTTCGTGATTCCGATCATGGAAGCAGACCGGTGCGGGTTCATGGAAGGGGCGGGGATCGGATTAAAGATTCTGCGGGGGGATCTGAAGAATTTCCTCTTATTTTTCCTGTTGATGATCGCGTTCGGGATTGTCACGCTGCTGGCTACGTTTGTGCTCGTTCTCCTGGTGCTCTTGTTCCTTCTGCTGGTGGGATTGGTGCTGTTCGGTGTGCCCTATTTGCTCTTTTCGGCGACGAACGCGATGCCGGGATTCTGGATATACGCGGTCATCATGGGGATCCCTTTTGTCGTGCTTTTATATATTTTAATGTTAAGTATCCAGCTCCCGTTTGCCGTGTTTTTTCGTTCATTTTCGCTGTATTTTCTGAGCGCGCTGGATTGCGGATATACCCCGCTTCCGCTGGACCACACACCGGCACCTTCCGTTCCTTCTTGATGATTCTTCCCTTTTGCTGATCATGCTTTCGGATGCTCGACGCGCAGATTGTTCTCTACTTCTTTCACTCCGCGGGTGTAAACTGCGATATTTTTAGCGATCCTCATCCGGTCCCGGTCGGGAACCGCCCCCGTCAAGGCGACCTTCGCGTCTTCAACGGTTACGATGATCCGGCTGGAATTCAATCTTCTGTCCCGGCGGAATGCCGCGAGGATGTCTTCGTAAATGAGCTTGTCTTCCACTCGTGATTTTGGTTGAACGGACAGATTATTGGTAATTTGCACCACTCCGGATACTTCTCCGATGAGTTCTTCGGCCCGCTGTTTCTGCCAGTAGGAGTCGATCGTACCTTTGAGTGTGACCTGTCCCTTCGCGCATTCTATTTCAAGAAATGAGGGGTCAATGCGGGGATTCCAGCGGAGAATATTCTCTATGGTCTTCTGTATCTGATCATCGCTTACCGCGTTTTCGGCCGGGAGGTGTTTTGCTTTAATTTTATTCACGATGTTTTCCGCGTCCGGCGCCGCCGTCCAGGCCGCGGTTTCCGCGGCGTCGGCCATGGAAAAAGTCGGGACGGTGCCCTTCAGCACGAGCGAGCCGTCGTCCAGCTCGACCGTGATGTGTGAAGCATCTATTCGTGAGTCCCACTGCAGTTGTTCGCGTACGTGTTGGAGAGTTTCTTGAGGGTTGCGCATTCCATTCCTCCTTTCTTTCCGTCTTTTTCCAAATCTTATCCTTCTTCTTAGTTTCTCCCAATGCCCAGCTGTGCTCAATGGACCGTTTCTTGATTCATCTGACTTGATTCTCCGAGGTATCCGAATAAGGCATAAAGTCAAAGAAAAGGAGAATTATCGGATTGTGTTCCCACCGGTCTTTTTTTAAAGTAATACCAGAGCCCGGCGCCCGACGCGGCTGCGACGGGTGCGCGGGGAGGAACTGTGGGTTTTAAAATTGATCCTGGATAACGAATGTTGGATCCCGGAACAATAGTTTGTGAAAAAGGAAGGAGAATGATGAATGTAAGAAGTACCGTGTTTACCGCCAATACCGCTTTACCTTTGAAGTACACCTGTGACGGAGAGGGAGTGAATCCGCCGCTGGCATTTGAAGAAGTGCCGGAGGGTACGAAGACGTTGGCGGTTATCCTCGAGGATATGGACGCATCACCCGGAGAGAGGGTACACTGGCTGGTCTATGACATCCCGCCGGTGTCCAGAATTGATGAACACTCTATTCCGGGAAAACAGGGGATCAATGACTTCGGCAAACGGCGTTACCGCGGCCCGTGTCCGTTGAGCGGTATCCATCGTTACCGGTTTAAGGTATTTGCGTTGAACACTGATTTCGATATTGAAGGTGGTGCTCAGGCGTTGGAGGAAGCCAGTACCGGGCATGTCATTGAAGAAGCCGAGTTGATTTGCACCTATGCGCGTCAGCAGAGATGAATGGACGCAAGTGAAGATGTTTCGGGACCGAAAAGACGCCGGGCAGCAATTAGTCCGGGCGCTGGAAGAATTCCGCGGCTGCAATCCCCTGGTGCTGGCAATACCGCGGGGCGGCGTGCCGGTGGGGCTGGAGATCGCCGCGGCGCTGGACGGGGTGTTCTCACTTTTGGTGACTCGTAAACTTCCCTTTCCCGACAATCCGGAATCAGGCTTCGGCGCGATCGCCGAAGACGGGTCTGCCTATATCTTCCCGGAGGCCTCAGGCTGGCTGCCTGCCGATACAATTGCCGAGATCAAGGCCGAACAACAGCAGGAAATTACGCGGCGAATCTCGGTGTTGCGCGATAATCGGCCGCTTCCTGAAATCCGGGGAAGTACAGTGATCCTGGTTGATGATGGTATCGCGATGGGCTCTACGATGCGGGCGTCACTGCGGATGTGCCGGGCGCGGGGCGCGAGTAAGGTGGTGGTTGCCGCGCCGGTGGCCGGAGAGGAGGTGCGGAATGCGCTGGAGGCTGGAAGTGACCGGGTAGTGGTCCTGGAAAGTCCGGCTCATTTTTACGCGGTAGCGCAAGTCTATGAAAACTGGTATGATCTTAATGATGAGGAAGTGAAGAAACTGATTGATTCATGGCGGCGCAGCCGCCGGCATGAGTAGCGTTTTGTTCTAAGATCGTCCACAGCCCGGCGTGATTCGGTAAATATATGTCAGATCAAACGGTTCCTTATTCAAAATTACGCGTGTTTTCCTGGGCATTGTACGATCTCGCCGCGAAATTTTTCACCCTGAACGTATTGACTCTGTATTTCGTGCGCTGGATCACGATGGAGAAAAAGGTCCCGGAGTTATTCTACAGCGCGGCCTTCGGGGCGTCCATGGTATTGGTGGCGTTTCTTTCTCCCTTGGCAGGGGCTTTTGCCGACCGGGCACGGGCCAAAAAGAAATTCTTCGTCGGCGCCACCGTTTTTGCCGCCGGGTTCTTTTTTCTGCTGGCGTTGACTAAGAATGTTATTGCCGCGCTGATCCTCTTCGCGCTTACCAATTTTTCTCTGCAGTTCGCCGTCGTGTTTTATAACACGTTGATCGTCTCGGTCGCGCCCAGGGAAAAATACGGGATTGTATCCGGTTTCGGGAAGACACTGGGGTATGTGGGTTCGTTGATCGCGGTTGCCTTGATCACTCCGATTGCCGCCGAGCAGGGAAAGCACGCCGCGATTCTGCCCAGCGCGGCGGGATTCGCGCTGTGCGTGATCCCGTCATTGTTCGGGGTCCGTGAACCGGGAAAAAAGGAGGAGCGCGCCGCGGCACCTCCGAAACCGGCACGCGCCGTACGTTCGATGCTTCAGTCCTTTGCCGGATACTGGCGGGAAAATCCGGATATCCGGCATTTTTTTCTCGCGGCGTTCTGGGTGCTCTGTCCGTTAAATACCCTGATCCTGTTTATGTCGGTGTATATGGACCAGGTGCTGGGGCTGACTGAACCCCAGATCTTTCGGCTGGTGCTTTCTTCAACCGTGTTTGCCATGGCCGGGAGCATGGTGTCAGGCTGGCTTTCCGATCGGATGGGATATAAACGGATGCTCATGACGGTGCTGTTTTTGTGGCTGGCAGTGTTTTTCGCCGCCGCACTTGTGGCCGCGGAGTGGATGTACTGGGTGATCGGCGCGGGAGTCGGGCTTGCCATGGGGGCAACCTGGACGGTTTCCCGTGCGCTGGCGGCACGGCTGGTGCCGCAGGAGCGGCTGGGAGAGATGTTCGGATTGTTCGCGTTCATCGGCTATGCCGCCGCGGTTGCGGGGCCGGTCTTTTTTAGTATACTATTATTGGTATGCGCTCCTTTGGGCGTGGTGCGTTATCGGATCGGATTGTTGAGTTTGACGGTATTTTTGTTCCTGGCCGCGCGATCACTGCGCAAAATTAACGTATAATCATGTCAGATACCCTTGTCTCTCTTTTCAGCCACGCCGAAGAGTCGTTTCACGACCGGGCTGCGGTGCGTGAGTTCCGTGGGGAAGTCTGGCACACCTATTCCTATGCCGAGGTCAGCGACCGGGTACGCCGGATCGCGGCCTGGCTGGATGAGCAGAAACTAAGGAAGGGAGAGAAGGTCGCGCTGGTGCTGGAAAACCGGCCGGAATGGGGGTATATATATTTCGCGGTCGCCTGCGCACAGGGAGTCTGTGTGCCGATTGATCCGGATCTCAGCGCGGAGGAAATAGGCAACCTGGTTGCCGACAGCGAAGCCAAGATCCTGTTCTGTTCGGGAGCATTGTACGAAAAAAAAGTAAATTCGGCCGGCGGCAGGGTGCGGGTGGTGACGCTTGACGCCCGGCCGTCGGGATGCACCGGATTCGATGAGGTGCAAGACACCCAGCCTTTGGGAACGCTGCCCGAGGTGAGTCCCGAAGACATCGCCGTCCTTATTTATACTTCGGGTACGACCGGTCAGCCCAAAGGTGTATTACTCTCTCATCGGAATTTGAGCGTGAATTTCCTCAGCGTGCGTGATTTGGGCATTTGCCGGCCTGATGACGTCTTCCTGGCGCTTCTCCCTTTATATCATACCTATGCCTGCATGGTGACTTTGCTGGTACCGTTCTTTCTCGGGGCCGCGACGGTGTATTTCCCGGTCACGTTCCATCCGGAAGTCCTTACCCGCGTACTGCGCGAAGGCGGAGTGACGATCTTTGTCGGGGTGCCGCAGTTATTTTCGGTTCTGCATACAAAGATCTTCGAACGTATCAACAGGGTGCCCCGGTTCCTGCGTCCCGCGGCCGCGCTGTTTGCCCGGCATAAGGTGAAGAAAACGTTCGGTTCGCGGCTGCGGATGTGGGTGAGCGGTGGAGCGCGGTTGAACGAGGAGATTGCCCGCGATTTTTCCTCGCTGGGGTATGAGTTCATTGAGGGCTACGGTCTGACGGAAACCTCTCCGGTCGTCACGTTTAATCCTCCGGGGAAAGTGAAGTTCGGTTCGGTGGGAACCCCTCTTCCCCGAGTAGAGGTGAGGATTCATGATCCCGGTCCGGACGGGGTCGGCGAGGTGTGTATCCGGGGCCCGAATGTGATGGTCGGATACTACCGCCGTCAGGATCTTACCCAAAAGACGATCAAAGACGGATGGCTCTATTCAGGGGACCTTGGCCGCCGGGATCAGGAGGGGTATCTGTTCCTCACCGGCCGGAAGAAACACGTGATCGTGTTGAGTTCCGGCAAGAATATTTATCCCGAAGAATTGGAAGAGTTCTATGCGCAGAGCCCTTTTATTAAGGAAATCTGCGTGTTGGCCAAAGGCGGCGCGGGCACGGAAGAGAAGGTCCTGTTCGCGGTGATCGTGCCGGATGTCGCCCGTTTCCGCGAGGACCATGAATCAAACATCGAAAACAAGATTCGCTGGGAATTGGAACAGTTTGGCACCCGCCTGCCCGGATATCAGCGAGTGAAGGGCTTCACGCTTACGACCGAAGAGTTGCCGCGTACGTCGCTGCGCAAGATCAAACGCTACGAAGTCAGAGAAAAATATCTTGCCGGCGGAAAAGAGAAACGGGACGTTTCCCCGCCGCAGGAGTCGGTCGAGGATGATCCTGAAATTCAGGATAAAAAAACCGCGAAGAAGATCATTCAATTCTTGCGCGACACTCTGGATCAGCCGGTGTCTCTTTCCAGTCATCTGGAGATCGATCTCGGCGTGGATTCACTGGGAAGAGTAGAGATCGGCACGGGACTGGAATCACTGCTGCAGAGGAAACTCGATGAACGGCTGGTGTATGAGCCGGCAACGGTCCGAGATCTTATTGTAAAAATGACCGGCGGAGGAGGAACGCGCCGGGTTGACCGTCAAAAAACACAATGGGAACAGATATTACGCGAACCGCCGCCGCCGTCCTTGAGGAAAAAAATCGCGATCCCGACACCGAGAGGGAACCGGATATTCATGCAAGCCTCCCGGGTGTGCGTGCGCGCGCTTTTCAATGTTCTTTGGTCGCTTGGCGCCCGGGGGCGGGAGCATATACCGGAGCATGGTCCTTATCTGTTATGCGCTAATCATGCCAGTTACCTTGACGGGTTTGCGGTATTCGGCGCCCTGCGTACCCAGGACGCGCCGCACGTGTTTTTTCTCGGATACCGGGATATTTTTGAACTCCCCGCTTTTCGCTGGGGAATCCGCCTGGCGCACCTGATCCCGATCGATACCCGGGTGCGTCTGATGGCGTCGATGAAAGCGGTTGCCTACGTTTTGCGGCATGAAAAGAATGTGTGTATATTTCCCTCCGGCCGGCGTTCAGTCAGCGGTGAAGTGCAGGAATTCAAAAAGGGCGTCGCGGTGCTCATGCGGGAACTGGACGTGCCTGCGGTGCCGGTACGCATTCGGGGCGCGCACGAGGCCTGGCCGCGGGAGAGGAAGTTCCCCCGCGGGGGAAAGATCACCGTCATTTTCGGTGCACCGGTTCGCTGGCAGGAATTGATCGAGGAGGAGGCGAAAGAGAGTGACGATCGTGATGTCCGGATTGCCGCCGCACTCCGTCAGCGGGTGCAAGAGCTTGCCTGAATTTGCCGATTTTCCTTATTTTTTCTTATGTGTTTCTGTGCAACATGAGGGGAAACGCTTTGACCCCAAGTTCAACCTACGCGGTTGAACTTCGGTTGAACTTGGAGGGGGATGAGCGATGAAGGCGCAATCGGTTGCCTGCACTGAAGAGGGAATTTCCTTTTCTTTCTGCGGCTATTTGATATAATGATACTGCTTTCCGGCAGTGTGCCAAAGTGCCGTTTCCTGCCCAAAGAAGTCAGTCCCGAACGGGAAAGATAGAGATACACCTTGCCGAACCGTATGAAAAAATATGTCGCCGCACTTGACTGTGGTACTTCTACAATGAAGGCCGGGGTATTTGATCTTCGCGGCCGGCTCAAAGGGATCGCTTCCCGGGAATGTGCGCCCCGCGTGCTCCCCGGCGGCAGATACGAATACCGGCCGCAGGAGTTATTTTACGGTGCCTGCGCGGTACTGCAGAGCGCGTTGCACCGGTCTAAGATCGCTTCGGCGGACGTGCTCGCGCTGGCGGTAACCAATCAGCGGGCGACCTGTCTCTGTGTAGACGCGCAGGGCCGGGCGTTGTCCAACGCGATTTCATGGCAGGATATGCGCGGTCAGGAGCTGCTCGCGAAATTCCGCGACCGGATGTCCGGCGAATCTTTTTACCGGCGTACCGGTCTGCCGTTGAATCCGGTGTTTTCCCTTTCGAAGTATTTGTGGTTTCGGGCGATGATGCCGTCGCTGTACAGGAAGGCGGCCAAGATCGTCACTCTGCAGGAATATTTTCTCAGCCGGTTCGGAAGTGAAGAATGTGTGGTGGATTATTCCAACGCCTCTTTGACCGGGGTGCTGGATGCGAAAAAACTGAAATGGGACAGGGATATCCTGAAAGCTGCCCGGCTCAGTGTCGGCAAGTATCCGGGGTTGATCGAATCAGGAGTCAAGGTCGGCACGCTCGCGAAAGGAGCGGCCCGGAAAACAGGTTTTTTACACGGTACCCCGCTCATTTCCGGCGGCGGAGACCAGCAATGCGCCGGAGTCGGCGCCGGAGCGGTGCGTTCCGGGATAATAGAGATTACGCTGGGAACGGTTGCCGACGTGTGTTCCTGCACTTCGACTCCGGTGTATGATCCGCGGATGCGGGTGATGTCTTCGGTACACGTAGTGCCCGGGAGATGGAATACCGAAGGGATGCAGAGTTCGGGCGGCGCGAGTCTCCGCTGGGCTCAAAACACGGTAAACGGAGGGAAGACCTTTTCCGCCCGGCATTTCAGAAAGGTTGCACAAGTACCGGCGGGAGCGGGAGGGCTCTTTTTTTATCCTTTCCTGAACGGGGCGGCGGCTCCGCACTGGTGCGAGGAGGCGCAGGCGCTGCTCGCCGGCTGCCGTCACAGTCACGGTCCTGGGGAGATCGTGCGCGCGGTGATGGAGGGGGTAGCCATGGAGACCAAACAGATATTTGAAGTGTTTTCTCAACTGGCGCTTCCGGTGCGTGAAATACGGATGACCGGCGGATGCGCGTCAATCGGATTATGGAACCAGATCCATTCCGACGTGTGCGGGAAGAAGGTGAAAACGCTGGTCTGTCCGCACGCAACGTTGTTAGGCGCGGCGGTACTGGCCGCCTACGGCATCGGCGCGTATCCGGATGTGGAACAAGGGGCGCGAACGATGGTACAGGCCAAAAACGCGTTTACTCCGGTGCGTTCCCGCGTACGCGAATATAAAAAGATTTTTCAAAAATATCGCGGTTTTTATTCTCATCTGGAAACTACAGGAGCGTTTAAAAGGTTATGACAGGAGGTGCAGACAAAATGGAAAAGAAACAACCCGCCCGGTCCCTGGAAGAATACGGGGATGCATTTCTGGATTTGTATAAGCGGCTCGTTGAGTTTACCGGAGACGCGGTGTACGTCTATACGTATGATGAAGGGGAGCTGTTGTTCGCCAATCAGGGATTCATTGATTTACTTGAACTCGACGGAGCACCCAAGGACGTGAGAGGGAAAAAGCTTGATCAGTTACTGGTATACCTGGAACGTCCCGGGACGATCCGTGAAGCCGCGAACGAACACGGGGAGATACATAATTTTGAGTATCATTTCAAGACACTCAAAGGGCATGAACGTTATATTCTTCACGACTCATTTATCATTACAGATCCGGAAACCGGGAAAAAGAGGGTAGAGGCGATCGTGCGCGATATCACCGCGCATAAAGAGCACGAACACCATTTAAAAGAACTTAACCGTCAGGTGAAGATGATCGCTCAGTGCAATCAGGCCGTCGCCCGGGCGACTGATCAGCGCGAGCTGCTTGATCAGCTATGCCGTATCTTGACGGTGATCGGCGGTTATCGCGCCGCCTGGATCGGCGTGCCGGAATACGATTCCATGAAATCCATCCGGGTGATCGCCCAGGCAGGATGCGAAAACGACGAGGCGAAAGTGCTGTCCAAAAATCTGCAGGAGGCCGAAGAAGACGTGTGCCCGGCGGCCAGGGCTATTCAAAGCGGCAAGCCGACGATCGTGCAGAATTTACTGAAGACCGAACAGTACGCCAAGTGGCATGCTGAAGCGGCGAAACTGGGAATTATCTCCAGTGTCGCGATCCCAGTCATGGTTGAGAATCAGTTGTTCGGCGTATTGTGCGTGTGTCAGTCCTATGAAAACGCGTTTCTGGAAGAGGAAGTGCAGTTACTGCTTGAGCTGGTGAGCGATCTCGAGTTCGGGATTTTCTCTTTGAAAATGCGCGCTGAACGGGAAGCGATTGAAATGGCGCTCAGCGAAAGTGAAAGCCGGTTTCGCAACGCGTTTGAAACCGCCGGGGCGGGGATGGCGCTGGTGGCGCCGGATGGACGCTGGCTGAAAGTGAATAAGGCTTTTTGCGATATTGTGGGATATACCGCGCGCGAACTGCAGTCGATGTCGTTTCAGGATATCACCCACCCCGATGATTTGGGCAAGGATGTTTCCCGTGTGGAGAAGGTGCTCAATAACGAACTCCCTTATTATCATATCGAAAAACGCTACATGCATAAAGAGGGACACGAAATATGGATTTTCTTAAGCGCTTCGCTGGTCAAAGACCGCAAAGGGCTGCCCCTGTATTTTGTGTTTCAGATCCAGGATGTGACCGAACGCAAAAAGGCCGAAGCGGCTTTGCGGGATTCCGAACAAAAATTCAAGGCGCTCGTCGAGAATATTCCGGCAGTGGTCTTTCGTCTGACGCCCTCGGGGAAGGTGCAGTACGTGAGTCCGAAGGTGAGCGAGCTTTACGGATATTCTCCCGACGAGCTGATCGGGAAGGATTTTACGGTAACGACTCCGGAAGAAGAGATCCCCCGTATCAGGGAAGCGTTCCAACGCCTCTTCAACGGAGAGGAAATCAGGGGCATACAGGTGAAGCAGAAAAACAAAGCGGGCACAGTGGTTACCGTGGAAGTGAATATGATCCCCATGCGCACGGAGGGAAAGGTGGTGGCCGCGCAGGGAATTATGCGCAGCCGCCGTGCTGATGATCAGGAATAAACCGATGCGCGCCTCGGAAAGAAAACGAGGGCGAAGGTTGTTGTTGATTTTTTTAGACATATGTTGAAAAGTCGCAACAATCGCGGCTGATTCTGTCATTTTATTGAAAAAGTAAGCGTTTTCAGTCCCCATTCCATCTCTGTCTCTCACTCGCCCGGTCAATTTCCCCGCTTCACCTTTTCTCTGTTTCCTTCTGTCGCCAATTCGGCAACATAAAATCAACATTTACCGGTTCCAAATGGTCCGATGTGTGGTGAGCGCGAAATAAGCAAAAAAATTTATCAGTATAACTAATTGAGAGAGATGAGGTTGTGATTATCTCGCGCGAATTTAAAAAAAATGGCATGAAATATGCTTTATTTGTTTTAATTACCCGGACACTCCCGGACAGAAAGAACACCTGTGATTATGAAGGAACAACGGCCATATATGACAATCACCGATATCGCTCAGCGGATAGGGGTGGTGCCGAAAACACTCATCCGCTGGGAAAAATCGGGAAAAATCCGCCGGGCGCGCCGGGATTGGCGTAACTGGCGGGCTTACACCGAAGACGATCTCGAGGCGATCAAAGAATTTTACGAAACACTTTCCTAAGAGGAGGTTAATTGATGCGAAAAGCAGTCTTTCTCATTCTCGCGGCGGCAATGGTTCTCGTGCCGGCGGTCGGCGTAAGTCAGTCCACCCAGGATTCCTCGGATGATTCCTCTGTATACACGGCGATCGGCGAACAGAGCGAGGACGAATCATACAAACTGGGAAAAGGGGATGTGATTCAGATCGAAGTGCGCAATCAGCCCGAATTTTCGGGAGAATACGTCGTCGGTCCCGACGGAGATATTCAATACAAGTTCGTAGGCGACCTGCGGGCCGAAGGGTTAACGAAAGTGGAGCTCCAGGAAAAATTGGCGAAGGATTTGGAAAAGTATGTGAAGTTTCCCGAGGTGAGCGTGACGATCTCCCAGTACCGGAGTAAATTCGTTTACATTCTCGGCGCCGTCGGCCGGCCCGGGAAATATCCGATGATGGGCAATTCAGTGACGTTGCGTGACGCGTTGATGCATGCCGGTCTGCCGACTGATTCGGCGGCGCTGCGCCGGGTGCACGTGATCACGCCGAAGGAAAGCACGCCGGAGTTCCAGAAAGTAGACATCTACCGTCTTCTTTACGAAGGAAAATTGGATCATAACCTGTCGTTGAAGCCGGGCGATCTGGTGGTCGTCCCGTCCACGATCCCGAGTGAGATCAACAAAGCGCTCATGAGACTGCTGGCGCCGTTCAGCAGAGCCGCGATTATCGAAGATCTCATCGACGAATACAATTAATCGACTCAGAGGGGGTATGGAATGAAATCGGAACCGAAGAAAAAATTCGATTTGTATCAATATTTGAGAATACTCGTGCGGAGAAAATGGTTTTTTCTCGTGCCCTGCGCGGTATTGTTCATTGCTTTTACCGTGTCCAGTTTCTTTTTTCCGAAAAAGTACGAAGCCCGGGCGGTCATCCTTATCGAGGAACAGAAGGTGGTGAACCCGCTGCTGCAGAATCTGGCTGTGTCGCGCAGCGTGGGGGAACGGCTGAACGCGTTACACGCCGAAATCGTGTCGTGGCCGCGTCTTTATCAGCTGGTGGAGCGGCTCGGGCTGAATAAGAACATTCAGACGCCGCTTGAACTGGAACGGCTGATTTTTTCGATCCGGAAAAATATCGGACTGCAGATGCGCTCGAACGAGATCGTGATTATCAGCTATAAAGGAGAAGATCCGAAAAGTACCCAGACGGTCGTCAATACCCTTTGCGATATCCTTATCCAGCGCAACGTGTCTTCTCAGGTCGAAGATACCGAGTCGGCGATCGATTTTATCAACCGTCAGCTTGAGATTTATAAAGAGAGACTGAACGAGTCTGAATCTGCCCTGCGCGAATTCCGTGAAATTTACGGGATGCAGATGGTGCAGATGCTCCGGCAGGAGCAGGCGCCGCGGGGGGATACGATCGCGACGACGGGATCCGAAACCGGATCTCCGAAAACGTCCCTCTACCTGATTAATCAGGAAATCGCGAACGTGGAAGCGGATTTGGTCATGGCCCGGGTGGAATGTACCGAAGCTCATCCGCGGGTGAAAAATCTCAAGCGGAAAATACAGGAGTTGAAAGAGAAACGCAAATTCCATGTCGGGGAACTGGCGGAAGAAGCCGGGGTCAATCCCGACGCCTACGTGAACATTGCCGATTCGCTTCCGCGCCAGCAGGAAGAGCTGGCCCGGCTTACGCGTGACCGGGCGATCAACGAGAAGATTTACGGTATGCTTTTGGAACGGCTTGAAACCGCCCGGATTACCGAGCGGCTGGATAATTCCGAGAACAAAACGAAATTCCGCATCGTCGATCCCGCGCGTCTGCCGCTGGTGCCGACCGAGCCGAAAAAATGGCAGTTCGCGTTGATGGGACTGTTCCTGGGCGGCATGATGGGGTTCGGCTGCGTGTATTTTCTTGATTTTACCGATACTTCGTTCCAGAACGAAGACGAACTCAAAGATTTGTTCGGGTATCCCGTGCTGGGCAATATTTCCAAAATGGTCACCGACGATGATCTGAACCGGAGGACGAAATTCGTGATGAAAGTCATTCCGTTGATTTTGCTGGCGACAGCCGGATTGATTATTCTTATCGCAACGGTCGGAAAACCGATGTTTTCCTAACGGGCCGGGTGTCTTGACCGGCGTACGAATACACTATGTACGAACAATTTTACGGATTCCAGGAAAAACCTTTTAACGTTACGCCTGACACGAAGTTTTTCTTCTCAAGCGAAAAACACGAGGAGGCCCTGAACAGTCTCCGCTATGCGATTGAAGAACGCAAAGGCTTCGTGGTCGTGACCGGAGAAATCGGGTCCGGCAAGACGACTGTCTGGCACGCGTTGATCAATCAACTGCCGCGCAGTACGAAAGTGGCGTTGATCACCAACACGCACCTTACCGCTAAGCAGATGCTCATGGCGATCTTAGACGAATTGGAAGTGACGTACAAAGAGCACTGGTCAAAGGTAAAACTGCTCAACATCCTCAATAATTATCTCATTGATCAAATTCTGGACGATTGTCACGTGGTGCTGATCCTGGATGAGGCGCAAAATTTAAGCCGAAAAGTCCTGGAGGAAGTCCGGATGCTTTCCAATTTAGAAACGGAAAAAGAGAAGCTCATTCAGATTATCCTCATGGGCCAGCCCGAGCTCAAAGATATTTTCGCCTCCAAAGCGCTGGAACAGCTTCGCCAGCGGATCGCGGTGTATTA
Source organism: Candidatus Omnitrophota bacterium (assembly GCA_014729775.1). Lineage (GTDB taxonomy): Bacteria > Omnitrophota > Gorgyraeia > Duberdicusellales > 4484-171 > WJJJ01. The sequence goes on along the minus strand of WJJJ01000005.1, from coordinate 21,513 downwards.
TCACCTTACGCCGCTGAATAAACAGGAAACCGATCAGTATATTTCGCACCGGCTTGGCGTATCCGGGAGTAACGGAAGCGCGATATTCGACGCGGAGGCCCTGGAGCTGATTTACCGGTATTCCGACGGCGTGCCGCGGCGGATCAACACCCTGTGCGACCGGGCGTTGTTAACCGGTTTTTTGCGGGATCGCAAGCCGGTTACGGGCCGGATTGTCGAAGAGGTCGCCGCGGAAATAGAAGAACTCGCGCCCGCGCCGGCTCCCCGGGTGCAAAACAATCCTCAACCGGGAAAACGGAATTCACGCAGGAAGAACGGCCGCGGGGCCGAGGTGCAGTATCCGGTGATGGCAATGTCGGGATACTGCGAAGAAGGGGTGTGGAGATATATATAGGGTGAGAGGCAAGAAGTAAGAGATGAGAGATAAAAGGTGAGGAAGTGAAGATGCAGAAAAACGGCATATCAGCACATACTTTCATAATTCCTGAGCGCCTGATATGCGGATTTCCTGAGAGAAGCGCTCATACGGGTAACCGAAGAAAGCGGTCCCAAGTAAATACATATTTTCAGCGAAGCAGAAATAAATGAGGAGGATTCATGGGTAAAATAAGCGAAGTGTTAAAAAAAGTGAACGAGGAACGCCAGCGGCAGAGATCGTCGGCGTCTCACCATGAAGGGGCTGATTCCGGACAGAATGCGGTTCCGGATCAGGTGACGTACCGGCAGGAGGAAATCAAGCCGATTCCGTTTTCTCATTCGGGATCTCCCGAGCGCGTCCGGCCGGCGAAGCGGGACAGTTTACTGAAGAACCTTCCTTTGCTGGCACTGCTCAAAGAAAAACTCAGCCGGGTGAGCGGGGAAACGTATCATGTCGAAGCCAATTCAAACCGGATGGGAATCGACCCCCGTGTCGTCGCGTTTACCGATTCTGTTTCGGCAATTTCGGAACAGTACCGGATCTTGAGAACAAACGTCAAATCCTTTCTGAAAAAGAACGCGTCGCGTAAACTGGCGACCCGGCCGGTGAACGATACGCGGATGTTCACCATCGTCAGTTCTCTCCATAACGAAGGCAAAACCATTACCGCAGCAAACCTGGCGGTAGCGCTGGCAAAAGATCTGGAAAATAAAGTCCTGCTGGTGGATTGCGATTTGCGCAACGGCGGGGTCCATGAGTTCATGAACGTGCGCCAGACGCCGGGGGTAGCGGAGGTGCTCAACGGCAAAGCCGAGTACACTCAGACTTTTCATGCGACGCCTCTGCCGAATTTGCTGGTCATCCCCCGGGGGAAAACGCCGCAGAATCCTTCCGAACTTCTCGGGTCAAAAAAAATGAAAACATTTCTGAATAATCTGAAGGCCGGGCAGTTTGCCTACGTGATCATCGACACGCCTCCGGTGACGACTTTTACCGACGCCGGCGTCTTGACCGCGCAGACCGAAGGAGCGATTTTTGTCGTCCAGGCCCACCGTACCCAGGAAAAAGTCGTGCGCCGGGCAAAAGGATTGCTGGAACACGCCCGGGCGAATATTATGGGTTTCGTGATGACCCAGGCCGATTATTACGTTCCGGATATGTATGCCTATTACTACTACAGGTATGGAGCAAAGCGTAAAGCCGGTAAATAGAGATGCCCTTCTTTTCCCGGCATATCCATGAGAGAAGAAAGAATGAACAGGAGGAACATTCCAACGAGTTGCGAAAAGCTCCGGCGTGCCGCGCAGCGGGGGCGAACATTCATTACCAGCAGGGAAGGAGGGGAGTATGAGTGACGGGTTGCCGAAAAAGGATAAGCTGTTCGGTACCGACGGAATCCGGGGAACCCCGGGAGTATATCCATTATCCGACGGAATGATCTTCAAAATAGGCACCGGGGTTGCCAAATTAGTTGCGTATCAGCGGAAGAACGGACATAAGCCTAAAGTGATCATCGGCAGGGATACCCGCACGACCGGGGAACGCATGGAAGGAATTCTGGCCAACGCGATTACCTATCAGAATATCGACGTGCTTTCTGCCGGTATTATTACCACACCGGGATTGTCTTATTTGGTACGCAAACTGGGGGCGGATATGGGAATTGTGATTTCGGCGTCGCATAACCGTCCGAAGGACAATGGGATCAAATTTTTCAACCGTAAGGGACACAAGCTTTCGACTGAAGAAGAAGAGTGGATCGAGGACATCATTTACAATAATTTGCTGCAAGGTCCTCAGGGGAATGTGGTGCCCAATCAGGGCAAGATGATTCAGCTGGATCAGGTATTTGTAGAATATATACATTTTCTTCTGTCGACCGCTGAAGGATATGATCTCGCCGGATACAAGGCGGTGGTTGACTGTGCCTGGGGAGCGGCCTGTCCTTTCGCGCACAAGCTTTTCGATGATTTGGGAGTGGAGGCCGATACGATTCATGATGAGCCTAACGGAGAGCACATCAATACCGGCGGGTCTTTGAATCCTGAAATTCTTCAACAGCGGGTCAAAGAGCAACGCGCGGATATCGGGATCGCTTTTGACGGAGACGGAGACCGGGCGGTATTTGTCGATGAAACAGGGGAGCTGCTTCAGGGCGATGATATTCTCGCGATCCTCGCGCTGTGGATGGTGAAAAAAGGCAAACTTGCCGGGAACGCGGTCGCGGTATCCTGCATGACGAATCTCGGGGTCACGCAGCTGCTTGAGAAAAAGGGCGCGCAGGTGATTACTACTCCCGTGGGGGACAAATATGTATTAGCCGAAATGCTCAAAAGGAAATTAAATCTGGGCGGGGAGCCGTCGGGACACATTTTGTTTCTCGATTATCTGCCGACGTCCGACGGGATGCTCACGGCGCTGCAGGTGCTCAAAGTGATGAGTGAAACCGGCGCAAAGTTGAGCCAGCTGAAAAAATGTTTTATCCGGGTGCCTCAGGTGCTGGTGAACGTCGAAGTACGCGAACGAAAACCTTTCACGGAAATGGAAGTGCTTCAGGAGAAAATCGCGTATTTCGAACGTCAGCTTGAAGGAGAAGGCCGGATATTCCTGCGTTATTCCGGGACGGAGAAGGTCGCGCGGGTGATGGTGGAAGGGAATGACAAGGTCATTACCGCGGCGATCGCGGAATCTCTGGCCAATGAGATAAAAAAAGAGGTCGGCGTTGAGTTTTCCGCGCGGGACGAGAAATAAGGGAAGATTATGACGGGAAAGGATTTTCACATGGACCGAATTACGGAAATGAACCGGGACCGGTTTCTCCGTCTGCAGAACTTTATGGATCAGGGAGTGCGGATCGAGGATCCGTTCACTACCTATATCGCCGAGGATGTGGTCATCGGAAAGGGAACGGTGATCTATCCGCTGACCGTGATCGAAAAGGACGTGCGGATCGGCGAAAACTGCAGTGTGGGCCCTTTCGCGCGTCTTCGGCCCGGTACGCGGCTGCAGGACGGCGCGGGCATCGGGAATTTCGTCGAAGTCGTACGCTCCACGGTTGCTTCGGGGAGCAAGGCGAAACACCTTACCTATCTTGGCGATGCCGAAATAGAAGAAGACGTAAACATCGGCGCCGGTACGATCGTCGCGAACTATGACGGCACACACAAACATAAAACAACGGTGAGAAAGGGCGCGTTTATCGGGAGCGGTTCGATCCTCGTGGCGCCGGTGGTGATCGGGAAGAATGCCTGTACCGGCGCGGGCGCGGTGGTGACCAGAAACAGAGATGTGCCTGATGACGCGGTCGTCGTGGGCGTTCCGGCGAGAATACACAAAAAATAATCCTTGATCCAGGATCCCGGATACGCACCGCGCGTGCGCGGTGCGAAAATGAATACACCCTCCGTTCGCAAGGGACGGAAAAATAAAGAAAAGGAAGGTACTGCAGGGAATGAAAGTTGTCATATTCGCAACTGACCGCGGGGTTCGTCTGGACGCCTTTCCGCGCTCCACGGCGTGCTCTTTTCTGCCGATTCGCGGCATCCCGGTGATCGAGCACACGTTGAACAAGCTTCAACTGCTGAAAAGTGCCGGGGAAATCATGATTCTTACCCATCCTCATTTTGCCGCCCGTTTCAGGGAGTGGCTGCCCGGCTATCACAGCCGCGTCCCGGTTCGCGTGATCGAAAACAGTCCCTGCAGTTTCCGCGATTCCCGCGGTGCGCTTAGGGCGTTTTCCGTGCTGGTCGAAAAGGAGAACATCCGGGAAGAGGTGCTCGCCCTCGGCGCGGATAATATTTTTTCCTGCGCGCTGGAGGCGCTGATCGCGTGCGGCCGCAGGCACGGTGATCCGGTGGTCGGAGTATACGAGATGAACGGCAACCTCAAACCCAGGCAGTACGGGATCGTAAAGTATGACGACCAGCGGCGTATCACGGAATTTACCGAGAAACCGTCGTATTTGAACGGGTCGCGAACGGTATCGACCTGCGTGTATTATTTTCCTGCCGCCAGTCTCCGGGAAATATCCGTCTACGTGCGCAAGAATCCCGAACCGGAAACATTGGGTAAATATATCGAATGGCTGAGCAGAGAGAAGACCGTCCGGGCGTTTCCTTTGGGCGGGACCTGGTTTGATTTGGGGAAGCCGGACGCGTACGAAGAAGCGGTATTCTCGTTCTGAAACGATCCCGGATCATTGATGAAAATGAAAAACAAGGAGCAATTTCTTATATCGAGGATCGGGCGTCAAGGATCTGAAAGAGTGAAAGATAAAGATGAGCAAGCGTTGGGAATTATATAAAAAACTCGACCGGAACAAAGGAGCGGAAATGAGTCAACCGGAAATACCTCAACACAGTGAAGAACTGTCCCGGAAGGAGTATGGGAAGCAGCCGGAGGGTCAGGTCCCGGTGAAACAGGGCAGTTCATTCCTGTCCGGATGTCTGTTGTCTGTGTTGTTTCTTGCGCTGTTCGCCGCGGCGGGGTATGGGTATTATGTCTATACTCTTCAGGAAGCAAGGATCAGCGCGCTGCGCGATGAGGTCCGGGAATTTAAGGATCTGGTGGAGCGCCAGCAGGGAAGAATGCGTCAGCTGGCCGACGGCATCGAGGAAAACGGAACCCTGGTCAACAATATGCGCGCCGATATCGAAGGATTAGGGACGCGTATTGCCGGCCTGGAGGAGATTGACCGGGGCATGAGCATTGTGCAAAAGAAAACGAAACAGATCGAAGCGTCAATTCAGCAGCAAATGAAAGAGATCAATCAATTACGCATGCAGGTGCATCGTACCGCGGCCCAGATGGACGCGTCCGCTGCGCCGGCGGCCCCGTCGAGTCCTTTCCCTGAAGCGTTAAAGGGCCTGGATGCCCGTCTTGCGCGTCTGGAGGCGGTGAACGTGAGCCTGGCTGATCTGCAGGCCGCGATCGACCGGCTCAAAGAGCGGATTGCCGGCCGGGAAGGGGTTATCGTGGAGATCCGGGAGGACACCGATACGCTGTACAGAAAGCTGAGTTTAATCGAGATGGAATTGAAATTGTTGAACAAAAAGGTCCGGCTGAATAACGCCGAAATTTCCCGGGGGCGGTAAGGGGAAATCCGGCAGGAAAGGAGGAAAATGAAAGCAGTAGTTACAGGGGGCGCGGGGTTTATCGGTTCGCATATCGTGGAAAAACTGTTGGCCTCAGGCCACGCGGTGACCGTGCTGGACAATTTTTCCAGCGGAAAAAAAGAGAACTTATCGTTCGTTTCCGGTTCAGCGGGGGGAGAAGACCGTTATACCTTGATTGAAGGTGATATCCGTGATCCGGATACCTGTCTCGGCGCCTGTGAGGGAGCGGAAGCGGTGTTTCACCAGGCCGCCCTGCGCAGTGTGCCGAAATCAATGGAAACCCCCGAGGAGTATAACGCCGTCAATATCGACGGTACGCTGAACATGCTCAAGGCCGCGCGCGAACATAAGGTGAAGCGGTTTGTGTTCGCTTCGTCCAGCTCGGTCTACGGCGATACCGATCAGTTCCCTGAAAAGGAGGATATGTATCCGCTGCTCATTTCGCCCTACGCGCTGAGCAAACTCGCCGGAGAATTCTACTGCCGGATCTTCAACGAGAATTTCGGCGTGGAAACCGTCGCTTTGCGTTATTTTAACGTGTTCGGCCCGCGCCAGGCGCTGGACGATGAATACGCGGTGGTGATCCCGAAGTTCACCCATTGTATTCTCAATGATCAGCAGCCGCCTATTTTCGGCAACGGGGAACAATCCAGAGATTTTACCTACGTGGCTAACGTGGTGCGGGCGAATCTGCTGGCCGCCTCCGTGAACGGAGTTCAGGGACGGGTGTTCAACGTGGCCAACGGCAGTGACGTCACAATCCTTGAGTTGGTGGAAAAACTGAATAAAATCATCGGCACGCATATCGAACCGCAGTTTCTGCCCGTCCGGCCCGGGGATGTGTTCAAGACGCTGGCCGACGTGAGCGCGTTGCGTAACGATCTGGGGCTGACCGAACCGGTGCTGTTCGATGAAGGGTTGGAAAGAACAGTCGAGTTTTTCAGGAGCACAGAGTAAGAATGCGCGCGAGAGAGAATACGAAAGGAGCCGTAAGATGAAAAGAGAGCGTCCCTGGGGATTCTATGAAGTGCTGAATTCCGGACGGGGATATAAAATCAAATATGTGGAGGTCGCCCCGCATAAACGTCTGAGTCTGCAGAAGCACAAACAGCGCAGTGAGCACTGGGTGATCATCGAAGGAGAAGCCAAGATCACCCTTGGCCGGGAAGAATTCTTCCGGCACGCCAACCAGAGCGCCTATATTCCCATGGAGGGCATGCATCGCCTGGAAAATCCTCAGGACGAGCCTCTGCACTTGATCGAGGTGCAGTGCGGCTGGTACCTGGAGGAAGACGATATCCAGCGGTTCGACGACGATCACGGGAGGTCGTGCGAGGAAAAATGATCGCTCCGCTCAAAAACGCGTTCAGGCGAATGGTTCACGCGGCTGCCGTGCGCAGGGTGCACCATTATACCGCGTCCGTGTCGGGCGTGTCCGCTTCCGTTCGTTCACCAGAAGGGATTTCCTTCCGGGTTTACCGGGACATCCCTGTCGACCTGCGTCATCCGTTTCAAAATAATCTCCATGAAGCCGGTACCGCCGGGGTGTTCGCCTACGCCGGAGACGAACTGATCGGCTGCTTTTTTTTTAATCCTTCAGGCAGGGCGGTACTCCGTTATCCGTTCCGCTACACGCGGATCTGTGCTTCCCGGGCGGCCTACGTGCACGGTTTGTATGTGAAGCCGCACTACCGGGGAAAAGGAATCGGGACGGCGTTGTACCGGCAGGTAATCCGCGCCGTCGCGTCTACCCATACCCGTATCGATGCCTATGTCGATGAATCCGTACTTACCGCCCGGCAAACCGCCGAACGGGCCGGCCTGCAGTTTGCCGGGGATCTTTATCTGCTGAAGATCGCCCGTCTGCAAAAAAGTTTTTATTTTCTCCGGGGAATTCCTGCATCCGCGGCGTGCGCTGGGCTGGGCGCGCTGAAAGGAATCGCGAAGACCGGCAGGATTCTTTTCTTTCCCGCGGTCGAAAAAGCGAAAAAAGGATACGCCCGGGTGCAGGACCGTGCTCTTGGAGTCTATGAAATTTCCGGCGAAGATCACGCGCCTCGTATCCGGTTCCTTTCCAAAGGAGTGTATGACGTATCTCTCTTCCGGCGGATGTATGCGCGCGGATATACGGTCAAAGAACTGAAAAAATTCCCGCGGCGTGCCCTGCGCGAGGAATACGTCCGTGCCTGCGCCGATGCGGACGTGGTGATCGCCGATGCTCCGTATTCATTGCTTACCCGCGCGTTGGGAAACGTGCCGCGTCTTACGTTCATTCCTCAATGGGTAGTTCAGCGGATCCACGCCCCGTTTCCCCATGAGGGGTTCAAAAAGGTGCGCAAGTGCAAAAACCGCAGTGCCTATTACGACGTCAGATCCGTGCAAAAACGGGGCTATAGATACGAGTTCGTGAAAAATAAAGAATTGCTCCGGTTCTTTTACGACCATATGTACCTGCCGCATATCCGGCAGAGATTTAGCGAGGAGACCGTGATCAAACCTTTCGCCGAACTGCGGCGGGTGATGCGCCGGGGCGGTCTCTTTCTGATCAAAGACGGAAACCGGTATGTCTCCGGCGCGGTGATCGAATGCGTTCGGAGGGTTTTTCACCCGATGTTTTTAGGCGTGCTCAACGGGGACAGAGGGCTGGTCAAACGGGACGCGTTAAGCGCGCTGTATTATTTCTATTTCCGGTACGCGGCCGAACATGGGTTTCATACGATCGACCTGGGTCTAAGCCGCCCCTTCCTCAATGACGGGATCCTGCAGTATAAAGCAAAGTGGGACGCGGTGATCAGTTTTGATCCGTGCCGGGCGAATGTCTTCGCGATCCGCGTGAGGAGATTTACCCCGCCGGTGAAACGCTTTTTGCTGAATAATCCATTGATGAGTCTTCGCCGGAAACAGCTTTACGGTCATATATGGATTGAGCCCGGGCAGAACTACCGGCAGGATATCCTGAAAGGCTACCGGTACCGGGGATTGGCCGGCCTCAAGATTCATGCGCTGGGAACGGAACACGCAGATGATTTGGGAGGAGTAGGACATGCATCCGCGCACGCTGTATAAGAAACTGCCGCAATTCGTGAAAACCGGTCTGAAATGCGGTTACGGCGCTCTGCCTCTGCGGTTGCGAGTAGGCAAGGAGTTCTTCCGTCAGCTCAACGATCTGGAACAGCGGCAGTGGTGGACTCCGCAGGAGCTGCGTGATTATCAGAACGAGCGCCTGCGGGCACTCGTCCGGCACGCCTACGCCCATGTCCCTTATTACCGCCGGTTGTTTCGTGACTGCAAGCTTGCGCCCCGGGATATCCGGTCGGTGGAGGATCTTCATAAGATCCCGCTTCTGTCCAAGGATACGGTACGGGCCGATCCGGACGCCTTTGTGACCCGGGGATTGGACAGGCGTAATTTGTTTGCAATCACGACCAGCGGTACGACGGGAAAAGTCGTTCCGGTGTATGCCGATTACCACAATGAGCACGTCATCGGCAATCCCTATGAATGGCGGTTTTACCGCTGGGCGGGATATAATCCGGATGACCTGTGCGCGGTGTTCCGTGCCCAGTTCGACAGGAGGAAAGATATCTATCAGTATAATCCCGTCCAGAAGAAAGTGTTTTTTTCCATTTATGACATCACGGGAAAGAATATCTTTCATTATTACTCCGCACTCAGGAACTTCCCGTTTCGGTTTCTCAAAGGGTATCCGGCTGCCCTGGCGGAATTGGTGAAAGGACTGCGCGAGGCCGGCTTGTCCCGTCCGTTCTCCCCGCGGGCGATCTTTACTTTCGCTGAGGTCCTGTCCGCGGACCAGCGGGGGAACATCGAGGAGTATTTCAACGCCAAGATCCATGACTGGTATTCGATGGAAGAACGTAACGTGATCGCCTGTCAATGCGGCTGTCACCGGGGATATCACGTGAATTCCGATTACGGGATCGTGGAGTTCGGGAAACCCGATCCCGGGTTCTCCGACGGCGCGCGGGAGATCATCACGACCGGCCTGAGCAATTTCGTGATGCCGTTTATCCGGTATAAAACCGAAGATTACGGGTTCCCGGTGGAGGGACCCTGTCCCTGCCGCCGCGGGTTTCCTCTGATGTACCTGTCGGGAGGCCGCAAGAGGATGTACATCATGGATAAAAAAGGGCGGTATCACCGGATCATGGACTATCTTGAAGCGTATTATGAATATATCGCGCAGTACCAATACCATCAGCGGGTGCCCGGCAAAGTGACTATGTGCGTCATTCCCAGGAAAACAATCACTCCGCGGGAGGAAAATGTGATGCGCGCCCATCTTCTCCAAAGGTACGGAGAGGATTTCGAGTTTGATTTTAAACCGGTACGGGAACTTGACCGGACCGCTTCAGGGAAAACCCTGCTGGTGGTATCGTCTTTGTCGGGCGCGCATACCGGGAGGCAAGGATAGCATGTTCGGCAAGGTTGTGCGTTATTTCCGCAGGCACGGCACAAGGAAAACGTTTCTTCGTTTCCTGGAAAAAACGGGATTGGTGGTCAGGCATCATACCCTGCTTCTGTTCCGGGCCGATCTGGACGCGGTTCCTTCCGAAGAGAATGCGCGGTGTCTCACCCGGGAAGTTTCCCGCGAGGAGATTGCCGGTGAGGTTGCCTATCACGACGGCTGGTACTGGCAGGAGGGAGCGCTGGCCCGCGTGCGGCGGGGACGCCGGTTATTTGTGACCGGGTCCGGTGAGCAGCGGATCAATTATATCTGGATCGAACAGGGTTGTACCGACCGTCTCTGTATCGACGGACAATGGCATCTCCAGGGGGACGAAGCCTATTTGGCACACAACTATACCGTGCCGGAATTCCGGCGGCAGGGATATTCCACCGCGGCCAAGAAAAACATTTTCGGCGTCCTGCACAAAGATGGTGTCCGCCGGGTGTATTCGATCGTGGATCACAGAAACGCGCCGTCGTTGAAAGTGCAGGAACGTGCCGGGAGCCGCCTGTATTTGAAATGCGTGTATACCCGCGCGTTTTTCCTGCGCCGCTACGACTGCCGGCACGCGGCAGGCGGACAGCGGAAAATACTATGGATGATCCGCGGCAACGGAGACCGTGTGTTGAGGGTGTTCCATCCCGAAACAGAAAGGAAGGAGGTGAACGCATGAAGCTGACGTTCAACCGGTTGCTGATATTGGTGTTAGGGGTGTTTTTTCTCGGATTCTTTGCCGAAAAATTGGTTGACGTTGACATCAACGTCAACCCGCGGGTGAAAGGGTTCTTCTCCAAGGCACGTGAGGCGACGGAAGTCAACCTGTTCGTCAAAGGCGTGCAGAGGATTTCGGATTTTGAACAGGAGAGCGACGTAAAGAAACTCGAAGTGAGTAAAGCGGCCGTTGAGCGTTCGGACGCCTACGCCAGCCGGGGAACTTATTCTCTTAAAGTGACCTTTCCCGATGGGGGCGGTGCCGTTGGGTACTGGGCGACGTTACCCCGTAACTGGGTCGGCTACAAGGCGCTGAAGTTTGACGTCTACAGCGAAGAAGGCGAGGTGCCGCTGTCGCTGTTTATTGCCGACACCCGCAATACTTCTTACTATGACCGGTTTAACCGTGACGGGATTGCGTTACGCAAGGGCTGGAATAATATTGAGATTCCGATCGAGGCGATTGACCGCAAGTTGATCATGAATGACATCAATCACATGCGGATCTTTCTGTGGAAAGTCCCGGGCCGGCACGTGCTCTATTTCGACAATATCCGGCTGGTCAGCGGGGACGCCGAGGAAGCTTCCGTTCCGGCGGCGGAGCAGCCGCGTGAAGAAAGTGCTTCCGGGGCTGAGGCGACGGCAGTGCCTGTAAAGAAGCGGAAGGTACCCGTCTCGGTGTCCGGACCGGTCTCGATCGTGATCGATCCGGCAAGCGAAGGAAATGAGGTGAGCGAATTGCTCTGGGGATCAAACCTGTGCGCGAAAATGGAGAGCAATACCATCATCCGCAAGCTCGTCCGGCACCTGGGATTGACCTGTTTCCGGTTCCCCGGCGGCGGATCGCCGGGCTGGCGCTGGAAGACCGGCGAGGGGGATTTCAGCCCGAAGATGAAACGGATGATGCTGGCCGATGTCGATTATCTGGTCGATTTCCTTCGGGATACCGGAACTGAGCTGATCATGCAGGTCAACATCGAATCCGGCACCGCGGAAGAAGCCGCGGAATTGGTCCGGTATCTGAATAAGGAGAAGGATTTCCGGGTCGAATACTGGGAATTGGGGAACGAGGCTTACGGCGGCTGGGACAACGCCCATACCACCGCGGGCAATTATGCGAAGATCGTCCGGGAATATTCCACCGCGATGAAGGCGGTGGACCCGACGATCAAGATCGGCGCCAACTGGGGCGAAACCTATTATAACAAAGTCCAGTGGGACCAGACCATATTAAAGGAGGCCGGACGGTATATCGATTTCGTTTCGATTCACTGGTATCCCAATCATATCAATAAGGAGCACGCCTACAAAGGGCGGGTGCACCCTTACCCCAAGGAAGTCATGGCCAATCATAGGCAGATCCCGCGGATGATCGAACGGGTCCATTCGCTCATCGATACCTACGCGCCCTACCGCGAGGGCGAGATCGAGGTAACCTTCCTTGAGTGGGATGGGGCCTGGGACGCGCCTTCCAGCGACCCGAGTCCGCCCTTTGCCGAAGGCAACGCGATGTGGTCGCTGGCCAATGCACTTTTTTATGCCGATACCTTGGGCGAATTCGCCCGGCATGGGGTGACGGTGTCGGCCCATTATAACTTTCAGGAGTGTATGTTCGGTCTGATCCGCGGCTGGGATAAACCCTGGGGCTGGGGCGGCAGTCCCTGGGACCAGAAGATCATCCGTCCCAAAGGGTACGCGATACAACTGTACGCCGATCACTTCGGCGACGTGATGGTGGAGAGTCACGTGCATAATTCTCCCGTCTACTATAAAGAAAATGACTGGTGGCCCAGTTCCTATACCGGCGAGGTGCCCTACGTGACCTGTTACGCGAGCAAATTCAAAACCGGAAACAAACTTGGGGTGATCCTGGTCAATAAACATGAAAAGGACGATATCGAAGTGAAGATGCGGGTAAAAGGAACGAACGGAACGATGACCTGCACTCCCTGGGTGCTTACCGGGCCGGGGCTGATGGAGTCCAACGAGAACAGTCCGGACAGCATCGCGATCGAGGCCGTTACGGAATTTACCGCCGAGGGCGCGTTCGAATATACTCTGCCGGCCCGGTCGGTCACCGCGCTGGAGATTGAATTGTAATCAGTAAAGGAGGAGGAATGAATGCCAAGAAAAAAATACTGATCACCGGCGGAGCGGGCTTCATCGGCTCGCACCTGGCCGAAGCGCTGCTGGCGCAGGGGTGCAGGGTTTCGGTGATTGATGATCTCTCCACCGGCACCCGGGACAATATTGCGCATTTAATGGAAAATCCCGATTTCCATTTCACCCGCGATACGATTATGGATGAAATGGTCATGCGCAAGCTGGTAGACAGCTGCGATGAGATCTATCATCTGGCCGCGGCCGTGGGCGTCAAATACATCCTGGAGAAACCGTTGCAGAGCATTCATACCAACGTGCAGGGGACCGAGATCGTGCTTGATTTAGCCAGTAAGGGAAACAAGAAGGTGCTGGTGGCGTCCACATCGGAAGTCTACGGGAAAAACCCCAGCTCGGTGTTCCCCGAGAACGCCGACAGCATTCTCGGTTCCACCAAGACGTCCCGGTGGAGTTACGCCTGCGCCAAGGCGCTCGATGAATTCCTCGCGCTGGCCTACTGCAGGAAGACCGGCCTTGCGGCGGTGATCGTCCGCTTTTTCAATACCGTCGGGCCGAGGCAGACCGGCCGTTACGGAATGGTGATCCCGCGGTTTATCAGCCAGGCACTGCATAATCTGCCGATTACGGTCTACGGCGACGGCAAGCAGACCCGCAGTTTTACCTATGTTGGGGACGTGGTCAAAGGCATTATCGATCTGATGGCGACCCGGGAAGCGGTCGGTGACGTGTGCAATATCGGCAACCCTCAGGGGATCACCATCGAAGACTTAGCCAAAAAGATCAAGGAAATGACGAAGTCGTCTTCGGAACTGGTGTATGTGCCCTACAGCCAGGCCTACGGTGAGGGGTTTGAGGACATGCGCTACCGGGTGCCGGACGTGACCAAGATTCACGCCCTCACCGGCTATGCGCCCAAAGTGTCGCTGGATGAGATTTTGGAACGGACGATCGAGTCGATGAAAGACAAGAGGTCAGAGGCGGGGTAATTGTCGTCCGCATTGCGTCGAGGGTTTGAAAGTACGGTTTCTGATTCTGGATGCGCAATGCGCGCGACGCGATACGAAGACAGGAGCTCATCACATGGTGTCAAGAATACTCACCAAAATGCGGAGATATAAATATCGCCGGTACATCGACCGCTGCATTCAAAATGGAATGAAGGTTGGCCGCAACGTCGACATTATGCCCGGCTGTTATTTTGACGACCTGTACTGCCGGCTGATTACGATCGGGGATAACTGTACGCTGTCCAACGAGGTGCTGATTCTCGGCCATGACGCCAGCATGTACAAATTTTTACGCGTTGCCCGGTTTGCTCCGGTGACGATCAAGGAGAATTGCTTTATCGGCGCGCGAACCATCATATTGCCGGGAGTGACGATCGGCCCCGGCGCGGTCGTCGGCGCCGGAAGCGTGGTGGCCAAAGACGTGCCGCCGAATACGGTCGCTGCCGGCAGTCCGGCAAAGGTGATCAAAGGACTTGAGGCATTCCTTTCTGTACATCGGGACCGGGAATGCGTTCTGTTCGAGGAATTCCGAACCGCGGCACTTCATGCGCCGGGATACATACGGAAAAGAAGGGATGTCAGTCGCTCGCGGTAACAGGAAAAGAAAATGGCATATGTGAACGAGGTCATCACTGTAAAACAGAGGAATCCGAAAGCCCGTCCGGGCCCGGAACGTCGCCGGGATACTCTAGATAAAGGATATGGCATGCTCAGGGTTGTCTGGGTGAACGATCAGCTGCAGGGTAATTCGTATCAACGACTTCTCATTGAAGGGGGATTGCGGTATGTTGCCGTCACCGTGAAAAAATACCTTTCCCGGCAGATGGTGCTGGGAAAGAAAAAGTTTGATATCGTGCACGTGCATTGGATATACGCCTTCCTCTACAAGGCCGGGAAGCTACGACGTTGCGTTCAGTTTATCGTTTTCTTGGTGAAATTGGTGATCCTGCGCGTGTGGGGGGGCAAGATCGTATGGACGGTGCATAATTTATTCAATCATGAGTCCAGAGAACGGTGCATCGAGCTTCTGTTTCACCGGTTCCTGCTTACAGTATCCAGTAAGATAATCGTCTATTCCGAGAGAGCGAAAGGAAGGACGCGGACAATAATGAATGTTTTTAAAAAAGGGGAAGATGAATGGGGGGTAGTACGACTGGTTAGGAGTGTGTACGGATCGATGAGAGGACAGGGGCCGAAAATTCATGAATCACCGTCAAATGAATAATTCTGTAAAAACTGGAAGGTCACTTATCATGGCAAGAAGTTCATTCTTGCGAGGAGGTGCCTTTTTTGTAAATCTGGCAGTGACTTTATTATTAACTCCCTTGGTGATTGGTTCTTTAGGGGATAAAATGTACGGTTTATGGATTTTAGTTGGAACGTTGTTTGGTTTCTATGATTTGTTCAATTTCGGCCTTGCATCGGCGAATCAGCGATTTGTTTCGCAGGCGATAGGGAAAAAAGATCACAAATTGGCTTCTTCTTATGCGAGCACTTCGTTCGTTGTCTTTTCCGCTATTGGTCTACTCGCAATAGTAGTGACTCTCGCGATATTTTTCGGTGCCAAAGTTTTTTTTCCAAATGTAAAAAGTTACATCTTGTTCCGGCAGGTGGTTGTAATTTTGGGGATAGGTATCGCGTTAAGCTTTCCTTCCCGGACATTTTTCGGTGTTCTTTCCTCAAATCTTCGGTATGACTTAATTTCTTTTGTGGAAATTATCAAAATTCTAGTACGATCCGTTTTGATCGTGTTTTTTCTGAAATTAGGATATAAAATTCTTGCACTAGCGGTGCTAACCTTTGTAACAGAGGTTAGCGGATATTTTGCATTATTGATTTTATCTGTACGTGAGGCGCCGTATATAAAATATTCTTTGTTTTTAGTGGATAAGAAGAAACTGACGCAGATGTTCCGCTACAGTTTTTATACGTTTGTTAACCAAGTCGCAGACAAGATCAGGTTCAATATTGATAATTTCGTGATCGCCGGTGTGTTAGGGTTGGCATCAGTAACTGTATATTCCATCGCTGCACGGTTAATGAAATATTATAAGAGCTTTGTGTTTTGCATTACGGGTATTACCACCCCATTATTTAGTCAGTACGAAGGGAAACAGGATTATGAAAACATTAAGAAGAAATTATTGTTTTTTATTAAAATTTCGGTTTTTATATCCGTTTTTCTCGGCGTGATGATTTTTGTTGGGGGGGAGTTCTTTATTATTCGCTGGGTCGGAGAAAAATACAGTTTCGCTTATCAGTTATGCCTTATTTTTGTTGTCCCTTTTGCGATTATGTCAGGACAATTACCTTCTACTCAGCTTCTGTATGGGATATCAAAGCATCGGTTCTATGCACTCACGAACTCAGTAGAAGCGATTTTGAATCTCGCATTGAGTTTGGTGTTGGTGCATTTCATAGGGTTGAATGGTGTTGCTTTGGGAACTGCTATACCGATGGCGGTGATGCGATTGGTTGTGCAGCCGGTTTATACATGTAAAGTGCTTAATATGAAAGTCAGTAGTTATCTCAAGGTATTGACTCTTTCTTTTCTGAAAGCTTTTATGATGGGTATATTAATTTGGGTTGTTGCTACGCCTTTCTTGCAGCCTTCGTATTTTCGTTTATTTATTTTTGGACTAGGTAGTAGTTGTGGTTATTTCTTTTTCATTTACAAAATAGGTTTTACGGATGATGAGCGGAAATATTTAGAGGGTCTTTTCCAATCGATCCCCGTACTGAAAAAACCTGCTCAATTTTTATTTTCTAGGACATAGCTATGATTTACGTAGAAAAAGTGAAGCAATATGAATTTAAGGAAAGGACGATTTTGGTTTTTTTCCTTAAAACTTCCAGGTGGGTATGGCTTGCCGACAATAAGCTTGTTCTGTCCTTTCCTTTCCCTGCGGATAGCCTTTCAAATATGGGCGATGCGGTTGCGTTTTCGCTCCTTCCCCTGGCATATTTTGAGCATACTGATATTCGATTGGCTCCGACACTTACAGTCAGTCCATCATTGCAGTCTCGTGTTGATGCCATCTGTTCGTTATGGAATGAGTGGTACGATGGACAAAGACGGATAAGAATAACGGCTCCCATGGAATCAAAGCCATATTATAATGCCAAGCGCGTGGCCGCTCAGCTTTTTTCGGGAGGAGTGGATTCACTCTATACTTTTGCGAGAAATAGCGAGGAAATTACGTACTTGGTCCTTTTTCACGGAGCTGACGTGTCTGCTTCCGACAATGAAACATTCAGCAAAATTGAACGACAGGCACAGGATTTCGCGAAGGAATTTGGAAAAAGATTACGGGTTTTTTCAACGAATGTAAGGTTCCTGTCTCGTGTTTCCTGGGAATATATGGCTCATGTCTGCGCAATGATTGCACCTCTTCTTGCGTGCAGACAGCTGGTCCACCGGATATATGTCGCGTCAAGCTATAGTGGGATATTCGGAAACCGGTATCCTTGGGGGTCGCATCCTCGTTTGGATCCGTTAATCTGCAGTGATGGTATCGAAACAGTACATCATGGTTTTGATGTGAAACGTTTTGAGAAAATTGTCTATCTTTCAAAAAATCCCCAGTTGTTGAAGAGGGTAAGAGTTTGTACACGTGCTTCCGATGTTGATCACCAAGTAAACTGTGGACGGTGTGAGAAATGTTACCGCACCGCGGTCGCATTGAAATTGCGCGGTGTTTCCGGTACAGAGAGCTTGCCGTCCAGTGCTTTCTCTTTTCTTTCGGCGATGCAGTATTTGGAAAATTACCAGTTGCGTATTACTAGTGCTTTGTTCTGGTCAGAAATATTGGAGTTTTTACACAAACGAAACCAGCTTAGCCGTGAAGAAAGTGAATTCGTCGCTTTTTTGGAAATTAAACTAGGCAAAACGTATCAGGACTACATAGAAGATTTTGAGAATGCTCCCGGATCATTTTCGAACATATATTCGTGCGGGGGGCGGTTGAGAAATTATGAGAAGCGTGTGGGATTTGCGAAAGACAGTTTGCAAATTCTTCATAAGTTGCAACGGCTGCACAGAGGCAAACGGTATCGGAATTTTCTTCGGGATATGGCTAAGTGGCAGCAAACCGTGACAGGAGAGTTATGCTAAAGATGCTTTCCAGATTTTCGGCTAATTTAGCTTTTTTCCATCCTTTCCGCTGGCAGTTAGGATATATCGGTTGGATTGGATTCGGCAATTTAGGAGATGAAGCAATCTTTCATGCAATACAAAAGCTTTTCCCCACGCACAATATGATTCCGTTTCGACATACGTCTAAAATTGCGTGTATTGAGAGGTTGTTCAATACAAAACTCTATGATGCTATCCTTTTTGGCGGCGGCACTTTGCTCTACAGTACTAATTACGGAAAGATTTTGCAAAGAGCTCAAAAATTATATCCGGATTTATATGTTTTCGGTGCAGGAGTTCGTAACCCTCAGTTCTGGGAGTTTAATCGAAAGAAGATCGACATTCCTTTATGGAATGATTGCTTGCGAAAATGTCGGTTTGTCGGGGTGAGGGGCCCCGATTCACAAAAAATACTGGAAGAAAATGGGTTTTCTGATGCCGAAGTAATCGGTGACCCTGCGCTTACACTAGGGATTAGGGATTTTGTCCCGCGGTACCCGGGGCGTCGCATTGGGATAAATTTCGGGAGAGTAAAAGGAAAGATGTGGGGGGCTGAGACAAGGCTCTTTCACTTTCTGCGTAACATGTTGCAATTTCTGAAAGATAGCAGGTATGAGCTTGTGTTTTATCCTATGTGTGAACAGGATCTGGAAGTAGCAAGGGATTTATTGCGACAGATCGGCGGCGGATTTTCTATTTGTCCTGAATACAAATCAATTGATGAAGTGATGCAGTCATTAAACCATTGCGATATTTTCATCGGCGAGAAACTCCATTCTGTTATTCTGGCTCATTGTGCACATGTTCCGGCGCTATCTTTTGGGTATCGGCCGAAATGTGCTGATTATATGGCGTCGATGGGCATGTCGGAATTTAACTTGCGTACCGACGAGGTGAATGTTGAACTCGTTGATTCGTTGGTGCAGCAGCTTTTTGCTGGTTACGGAAAGTATCGGACGACAATTTTTGAAAAGGTTCTCTATTACCAGAGATTGCAGAAGCAATTCTCGGAGCGCATATGCGATCATATGATACGAAATTAAGCATTGTGATTCCGGCCTATAATTGTGCGGAGACCATAACGCATACTATGGGGAGTGTGTGTGTCGCTGAGGCTCTTTCAATGGAGATAATCTTGATCAATGATGGGTCATCCGATGACACAGCTAAGAAAATCAGGTCGGTTCAAGAAATGTACGAAAAAAAAATAAAATATATACAACAAGACAACGCCGGCCCCGGCGCCGCACGTAATGCAGGTATTCTGGCGTCACAGGGCGCATATATCGCCTTTCTAGATGCGGACGACCTGTTGATGCCCGATAGTCTTATAGACAGAGTAAGGTTCCTTGATGAGAATCCCGATGTCGATCTGGTTTTTTCCGACTACGCGGTGCAATCGGATACTTCGCAAGATACCGATTCGGTACTCGAGAAAAAAAGATTGCTCTCTGTCCTGGGAAAGGAAACACATGAACAAAGAAATACTGGGGTTGTATTTAACGATCAATTCTATAAAAAATACTTGGATTTTGTTCCTTATCCGATCTGGACTGGTACGGTAATGATGCGGCGAGCAGTAGTGGAAAAAACAGGTCTTTTCCGTACGGATGTGTATGTGGGAGAAGATCGGGATTACTGGATGAGGGTTCTGGAAAATCATCGAGTTGGGTATCTTCCTCGAGTTACCGCAATATATCACATCCACGCAGCAGGAATTACGCAGGAAAAGATCAGGTATCATCGTAATCGAATCAAAACATTTAAGCCGTTGCTTGTCGGTCGCCGGATAGATCTGCGCAAAGTAAAGAAGATTATTGGAAGCGAATATTTTTTCCTCGCGTACGAGCATTACCGACAAAATCAGTATCTGGTCGCCAAAAAATCATTTTTACAGAGTTTTAGATATAGGCCTCATTGGCGGTCGCTTTTATATCTTTTTTTGCCTCCGCGTAGGTGGTGCACAACAATTTTTTCTACAAAATCAAAGGTAAAAACCGTATTATGTGTATCTTATTTCTTCCCTCCCTGCGCGAATACCGGCGCGATCCGGCCGGCGAAGTTCGTCAAATACCTGTCCGCGTACGGATGGAAACCAGTGGTGCTGACCTGCGAACGGTTCTATGATTTCGGTTCGGGGACCAATCTCGAACTCTGTGGCGATATCCCGCCGTCGACGCGGGTGTACCGTACCAGCGATATTTTTTCCTGGAAACGGCGACGCGTGAAGCCGCGGGCGGGGGCAACCGGCAAAAACGGCGGCATTACGAAAAGAGTGACCTGGTACAGCAGAATGAAACACTTCTACCGCGATCTGCGTTCCGTGCCGGACGTCGTCCAGGGTTGGATCGTTCCGGCGGTCCTGACCGGCCTCAGGATATGCCGCCGGCACCGGGTCGCCGCGGTGTTCGCCACCACTCCGTTCCCGTCGTCGCTGGTAGCCGGATATGTGATTGCCCGTATACGAAGACTGCCCCTGATCGTTGATTACCGCAATCCCTGGAATTCCTCGTACTGGGCCAGAAAGCATTTTTCTTTTTTCCAGGCTCTTACGCGCCGGCTCGAAAAAATGATCCTGGAGTATGCCGCGAGGATGGTGGTCGTGAGCAGAGCCCTCAAGCAGGATATTGTCCGGTCATATCCGGCGATCGCGCCGGGAAAGATCACGGTGATCCCGAACGGGTATGATCTTGACAACGTACCTTCGCACGAAGGGCTGTTCCCCAAGTTTACGCTGGTACATGCCGGGCATCTGTATCATGAGGAAGATTCCCGCGAGTTTTTGGAAGTGGTCAACGAATTATGCCGCGAGGATCCCGAGTTCCAACGGTCGGTGCAGCTTGTATTTTTAGGGGCTAAGCCGCAATCGGAAGTGTTCACTGCGCTGGAAGTCCGGGGTATCGCCCGGCACCGGAAACGGGTGCCGCGCGGAGAATGCCTGACGATATTGGCCCGCGCGCATGCCGCGCTTGTATTTTTTCGGAAGAGTCGGGAGATGCCGGGGTTGATGACGCCGTCGAAAATATTCGATGCGATGTTATGCCGAAAACCGATTTTGGGCCAGATGAGCGAAGGAGAAGAACAGGAAGTGGTACGTGCTTCCGGACTGGGAAAGGTGGCTGGTTACGGCGAGAAGACCACGGTGAAAAAGAGTATATTGGATGCGTTTGCCGCGTTTCGGCAGGGTACCGTGCTCGATGGCGCGCGCGAAGGGTATATTCGGCAATATGAACGAAGAGTACTTACCGGCCGGCTGGCCGAAGTGCTCTGCCAAGCGGTTAAAGGGGAGCGTACATAAAATGATCTGGATAATTTCAATCGGGATGGCGCTGTTGGGATTGAGTCTTGCGACGCCGTTTTGGGGGCTGGTGACGTATATCGGGGTCCTGTATTTGCGGCCGATGGAAGTGTATCCGTTTTTGTCTCAGTTTCATATCGCGCGTATTTTCGGCATCGCGATGATCATCGGCTATATCGTGTATGCTTCGAGGAATGAAGAACGGAATTTCTTTTTTAACGCGCCCCAGGATAAGGTATTT
>WJJJ01000004.1 GCA_014729775.1 Candidatus Omnitrophota bacterium | reverse complement strand
CTATTGCCTTGACCATCGAAAGCGGATAACTCACCGGTAGCCCCTTGATCTCTACGCGGATGGCTTCCTGCGACCGTTCCACTATCGGAGCTTCCAGCACTTCGCCGCTTTTGAATTCAATCCGTTCGGCGCCTGCCCGGGGAATTACCCCGGCCGCGATCACCCATAGCGCTATTCCCGCATACCGACGCACGCTGTTTGTCTTTTTGTTCATTCCCTCTCCGCGTTAGAATCGAAGCATCCCCTGGTGAACCCGTATCCATTCCCGGCACTCCCGAAACCGGGGCGAATAAGCCGCCACCTCCCGCCAGAACCGGGGAGAATGGTTCAAATGCTGCAGATGACACAATTCATGTACCACAATATAGTCTACAATAAAAAGCGGCGCCATGACAATGTTCCAGGCAAAACTTATTTTTCCGGCGGCTGAACACCGCCCCCAGGACCGGGTAAGCGACTTTATCCGGATATCCGGCATCGCGACCCGGATCCGCCGGGCGTATTCGGCGCACCGGGGAATAAGCACCCGCCGGGCCTGTTCCCGGTACCACCCGGAGACCTCCTTCTGCACGAAATCCCGGTCCGGTCGCCGTTCTTCGGGCAGATACACCAATAAATTCTTTTGAGAATCGATATGGGGAGAAACCTCACCCGCCGCGAAACGCAGACCGTAGGAACTTCCCAGAAAAAGAAAGCGTTCTCCTTCCAAAAAACGTTTGGGAACATATGGCCGCCGCACCTCCCGGTTAAAACGAAATGTTTTCTCGATCCACCTTCGTTTTTTCTCGAGAATATGGGGAATTTTTCCTTCGGGGAAGGAACGGGGTATTTTGACTTGGATCTTATTTTCCGGGGTAATGATCACCGCGACAGTCTTTCGGCGCCCTCCCCGTTCAACTGTGAACTTATACATAAAAGACGGCCCTCAAAACGCCGCGCGCTTTCCTTTAGGTCACAGCTCCCTGTACATCCCAACCACCCGCAAGAGACATATTAAATGTTTTTGTCCTGTGTCGCATTGGTAACCATATCCTGGACGAATTCACTCACCGGATGGGTTCGGTGCTCACGGGCACGCTGTATTAGTTGTGAAAGTTTTCCGGGCTTACCCACAACGGCACGGATCTTTTCAAGATTGAAATCGACCTGGCCGTCAAAATAGCCCTGCAGGTCCTCGATAAACTGATCGAGCGTATACTCTTGGGTATAATCGTGCAGCTGCCGGTAGCGTCGCTGCCGGTCCTGCCGTTCTTCTTCGATACGTCCGGGATCATCGGGTGGATGGTTCATGACGCCGGCCCCGCTGTTCTTAAGCGGCGGCGGAATTCGCGCCAGGGAAATCTTTTCCCCGGACAGTCCGTCCGGGCGCCCTTCACCTGTCCATGTCCGATTACCCGGGAAAGGGGAATATCGTAATAGCGGCGCAGTTTATTGACGAGATACACCAACGCGTCAAGCTGGGCTTCGGACACGCATTCTTTGTTGAAATTCCCCACCACACACACGCCGATCCCGCGGTAATTCATTCGGTTGGCCCTGCAATGGGCGCCGTTTTGCTGCTTGAGCCACCGCGGTGACATTTCAATCTGCCCGTCATGCCTGTCGAATGAACCGTTATCGATTACGAAATGGTACCCCAGGCCCTGAGAAAATCCCCGTAATCGGTGACTGGAATCAAACACCAGCGCGTCTCCCTCGTCGGTCGCGCTGTGATGAATAATGATGTATTTCCACTTTTTTGAAGGGTATAAGGTCACGATCGGCACCGGCGCGGCCGCGAGGGGAACCACCAGCTTCTTCCCCTTCGCCAACTCCCGGGGATCATTGATCCGATTGCGGCGCATGATCTCCTTTGCCGGCACGTCGTACATTTTCCCGATCCGCCACACCGTTTCTCCGGGCCCTACGGTATGTGTCATATCCTGACGGGGAACCGGAGGCCGCGGAAGGGGCGGTACCGGTGCCGTCTGCGGAGGGGGTAACTCAATGGACCGCTGAACCGGCGCACGGGCGCAGGCGGCCAGGAGAACGACGGCGAAGAGTAACAATACGTGAATGACTGGAAAGTGCGAACTTCTCATAAGTGACATCTCTGGCAGCCGCTCGAAAAACAAACACATTGTATCGAAGGAACCGCGGATGTCAAGACCTTCACGGGGATGATCAGCGCATCACATCAAGAGTTTCTTCCGCTATTGCATCATAGACTTCCAGTGCGCGAAGATTGACGGCAACAGTAGCCGATGCGGTGATCTGGGTCACGGCTTCACGGACAAGATCAGTGCCGGAAAATTGCTTTCCGTACCCGTCCGTAAATCCTACCCGGGAAGAAGGCCGAAACATACGGGCCCTGGCGCCGCCGCGCTGAAGCTCCTCAGCATCGGCCCGCAACGGCCGGAATCCGCCGGTATTCGCATTCGCGACATTATGCGCGCTGATATCCAGCTGGGTCACGCCGACATTGATTCCGCTGAGAGAGATACCCCGTACGTCCATCCTGCCCTCCACTTTTATTATCGGCAGATTCAGCGGATTTCTTCAGCCGCAGAGGACTCCACGCCGGCATAATCGGCCAGAATCCCGGGGTGAATTCGGCAGGATTGAAAAATATGCCTTTCAGGCGCGCGAACCTGCGACAGGATCGCGGCCCGGTCGGCGGAACTGAGACAGCGCTCGTCCCATGTCGTTCTGGTATGATAGGGAATCCCGCTGCGCTCCACCGTCCGCAGACTTTCTTCGACCGCACCCGGATCGGCGCGATCTCCGCACACCAGGCGGTATCGCGCCGCCGGCGCCTTCAAATCCAGCGCGCAGTAATCGACCACTCCCGCTTTCAACACCGTCCGCAGTAGCGCCGGCCGGCTGCCGTTGGTATCAAGCTTTACCAGATACCCTTTGTCTTTGACGGCTGCGAGGAAATCAGGAAGATCAGGCTGTAAGGTCGGCTCTCCTCCGGTGATCACCGCTCCTTCGAGCATTCCCTTGCGACGGTCCAGAAAAGCAAAAATTTCCTGTTCGGGGATCGGCGGGGCGAAAAGCTGAGGGAGCACTAACTCCGGATTATGACAATACCGGCAGCGGTAATTGCACCCTTGCGTGAACACGACCGTGCTGATCACCGCGGGATAATCTATCAACGAGAACTTTTGCAGCCCTCCTATTTTCATACTCCGGCGACTTTTCTCAGCCGGTATTCTTCCCGTTTCCCTTCATTCCATTGTTTCACCGGCCGCAGATATCCCACTACCCGCGAATACACCTCACATTCACTTTCGCACTTCGTGCAGTAAGAATGCTCACCGGGAAGATATCCGCACTGAGGGCATACGCTGAATGTCGGGGTGATGGAAAAATAGGGAAGCCGATACTTGGTGCAGATTTTTTTCGCGAGCTGTTTTACGGTTTCGGTTTGCCGGATGCGCTCGCCGATAAACAGATGCAGTACCGTTCCCCCCGTATATTTATTCTGGAGTTCGTCCTGCATGTCAAGGATCTCAAAAAGATCTTCACTGAAATTTACCGGAAGCTGGGAAGAATTAGTGTAAAACGGCACCGCGACCGACGCGGCCCGCTCTCCCTGTCCCATCAGGATCCCAGGGTATTGCTGCTTATCCAGTTTCGCCAGACGGTAGGAAGTCCCCTCCGCCGGAGTAGCTTCCAGATTATAGTTGTTTCCGGTCTCATACTGAAACGCGGATAACCGGTCCCGCATAAAATCTAGCACTTTCAGCGCGAACGACCTGCCTCTGGGCGCGGCGATGGACTCCTGAAAAAGATTCAGACTGGCTTCGTTCATCCCGACCAATCCGATCGTGGAAAAATGGTTTTTCCAGTATTGCCCGCTACGGCCCTTGATGTTGCGCAGGTAAAACTTCATGTACGGATACAGCGCTTCGTCGGTAAACCGCTCCAGAACTTTGCGCTTGATTTCCAAGCTCTCTTTTGCCGTTTCCATCAGTCCGGACAAAATGCGGAAAAAATCCTGCTCGGTTTCGGCGCGGTACGCCGCCCGGGGCAGATTCAGGGTGACGACGCCGATTGAACCGGTAAGGGGCGAAGAACCGAAAAGGCCTCCTCCGCGGCGCTGCAATTGACGGTTATCGATACGCAGACGACAGCACATACTGCGGGCATCCTCAGGGTCCATTTCCGAATTCACAAAATTGGCGAAGTAAGGCAATCCGTACTTGCCCGTTACTTCCCATAACAAGTCGAGATTGGGATTATCCCACGGGAACTCCCTGGTGAGATTGTAGGTAGGAATGGGAAAGGTGAACACCCTCCCCTTTGCGTCCCCCTCCTTCATCACTTCCAGAAAGGCCCGGTTGAACATATCCATTTCCCCAGTGAATTCCCGGTATCTTTTTGACTTCAGCTCACCACCGTGTAAGACGGGCTGATCGGCGAAATAGGACGGGATCGTAAGGTCCAGGGTCACGTTGGTAAAGGGTGTTTGAAATCCTACCCGGGTGGGAACGTTCACGTTGAACAAAAATTCCTGTAGCGCCTGCTTGACTTCCGGATAGCTCAGGGAATCATAATAGATATACGGAGCAAGAAGCGTGTCGAAGTTGGAAAACGCCTGCGCACCGGCGGCCTCTCCCTGCAGAGTGTAAAAGAAATTCACGATCTGCCCCAGAGCGGTTCGTAAATGCTTCGCGGGTTTCGATTCGACTTTTCCCGAAGCGCCGCGAAACCCCTCTTTCAGAAGATCGTACAAATCCCATCCAACACAGTACACGCTGAGCAGACCAAGATCATGAATATGAAAATCCCCGTGACGATGAGCATCCCTGACTTCGGCCGGATAGATCTTGTTTAACCAGTATATCTTGCTGATTTCCGAAGAAAGGTAATTATTCAGCCCCTGGAGAGAAAAGCTCATATTGCTGTTCTCGTTCACCTGCCAATCAAGCCGTTCGAGATACTGATCGACAAGCCCCACATTGAATTTGGAGCTGATTTCTCTTACCTTAGCCCGCTGATCCCGGTACAGGATATACGCTTTTGCCGATTTCTTATAGGGTGAGTTTAATAAGACTTCTTCAACGATATCCTGAATCTCTTCCACTGAAGGAATACGGTCGGTAAGGAACTGCTGGGAAATGCTCACTACTCTCAGGGTGAGCCTGCGCGCGATGTCACGGTCAAACTCCCCCGTGGCTTCCCCTGCCTTTTGAAGCGCGATCGTGATTTTGTCGAGGATGAAATCTTCTTCTTTTCCGTTCCGTTTTACGATTTTTGTGAATGAAGACATTCCGGTCTGCATACTTCACCTCCTTGTCCTGATTGTAACTACCGCGAACTTTTCTTTTTTCGACAAGCTCATCATTCCGGCTGCCCCGCCCGGACTGAAATACGCACGATTTTCAAAGAACCTACCGACATTATAAACCCAATATATAGTGTGTCAAGAAAAAGAAAGCACAATATTGTGTGTGAAGAAAAAAATCTGCGTTTGAGAGGATCTATGTTTTCCGTGCCCTGGCTTTCGTGACCAGAGGACGTCGCCTTCCCCGGCTCTCTTTTTTGCATGCGGCCAGCACTGATTCTGCCTGCTTAAAAGGCATGGTAATGAACGAAAACCGGTCAAAGATCTTTATATCGCGTATGTCCCGGACATGCACGTCGACTTTTTCGGTAATGAACTTGATCAGTTTTTTGGGAGTCATCCCCTCTTTCTTTCCTAACGCGACAAACAGCCGCGACGTACCTTTCTTATTCACGGAAACCGACTTGATCTCCTGATATTTTTTTTCACTAAGCTCCTGCTCAAACGCGCAGTACAACAAGGCTGAAACCGCCTCCTCAGGGTCGTGCTCACCCAGAATCTGACGGGCAAACTCCCGGTATTCGTCATCCCGCCCCGATTGAACCCGGGACAGGATTTCTTCCCGCACTTTCTGTTTTTTCTGCTCGATCACCTCGCGCACTTTCGGGATTTTTTTACGGCGGATCTCCGTTCCTGCGATCCGCTGAATCACCAGCAGTTTCCGGTATTCATCCGGCGTAACGAACGTAATCGCCGTTCCTTCCTGCCCGGCGCGTCCGGTACGTCCGATCCGGTGGATATACGATTCGGGATTTTGCGGGAGCGAAAAATTAATGACGTGCGATAAATTGGATATATCGATCCCCCGGGCGGCGACATCGGTCGCGACCAAAATTGTCGTACGGCGGCGCTTGAACTTGGAAAGTATTCTTTCCCTCATGTTCTGAGAAAGATCGCCGTGCAACGCATCGGCATCGTACCCGCGATCGTTCAACCGATGAGCGACGCGGTCCACGTCGACTTTGGTGCGGCAAAATACCAGCGCGTAAAAATCGGGTTCAACGTCGATGATCCGGCACAACGCTTCAAACTTGTCCTCGGGATTGACCTCGAAATAAATCTGCTCGGTGAGCTGTACCGAGAGATTCCCGCTGCTGGTGTTAAATACCCGGTATTTTTTCATGTACCGCCGGGCGAGTGATAAAATCTGACGGGGCATCGTGGCCGAGAAAAGCAGTGTTCTTCGGTCTTCGTTTGTCTCCGCGAGAATCCGCTCAACGTCTTCGATAAATCCCATATTGAGCATCTCGTCGGCTTCATCGAGCACCGCGTGCGAAACGCGGTCCAGCTTGAGGGTTCCGCGCTGAAGATGATCGATGATACGTCCCGGCGTTCCGACCACAATGTCCACGCCCCGGCGTAAATAGCGAAGCTGATGTTCTATGGACTGCCCTCCGTAGACGGCGATGACCTTCAGCCTGTTTTTGACTTGAAGCGAATTTATTTCTTCGGCCACCTGCACGGCCAGCTCGCGGGTAGGAGTCAATACCAGCACCTGTACGTGCCCCGCATCCGGACACAAACGTTCGAGAAGAGGGATGCCGAACGCGGCGGTCTTTCCGGTGCCGGTATGCGCCTGTCCGACCATGTCATCGGTTTCCTTGAGCAGAAACGGAATGACCTTTTCCTGGATTTCGGTCGGCTCTTCAAACCCCTTACGGGCAATGCGGCCGCACATCTCTTTTGAAATTCCTAACCTGCTGAAATTTTCCATGAGAATTTGAGGATTATTTACTCATACGGGTGACGAAGGCGCGGATCAGCTTCCTGTCTTTGGCATCAAGCTGGTGAAAGCACACCCCCATTCGGTATCCGCTGCTGCCGGTGGGCACGACATAACGCACTTCTCCGTCTACGCGGAGTACTTTGACGCGGGCATCTTTATCCCGGCTCGTATAATCGTAAATCATAAATTCTACCGTCACGGGAGTAAGAGGGGAGGTTTTATGTTTAGTGAGAACCGCGAGACCGGCTTCACTTAAGTCTTCCATTAACCCCGGAAGGGCCTCTTTTTGAGAATCATCCGCGCCGTCGCTCCCATTGATGCGATAGGTGATTATGAAGTTGACCTTTATTCGCGGAAAATCTCTCCTCTCATTTTTTCGCTGCGGTTTTTTCATCCGCTCCTCTTTCGCCACTGTAAAATACTATATCATAGAAAAAGTGAAATTCAATACCTGAATTATCCCCTTCGCCGCCGGGCGCACAGCGGATATTCTTGGGTATCAAAGCTTTTATGATATAATAACAGGCAGTGAAACCCGTTATTACCGTGACTCTCAATCCGGCGGTCGATAAAACCGTGTCCGTTGCGGGGTTCAGAAAGGGACAGGACTTCCGTGAGCAGGCCCTCTCCCGCAGCGCGGGAGGAAAGGGAATTGTGGTTTCCCGGGTATTGAAACTGCTCGGAATCCCCACTCTGGCCACCGGATTGCTGGGGGGAACCGACGGAGCGTTCATTCACCAGAATCTTGGAAAAGAGAAACTTCCCCACAGTTTTACCTTCATCGCCGGGAATTCACGTACGAGCCTCACCATCCTTGACCCGCGCAGCGAGAATCTTACCCGCATTATGGAACGCGGCCCGCGGGTGAGCCTTACGGAACTGAGCAGATTCAGGCAAAAATATCTTTCCCTGCTGAAAAATACCAGCTGCGTGGTATTCTCGGGACGGAGCATCCCCGGTGCTCCGAACACCTTCTACCGCGATCTTATCCGCCACGCACAAAAGCGGAATATTCCAACGGTACTCGATACCAGCGGAGAACCGCTCCTGGCAGGCCTGCGGACCAAGCCCCTGCTCATCAAACCGAATCTGCAGGAAGCAGAAGAAATTATCGGCACGCGCATCTCAGGAACCGCCGGAGCTCTGCGCGCGGCACAACGGTGTCTGCATCAGGGAATTTCCCTCGTCTGTCTTACGATGGGATCACGGGGCGCGATTGTCGCCGATCATCAGACGCGCGTGCTGGCGGTTCCCCCGAAAGTGCAACGAAAAAATCCGGTGGGCTGCGGAGACGCCTTCATCGCCGGTTTCCTTTCGGTGTATCTGAACCGGGGCAACCTGCGCGACGCCGCCCGCAGGGGAGTTGCCTGCGGAACCGCAAACAGCCTCAGCATTGATCCCGGGGTCATTTCCCGGAGGGAAGTCGACCGGATCCAGCGTAAGATCACAATCAAAAACTTGTGAGAGCCGGCAGGTGAATCCAAACAGAAAGCATCAGAAGAGATTGTTCTGCGGAGAAATAAAAAACGCGCAGGACCGACGTCAGGGAACTGGCGGCTATTTTTGCGGATCTTGGTCTTGATTCTCCGTATCGGAATTCTCTTCCGACGGATCCCCGTGCGGAGACCGGCGTTGCTCACCGCTCTCTTGGGGCGGCGCGCTCGAAGAATCTTTCTGCTCCTGCACCTCCCCCTTCTCTGCCTCCTTTTCCTGGCCGGATCCCGGCCCCTCATCCGGTAAAGACCGCCCTCTTTCCTGAGGTGCGCCCTCGGAAAGATCCTGTTTTTTTGCATCCTGTCCGGGCTTCTCCTCGGCAGGACTCTTTTCCCCGGCGGCACCTTTCTCTCCGGACTCCCGTTTCTGTGATGAAGAGCTGCTCTCTTTTTCCTTTTGCGAAGAACCGGCATCCTGGCTCGACGCCTTCTTGCGGTCCTGCTCCGGCGAGGCAGCGTTCTGCTTCCCGGATTTTTCTTTCGTTGAGGGATCCTGTTTCTTCGCCGGTTCGGACTTTTCCTGACGGTCCTTTCCGGATGCATCACTCTGCGGAGGATGTCCGCCGGATGAATTTTTTTCCTGGAGTACGGTCTTTAATTTTTTTTCTTTCTGCATCAACTGATCTTTCAGACTGGTATTCTCGGCGCTCAAAAGCTCTTTCTCCGATGAGATTTTATCCAGCTTCTGCTGAGCGGTCTCGTATTTTTCCTGCACTTCATCATTATTCCCCTGCTGATCTTTCAGATGAGCCACCTCAGCCATTAATTCTTCTTCCCGTTTCTGCGCTTTTTGAAGTTCTTCCTGGATCGATTTTTCTTTTTTTTCGTATTCGACCTTCAGTTTCTCCATTTTCATGTTTTGAGAAATAATCTGCTGTTTCAGATCGGCGATCGTTCCTTCCTGTTGTTGCGCCTGTTTGGACCCGGACGACGCGTCAATTATGGCGTATATGCCGAGCGCGACCCCGAGTACTGTCACAATACCGAATATTATCACCATTTTCCGGACTCCTCTCTTGTACGTGTATCACACGTTAGTCAGCAAAGAATTGAGCGTGCGCGGCGCGCGCGTCAACGCGATCCCGTTCCGGCGCAATGCCTTTTCCATGCGTTCATACGCTTGCGCGCAGGTTCGGCCCTCAGTCAGATAATTCCGGCATACCGCGGCATACCCTTTCCGGTTTTTAATTTTGAATATTTTCACCTTCCGCGCCGTGATTTCCATGCCTCCCCCCCTGTCTCTTTTTCGTATTACCCTTTATTTCTTCTCGTCTTCACGGACACTCTGCCTGAAAATCGTACCGGCCTGTGGTTATTCGCGCGCGCTGTTATAGGTACGGTGCTTTTCAACGAAGGAAACGATCTTTTCCTGCTGAGGCGCCGACAAATTATAAAATTCCAGTCCCATCCCCGGAGACTCCAGGGGCTGGATCTCCCGGTCAGCTACCCACACCACCTTGGTATCCACCTCCATGAATCCCGGGTCGGGAAGCAAATGGAGTTTGCAGGTAAGAATATCCCCGAGAGAGAAAACCTTCCCTCCCACGACAAAAAGACCAATTCCGCTTAAATTCAGAATTCTCCCCCTATGCATGGTTTTTCGGGGCGCGAACTTTTGTCCGTAAGAAACGGTCGTTTGATAAGGGATCCTGGTGAACCTGCGGCGCAGTTGCTTTTTAAGGATACGGTGAATGAGGTTCTCCTCTTTAAACGAACGCAATGCGTCCTGTTCCGAATAAAAAATTTCCAGTACATGCTCCATCCCGGCAACCGTCAGCAACTTTTGTAAATGCGCAGGAACATGCATAAATTTAATCCGTCCCTTATGGTTGACCACATTCTTGTATACCACAGCAATCAGGGATACGCCGATATAATCCACCAAGTTCACGCTGCTGAAATCACATAAAATATCCTTGTTCTTGTGCAGTAACACCCAACCAACGGTTTCCACAAACCGGGAGGCGTTGATATCGAGGTTTCCCTGCACATCAAGGATCGACACCCCTTCTTTTTCTTTCACCATTACCTTCACAGGAATATCCCTCCCGCGGCGACAACGAAACAATAATACGAAAACCGATAAAAAGTATTGCTCCGTAACGTCCGGCGGACTACCAGCAAAGCAAGGGCCCCGGATACAAAAGCGGCCACAAACCCCGCGGCAAGAGCCGGCGCCGGCCATGAAGTATCCAGAAGGCTCGGAGCCTTCACCGCGAACGACACAAGAATCACCGGGATCGCCATCAAAAACGAAAAATGGAATGCTTCCTCCCCAGCGAACCCCTGTCTGAGCATCCCGATAATGGTGATACCTGATCTGGATATTCCCGGAAGAACCGCCAGCCCCTGCAGAAGTCCCAATAGGACAACTTCTTTCACGGTAATGGAACCCAGCACGCGCGGCGCCTCGGTGCGGCGACGGGCGAAAAGAAGTATGCTCCCATTACAGAAAAGCAACGCAGGAATGAACCAGGAAAGCTCAAAATAAGGAGAAATAAAGATATCGATGACCAGTCCGACCACGCCGGTAATCAGAGTAATCCCCGCAATACATCCCCACAGCCGGATATTACGCAACGATTGGAGAAAAACTCGGCGAAGAATCACAAAGATTGACCCTAAAGTGGCGAAATGGAGCATGACGAAAAACGGCACCGCGTCGCCGGAGAAGGCGAATACGCGTTTCGCGAAGAAAAGGTGCCCCGAACTGCTGATGGGAAGGAACTCGGTGAGTCCCTGTACGATTCCGAACAGAATAGATTTCATACGCGCACGTTCAACCCTTTATGAGCAGGAATACGAACACGAGCAATACCGCTACCGCTATACCGACAACCAGCACGTCGAAAAGCGAAGTTCTATCCGGCTTTGCCGCGGACGCATCATTTCCACCCTTCTGCGGAGGAGAATTGCGTTCCATCATGGAACTAAGATGGGCGCGGCACTCGTGGCATACGCATAAATGCTCTTCGACCTGTGTGGTTTCTTCTTCCGTTGCAACGTGCTGAATATAGGAAGGAATAATTTTCTTGATTTCTTCACAACTCATAAAGAGACCGTTATTTTCTCTTATGGCGTCTCTTCTGGGAAGGTTTCGTGTAGTACTGCCGTTCCCGGACCTGTTTCAATATTCCTTCCCGTTTGCACTGGGTATTGAAACGGCGCAACGCACGTTCGAAATTCTCGTTGCGCTCTATTTTCACTTCCGCCATCACGCCTCCTTTTTGATAATTATATCATACGCCTTTGCAATCGCAAGAATTAAGTCCCCGCGGGCGGTATTGCCCGGCGTGTAAATAAGGAAAACGGGAATTCTCGGGGAAGGTCAGAATTCCGCCTTCAGTCCGGCATAGAGATTGCGTTCCGGTGAGGGATAAAATCCGCGTTCCGCGTAGACGGTCGAAATGGCTCCGTATTCCGAATAGCGCTCATTCAGCACATTATTGATGCCGCCGAACCACGTCCACGTTCCCCTGGTATAGCTCAGCGCGCAATCAACCGTGAGGTATTCCTCAAGCGGCGGGTAGGCATGCGCCTGATCATTAATGAAATGACGTTTCCCGGTGAAATTGACCTGTAAAGAGTAATTGAACCCTTGCCCGCGGCGGCTGCGCACGCCGGCCGCCGCCTTGTGCAGCGGCACCAGAGGAACCTGTTTGCGGTCGTACACCCCGCTGTCGAAATACGCCCGCGTATAGCTATACCGGCAGAACACTTCTACGCCGGACACCGGCACAGAACGGAGATCAACTTCAATGCCCTGACGCATAGTATCGTCGTAATTGGCGTTGGAAAAGGTGAGAGGATCATAAAACAGCTCGTTATCTGTCTTCATCGTGTACCAGGAACATTCCAGCGAGAATCCCGGTGAAAAACGATACAGGAAGCCGAAATCATGAGAACGGTGGGTCTGCGGTTTCAGATCGGTGTTGACCGGAGGAACCGCCCACAGACTATAGTACTCGTCAGTTGCCGGAGTGCGAAATCCGTTCGAATAATTATAGAAGAGCGAACACTCCTGCCAGGGATAATAACGGACCCCGGCGGTGACCGCTTCCTCGTCAAACTTCACGCTCTCGTCGATACTTCCGGCGGCAAATGCCCAGAACGGATCCGCGGTCCAGGGTCCGTTCTGAGGAGTCGAATCAAACGTATACCGGGCATCCTCCCGCCGGTACCCGGCGGTAGCGGAAAATCTGTCATTCCATGACCATACATCGTACAGATACACGGCGGAGGAACGTTTATCGATATCGGTGTCCCTCACTTTCGCTCCCGTATAGAAATCAAGCATGCCGGTGTAGGAATACTCATCCACCACCGTATCGGTACGGTACAGGTCAGCGCCCGCTACCAGGGTATTTTCCCAGAGATCACCGGGCACAGTAAGCGTCAGTTTAGGCCGGACGCTGACGGTGGATATTTTACTCAAATCGATGAGCTGACTGGAATAGAGACGGTTATCCACACGGCGGTGACGGAACCCGGCCGATGCTGAGAAACGCAGCTGATCGGTGAAGTCCGTACTCAACTCCGCTTCCGCATACCCGTCGGTTTCCCCCACCCGGTCATTGGGAAGTTTGGATTGTCGCCGGGTATAGGTCTTGAGTTCGCTGACGCGCAGCGCGCCCGGCAGGCCCAATTCGGCGTCATGGTAATTCCCGCGGAATTCCAAAGCGGTATTGTCGGTCAAATCATACCCGATGCGGCCGCCGGCATCAATCGATTCATAATCGGAATTTTCACGGTACCCGCCGGTTGCAATATGGACAAAATCCCCCGCCCAGGAAACGTTCCCGGCCGGTCCCGAGACCGAAAAGCGTTCTTTATGCATCCGGTAACTGCCGCCGCGCTGTTCGGCCGAGACGGCAAATTCATCTCCGTCCGCGCGGGTGATGACGTGAATCACCCCTCCTGCCGCGTTGTCCCCGTAGAGCACCGTGGCCGGTCCGCGGTAGATCTCTATCTTCTCGATCCGGTCCAGCGGAAGCTGGGCCCAGTCCACACCGCTTAAATCCACCGAATTGATCCGGCGGCCGTCTATCAACACCAGCACATTCTGCGCGGCGAATTCGCCGAAACCGCGCATGTCTACCGCAACCCGCGTGCCGGTACCGTAATAATCCCTCACCTGCACACCGGCCTGCCCGCGCAGAGCGTCCGCGACCGTACTGCCGTGCGCGGCATCGAGTTCATCACGGGAAATCACCGTGACCGGACCGGTAATCTGCCCCGAATAAATTCCGGTACGCACCGGAGTCACCACGATCTCGCCTAAATCGATTATTTCCTGTCCCGCGCATACTCCGCAGAGAAAGACACTCGCGATCACGCCCGCCAGCACATGTTTCATGGATCTGCTCCCTTCAAAAAAAATCCCCGGCTCATAACAGCCGGGGTGCACCCTGATTCCTTCTCCCGTCAAGAGAAACGCACAGATCCCGTTCCTCGAGAATCCACGCGCGTATTTACCGGCAGGTCTTCTGGCTTCCTTCGTTCCACGCCTTCCCGTCTCAAACGACAGTGGCTCATGAGGTGAAACGCTCCCCGCCTACGGGGCGGGGCACGGTTACAGCTCCGGGAGAGCTCCCGAATCACGCGGGATTCCCTATTAAGCCCTTTCAGGCACCGGAAAATATCAAATCAAATTGTAAACAGCATGTACGCAATAATCTTACCATCTCCTGCAACGGTGTCAATGAAAATGGTATTCGTAAGACGGGAAAAAACAATCCGGCCGCCAAAGGCGGGCGGAACATCTTTGATCTCCTGCCTATGGATTCAATTCTATCCTCTCATCCCGAATCACGCACCCAGGATCAAAAATCAATGGTGCCCCCACCCCGACTCGAACGGGGACATCAGCCTTAGGAGGGCTGCGCTCTGTCCTGTTGAGCTATGGGGGCAAATCCGCTCGAAGCGCAGAGTCCGGATGTGAGCACAAGGAAGGAATCTCCGCGCGGCGGCCCGAACGCGGAACAGGACAGATCAGTACTTGATCAGGGAATACACGGGGTATTCTTCAATCTTTTTCCGTCCATTCAATGCGGTCAACTCAATCAAAAACGCCACCGCCGCGATTTCTCCTTTCAACTTGCGAACCAAGCTGATCATGGCACCGGTCGTCCCTCCGGTTGCGAGCAAATCGTCGAGAACCAGGATCTTTGACCCGGCAGGAAACGCATCCTGATGGATTTCCAGCGCGTCCTCGCCGTATTCCAGCTCGTAAGTGTGGCGGTACGTTTTATACGGCAGTTTCCCCGGCTTGCGAATGGGCGCGAACCCGCAGCGCAGCTGGTAGGCCAGCGCCCCGGCGAAAATAAATCCCCGGGATTCGGCTGCGACAATGCAGTCGATTTGCACGTCTTTGAGCATCGCGCATAAAGAATCCACTGCCTCGCGAAACGCATCCTTATCATTGAGCAGGGTGGTAATATCGCGGAACAAAATGCCCGGCTTGGGAAAATCAGGAATATCGCGAATACATTTTTCCAGACTCATCGTCATAACTCCAGTTCCTTCTTCTGTTCTTCCAGCGCGTAATGCTTCAGTTTTTTAAACGCTTCCTTTTCTATCTGGCGCACCCGTTCACGCGACACCTTCAGCACCTTCGCGACATCGGCCAGCGTGTGCGGCTTTCCGTTTGAAATACCAAACCGCAAATCAAGCACCATCCGTTCCCGTTCACTCACAAAGTCCAGAAAGTGAATCACCCGCTCCCGCGTAAAAATCTTCTCCACTTCCTTTTCCGTGTCCGCGTAATCCTTACTGCGCAGAAAATCGCTCAGCTGTGAATCCCCCT
Organism: Candidatus Omnitrophota bacterium; assembly: GCA_014729775.1. GTDB lineage: Bacteria > Omnitrophota > Gorgyraeia > Duberdicusellales > 4484-171 > WJJJ01. Next base: position 6,250 of record WJJJ01000004.1, on the reverse strand, counting down.
CCGCGCCGACCGGCGCATCCAGTGATGATTTTCGCTGAGTCCAGAGCTCTATATCCGCGACCTTATCCACGGGTACTTTCATTTTTTTTGCGATCTCTCCGCGCGTGGGCTCGCGTTTCCGTTTCTGTCGCAGCATCTCTCTCGCTTTGCGGTACTTCGACATCAGTTCGCTCATGTATACTGGCACGCGGATCGTGCGTCCCTGATCGATAAGCGCCCGGGTGATCGCCTGGCGGATCCACCACGCCGCGTACGTGGAAAATCTGTATCCGCGGCGGGTATTGAACTTTTCGATCGCACGCATCAAGCCGATATTCCCTTCGGCGATAAGATCCATGAGCGGCAGCCCGAAATTCGAATAGTGCTTGGCGATATTCACGACCAGTTTAAGGTTGGAGTTGATTACTTTCCGGCGCGCCTCTCTGTCGCCTCTGCGCGCCTTCGGAATCAGCTCCTGTTCCTCTTTTTTAGTCAAAAGAGGAATACTTTTTATCGTTTCTAAATAGGCCTTAATCGCTTCCATGTACTACTTTTTCCCGGCCCGCTTTCTCGCGGTTTTCCTGCGCGCGCCGGTTTTCGTTTTCCGCGGCGGATTTTCGATTGCCGCATGCGCCGCGGCCAGCCGGGCAATCGGCACCCGGAAAGGCGAACAGCTCACATAATCCAGTCCGACCTGGTAGCAAAATTTCACGGATTTCGGATCTCCGCCGTGTTCACCGCAAATACCCAGTTTGATATTCGGCCGGGTTTTTCGTCCCAGGTCGGCTGCCATCTGCACCAGCTTCCCGACCCCCGCGGTATCCAGCGACTGGAACGGATCCGACTCGTAAATCCCTGCTTTTACGTAATCTACCAGGAACTTCCCGGCGTCATCCCGGGAAAACCCGCATCCCATCTGGGTAAGATCGTTGGTGCCAAACGAAAAGAACTCGGCACTTTCGCCGATCTTATCGGCGGTAAGAGCCGCCCGGGGAACTTCGATCATCGTACCGATCATAAACGGAAACGGAAGTTTTTTCAGTTTTCGCTCCTTTTTCACCGCGTTCACCGTGTCGGTAATCACTTGTTTCTGCATATTCAGCTCTTCCGCGGTTCCGACCAAAGGCACCATAAGTTCCGGACGCACTTTGATCTTTTTGGCATGCACCTGGAGCGCCGCTTCAATAATCGCCCTCGTCTGCATCTCCGTGATTTCCGGATAGGTGATCCCCAGCCGGCATCCGCGGTGTCCGAGCATAGGGTTAAACTCGCTGAGAGAATCCACCGTCGTTTTTACCTGCGCCGCATCAATCCCCAGCGCATCCGCGAGCTCGCGCTGGCCTTCAGCCTCATGGGGAAGGAACTCGTGCAACGGAGGATCCAATAGGCGGATCGTACATGGTTTTCCGTTCAATTCTCTAAAAATCCCGGCGAAATCACCGCGTTGAAGCGGAAGAAGCTCTTTGAGCGCTTCCAGATATTGCTTCATCGGTTTCTCCAGCTGGGTCTGAAGGATTACTTTTCTTTCTTCTTCTTTTTCATCGGTAAGCAAGTCTCTCAACCGTTTGACTTCCGGAGCGACCAGAATCATTTTCCGGAAAGAAAGGATCCTCTCTCCTTCGAAAAACATGTGTTCGGTACGGCACAATCCGATCCCTTCTGCGCCGAACTTGAGCGCCGCTTTTGTATCCTGAGGAGTATCGGCGTTCGCTCTGACTCCCATGGTCCTCAGTTTATCGGCCCACTTCATCAGCGTCGCAAAGGGTCCGCTGACTTTCGGCGGTATTGTCTTGATCTTATCGACATATACCACTCCTTTACTCCCGTTCAGAGAAATCCACTCGCCTTCCTTAATTTCCTGACCGCTGCACTTCATCCTGCCGGCCTTTTCTTCCATCGTAATCTCTCCTGCGCCGGCCACGCAGCATTTGCCCATACCCCGTGCCACGACTGCCGCGTGAGAAGTCATCCCTCCGCGCGCGGTGAGGATCCCTTTTGCCGCGTACATCCCGCGGATATCCTCCGGCGAAGTTTCCAGCCGGCAAAGAATAACCGTTTTTCCTTCCTTGGTCCATTCTTCGGCGTCACGTGCGGTAAACACCGCCTGTCCGACTGCCGCGCCCGGAGACGCCGGGAGACCGCTTTTGGTAAACACCTTCGCCTTGCTCTCTTCACTCACGTCAAACATCGGATGCAGCAGCTGATCGAGCTGGGCCGGTTCGATCCGTGTCACCGCGGTGGACTGAGAAATGAGTTTCTCTTTGACCATGTCCACCGCGATCTTCACCGCCGCGTGCGCGGTGCGTTTCCCGTTCCTGGTCTGCAGCATGTATAGATCCCCTTTTTCGATAGTGAATTCGAAATCCTGCATGTCTTTGTAATGCTGTTCCAGTTTTTTACGGATCGTCTGCAGCTGCTGATACAGCTTTTTATTTTCTTTCTGCATATCCTTAATCGGATGAGGCGTGCGGATACCGGCAACCACGTCCTCTCCCTGAGCGTTCATGAGATACTCTCCGTACAAAGACTTTTCTCCGGTCGAAGGATCCCGGGTAAAGCCGACTCCGGTTCCGGAATCGTCCCCCATATTTCCGAACACCATCGTCTGCACGTTCACCGCCGTCCCCAGGAGCCCTCTGATCTCGTTAATCTCCCGGTAGGCAATCGCCCGCTCGTTATTCCAGGAATTGAATACCGCGTTGATCGCGTGCCACAGCTGCGTCCGCGGCTTCTGCGGGAATTCTTCGTTCGTGTACTTTTTGTATACTTTTTTATACCTGCCCACCAGGGTTTTCAGAGCATCCACGTCCATCGCCACGTCGGGAACTTTCTTGTTCAACGCTTCCTGGACAAGAGAATCGGCGTCCTGTATTCCCTTCCTCCTGGCAATGGCCCGCTTGACTTCTTCCAATTCATGTTCGAACGCGTGATGAGGAACCCCCATTGCCACGTCCCCGAACATCTGAATGAACCTGCGGTACGAATCCCACACGAAACGGTCGTTTCCGGTGAGTTCAATCATCCCTTCCACGACCCTGTCGTTCAACCCGAGATTGAGAACCGTATCCATCATTCCCGGCATGGAAACCGCGGCGCCGCTGCGCACGGAAACCAAAAGAGGATTTTTCTTGTCGCCGAATAATTTGCCCGTAGCCTTTTCCAGTTTCTTTAGATTCGTTTCAACCTGACTTTTTAATTCTTTCGGATAGCGTTTTTTGTTTTCATAGTATAGTTTACAGACTTCGGTCGTAAGGGTAAACCCCGGAGGAACCGGCAGCCCGATACTGCTCATCTCCGCCAGATTCGCTCCCTTCCCGCCAAGCAGACTTTTCATCTTGGCATTTCCGTCCGACTGACCTTTCCCAAAGAAGTATACTAATTTTTTCGCCATGTGAGTAGTCCTCCTTCCTCAATCTCCTTGCTGAACCTCCCAAAAAAAGACTTACCTTAATATCCCCCTGAATTCTCCCGTCACTTGCGCCGCTCGGAAAGATACTCCTCTACCCGGTCGATTTCGACCCGCTCCTGTGCCATTGAATCCCGGTCGCGCACGGTCACTTTTCGGTCCGAGAGACTCTCCATATCGACAGTAATACAGAACGGCGTTCCGATCTCATCCTGACGGCGGTACAACTTTCCGATGGACGCGGTATCGTCGTACACCGCAGGCATGCTCTTTTTTATATCATAAAATATGTTTTTTGCAAGCTCTACCAGCTGCGGTTCTTTTTTGAGCAAAGGAAAGACCGCCGCGCGAAACGGCGCGAGCGTATCTTTCAGTTTCAGATACACCCGGGGACGCCCCTTCACTTCCTCTTTGCGGTACGCATTGCATAATACCGCAAAAAAAGTCCGGTCAACGCCCGAGGAAGGCTCGATTACGTTCGGCACGAACCGTTCCTCTTTTACGCTGTCGAAATAAGAGAGATCTTTCTTGCTCACTCGGCCGTGTTCGCGAAGGTCGAAATCGGCACGGTGAGCAACACCTTCGAGTTCCGACCAGCCAAACGGAAAACGGAACTCGATATCCGTGCACGCTTTGGCGTAGTGCGCCAGTTCATCCGGCCCGTGTTCACGCAAACGCAGATTGCTTTCCTCGATCCCCATGTGCTCAAGGTAAAATTGAAGCCTGTTCTTTACCCAATGTTCGTAGGCCGACATCGCTTCCTCGGGCCGGACGAAATATTCGATTTCCATCTGTTCGAATTCTTTCATCCGGAAAATAAAACTGCCCGTAGTTACCTCGTTACGGAACGCTTTCCCGATCTGGGCGATGCCGAAAGGGATCTTCTTGTGGGTGGTATTCAAGACGTTCATGAAATTCACGAAGATTCCCTGCGCGGTTTCGGGACGCAAATACCCGTACACCGGAGTTTCTTCAATCGCGCTCATGTTCGTTTTAAACATCAGATTGAACGTACGCGGCTTCTGCTGACGCGTGTCGATTTCCGTCTTGCAGTCCGGACACCGGTAAAGATTCGTGCCGAATTTCTCGATCTTATCGATTCTGAAGCGGCGCTTGCATTTCGGACAATCAACCAATACGTCGTTGAACCCTTCCAGATGACCGGAAGCGCGAAACACATCCTCGTGCATAATGATGCTGGAATCAAGACCGACGATATCTTCTCTTTTTTCGACGTACTCGTCCCACCAGATATCCTTGATGCGCTTTTTCATTTTCGCGCCTAAAGGACCGTAATCCCAGATGCTGGACAGCCCGCCGTACAGTTCGGATCCGCCGAATAAGAAACCCCGGCGGCGGCAGAGAGAGACAAATGTGGAGAGTTGATCTTCAGCCATCGGAATTACAATTATACCGTAAAAAATTTATTTTTGAAGCAAATAAAATTCCCTTCACCGATATTTTTGTCCTTTTCATTCAGCTCCCCTCCGCTCCTGAATACGGCGGATTCTTGTTTCAATATCGGGATGGCTCTGCAGCATTTCGAACTGCGGTGAGGGATTCGCTTCCCGCTGAAGTTTGCGGAAAAAAGACACCGCTCCCTGCGCAGGAAAACCGGCAGCCGTCGCGTATTCCACGCCGAGGGAATCGGCCGACAGTTCATCCTGGCGGGAATAGCCCAACGCCACCAACTGATACACGGCATTCACCGCGCGCCGAAGCGATTCGTGATCCTTCTCGGCAAACGCCAGCGCGGAAAACAGCTGAAAGCCGACCACGGCCTGGAGACGTTTTAAAGAATGCCGCGCGGCCACATGGCCGATCTCATGACCGAGCACGAATGCCAATTCTGCGTCGGTACTTTTTTTCACCAATCCGTCATGCACGAAAATATATCCGCCGGGAAGCGCGAACGCGTTCAGCGTTTCATCATCCAGTACTGAAAAATGGTACTGAATATCGGACCGGTCCGACACTCCCGCAACCTGCTCTCCGATTCTGCGCACCCTGCGCACGAGCGACTGGTCTGAGGAAAGCTCCTGCTCTCTGCGGATCTTCTCCGCCATGTTCCGGCCCAGCCGCACCTCGGCTGATTCTCCGATGAAATAGTATTCTCTCTGCTGCGTCGCCGGGTTATACATCGCCACGCACCCGCCCCACAGAACCGAGAAAAAAATTATTGCGAGGATATATTTACGCACTACTCCCTCCCCTGTAGCTCCCCTATTATAATCACCTTCCGCGTTTTGGCAAGTTTTTTCGAACTACGCCGGAAAGGGAGAATGTGGTAGAATAAATTGATCCGGCACGGGTGCCGGATGCGCAGGATCCTTGATACGCAACAAAGAGACACGAAGGCGGCCGGTTCGTATCCGGGTCCGCTCTCGTTTCCGGATTCAGCCGCGGGAGAAGAGACAAAAGCGCAACCATGATAAAATCCACCAAACCATTAGTGGGGATCAGCACCTGTCTGCTGGGAAAACCCGTTCGTTACGACGGCGGCCACAAGCTGAACCGCTATTTGCGGGACATTCTCGGAAAATACGTACATTACTACCCGGTATGCCCGGAAGTCGAATGCGGCATGAGCACACCGAGAGAAGCCGTCCGTCTGGTAGAACACGCAAAGGGAATCCGGCTCATGACGCAAAAAAGCAAAATAGATAAAACTGATCAGATGCACAGCTGGATGAAACCGAAGTTAGAGGAACTCTCCCGGCTGCCTCTCTGCGGATTCATTTTCAAAGCCAAATCTCCCAGTTCCGGGTTATTGCGGATAAAAGTATATCGACAAAAAGGAACCGTCAATACCGGCACCGGAATTTTCGCCCGGGGGATCACCGAGGAATTCCCGCTGCTCCCGGT
>WJJJ01000003.1 GCA_014729775.1 Candidatus Omnitrophota bacterium | reverse complement strand
AGCCCGAACTGCCGATGATCAAAAACGGCACCTGCTCCGGCGCTTCAGCATAAGCCCGATACCACCCGCTGATTTCCCTTCCCATACACACTGCCCGGAAATTTTTCCCGCCGCGGAGGAATTCCGAGATCAGCGCGGTGTCAATATTGGTCAAGATATTCCCGAACCGGTCCGCGGCGCAGACCAGTCCCCGCAAACGCGCGCCCCTCACCTCGGGAACCGGAAATGCGGCACGATGAATCCGCTTTAGCGGCTCCCCCAACTGCGCAAGTGATACGCCCTGCGCGTGATGCGCGGCCGCCGCCGCGAACACGTCCCGGCCGTGAAAAGTCGCGGACACCGGGGACAAGAAATACTGCCGCCGGGTAAGTTTCACCTGAGCGTGAACCCGTTCCCGTTCGCATACCGGTGCGAGCACGCCGTTATCGGGCGCGAAGAAGACGAACTGTTCGGTTTCCACCGCGATCGCCGCGCGGTCGCTCCCTACCCCGGGATCAACCACGACCACAAAAATCGTACGCGCCGGGAAGAAGGGATAACTCTGCAGAAGACGCATTCCCGCCTCGAGAATGTTTTGCGGAGTGATTCCATGGGTGACATCGACTACCGGCGTTTCGGGGCAGATTTTTTTGATCACTCCCTTCATCACGCCGACATAATGATCTTTGAGCCCGAAATCGGTAAGTAACGCGATCATGTGCATTGCGCAGGTTACAGCATCAACTCGCGAAGTTTCTCTTCGTAGCGCTCCGTGTGTTTTATCACCTTATTCATCATCTCGATGGCTTTGGGAGGGTATTTGCCTACCGCGGTTTCGGCGGAAAGCAACAGGTGGGTCGCGCCGTCGAGAATTGCGTTGGCAATGTCGCTCACTTCCGCGCGGGTCGGAAACGGATTCTCAATCATCGAATCAAGCATCTGGGTCGCCACTACCACGGGGATATCCGCGAACCGGCACTTTTTGATGATCTCTTTCTGGATCACCGGAACCTTATGGATCGGCATACACACCCCTAAATCGCCGCGCGCGACGACAATGCCGTCTGAAACGCGGATGATTTCATCGATATTCTCCAGCGCGGCCCGGCTCTCGATTTTCGCGAAAAGCTTACATTCCGGACGCGTTGATTTCACGATCCCTTTCATCTCTTCGACATCCCGGGCGTTCCGCACGAAAGATTGAGCGACAAACTCCAGTTCGTGCACGAGCGCAACTTTCACGTCCTTCTTGTCTTTGTCGGTCACCGGGGGAAAATCAAGATCGGCTTCCGGAATATTCACGCCTTTATTCGACTCCAGCAGCGCCGTCGCGTTCTTCACCTGTACTTTCAGGTGCTTTCCCCGGCGCTCTTTGACCTGAAGCACAATCCGCCCGTCGTCGATGTAAATCGCCATCCCGGGCTTGATCCGCCGCAGAGACCCCTGGTAATCAAACGGAATTTCTTTTTTGGTTCCACGCACTTCCTTTTGAGTAAGCGAAAGGATTGAATTCCGTTTCAACACGAGCGGCTCCCGCAGCCTGCCGATGCGGATGCGATACCCTTCCAAATCCTGCATGATCTTCACGGCACGGCGCATTTTTTTGTTCAGCGACCGTACCATGTGTATTCTCTCGGTATGTTCAAGATGCGTACCGTGAGAAAAATTGAGACGCACGATATCCAGTCCCTTCTTATACATTTTCCTCAGCACCGTCGCGTTCGTGCTGGAGGGACCCAGCGTCCCGATTATCTTCGTTCTCGCCATCGCGTATACTCCTTCTTTTCTATGCTCAGGCGACTCTGCTTTCCTGCAATTGCAGAACTTCGTTGAGCTCTTTTTCCTTTACGTACCCCAATTCCTTAAGCACCTCGCCCAAAATGACGCCCCGTTTCCAGTGAATGCGCAATGCTTCTTCCAACTGGGGAGAAGTCACTAAATCTTTTTGCAGCAGCATCTGGCCCAGCGGCGTGTATGAACTGGTGAATTTGTCTTTTCGGTGGACCTGCGGCTCCTGCGGACCGGCGTCGGATTCGGACCGGCGATCCGCCATATATTTACTCCCCTGGAGAGATTTCAGATACTTTTTAATTTCGGCAAGCCGCTCATTGATCTCCACCATTGAAATGTTCTTGGACCGTCCGCTCACGTTCACCACGGCGGCAGTCACGCTCATCAGCGGGATCTTATTCAATTTCTGCGTCCGGTCGCGGGTGATCACAAAGCCCCGGCGTCTGTCGGCCGGAGAATAATGAAACGGGATGATACCGTCAAACAAAAAAATGAAATGCTGACAAATCCGTTCAAACCTGGCGGGAGAAGCGAGAAACATGAAGTCATCTCCGCCGATATGCCCCACGAAATCGTCCTCATGGCCGAACCGCTTCACGGTATTATATAAAATATAGGCCGTCTGCAAAATCACGTCATCACCTTTGAGGTATCCGTACACGTCATTAAAGGACTTAAAATTGTCGATATCCACGTATCCGATGGAGAACTCCTTGTCCGTTTCCAAATATTCATGCAGTATTCCTTCAATTGCCCGGCTTCCAGGCAGACGGGTGAGCGGATTGGCGTATAAACTGGCCTGCGAACGGCGGACCGCCATCTCGATGCGAATACGTAAATCCAGCGGATCCGGAGGTTTAATTAAATAATCATCCACTCCCTGCTTCAAATGCAGCAGCTGCGCGCGCAGGTGACGTTTGTTGATCAAAGTGATGACCGGAATCGACGCGGTGATAAAATCACTCTTCAGCAAAGAACAAATTTTCAGATCGGTAAGACGCGCCGCATGGACGTCCACGACCACCACGTCAGGCGCGACTTTTTTAATGGGGGTCACGTCCTCTTCATACGTGTCCCACAGGATGACTTCATATCCCCACCCGTCGAAACAGAATTCCAGGACTTCCCGCAGGTTGGTATCCGTGGAAATGATCAGAATACGCTTAATTCTGTCCATATATTGGGTATTATAGCAGAAACCCTACTACCCGTCGAGGGAACCGCATGCGGAGGGGGAGGAACTATTCACCCAGGGAATTAAAGGCGACATTCAGGATATCGTGCCGGCCGAGCACGCCGACCAGGGTTTCTCCGTCCATAATGGGAATGGTATGCACTTGTTTTTTATGCATGGTCGCGATCGCTTTCACCACGCGGTCTTCTTTCTGCAGCGTGATGACTCTTTTCTTGGCCACCTTACCCAGGGGGAACGAAGAGATCTTCTTCAACTGCGATGAACGTTGTTTCCCTCCGGCAAGCACCGTATCCATAATGCGAAGAAGATCGGTCATCGTAAAAATACCGGTAAGCTCCTCCTCATTCCCGTCGGCGACCACGAGAATGCCGTGAACCTGGTAACGCAGCATCAAATGCACCACCTGACCAAGCGGCACGCTCTCCCGAATCTTAATGGGATGCTCGCACATGATGTCTTTCACTTTAATCATGAGAACCTCGACCTTTATTATATCACCTTTCTCATCGGCGTCACTGTCTTATTATCCGCATAAATGCGCAAAGGGACAAAAACGACAACGGTTTTCCTGGGGATCGGCGACAAAAGGAACGCCTTCGTCGAATAACTCACGGAATATGTGCGCCAACGCGCCCAGGCATAAGTTGAGCCGCGCGTCCGCTTGGCGGTCCGTATCCGCCGAAATAAAAGGCTTTCTCTCCAACGTCCGGATATTGTACAGTTCCGCGTTTACCCGCCGCCGCGGGTACTCTTTCTGTAGAAAATAATAATATAACGGAAGCTGAAACGATTTGATCTGCTCTTTAATCGATTCGCGGTTCATTTCGAGACTCTTTTCCAGTACCCGCTGCGGTTTGGGCGCGATATCCGCTCCCCCGGACTTATAATCAATAATCAGCAAGGTTCCCTCGTTCAACTCATCAATCCGGTCGGCGGTATAGCGAAATTCTAAATGACAACCGTCCAGGACGACATGGTCCCGGCATTCTTTTTCCAGAGAGATTATCCGGGAAATCCCCTCGCTGCGTTCGCGTTCATTCCTCAGGAATTTTTTCAACCTGAAACGGAAAATTTTCTTCAGCAAGAGCGCATCGGATTTCATTCTCCGGGAAACTTCCCGCTCGAATTTGTCCTCCATACGCCGGAAGAACTCTTTCTCAAATCGTTCGTCCAGCACGGGTCTTTTGCCGGCGTAAGGAGTAAAACTCTCTTCCAGGAGTTCGTGCAGAAACGTGCCGATGGTCGCCGGCTCGGGCTCCTGCAGGAGATCCTCTTTTTCCCTCAGACCCAATACATACTGATAATAAAACTGCAGCGGGCAATGCAAGTAGGTGTTGATCCGGCTGGCCGAATACGTGCTCCGGCGAAGCTCCTCGATGATCTCGGGAGTTTTTTCCGCGGACGAATGCCGGAGAGGAACTTTGCACCGGAACCGGCCCTGGGGAGCGGAAGTGACCTGGAGCGTGTACTCCTGCTTCTGTTTTTCCCACATCAGCGCTTCGATAAAACGGCTCTTCTCATTCACGTCATTTTCCTCATAAATAAAGAACGCCCGCTCGGCGGATGAAATAAGCCGCATAAATTGATAACGCTGTATCTCTTCCTCTTTCTCCAGCCGGTTCAGTCCCAGGCTCAACATTACTTCACGCGGAACAAACGGTTCGTAAACCCTCAGTTTAGGAAACACCGATTCATTCATGTCGAGTACGATCACATTGCGAAAATGAAGTGAACGCGTTTCGAACAAACCCAATATCTGCAGACCCCGCAGGGGTGACCCGTGGAAAGAGATCATCGTGGCATCGAGCCGCTGCTGAAAGATATCCCATAATTCGTCCGCGGGAAAAGACGTTTCGACGAAGAGACTTTGCGAAAGCTGCTGTTCAACTTCATAGACCCTTTCGATAATCTTCCGGTTCCAGGGGTACTGAATCACCGGACTTTTCTCGACCAGAATATCCAGCACCTCCCGGACGCATTCGCAAAATGCCGCGAAACTTTCGGTTCTTTCCCATTGCCGAAAACACACTCGATGAAGCGCGCGCAGCAGCACAGCACATTCTTCTTCGGTGCAGGCGATATCCATATGCGCCAACGTCTGACATGTCGCTTGATATACTTTGGGTTCGTTCTCTATTTGGTCAAGCTCAAAAAAAAGACATCCGCCTATCGAAGAATCTTCCCCGCCGTTAAGCAATTCCTCTATCTTGTGAACCAATACCCGCGTGGCCCGGGAATCATCCGACAGCCTGAGATTTTTTATGAGCGGATGTTTGAGCACATCCAGATAATCCCTGGCGTAATACCCTCCGTTTTTTTTGCTTTCCTGCACTTTACGCAGGGAATAGAACAGTACGTACAGGGTACTGCGCTTCAACGGATACCCCAGAGACACGTTGCATTCCGCGAGCTCCCCGGATAACTCGTGCAGCAGCGGAATCACCGCTTCCGGCCGGGGAACCACTATTACCGTCTCCTCCGGAGATATCCTCTCCTGCGCGAAAATATGTCGTACCAGTCCGACCTGAGAATGGATATCGAATCCCCTCCAGACACTGAACTCGGGAAACGTCCCGGGCGTGTCTTCGGCGGGACGGATGGAAGTACCAAATACCGCGGCATTCTCGCGCAGTACTGACCAGTCCTCAGCCCTTCCCTGGAAAAAACATGCTCCTTTTTTCTGCGCCATACACGCGGAAATGAGCTTTTTTTCGGTCGCGTGGAGATAAAAGAAATTACAAAAGAGAACCGAGGAAAGATCTTCCGGGAAGCGATTTGCCGCATGACGGGCGGCCGCGGCGTATTTCATTCCGCGGGAAAGGGTCTTTCTGTTCCGCAGCTGCCGGTGGTATTCTTCGCGAAGCCCGACAATCGACTGCAAAAGCCGGTTAATGCTTTCGGGGACTTCATATCCGATTACCGCGCTCTTTTCGATCGACGTGAGCGCCTCAGCGCCGATGCCTTCCAGATCAAGCTGATCGATAAACGACACGATCTCTCTCGCCCAGGGGAGAAACGCCCCAAAGGAACGTGTTCCCGGCATGATTTCCGGGAACCGCTCCCGGGCAAGAGAATAAATGAGAAAAGCGGCATCCAGCTCATCGACGGGACCGGAGTATTCTTCGGCGGGCAGCAGCAGCTCAATCAATTCATCAATCGTCATCACCCGCGGAGGGAGAAAACTGGACCGGATCCGGCGGGCAAGTTCACGGCGCAAGAACAAAGCCGGACGTTTGCCGCCGAACACGCACGCCACGTGACTCAGATCGTTACCTTCACGGATATATTCCCTGATCAGCACCTCTGCCAGACGAGAAAGGAACGGCGTGTCTAAAGAATATGATCTGACGGCATCCGAAACGATTCGGGTCACGGTTTAACCTCTTCTTTTTCTCCCGTTTCAAGCGAGATCAGCACGCCCCGAACGTCGCGCCGGGGATAAATTTCTTTGACGAGATCCATATATTCCCTCACCTGGGCCTGCTGTGATGCATAGCGGTCAACCGAGGATTTATAATCTATGATCAAGGCCTGTGAAGGGGTCACCACCAGACGGTCAATTCGTTTGGTATCGCCGAAACGATTGCATATCTCTTTCTCGCACCATACCTCTCCTTCCGGCACCGTGAAAAAACCCCTCAATCCGGGATCGTCTATCAAACGCCGGACCAACCGTTCGCATTCGCCACGGAGCTGGGGATCTACCGGTCCTTGCAGTTTTTCGACCGCTGCGGGAATCTCTTCCCGCGGATCCTTCCCGGCCAGATTTCCGATTCCGGCCAATAACGCATGAGCCACAAGCCCGCGGCGGACTTTTCGCTGTTCCCGCGGATGAGGGATCGACCTGAACTCCTCGCGCAAAGGCTTGTACCATTGGGCCGCGGCTACCGGCTCCAGTTCCACTAACCGGGGCTCTTCCCCGCGCGCCGCGCGGCGCGGCGTATCGCCGCCGCACTGGCGCAGGTCGTCGGGGATCAGCCAGCGCGCTTTATTTCCGCCGGGGCCGGCTTTCCTCGGAAGAAATAAATAGAGTTCTTCCTTGGCCCGGGTAAACCCGACATAAATACTGTTTAATTCATCGATCACGGACTTGGCATAATCGCGCGCATACACTTCCTGCAGCCGCCCGCTGTATTCGCGGTAGGCCTTGGTGATCCGCAACAATCCAAAAGTATCCGCGCCTTCTTCTACGTGTGAATTGGTACCCCTGCCTCCTGTTTCCGGAGAAATGTTCATTTTTACCGCGGGCATGATCACTACCGGGAACTCAAGCCCTTTTGCCTTATGTATCGTCAGTACCCTCACCGCGTTTCTCTGCGCGGTATGCACATAGGCGTCTTCGGACGGCAAATCATCCAGATAGGCGAGGAATTCGCCCAGGCCGACATGATCTTCTTCACCGGATTTTACCAGTTCGAGAAATTTCATAAAAAAAGCATGCTGATCCGGGAACCGGCTCATCACGTCGTACCGGGAGTAAATGCTGCGCACCAGTTCATACGGAGAAATAAACCCCACTGAACGGAAAAACTCTTCGAAGTATCGCTCCCATAACTCGGGATAACTCCGCCGAAACCACCGGTACAAAGAAATCCCCTCCCCCATGTTCCCTTCACGATGGAGCGAAAAAAGAAAATCACGCATCGCGTGTCCGGGGATTCCGGCCGCGGCGGGGAGAAGAGCACCGATTAAAAACGAAGCGAAATAAAGGTCATCGAGAGGAGAATGCAGGAATTTCAGCAAAGACACGATCTCCCTTATATACGGATTCTCAGCCACGTTCAAGGTTTTCTCCGATTCCACCGGGATACCCCGCTCCACCAGCCACAAGGTGACCTGTTCGACCTCTTCGTTATCTCTCAGCAATACCGCAATATCTTCGCGTCGATATCCGCCGCCGGTAAGGGCTTCGATCCGATCCGGCAATCTTTCCTGCAGGATCTCATAGTATTCGTGCTTGTTCTTTTCCTCGATCTTTTCGATGCACACACGCCCTCCCGCCGCTTCCGGCCGCCACGCTTGGAGCGGATCGTGAAACACCGACAGCACCTCGGATACGGATCCCGGTCCGATTTCCTTGGCGATCCCCGATTCTTCCAGCATCCGGCGGAGATTCTCCGAGGAAAATACCCGGTTGTTGAATTTCACGATTTCTTCGTGGCTGCGCCAGTTTCGGGCTAGACGCCGCTGACGCACGCCGAAATGCGAGAAGCGACGCTTCACCCGTTCGAATAGCGCGGCTTCTCCTCCCCGGAATCGGTAAATCGCCTGCTTTTTGTCTCCCACGTAAAATAACGTTCCGCCGCGGGAGAGCGCCTCTTCCACCATTATTTCGAGATTCTGCCACTGCAGGATGCTCGTATCCTGAAATTCATCGATCAAATAATGAGTAAAACGCGCGGCCAGCCGGTAATACATCTCGGCAACGGTAATGCCGTCCTGAAACAGCGCTCTCGCCTTTCGGTTGAGTTCTTGTAAAAAAACCACGTCTTCTTTCCGGGACACCTGCTGAAACACCGCGAGCAAATACCGGAACAGCCGAATATAGGGAGTATAGGAGACTTCGGCTTCTTTTTCCACGATCGGTCGCAGACGGCGGTGGATCTTTTCCCATTGCCGCGCCGCTTCCGGAACGCTTTCGGTCCCTTTGCGCAGCGGCATACGCGAGTTTCGAAATCTCGCGGGAAGCTGGCTTATTTCAAACAACGGATCGTTTTCATCGACAAACTTAAGAATGGAATTTGCCGCGGATTTATGCAGTCCCTCCGGCATGCGGGCGGCGAATTCCCGGATTTCGGCAAACACCGCCTTTTTCGCCTGAATTAATTCATCGGTCGTCCCGGGATATTCGGCCAGGATCCCGCCGTATTTATTGCTGATCTGGAACAAAGAGATCATCAACCCCTGAATATCTTTCTTGGGAAACCACCCTTTGCGGTTTTCCACGAACAAATAATGACGCAGAAACTCTTCCCAGAAATGTGCCAGCTCCTCGTCACTCGCCGCCTGTTCGATCGCCCAATCCAGACAATATTCAAAAAAATCTGCGTAATCCCTTTTAATCTGAAAATGCGCGGAGCGATCGATATGTAATGCACAGCCCAGTAAAAGCGAATTGATGAAACTGTCAATTGTTTTGACCTGGAAGAAATTATAATGCCGCATAATTTCTTCCATGATCCGCGCTGCCCTTTCTTGTGCGGTCTCGCGGTCAATCCCGCAGGCGGCAAGGACATCGGCGATTTCCGGAGATTGAAGTCCTAACGCGATTTTCTTCAGAAGGAACAATATACGTTCCTTCATTTCGACGGTCGCCTTATTGGTGAACGTGATCGCCAGAATGCCGCGCAGCGAGACGGACTGAGGAGGAAGATCAAATAAAAGTTGGAGGTACCGTTTGGCAAGGGCAAAAGTCTTGCCGGAACCGGCGGACGCCTCGACGACGACCACCTCGGGGAATCGCAATCCGGAATTATCTCGTTTTTTCACGTTGCGTTGGGTTTACCGGGTGCAGCGGATCCACCGGCCATCTTCACGTATGTGCTGCGCGGGACCGCAGGGCGGGTCGTACCTTTTCCCGAAAACAGCAGGAGCAGTACCCGCGGCAAGGAAAAGATCTATTCGTTACGGAAATACCGTTCCTGGAGCTTGTTGAAATAGTAGCTGGCAAAGACCTTCTCTTTGCCCTCTTCCACGTAAAGGATTTCTCCGCCGCAGAAGTACCCTTCTTCCGGGCCGATAAACTCCGACCACACGACCACTAATTTCAACTGGACCGAATCGAGCTCATCCGGGACAAAATAATTGATTTCCAATACCTGTCCCTTCTTCCATTCCGCCTCCGAGGTAAAACACACCCCCATGAGGGTTAAGTCCTTCGACTGCGCGACCAGCTTCTTGCCGACCTCATTCACCGGCTTCAGCTCCAGGAAATCGTTCACTTCCACTCGTACGAGTCGTCTGCGGTTTTCCATTGGAGTTATTATATAAGAAACAAAGGGAAATATCTACTTTTTTTCCTCATTCCGGCCGGAAGGCGCGGCCCGGCCGTACTGCAGGGATTCGGCCTTCCGCAAAATGCAGTCCCGAAACGCGGTCTCTAAACTTACTTTTCTCACTGACGCGAGCTCGCTCACCGTTTCCAGCAGACGCACCAATGCGGCGTCATCTTTCCCCCGGCTCACTGCGGCCGCGTCTTCGGCTAACCGGGAAGTGAGCTCCCGCTCCCGGGCCGTATCCTCGCATCCGGGCTCGTGATAGGCCTTTTCTTTCCAAAGCAGCTCGGCAAGAAGCAGCGCCGGCGCGGCCGCGGGCAGTCTTTCCCTGATCGTCGTGCGGGATTTCTTCCTGGCTTTCCGGCGTATCCAATGCGCCAGGACGGCGTCTTTATCCTCCAGTTTCTTTTCCGCAAAGACATGAGGATGCCGGGCGATCAGTTTGGCATTAATGCTGTGAAGCGCCTCTTCCACCCGCAGAAGATCCTGTTCTTTGAGAATCTGGCACACCATTACTAAAAGCAGTAATACATCCCCGATTTCCTCGCGGATCATCGATATTTCGTCTTTCTCTATCGCTTCGATCAATTCATACGTCTCCTCCAGGAGATATTTCCGATAATCAGCCACGGTCTGCTCCCGATCCCAGGGACACCCCTGCGGAGAACGAAGTTTTTCCACGATTCGAAGCAGTTCGTCAAATTCTTTCATCGGTCTTCGCCCTGAATTTTTCCCAATGCAAGATCGTTTCCAGGGGCCGTTTGGGCACATGGAGACGGTCCGATTCGTCGATCCAGTAACGTATCTCGGCGGCGTGTTCTTCCCGGACCGGATCCTCGTCCGGGTATCCGGCGGCGATGATCGAATCCAGACGGTATCCCGGCGGCAGGGAAAGTATTTGTTCAAGCTCTTGCCTCTGAATCGAAGCGATCCAACATGTGCCGACCCCGGCCGCGGCAAGAGTGAGCATCACGTTCTCCGCCGCCGCGCCGATATCCCGCAGATCCGGCGACGGTGTTTTCCGCTCGCAGGACAGCATGCAAAAATACGCGGTCGGACGATTCTCCTGCGCCGGAGTGCGGCGCGGCGCAACATACGCGGCCCACCGCAGATGCGGAAATATCCGCGCGCGCGTATCGGGATCGGTCACCACCACGTACTCGAGAAACTGACGATTTGCCGCCGAAGGCGCCGTTCGCGCCGCGTCCACGGCCTGCGCCAAAATTTCCCGCGGTACCGGACGGTCTGTGAACCGCCGCACCGATCTGCGTGACGAAATCAATTGAAAAAGAGAACGATTCATCTCTGGGACTCCTTACAGGCCGGATAATGCACCGTTCCCTCGCATAGAATGTCCTGTCCGATTCGGTTCAGCGTGATTTCTTTTATCTGAGGAACCCGCCGAAGTGATCCATACCCCCGGGCGCCTACCGATCCCGGCGCGTTCATTCCCCCAATCACTTTCGGCGCATAATAAAAATACACGCGGTCGACTATTTTCTGTTGAAAGCACGCTCCCAGGGTATATCCCCCGCCCTCCACGAACACGGAACAAATGCCGGACCGGTATAAGACGCGAAGCACACGCGTGAGCGAAAATGAACCGTCTTTACGGCGGGACAGATGGATAACCGTAACCTTCGGAGGTAATCGTTTCTTTACCCGCAGGGGATTTTGCTCCGTGACGAGAAAGACCTTTTCGGGAGAATGAGAAAAAATTCTGCGGCCGGCCGATACGCGAAAAGACGGATCGAGAACTATCTTGCAGGGCACATCCCTGGCGCCGTGAAGCAGAGGATCGTCAGCTTCGACGGTGCCGACTCCCACCATCACCGCGTCATACCGGTCGCGCAGTGTTCTGGCGTGACGGCGCGCCCGTGCGCCGGTGATCCAGCGCGAATGCCCCTGTCTGGTGGCGATACGTCCGTCAAGACTCTGGGCCGCTTTCGCCGCGACAAAGGGAAGTGAGGCCTTCATATTCTTAAAAAACACCTCGTTGAGCCGCCGCGATTCCTCGGCAAGCACTCCGGTGGTCACGCGGACTCCGGCACGGCGCAATTTTCTTATTGATTTCCCCCGTACCAGCGGATTGGGATCGGCGGTACCGATCACCACCCGGCGGACCGGAGAACACAATATTTGATCCACGCAGGGAGGCGTCCGGCCGTAATGAGCGCACGGTTCCAGATTCACGTACAGAACCGTCCCTTCCGGGATCGATTTTGCCCGGCGAATCACTTCGATTTCCGCGTGCGGCCTGCCCGCGCCGCGGTGGAACCCCGTGGCGATCACTTTTCCTTTCCATACCAGCACGGCGCCCACCATTGGATTGGGCGAAGTCCGGCCTATCGCGCGACGGGCCTGATCAAGCGCCAGCTTCATCCATTTTTTGTCTTGGGTCAACTCTGCGTTTCCCGGCATGCGCGCGCTCGCTTCATTTCTTCCACCCAGGCGTACGGAACCACCGCGGCGCCTATTTCCGTATACTTTTTATAGCTTCCGTGCGCGTCCGAGCCGCCGCTGCGCAGCAATCCGTACCTGCGGCACATGTTTTCGTATATATTGCGGCGCACCACGGACATATGGGGATAAGATACCTCCAATCCGGCAATTCCGTACCGGATGAATTTCTCGATCCAGGACTGATCGGAAATCATATGGGGATGGGCAAGGAATGCCAGACCGCCGGCGTCTTTGATGATTTCAATCGATTCCTGTACGGTGAACTTGAACCGGCTTAAATATGCCGGCTTCCCCGGAGAAAGATATTTTCTGAACGCATCTCGCAGTGCCGAAACACGTTTTTTTTCCAGAAGGTAAAGTCCAAGATGCAGCCTTGTGGGTATTTTGTTGCGCACTTTTTCGGTCAGTTCTTCTTTATCGACCCGCACGCCGATGTCATTCAGTTTATCGGCCATTTTGTTCAGACGCTCCCGGCGGTGCGTTTCCATTACCGCGAGCGCCTCTTGAAGCCGCTGATTTTCCGCATCAAGGAAATATCCGAGCACATGCACTTCCACGTCGGCTTCCTGCGCGCTGAATTCGATCGCTTCGATCAGTTCGATCCCGTAACGGGAGCTTAAGACGCGGGCTTCTTTTATCCCGGACATCGTATCGTGATCGGTAATGGCAATGCAGGAAAGCTCTTTTCTGCGGGCGTCGCGGAAACACTCCTCCACCGAAAGGTCACTGTCGGAATAAAGTGTGTGAATATGCAGGTCGCACTTTTTGTTCATTACTGCCTGGCTCGTTCGTGCGAAAAACTATTCGGATACCGGTTCCGAATCCTGTTTCTCGGTTTCCGTCTTGTATATTTTATCGAGAATCCCGTTCACAAAACGCGGGGAATCCATATCGCCGTACTTCTTGGCCAGTTCAATGGCCTCATTGATGGACACCTTGGGCGGAATCTCATCCAAAAACAGCAGCTCATAGCATCCGACCCGAAGAATGTTCCTGTCAATAATGGCCATGCGTTCTATTTCCCAGTTTTTCACGTGTTTTTTTATCAGCTGATCAATGACTGCTTCGCGTCCGGAAAGTCCCGTGAGCAGAAAACGGGCGAACTCAATTACTTCCCGCGGCTGGGGATCGGATTCAATGAGGGAGGACAACAGCGTTTCGACCGGAGCGTGGGTAATTTCCTTCTGATAGAGAACTACCAAAGTGAATTCTCGTGCTTTCGAACGTGCGCGCATGTATCTATGTGATTTCCACGTGATTCTCCGCCGAATGCGGAGGTTTCCTACAACTGACCGTAAAGCGCAGCCATTTCCAGCGCCGCGAGCGCCGCGTCTCTTCCTTTATTGCCCTGTTTTGTCCCGGACCGCTCAATCGCTTGTTCGACGGTATCGGAAGTAAGGATTCCGAATATTACGGGAACCTTGCGGGCCAATGCGAGAGAGGCGACGCCTTTGGCTACTTCCGCGGCAATATAATCAAAATGGGGCGTTTCTCCCCGGATCACCGCGCCCAGTGTGATGATCGCGTCCCATTGTGCCGTATCCATTCGGCTCAATACCTGCGGGATCTCATAGGCACCCGGCGCCCAGATCACGGTGATGTGCTCTTCCGTTACTCCGGATTTTTGCAAGGTATCGACACACCCCTGGAGCAGCTCTTTACTGATAAATTCGTTGAAACGGGAAACGACGATCGCGATCTTTTTTCCCTGCCCCGAAAAGGTCCCTTTCAGCTCTCTCATTCCTTCCTCCTTTTCCTGGATCCTGGACGCGTGATCCTTTTTCTCTCCAGGCATTCTTGTCCGTCTTCGCGGATCGGACAAGAAGGTTCTCTCTCTGCCTCCGTGCTTTTTCGCCTCTTCTCAATTCCTATTTCTACAGCATATGGTCCATTTTTGTTTTTTTTGTCTCCAGATAACGGCGGTTGTTTTTCGACTGCTTCATTTTTACCCCGATCCGTTCCACAATTTCCAGCCCGTACCCTTCCAGGCCGATAATCTTTTTGGGATTGTTGGTGAGAAGCCGGATTTTCTTGACGCCTAAGTCCACCAGCATTTGGGCGCCGATTCCGTAATCACGCAGGTCGGGAGCGAATCCGAGTATGCGGTTGGCCTCTACCGTATCGACGCCCTGCTCCTGCAGACGGTACGCTTTCATCTTTTTTTCCAAACCGATCCCGCGCCCCTCCTGACGCATGTATAACACCACGCCGCCGTTTTTCCCGATGATCTCCAAGGCCGTCTGCAGCTGGAGACCGCAATCGCAGCGCCGGGAAAAGAACACGTCCCCGGTCAGACATTCAGAATGAACCCGGACATATACCGGCCGCCGGGAAATCTCTCCGTTCACCAACGCCGCGTGATGCCTGCCGTCGGTAAGCGATTCATAAAGATGGAGCTGAAAATCACCGTACTCAGTGGGCAGGGCGACCTTTTCCAGCTTCCGGATCAATTTTTCTTTTTTGCGCCGGTATTCGATGAGCGACGCGATCGTGCACATCCGCAACTTATGACGGGTACTGAACTCCAACAGGTCGGGAATCCGGGCCATGGTCCCGTCTTCATTGATAATTTCACAGATCACTCCCGCCGGCGCGCATCCGGACAGACGAGCCAGATCAACCGCCGCTTCGGTATGCCCGGCGCGGACCAGTACTCCTCCTTCCTGCGCCTGTAAGGGGAAAAGATGTCCGGGACGGGTAAGATCGTTCGGTGCACAGGCGGGATCGATAAGCACTGAAATCGTGCGTGCCCGGTCGTATGCGGAAATTCCCGTGGTTACGCCGGTTGCCGCGTCCACCGAGATACGCCATGCGGTCCGGAACGGATCCTGGTCGTCGCGGGTATGCATCGGGTATAAATGGAGTGTTTCTATCCGTTCTTTGGTCAACGGCACGCACACCAGCCCTCTGGCCTGCGTGATCATGAAATTTATTATCTGCGGAGTGGCGTGCTGGGCGGCGACCACAAGGTCCCCTTCGTTCTCCCGGTTTTCGTCGTCGACGACGATGACCGGTTTCCCGCGGGCTACATCGGCAAGGATATCTTCAATAGAACTGAACATACCATATTCCCCCGTAAAAAACGGTAGATTACATTAACTCATCAGCCGGGACTTGTCAAGCAATTTTGCGTATCCGACAAACAAGTGAATTTGCGGTCTTGTGCGGCAAAAAAATGAAGAGAAGAAAGGAATGGAAAAAGACCTACTTCCGGCGCGAATAGCGGCGCTTTACCGTTTGGTCCACTGAAACCGGCGTCGCGCGCCTTTACGCCCGTATTTCTTCCGTTCTTTGGCGCGGGGATCGCGGGTGAGCAGATCTTCTTTCCGCAACGCACTACGAAGCGATTCATCCATCTGCACCAGGCAACGGGCAATGCCCAATCCTACTGCGCCGGCCTGGCCTGAATGCCCGCCTCCGTTCACCTTCGCGTATACATCGACGTTTTTCTGCTCGAGCACTTCGAAAGGATGTTCGACCTGTCTTCTCTGATCGATCGTACAGAAGAATTGCTCGTGCGTCTTCCCGTTGATGACGATCCTGCCCTGCCCTTCTGCGATCATTCTTACGCGGGCGACGGCTTCTTTTCTTCTTCCGGTTGCGGTATATGTTTGTTTCGGGCTCATTGCTACACCTCTATGTTTTCGGGCTTTTGCGCTTCATGAAGATGGGTCTGGCCTGGATAAATCTTCAACGACCGCGCCATTCTTTTTCCGAGCCAGTTCTTCGGCAGCATCCTCTTTACCGCCAAATAAAGCACCTTTGTGGGATTTTTCTCCGCCAGCCGCTGATACGTGATTTCCTTGCGGCCGCTGGGATATCCGCTGTATTTATCGTACACTTTCTGCTGCGCTTTGTTGCCGGTGACCCGGATATGATCAGCGTTGATCACGATCACCTTGTCCCCGCAGAGGAAATTCGGCGTGTAGGTCGGTTTATTCTTCCCCTGGAGGATACGCGCGATCTGGCAGGAAAGACGTCCCAGGACTTTATCCCTGGCGTCGATCACCACCCATTTCCGCTCCTCCGAGTTAAAAAATCTTGTTTTCTTCATACGCTCTCTCCGGATAAAGTCCTTTTATATCATAATTAGCGCGGTTGTCAATACAAAAATTTCATCTTTTCGGGATCGATCGTCCGTTCATACAGCGCTTTGCCCGCAATCACGCCCCACAAAAAAGGCGCGTCCCGGGAAAGGATTTCAAGATCCCGGGAAGAGGATATTCCCCCTGAAAATATGAGCTTCATCTGCGAAAAACGCCGCAGCGCGGAGACTTTTTCGATGTCCGGCCCCTGGAGAGTTCCGTCGCGGGAAATATCGGTATACACCACCCACTGGATGCCGGCTTGGGCAACCGTCTCCAGAAACCGTTCCGCGTCCATTCCGCTATCTTCCGTCCAGCCCTTCACCGCAACCTGTCCCCCGCGCACGTCGATCCCTACTCCGATCCTGTCCGGGCCGAACTCTTCCACTAATTCGGAGAGGAATTGCCGGTCAAGGCTCTTGGTCCCGACGATCACCCGGGCGATCCCGCCTTCCAGCAGCAGGCGAGCACGTGCCTTCGAACGAATTCCGCCGCCGGTCTGAACCGGGCAGGACACCGTTTCGGAAAGAGACCGGACAAGCGGGGTATTCTCCCCCCTGCCCAGTGCCGCCGAAAGGTCCACCACATGGAGCAGCGGCGCGCCGCGGCGCGCCCATTCAACGGCGGTTCGCACCGGATCATCGCTGTACACCTTCGAACGAGAAGGATCACCTTTGAATAAACGAACGACTTTCCCGTCCAGCACATCTATTGCGGGAATGAGATTCACCGGCCACCCTCCGCTTTGGTAAACGCGAGAAAATTCTTCAATATCCGCAAGCCGGCATCCTGGCTTTTTTCCGGATGGAACTGCACTCCCCACACGTTGTCTTTTTTTACCGAAGAAGCGAATTCGGCGCCGTAGGCGGTCACTCCGGCCACGAATCCGTCATCTGCCGGGACACAGTAATAAGAATGAGCGAAATAAAAATGGGTACCCTGTTTCACCCCCTGAAAAAGGCCGTGAGGGCGATTGATGAGCTTAAGCTGATTCCATCCGATATGAGGAACAAGCACGCCGCGCGCGAATCTCTTTACTCTTCCCGGGATGACCCCAAGCGCCTTCTGGCCGGGTGCCTCTTCGCTCTCTTCCATCAACAACTGCATTCCCATGCAAATCCCGAGGAACGGGACCTTTTGCGAGATCTTTTCCTTCACGCAGGAAAACAGGCCCCTGCGGTGCAGTTCTTTCACCGCTTTTCCGAAATGCGCCTGACCGGGAAAGATGACGCTTTCGGCGCCGAGTATCCTCTCGGCCGAATCCGTAATTTCAGCCTGTCCACCAAGATGCAGAACCGCGTTCTGCACGCTATGCAAGTTTCCCATCCCGCAGTCGATAATGACGATCACTCGGTAAACTCCTTTGTCCCGATCACCGGTTGTGGGCGCCCGATGCATGGAATTAATTTCATTTTTTGTGACGGTGCTCCGGCACCAAGGATCAAGAATCCAGTATTTTATTCTGCCTAGTCGATGATGCCCTTGGTCGAGGGAACGCCTTTGCGCCGGGGATCGATCTGAGTGGCTTCATCCAGCGCCTTCCCCATCGCTTTACATAACGCCTCCAGCAGATGGTGCAAATCACCCGGCCCGGATTTCACTACGTACACCACGCTCAGGCCGGCATGCTGTACAAACCCGTGCAGAAATTCCTGTATATGCGTGAACGTAAACGACGTATCATCGAACTTTTCCTGCTCAAGCACTCTCATGATTTCTTCTTTCTGCTCGGCAATCACTCCGCCGTGCAACACAGGCCGTCCGCTGATGTCGATGTTGACCTCGACGACCACCTCATCCATCACCAGAGAGAACGAACCGTAGCGGCGAATCCCCTCTTTTTCGCCCAGCGCCCGGGCAAAGGCCTTGCCCAACGCGATCCCTATGTCTTCGATAAGGTGGTGCTGTAAATCTCCCCGGGCCTCCAGTTCCAGGTCAAAAAATCCATGGAACGCCCACAAGGTCAATAGATGGTTCAGCGGTTCGATTCCGGTCGAAACGCGTGCCTCGCCGGAACCGTCGATCGCCAGTTTGCCGCTGATTTTCACTTCGTTCGTGTTACGTGTAATGTGTACTTGGCGCATTTTTCCTCCAATCAGGCCGACAGGCGTTTTTTTACGCTCTCGATGTGCTTTGTCATACCCTCCAGCGACGCGATCGTTTCCAGAATCTGGGCCTCTTCCGAGAGCGCTTTTTTGGTATACTGCACCACGTGCATTTCCTTCATAAACTCCCGCACCGAAAGTGACGAAAAAAACCGCGCGGTACCGCCCGTGGGCAGTACGTGACTGGGTCCCGCGATATAATCTCCCAGTGCTACAGGAGTGTATTCGCCGAGAAAAACCGCCCCGGCATTCTTGATCTTTTTCAATAAACTGGCCGGTTTCCTGGTCAGAATTTCCAAATGTTCCGGCGCGATCCGGTTAACCGCTTCGCAGGCCTGGTCGAGCGTTTTTACCCTCAACGCGAGTCCGGTAATTTTTTTATTGCGAAGTTCGCGGATAATCCGGCGCGAATTGGTCACCACGATTCCTACACCGTTGACGTGTTCCATTTGCGATTCCAGATCGGCGGTGATGTAGTCGATATTCGCGTCTTTCCCCGCGAGCACAACCACTTCCGAAGGACCCGCCAGCATATCGATATCGACGGTCCCGAACAGCTGCCGTTTCGCCTCCGTGACGAAATCATTCCCGGGGCCGACGATTTTGTCCACTTTGGGAATAGTCTTGGTACCGTAAGCCAGCGCGGCGACCGCCTGCGCGCCGCCGACGCGGTAAATGGATTTTATTTTCAGCAGAGAGGCCATCGCCAGGATGAACGGATTGACCCGCTTGTCTTTTCCCGGCGGCGAAACAAGCACGATCTCTTTCACCCCCGCAACCAGAGCGGGCAGCACGCTCATGTATACGCTCGATACCAGAGGAGCGGAGCCCGCGGGCACATAGACGCCGATCCGTTCCAGAGGAACATACCTGCTGATCATCACCTGGCCGTTCTTCCCTTTGATCCGGTGCTGACGGGGCACCTGAGGTTTGTAAAACGCCGTGATATTCTCAATGGCGCATTTAAAAGCCGCGATCAATCCTGAATCAAGTTCATTAAACGCCGCGCTGATTTCCGATTCGCTGACTTTGAACTCCTTCGGCAGCAATTTCACTTTATCATATTTCCGGCTGAATTCGGTCAGCGCTTCATCGCCCCGTTCCCTTACCCCTTTGATAATCCGCGCGGTTTTATCGGGAACGGCGTTCTTCCGTATCCGGGACTTCAACAGCAGCTTTTCCAGATTTTCGAGGTTCCGCGCAACCCTCATCATACCCCTTCCTTCCGTGTCAGAAACCGCTTCATCTGCGCACGCACCTTTTCAATATACCCTTCGCCGGACGCGCCGACTACTCCCTGCACGATCCTGTCGTTGCCGCCCCCTTTGAGCTGGAGTTCGGCGCGGGTCTTCTGCAGAAAATCACGCATCGAAAGCCCCGCGTTCAGTAAATCATCGGTCGCCGTGCATAAAAAAAGCGGCTTCTTTTGCGACGGCGCATACAGGAACAGGAACACGGAACCGATCGATTCTTTAAGCGCGTCGGCGGCGTTGAATAACGCCGTCCGGTCCGGGTTTTCCATCACGTGCGCTAAAAAACGGATCCCGGAAGACGGTTCAGTCTCGGCGCGCACGGTATCAATTCGCGCCTGCATCAGCTCTTTTTCCCGCGCCGCCGACAGATCCTGGGCCTTTTTCAATTCACTCTGTAATTTCTCGATGGCCTCCGGCACCTGTGCCGGCACGGTCTTGAGACGCACGGCAATTTCCGCCAGGCCCTGCCGATTTTGCCGAAAATGTTCATACGCCTTCCATCCGGTAGCCGCCTCGATGCGGCGAATGCCGCTGCTGATCGACGACTCCGAAAGCAAAGCACAGCTTCCGACCTGCGCAGTAGTATCCAGGTGGGTCCCGCCGCACAATTCCCGGCTGAATTCCCCGACGGAAACCATGCGCACCGAATCGCTGTATTTTTCTTTAAAAAAGGCGAGCGCGCCGCGGCGTTTCGCCTCACTGAAATCCATAATTTCTTTCCTCACCGGATCCGCCCGCAGGATTCTCCTGTTCACTTCGGCTTCAATCCGCTGCAACTGATCATAGGACAGCCCGGCAAAATGAGTAAAATCAAAACGAAACCGGTCCGCATCCACGTACGAGCCCTGCTGTACCACATGATCTCCAAGTACTTTCCGCAGTACGGACTGCAAAATGTGCGTAGCGGTATGGGCGCGGCTGAGCGCGGCCCTCCGCTCCGGATCAACCCGGGCTTGGGAATCAGCCGGCGCGATAGTCCCCTGAACCACCCGTCCCTTATGAATAATCGTCTCCTTCGCCTTATACACTGCCTCTACCAGAAACTCTCCTTCGCCGGTAGTGATCCGACCCTGGTCGCTGCACTGCCCCCCGCCTTCGGGATAGAAGGGTGTCTGCGGAAGAATTACCAGTCCCTCCTCTCCCTGACGCAAGGGGCGTTCCTGTTCGGCCCCTGCCGTGAACACATGTGATATCCGTCCGGAAAGCGTAAGCGCCTCATAGCCCCGGAAT
Source organism: Candidatus Omnitrophota bacterium (assembly GCA_014729775.1). GTDB lineage: Bacteria > Omnitrophota > Gorgyraeia > Duberdicusellales > 4484-171 > WJJJ01. The sequence continues at coordinate 34,504 of WJJJ01000003.1, read as the reverse complement.
ACGCTCGGAGCCGAAAATTCCCGGTCTTGCGTAAAAATACTTTCCTGAAACATGCTCTTTTTGCGGGATTGTTCCCTCTGCCGGGACAATAAACGCATAAATCCCGGGCGATCGACCGTTAACCCGTATCCGGCGGCCATGAGTTCGCTAAGTTCCAGAGGAAATCCGTACGTATCGTATAATCGAAATACCTCTTCCGCTTCGATTTCAGACGAACCCTGCGCCTTTTTTCTTTCGGCAATCTGCGTAAATTGTTCGTTCCCTTCCTCCAGAGTTTCGAAGAATTTCTCCTCTTCGGTACGGATCACTTTACGCAGGATCTCACTTTTTTCTTTTAATTCGGGATAGGCACCGGCCATCGTCGCGACGAGAGGGTCAATGAACGTACACAAGAACGGCTCCTTTTTTCCTAAAAGATACGCGCTCCATACCGCTTTCCGTATTACTTTCCTCACTACATAACCCCGCTCTTCGTTGGAAGGATATACTCCGTCACAGATGGAAAAAGCGGCGGCCCGCGCGTGATCCGCGATCAAGCGAACTGCCCGGAGAGTCGATTCGCTCTCTCGCCGCGACACTCCCAGCTGGGCTTCCGTATGCGAAATCAGCGGCGCGAAGATGTCTATTTCGAAATTCGAATCTTTCTTTTGAAGAACTGAAGCCATCCTTTCCAGCCCCATTCCGGTATCGATATTTTTTTGAGGGAGAGGACGAAGATCGTTCTCCCCGCACCGGTTGAATTCGGTAAAAACCAGATTCCATATTTCCACGAATCTGCCGCAATCGCACGCGGGACCGCATTCTTTCTTCCGGCATCCCGCGTCCGCTCCTTTATCGTAGAAAATTTCCGAACAGGGCCCGCAGGGTCCGTCCGGCCCCGCGCTTGGCGCGTTTGCCGGCCAAAAGTTCTTATCTTCATCCAGCCGGACGATTTTATGTTCCGGGAATCCGATCTCGTCGACCCAAATCCGGTACGCGGCCTCGTCATCCCGGTAGACCGATACCCACAAGTCCTCTGAACTCATTTCTAATTCCGCGGTCAAGAATTCCCAGGCATAGGCAATGGCCTCTCTCTTAAAATAATCGCCAAAAGAAAAATTCCCCAGCATTTCAAAAAAGGTGTGGTGGAAAGGGGTCCGGCCGACTTCTTCCAAATCTCCGGTACGGAAACATTTCTGGCAAGACGCAGCCCGGGAAACATCTTTCTTTTCGCCTAAAAAATAAGGCTTAAACTGATTCATGCCCGCGGAAGTAAACAATACCGTGGGATCGTCGGGAACGAGCGTATCGGAAGGGAACAACGCGTGTCCCTTACGCTGAAAATATTTCAGGTATTTCTCTCTTAACTCATTCGTGTTCACGTTTCGGTCCTTCCTGATGCCACAGGGTATTTAATTCCGCGCGGATCCGGGAATAGGAAAATCCGCGTGAATAAAGAAACCGTGCCATTTTTTCATATCCCTGCGGCCGTTTCCTGTAGTACGGTTTCTTTTTTTTTATCAGTTCTCTCAGTACTTTCGTTTCCGTTTGAGGATCCGGCATCGCGTCTCTGACGTATGAACCGGAAACCCCGAATTTCCGGAGAGCGAGCAAAATCTTTTTCGGCCCCCAGCCTTTGCCGATTGAATTCCTTACGAAAGAATTCACAAATTCCCTGTCGTCGATCAGACGATACTCGCGCAGATATTCGAGGGTCGTGTTGATTGCGGAAGGAGAGTAATGCTTTTTTTTGAGGCGCCCGATAATCTCCTGTTCACTGCGGGCGCGATAACGAAGAAGCAACAGTGCATAATTTACCGCTTTCCGCTCTTCGTTCGTCACCCTTCCCGCTACTTCTCCTCTCTCACCACGAAGTAACCCCGGTTGGTTTTCACCAACACTTTGCCCTTGACCTTCCCTACCGCGGCTTGGGCGTCAGCAAACGACTCTATCTGATGGCCTTCGATTTTTACGATAAGATCTCCTTCGCGTAATCCCGCTTTATCCGACGGCGACGCATCTTCGATATAGCTCACCACTACTCCGGAAGGATCGGCAAGATCATACCGCCGCTGAAGAAGCGGGGTGAGCGGCTGGAGTTTCATTCCGCGGAACTTAAGAGTATGCACCGTTCCTTTTGCGACGGGCGGGCCGTCCTCCGGACGGGACCCGATGGTAACGGTAATTTTCTTGCGCTTACCGCTGCGCAGTATGGTCGCGGGGACCTCCTGCCCCACTTCCTGTCGTGAAACCATGCGCACCAGATCTCTCGTCGTCTTTACCGGAGTGCCGGCAAAAGAAAGAATCAAATCGCCTTCTTTGAAGCCGCTTTTATCCGCCGGGGAGTTTTTCGCGACCTTAATAACGATCACGCCCTCCTGTTCCTTAATCCCGAAATAACTTCTCAGATCGTCATTAAGATCCTGTATCGTCACCCCCAGCCAGCCATACACGACTTTTTCGCCGCGGATCAATTTATCCAGCACACGCTTCGCTTTGTTGATCGGGATAGCGAAGCCGAGTCCCTGATATCCGCCGGTCGTGGTAATGATCGCGGTATTAATCCCGATCACTTCGCCGTCTAAATTCACCAGCGGTCCTCCGCTGTTCCCCGGATTAATCGCAGCATCGGTTTGAATGAGATCATCGTAACTGCGTTCCCGGTGCCCTACCACGGGCAGATAGCGGTGAATCGCGCTCACCACGCCCACCGTCACGGTCGGTTCGGGATTCTCGATGGCGAATCCGAACGGATTCCCGACGGCGACAACCCACCTGCCTATCTCAAGCGCATCAGAATCCCCGAGCCGCGCGACAGGAAGATCGCGGGCGTCGATCCGAATGACCGCTAAATCACTGCGTGGATCCGCTCCTGAAACTTCCGCGTTAAATTCCCGGCCGTCCGAAAGCTTCACCTTTATTTCACTTGCGCCGGAGATGACATGCTCATTAGTAAGGATGTACCCGGCTTCATCGATGATCACCCCGCTGCCCAACCCCATGCGCCGGCGTTCCTGCTGGGGAACTTCTCCGAAGAACTCCTCAAAGAACCGCCGGAACATATCGTCTTCCATTTCTCCGAACGGGGAGCCGAAGGAAAAGGCGCCGCCGCGCTGCTTTACGGTACTGCTGATAGACACCACCGCGTCTCCGACTTCGGCCGCGACGGAGATCGTCGCCCGCTCTAACTCCCCGTATTTCTGCGCGGATGCCGTGCCCGCACAGGCCAGCATCACGATAAGCAGCGCGATCGCGGTTCTCATTGTGCAACCTCTTCTTTTTCCTCTTCTTTCTGCGGAGCCATCGCCGCACGCACCTTCTGCTCGATCTCGGCCCGCAATGACTCGTTCTCTTTTAATAAATTCCTCAGCTGTTCCTTTCCCTGCGCGAGATTCTGCTCGTTATAGGAAAACCAGCTCCCCGCCTTCTTCAGCAACCCTTGTTCCACTCCGGCATCAATTAACGCACCGACCCGGGAAACCCCTTCGGTATGAAGAATTTCAAACATTGCTTCCCGAAACGGAGCGGCGACCTTATTCTTGACAATTTTCGCTCTTACCCTGGTGCCAATCACGCCCTCCGAAGACGACAGGGTCGCGATTTTCCGCAAATCGACCCGTACCGACGCGTAGAATTTAAGCGCCCGTCCGCCCGGAGTGGTTTCCGGAGAACCGAACATCACCCCGATCTTCTGGCGGATCTGGTTAATAAATACCACGCAGGTTTTGGATTTACTGATCGCGGCAGTCAGCTTGCGCAACGCCTGACTCATGAGCCGCGCCTGAAGCGCGATCTGGGAGTCACCCATTTCGCCTTCGATCTCTGCACGCGGAACCAGCGCCGCGACGGAATCGATCACCACCATATCAAGCGCGTTGGACCGCACCAGCGCTTCCACGATTTCCAACGCCTGTTCGCCGGTGTCGGGCTGTGACACCAGCAGGTCTTCAAGGTTCACTCCGATCACCCGGGCATAGGTCGGATCAAATGCGTGTTCCGCGTCGATGAACGCGGCGACTCCTCCTTCCTTCTGGGCCTGAGCGATAATACTTAAGGTGAGCGTGGTTTTTCCCGACGCTTCCGGTCCGTAGACTTCAGTCACCCGGCCGCGGGGAAGGCCGCCGACCCCCAACGCCTGATCAAGCGACATAATCCCCGTGGGAATCGCTTCGACGTCAAGATGCACACCGTCCGCTAAACGCATGATAGCGCCTTTCCCGAACTGTTTCTCTATCTGGGATAATGCCAGATTCAATGCCTTTTTTTTCTGCTCTGGGCCGGTGTTTTTTTCTTTTTTTGTCATTTCATCCTCCTCTTTTCCGGTAAGTTGTAGGTAATTATACCTTTCTAGAGTTTTTGTGTCAAACCCAGCGTTTTCGCGGTATTTTTCTCAATATATCCCGCCCAGGATTTTCCCGTACGTGCGGGAAACAGGCTGAAAACAGCCGGACGGATGGTCAGAATCGGAATTCTTTCCTGAGGAAAAGATTCTTAATGTTCTTTTTATGACGGACGAGAATGAACAAAAAGAGCAACAGTGCCAAAATCCGTATGGCCAGCGGCAGCGGAAACAACAGTGAACAGAGAAAGAACACAAAACCGGCTGAGAGCGAAGCCAGGGAAACATATTTTGAAAGAAGAAACACGACCAGCCATATCCCCAGTGCAATCAGCAGAATTATCCCGGTAAGCGGGTACACGTAAGTCAATCCGGCGACGGCGCCGGTACTGGTCGCAACCCCTTTGCCGCCTTTGAAGCGAAGAAACGGAGTCCAGCTGTGCCCGGCCACCGCACACACCGCCGCCCCCATATAGAGGAAATCGGAAGCACCTTCGCCGGCCCAGGCCCCTACTGCAAACACCGGCAGCGCTCCTTTGCAGAAATCGAGCACAAAAACCAGAATCCCCCAAGGTTTTCCGACGACACGCCAGACATTCGTTGTCCCGATATTGCCGGACCCGAAATGACGGATATCGATGCCTTTGGTCCACACGGCGACCAGAAATCCGAAAGGAATACTCCCCGAAAAAAAACTAAGTACGAGCAGCAGAACGAGAATTGCCATTCAGTGCTTTTGCTCCTCTCACGAAATAATCAATACCCGAAATACCGGTGAACACCACGGTCGCCGTCCAGATGGTCCACACCGCGATGTTCTGTCCGCCCCACAATAACACGCTGAGAATCGTGATCATCTGAAAAAACGTGGTTAACTTCCCCCAGACCGACGGACTGAACTGGATTTTTTTATTCATCAGATGAAGGGTCAGTACGCCGATAAGGATTACCCCGTCACGGCTCACGACCACCAGGACCACCCACAGCGGAATTGTGAACTCAAGCAGGTAGAGCGAAATAAACGCGGTCAGCAGCAGCAATTTATCGGCAAGGGGATCGATAATCTGCCCGAGCTCGGATTTTTCCTTTTTGATCCGTGCGATCAATCCGTCCAGAAAATCGGTAAAAACCGCGATAAGAAATACTCCCGCGGCAACATATCGCAGCAACTCCTTCTGCGGCGAATAGATAAGAAGTGAAACAAACACCGGGATCAGCAGAATTCGTACACTGGAAATTTTATCCGCGAAGGTCATCAATTTAAAGATTATTTAACGCTCCGATCCAACGGAGTGCCGTCGTACGGACAGGTTTCCGTTCCCGAAGGGAACGTGCGTCCGCATTGAGGACAGCGCAGCGCTCCTCTGTACTCACCGCCGTCCGGCCGGGAATAGGTCCGCTTCGGCCGAGGGCTCGGAGAAGGAGACACCATTTCCATTGTACCGCAGCCGATGCTGGTAACCACTATGCTCCCGGTTACTGCAAAAATTAGTTTTTTGTGTATCATTTTCCTCACCTGTCCGTTTATTCAATCATTCCCATCCGTCCGGGAGGCCACCATACAAAAATCGCCTTGCCGACCACATCCTCTTCATCGACAAATCCCCAAAACCGACTGTCCAGCGAGGCCGGGCTGTTGTCCCCAAGGAAAAAATATTTCCCCTCCGGCACCCGCAGAGGTTTTCCGGCTTCGACGAAATCGCCCGTCGTAGAATAATTATACTTTGCAATCCGGGGATCAACAACCATTTCTTCGTTGATATATACATTTCCTTTTTTAATTTCTACCAGGTCCCCGCCAATGCCGATCAATCGTTTCACATAGGCCTTATGGGGATCGTGCGGCGGGACAAACACCACCACTTCTCCTCTCCGCGGCTCCCGCACGCCGGGAAGCCGAATATCGGTAAAGGGGATCAGCGGACCGTACACGAGTTTGCTCACAAAAATCTTATCACCGGGCCGGAGCGTCGGCACCATGGATGTGGTAGGAATCTTGTAAATCTGGAAGAAAAACGTGCGCAAAAACACGGCGAGCGCCACCGCGACGATAATCGACTCGCCCCATTCTCTCCATACCTTCTTTTTCGGCTGTTGCGCTCTTTTTGCCATTTTCTTTCGCTTTCTCCGCATCCAGGATCACGCATCGATGATCCAGGGCATCCCGTCTACATTTTGAGCACTTCCAGAAACGCTTCCTGGGGCACTGAGACATTTCCCATCTGTTTCATTTTCTTCTTTCCTTTTTTCTGCTTTTCCCACAATTTTCTTTTCCGGGTAATGTCTCCGCCGTAACATTTGGCGGTCACATTCTTCTTTAATGCCGACACTTTCGCAGACGCGATAATTTTGGAACCGATCCCCGCTTGGATACCGACCTCGTACATTTGCCGGGGAATAAGTTCCTTCAGCTTATCCACCACGGCGCGGGCTTTCGTTTCCGCCTTCTCCCGGTGTACCAGGAGCGAAAACGCGTCCATTTTCTTGCGGTTAAAATAGACGTCGATCTTCACGATCTTAGTGCTCCGGTATCCGATAAATTCGTAATCGAAGGAAGCATAACCCTTCGTCGCCGATTTCACTATGTCATAGAAATCCACGATCACTTCGGACAGAGGAAGTTCGAACACAATACTCAGCCGGTCTTTTCCCAGATAGTCCATCTTGACGAACTCGCCGCGGCGGGCTTTCGATAACTCACAGATCGGGTCCATGCTGTCTAACGGAGTGACGATCGTGGCGGTCACATAAGGCTCGAACATTTCCTCGATCGATGACTCATCCGGGAGCTGATGAGGGCTTTCCACTTTCTCCATCTCGCCGTTTTTCAGTTTTGCTTTATACATCACGTTGGGCGAAGTAAGGATAAGATCAAGATCGTGCTCCCGTTCCAGGCGTTCCTGCACGATCTCCATATGCAGAAGACCGAGGAAACCGCAGCGGAATCCGTATCCGAGACTTCCGATGTTATCCGGTTCATACACGAAAGAAGGATCGGATAACCTGAGCTTTTCGATCGCTTTCCGCAAGGGCGGATAATCTTTGGGAGATGAGGGGAAAATCCCGCAGAAAACCATGGGGGAAATTTTTTTATACCCTTCAAAAGGATCAGCGGTCGGATTATCCGGATTCGTTACGGTATCTCCCATATCGATCTCTTCCGGATTTTTGATGTGACAGCAGATGTAGCCGACCTCCCCGCTGGCCAGGGTATCCGTTTTTTCGATATGGGGAAGGAAAATTCCCACTTCTTCCACCCGATAGGTCTTCTGCTGATGCATAAACAGGATCGGATCTCCCACGGAAATCTTCCCGTCGAATACGCGGAGGAACAAAATAACTCCTTTGTAAGGATCATACACCGAATCGAATAATACCGCTTTTAACGGCAGGGAATCTTTCCCGGACGGCGATGGGATCTCTTCCACGATTCTCTGTAATATCTGCGGGATACCGGTTCCGTCTTTTGCCGAAACAGCAGAAATTTCATTCTCGCGGAATCCGAATATTTCGCAAAGCTGTTCCGTCGTCCGCTTGACATCGGCATTGGGTAAATCGATCTTGTTCAACACCGGGATCATGCGCAGGTCCGCTTCCAGCGCCAGATAAAAATTCACCACGGTCTGGGCTTCCACCCCTTGAGAAGCGTCAACGAGAAGAATGACTCCTTCGCACGCCTTCAGAGACTTCGCTACTTCATAGGTGAAATCCACGTGTCCGGGAGTATCGATGAGATTCAAAATGTACTCTTCGCCCTGATATTCGTACTCCAGCCGGACCGCTTTCGCTTTGATGGTAATTCCCCGCTCCTGCTCCAGCTCCATACTGTCCAGCATTTGCTCCCGGAACTTGCGTTCGTCTACGCTTTGGGTCATCTGAAGAAAACGGTCGGCCACCGTGGACTTCCCGTGATCGATATGGGCGATGATACAAAAATTCCTTATTCGTTTTTTGTCGCTCATACGCGTTTCCCTTCAATGCAATCCTTCAACAGTGCCAGCACCTCTTCGGGATTCAATCCGGTAGTATCAATATACGTGGCATCTTCGGCCTGCCGGAGCGCGCCGACTTCCCGCGTTTGATCGGCATGATCCCTTTTTTCCAGAAGCCGCGTAAGTTCCTCTTTGCTGATCGAAACGCCTTTTTCCTGCATTTCTTTGTATCTTCGCTGAGCGCGCACGCCGCGGTCGGCGTCAAGATAGAATTTATGTTCGGCTTCCGGGAAGACCACCGTGGTCACGTCGCGCCCCTCGCTTACATAATCTTTCTCCCGGGCGATCTCACGCTGAAGCGCAACCATCACCTCTCTCACCTCCGGATGTGCAACAATCTGAGAAATTGCCCGGTCAATCCGGGGAGTGCGTATCAGTTCGCTCACGTCGCGTCCGGAGAGGAGAAGTGTTTCTCCCTTGAATTGCAAATCAAGTTTCCGGGCCGCGGCGGCAGCGGCCTTCCCGTCGGAAGGGTCCACGTCATGCTCTACGCAATACAAGGTTAACGCCCGGTAAGTAGCGCCGGTATCCAGATACGAGATCCCCAGCGCGCGGGCAAGCTGTCGGGCAATGGTCGTTTTTCCTGATCCTGCCGGACCGTCAATCGCTATAATCATTATCCGTTTCGATTATCCTTGTTGAATGGCCGCGTGACGCGAATTCGCTTTTCTGATCCACTTGCCGAGTTCTTCCTGACGCCCCCGGGAGATCAATTGCGCAGCCCGGTCGAGTTCTTCGCGGAATTTCCGAATATCCTGTAAAAGGAAGTTTTTATTGGATAGGAATATCTCTGCCCATACCTGCGGCGGCGAACCGGAAATACGGGTGAGTTCCTTCAGACTTTTCGGGAACTGAACCGCATAGGTCAGAGGCGTGCACGAAGTCAAACAAAAGGAAATCACGTGCGGAAGGTGAGAGAGAGAGGACAAGAGCCGGTCGTGTTTCGCCGGAGTAAGGAATACCACGGTCGCGCCCAGCTGATTCCACATTTTTTTGACCTGCCGCGTCCCCGACGACCGGGGAGACGAAGTCATGATACACACCGAACCGCGATACAGGTCCTCCCGGCTGAATTCCGCTCCGCTCTTTTCGCTTCCGCACAAGGGATGACACCCTATGAATTTCACTTTACGGGGAAGGCGCCGTTTCGCCTGACTGTGTATGTACTGCTTGGTACTTCCCAGGTCAAATACTACACACCCCGCTTTCAACACCTTCGATATCTTCTGCATATACTCGGTAATCACGTAGACCGGAAGGCTCAACACCACGTAATCGGCCTCCCGGACCACTTCCTCCAGATCAGAGGAGACTTTATCGACAAGTCCGAGCCGCTGCAGTTTTTGGCGGGACCGGGAATTACGCGCGAACCCCGCGACCGTTACTCCGGGAAATTTTTTCTTCAGCGCGCGCGCCAAAGATCCTCCCATGAAACCTACTCCGATTAACGCGATCTTCTCGTTCGTCACACTTCCCTTCCGATTACTTCCGCCACTTTTCTGATCTGCTCCATCACCGCCATGAATTTCTCCGGGTACAACTGCTGAGACCCGTCGCTGAGCGCTTCTTCCGGCTTTGGATGGACCTCTATGAGCAGACCATCGCTCCCGCAGGCAACCGCCGCCATACTCAACGGTTCCACCATGCTCCATTTCCCGGTCGCGTGCGAAGGATCGACAATGATCGGCAGATGCGAAAGATGCTTTACCGCGGGAACCGCGCTCACATCAAGCGTGTTCCGGGTATAGGTTTCGAAAGTACGGATCCCCCGTTCGCAGAGAATCACGTTGAAATTTCCTCCGGCAAGAATATATTCGGCGCTCATCAACCATTCCTTGATCGTCGCGCTTAATCCCCGCTTTAGGATCACCGGCTTCCTGGTTTGCCCGACTTCTTTCAGTAGATTGAAATTCTGCATATTCCGGGCGCCGATTTGCAAAACGTCGGCGTATTTTGCGACCAATTCCACATCGCGAGTATCCATTACTTCGGTAACTGAGGCGATCCCCAGCGCGTTTGAGACCTCGCTCATTATTTTCAGTCCTTCTTCTCCCAGGCCCTGAAAGGTATAAGGAGAAGTCCGGGGTTTAAACGCGCCGCCGCGGAGAAGCGTCGCTCCGGATTTCTTGATCCTGCCGGCAACATCTTCCAGCACTTCCTTGGATTCGATAGAACACGGCCCGGCGATCACCACAACACGTTTCCCGCCGACGGAAACTCCTTCTTTCACCTCAATGACGCTGTCCTCCCGTTTAAACTCGCGGGACACGAGTTTGTAGGGAACCAATACCGGCATCACCTTTTCCACGCCGGGATAGATATCAAAAGGCTGGAGCCGGACAATATCCTCCGGACCGATAATCCCCAGAATTGTCCGCTCAATTCCCTGAGAAATCATGGCTTTTAATCCCAAACCTTCGATTTTTTTAATCACATGCGACACCTGGTCTTCTGTCGCATCACGCTTAAACACGATAATCATCGTACCCTCCTAATGTTAATCAGCGTTACTTCACTCAATAGATTCACAACCGCGCACTGCCGGCTCAATCAAAACAAAATTCAGATACTGAGTGTGTCGGCATACCGCCTCTTTCATCCTTCAACGCAGCAATAGTCCTATCCGGAAGCAGTATTCGCGGTTTCATTTTTTTCTTTCTTCTTGAAGAAACCGGCGCAGCTCCCGAATGAATTTCTCATTCTCTTTATGCAGTCCTACGGTTACCCGGAAAAAATTATTCCATCCCCAGCCCTGTAATTGGCGGACGATGATCCCCCTGCGCAGGAGAAAGTCATATACTTTCCGGGTATCGCGTTTCCAGTTGACGAGCACGAAATTCGTCGCGCTCTCGATGAATTCCACCCCCAGTTCCTCAAACTGTCGATAAAAATATTTTTTTTCTTTTTTGGTATGGGTGAGCACTTTCTTCAGATACTCCTTGTTTTTCAATGCTTCCACCGCGGCGGCCTGGGCCAAACGGTTCACGTTAAACGGTTCCCGCACTTTCTGCAACGCAGCGGCGATCCGGGAAGACATGATCCCGTACCCGATTCTGAGCCCGGCCAGACCGTAGGCCTTGGAGAATGTCCGGGTACAGAGAAGATTCGGGAATTCCTTCAGCAATTCGCGTGTTTTAGGAAAATCCCCCGGAGCGAATTCGAAATACGCCTCATCCATAAATACCAGTGTGTTCTTCGGTATCATTTTTAAAAATTTCTTTACCTCCCGGTGAGTACAATAGGTGCCGGAAGGGTTATCCGGATTCGCCACAAAAATTATTTTCGTGCGCGGGCCCGCGGCGCGGCTCATCGCCTCCAGATCATACTTGAATCCGGAAAGCGGAATCCGCGTGATCCTGGCACCCTGGACCGCCGCTTGAATTTCATATACCAGGAAAGTCGGCTGGGCAACGACCACTTCCTCCCCGGATGACACGAACGCCCGCAGAGCCATTACGATCAATTCGTCGGAACCGTTACCGAACACGATCTGTTCCTGCGCGATCCGGTGCTTTTTCGCCAGGGCTCTGCGCAAGTAAAAACACCCGGCTTCGGGATACTGCTGTACTCTTTTGAGTTCTCTGCGGAATACCGGCCCCAGGAACAGCGGCGGAAACGGATTCTCGTTTGAAGCCAGTTTGTACACCTGCGTGAGTCCGAGCTCCCGTTTCACTTCCTCCACGGGCTTCCCCGGCGAATAGACCTTAATGCCTTGCAACTGTTTCCTCGTTTGCATGGTATACATCCTTGATTATTCGTATTGGCCCCGGGGGTAGGAACCGAGCACTTTGACAAAAATGCATCCTTCACGGAGCTCTTTCAGGGTTTTCTTGGCGGCGGCAGATTCCCGGTGCCCTTCGAAATCCGCGAAAAAATAATACTCCCAGGGTTTCTTCTTGGATGGACGAGATTCTATTTTCGTCAAATTGAGCTTATTCCGTTTAAACGCCGCGAGTACGTCATGAAGCGCGCCCGCGCGGTCCTTCACCGAAAAAAGAATCGAGGTTTTGTCATCCTGTGAAGGAGCGCTGTCATGTTCTCCGACGACCAAAAAACGGGTATAATTCTGAAGGGAATCCTCGATTGCCGTAGATACCGTCTTCAATCCGTACAAATCAGCCAGAATCTTGTTCCCGATACAGGCACTCTGAGCGGATTTGCGCGCCAGGAGCGCAGCGCGGGAAGTCGAGGAAACCGGTATCAGCTCTGCGTGGGGGAAATTGCGCGCAAGCCATGACCGGCACTGCGGAAATACATGCGGATGCGAATAAATCTTTTTTATCCGTGATGCCGCCCCTCTGCTTAATAGCACATGCGAAATCGTCAGCGTGATTTCCGAACAAATTTGCAGCGGTGATTCAAAAAACATATCTAACGTATGATTCACCACACCTTCAATGGAATTTTCAATGGGAACGAGCCCGTAGTCGGCCTGTCTTTTCTCCACCAGCTCGAATACCTCCTGGATGCTTTCCGCGGCGACATGATCGGCTTTTTTGCCGAATTTTTTCATGGACGCAAGATGAGTGTATGTGCCTTTAGGCCCCAAATAGGCAACGCGCAATTCCGTTCGGACCGAGCGGCACACGGACACAATTTCCCGAAAAATCGCGGTCACGTCCTCTTCGGTAAGGGGGCCGGTGTTAAGTTTTTTTAACCGGGCAAACAGAGCGGATTCCCGTTCCGGCGCGAACGGTTTCAGGTTTCCCTTCTTCTTTTCTTTGCTTATTTTGAGTACCTGCTCCATCCGCTGATTCAGCAAACGCAACAGCTGCTCGTCAATACGGTCGATCTTTTTTCGTAACTGTTCCAATGACATCGTTCACTCCCGGTCAACGTGAAATAATACTTCGGCTTTCGGCAGAGAATCCTTGTGGCCGACATCCAGCCAGCTCCCTTCAAGTATATATCCATAGGCCTGTTTTTTTCTGGCAAGCCATTCAATGTATTTCCCCGAGGCATCGGCAGCGTGTACTTCCCCCAAGAATTCATCGATGAGGGACAGAGATTCTTTCGGAAAAAAATAAAGACAGGTTGCCGCGAGAGTTGATTCCGGATGCTCCGGTTTTTCTTCAAAAGCCGTAATCCGTCCGTGCGCTTCCAGCTCGACGATGCCGAACCTTCCGGCAATACGTTTGTCTTCGACATCGGATAAAGCCACGCAGGGATGAGGCCGTTTCGATTCGGAAAACTCCACAAACCGGTCAAGCTCTTCCGCAAACATGTTATCTCCGCCAAGCACTAACCAGTCGGCAGCGTCCTCTCCCCGAAGCGCAAAATGAATATCCCCGATCGCGCCGAGACGATCTTCGGGACTGTTGCTGCCGTCATTGACCACTTCCGCGTTGATACCCCGCTGTTGCCGCCAGCGGGAAAATGTGTCGTAAAATTTATTATTCGAAACTACTTTTATTTTTCCGTCCGGATACCGCTGCCGGAGCACGTCGATTTTATCCATCAAATGGTCCAGAATTTTTTTCCCGCCGACCGAAATGAGCGGTTTCGGCGTATCTTCAGTTAACGGATACAACCGGGTTCCGTATCCGGCCGCAAGTATTAATATATTTGTTTTCGACATCCTTGCCTCACGTGAGCACTATTCGTTCGTACTCGTTTCTCAGCATCCGTTTCAATTCCTCCTGAAGGAACTTTTCCACTTCTTTTGCCGTGGACAACGTCACGGCTTTTTCCGCGGCCCGCTGGGCGTCCTGAAAAAACACATTTCGTATCATGTCTTTTACTTTCGGAACGCGGGGGGGCGACATGCTGAACTCATCAAGCCCCATTCCGAGCAAAAGATAGGCGAACAACGGCTCTCCGGCCATTTCACCGCACATCCCTATCCATATTTTGTTTTTATGCGCAGTTTCTATCACGTGTTTTAACAGACGGATCACTCCGGGATGCCCGGGTTCATACAAATAGGCGACTTTTTCGTTCCCCCGGTCCACCGCGAGAGAATACTGGATCAAATCGTTCGTCCCGATACTGAAAAAATCGCTCTCCTTGGCCAATTCATCGGCGCACATCGCCGCGGAGGGAACTTCAATCATTGTTCCCACGGAAATGTCCGCTTTGAAATTCTTTTTTTCCCGGCGCAGCTCTTCCTTGCATTCCTCGAGAAGCGCTTTCGCCTGGCGAAGCTCTTCTATTCCGGAAATCATCGGGAACATTATTTTCATCTCCCCTTCGGCCGCGGCACGAAGGATCGCCCGCAGCTGGACCTTAAAGATCTCCGGCTGGGCCAGACAAAAACGTATCGCCCGCCAGCCAAGAAACGGACTCATCTCCTTGGGCACCTGCGGTTGTGAAAGGAATTTGTCGCCGCCGATATCCATCGTCCGGATAATCACCGAGTGAGGTTTCACCCGGCGGGCGACATTCACATACGCTTGATACTGCTCCTCCTCGGACGGCAGATCCCGTCTTCCCAAAAAGACGAATTCCGTCCGGTAAAGCCCGATCCCTTCCGCGCCGTATTCCCGCACCAAAGGAAGTTCTTCGGGCAACTCGATGTTGCCCGACACATCAACCTCTTTTTTATCTTTTGTCTGCGCTTTGTATACTTTGGGGATATGGAACGCCTTCCGCGCCTTTACCAACTGCTGCGATTTCTTCTGATACTCCTTCAGGATGCGTTCCGTAGGATGGACCACCACTACGCCCTTGGACCCGTCAACGATCAGTTTTTCTCCGGGCTTGATGTTCTTCGTGCCTATTTCTACGCCGACCACTGCCGGGATCCCCAAACTGCGAGCGATAATCGCAGTGTGGGAAGTCCGCCCCCCCACGTCGGTAACGAACGCGAGGATGTTTCCCTTGGGTAAACTCGCCGTCTGGGAAGGGGAAAGATCGTGGGCGACCACGATCACCTTCTCTTTCAGGTCTTTCAGACTTACGATCTCCTTCTTCAGTAATTTACGCAGAACCCGCCGGGCCACGTCGTCAATATCGTTTACCCGCTCACGCAGATAATCGTCTTCCAGTTTTAACAAAGTATCCATGTATTTTTTTATGCTCGTCCAGAATGCGAACTCAACATTTACCTTTTTATTCTTTATTTGCTGGATAATATCTTCGATTAACACGCGGTCTTCCAGCACTAACACGTGGGCTTCGAAAATTTTAGAATGATCAAAACCGAGCTCCTGAAAAATCTTTTTCTGTAGGGAGGTAATCTCCCTTCTGGTCTCGATCAGGGCTTCCTCCAGGCGGTAAATCTCCCGGGAGATCTCTTCGTGCCCGATTTTCCGTTTAGGCACCGTCACCTCTTCCTGACCGATCCGGTACGCTTTCCCGATACCGATACCGAGAGAAACGGCGATTCCTTTGAGTTTAATCATCTTTTTTCTCCAAATATTGCTTTAACTCCGCGAACGCTTGCGCCGCGTCGTTGCCTTCGGCTATTAACGTCACTTCCATGCCTTTATGCACGCCTAAACTCAGTATAGTGATAATCGATTTCCCGTCAACTCTTTCCCCGTTCTTTTCCAGGAATACCCGGGAATCAAATTTATTGGCGATCTGCACAAACACTGCCGCGGGCCGCACATGCAGGCCATGGGGGTTATTTACAGTAATTTTTTCTTTAATTTCTTCCATTGTTTTTTATACGCGTGATAAATGTTAATTATTTCTTTGGCGGTGTTAAAAGAATCATGACGGAGATAATCGCTTTTACTGACCACGTCGGCTTCAAACGCCACCACCCCCATTTTTCGGATGCGTTCCCGGTCAAAAATCACCGGGAAAGACCGTTCCTGCGCGTAACGGAACAAAAGCTTGTATTCTAGCCGCCCGGAATTCACCAGGCAGCAATTCACGATATTTTTGTCACAATGTGTTTTTAACGCCTCAAGGTGATCAGCGGCAGTGAACCCGTCTGTTTCACCGTGCTGGGTCATCACGTTGCAAATATATAATTTCATCACATTCTTCGCGGCAAGTTCCTGTTGAATCTCCCGGATCAGCAGATTAGGCAGCACACTGGTAAACAAACTTCCGGGCCCGAGAATCACCAAATCCGCTTCCCGGATCGCTTCCAGCGCCTCCGGGTTCGGTCCGACGGGCTGCGGCATCAAGGAAATCGTTTTAATGGGCTTGCCGGTATCCGGAATCTTGTCCTCTCCTTCCCGTACGGACCCGTCGTGATATTCCGCCTTCAAACGAATCCGGTCTAAACTTGAAGGGAGCACGCGGCCGCGTATCGCCAATACCCTGCTGGATTCTTCTACCGCTTCCTGAAAGCTTCCGGTCACTTCCGTCAGGGCGGTAATGAACAAATTCCCGAAACTGTGCCCCTTGATGCCGTCGCCTTCCTGAAACCGGTACTGAAAAAGATCCCGCATCAACTGCGGCACTTCGGCCAGAGAAACAAGACAGTTGCGGATATCTCCGGGGGGGAGAATTCCGAACTCTTCGCGCAGACGGCCTGAAGATCCACCTTCATCGGCCACCGCGACAATCGCCGTGATGTTCGAGGTATATTCTTTTAATCCTTCCATAATACTTCCTAAACCGGTTCCTCCGCCGACCGCAACGATCTTCGGACCTCGGGATAACAGCCTTTTTTCGTAAATGATATCGATCAGTTCCCGTTCCTTATACGGATACACGGCCTCAATTAAACTTTTAATCAGCTTTGAAATCCCCGCGATGAGAATCCCTGCTCCGACGGTAAATATGATAATGTAGAGAAGCCGGATCCAGGAATTGGGCTGGAAAATATAGGGGGAAGAAAGCAAAATCAGCAATACTCCGATCATCACCAAACTGATCCACCGTTTGATACGGAGACCGGGATAAAGCCAGCGAAAATACTTCAATACTTTTTTCATGTGATTATTTTACTGCTTGTTGCTGCTTCTTGATAAGCGCGAGCACTTCTTCCTCTGTTTTCGCGGCTTTTAAACGCTGCACAAAAAGTTTATCTCGGAGCAAACGGGCGAGGAATGCGAGCATCTTGAGATGCAGGCCTGCTTCTTTTTGGTGTGAGAGCAAAAGGGCAATGATGTGAACCGGTTCCTGATCAAGAGAATCAAAAGGGATCCCGTCTTTGGATACCGCGAAACTGATGAGGATCCGCCCGACCGTGTTCGTACGCGCGTGCGGCAGAGCGATATAGCCCCCGATCGCGGTCGATCCCATTTCTTCCCGCTGGATCAGCGTCTTAAGAACGTCTTTTTTGTGTTCTTTTTTTAATTTTTTTTTCTGGATAAGATGATCGAGAAGAAAGGAGAGAAGGTTTTTCTTATTCTTTTGTTTTACGTCAAGGACTATGGCATCCTTGTCCAGATAATCAATTATGTTAAGGTCCATCTCACGTTCACTGTGCTTATGCGTCTATCCACTTGAATTTTGTGCGTTTGGAGCGGGCGAGGGGTTTCGAACCCCCGACCTTCACGTTGGCAACGTGACGCTCTACCAGCTGAGCTACACCCGCGATTTATTCCCTCTCACGTCAGGCAGCGCTTCTATAATGCCGAGGGGGAGAATCGAACTCCCACCCCTTGCGGGACAGGATCCTAAATCCTGCGCGTCTGCCAGTTCCGCCACCTCGGCAGACCGGAATACCATGCTTCCTCTCTGTCTGCACCTGCATAGTGCACGCGCTCCTGCCCCTCGCGCACCCTTTCAAAGATCACTTATCTCAAAATCGTTCATGTTATAGTGAGCCGCCCGAGGGTCGAACTCGGGACACCCGGCTTAAAAGGCCGGTGCTCTGCCGACTGAGCTAGCGGCTCATTAAAACGATTTCAGCTCTTTCTCTTTCTCTTCGAGGATCCGGTCGATCTCCTCGACATATCTATCCGTGAGCTTCTGCAGCTCTTCTTCGCCTTTGAACTTCTCGTCTTCCGATATCTCTTTTTTCTTCTCCAGGCCGCGGATCTGCTCTTTGCCATCACGCCGCACGGTGCGTACCGACACCTTCCCTTCCTCCGCCACCTTTTTCACGATTTTTATGAGTTCCTCCCGTCGCTCCTGTGAAAGCGGCGGGACGATCAGACGAATCACTTTTCCGTCGCTCATCGGGGTGATCCCGAGATCGGCCTGCAACAGCGCTTTCTCCATTTCTTTCAACGAGGACGGATCATAGGGGCTAATTACCATCAGACGGGCTTCAGGAACACTGATCGTCGCGATTTCCTTTAACAGCGTGGGAGTTCCGTAGTAATTCACCCGTACTCCTTCCACCATTTTCGGATTCGCCCGGCCTGAACGAAGCTCGGAAAATTCTCGCTTTGTCGCCTCTATTGTCTTCTTCATCGAGTCTTCTATTTCCCGTAAAATCTGCTTCATTCCCATAGCGCCCCCTCACTTAATAATCGTTCCAATATTTTCTCCGCTCACCGCCTTTTTTAAATTCCCTTCCTGCATGAAATTAAACACGATGATCGGCAATTTGTTTTCCATACAGAGCGTGATCGCGGTTGAATCCATTATCCGCAGCTCTCGCTGGATGACATCCATGTAGGCGAGTTCGGGGTATAATTCCGCCTCCGCGTTTTTTTCGGGATCCTCGGAATATACACCGTCGACTTTGGTTCCTTTTAAAAGGACATCCGCGTCAATCTCAACGCTCCGCAATCCTGCGGCGGTATCGGTCGTAAAATAAGGATTGCCGGTCCCCGCGACGAAAATAACCGCCCGTTTCTTTTCCAAATGCCGAATCGCCCGCCGCCGGATGTAGGGTTCGGCGATTTGATGCATCTGAATCGCGGTCATCACTCTGCTCGGCACACCCTCTTTTTCCAGGGCATTCTGCAGCGCCAGACCGTTGAGTACCGTAGCCAGCATTCCCATGTAGTCGGCTACGGTACGTTCCATAGCGTATTCCTGAGACCGGGGTATCCCGCGGAAAATATTCCCCCCGCCGACCACCAGTGCAATTTCCACACCGGAGGAAACCACTTCTTTGATCTGTTTGGCTAAATGCACGCACACCTGGGTATCAATCCCGTGCGTGCGTTCTCCCAGGAAAGCTTCTCCGCTCAGTTTTAACAGAATTCGTTTATATCCGGACATCATTCTCCAACGACAAACCGAACAAACCTCCGGATTACCACCTTTTCCCCGGTTTGAGAAACGATATTCTTCAAATACTCAGCGATAGTAAGTTTGCTGTCTTTGATGAACTGCTGGTCAAGCAGACAATACTGTTTCGCGTATGCCTCAATATCCTTTACTCCTTCAGCTTCGGATTCAGGAATCTCCTCCCGGGATACATACACCGGGCTGGCCGCCGCGACCTGCATTGCGATATCTTTGGTGAAGGCTTTAAACACATCGGTCCGGGCGACAAAATCGGTTTCGCAGTTCACCTCGACCAATACACCAAGATTTCCTCCGAAATGCACGTAGGATTCAATCCGTCCCTGCTGGGCAACCCGACCCTGTCTTTTCTCCATCATGCGGATTCCTTTTTGACGAAGAATCGTGAGTGCTTTATCGACATCTCCGGATGCTTCCTGGAGCGCGTTTTTACAATCCTTGACGCCTAATGAAGTCATTTCGCGTAACTTTTTCACGTCCTCCACTTTCATTCCTCTATTCCTCCTTTTGCTGAGAATTCTCGGGAGAGGTCTTGTCTTGCGGCGCCTCTGCCGTTTCATTTACCTTGGTTTCCGTCTGCACCAATTCAGGCTGAGCCTGCGCCTCTTCTTTCTGTTCCCCAGCGGCTTCCCGGGACACACTCTCCTCTGCGGCACTGCGCCCTTTTTCCTGCCCTTCGCCAATCGCCTCGGTCAGACAGGAAGTAATATGCCGTACCGATTTTATCGCGTCGTCATTCCCGGGGATCGGATAATCAATCACCTCGGGATTCGCATCCGTATCAATCAAAGCGACCAGGGGAATACTCAGTTTGGTCGCTTCCCGGATACACGCCCACTCTTTTTTGGGATCAACCACATAGATACAATCGGGTAAATCCTCAAGAGAAGTAACTCCGTCGTAATTCTTCTTCATTCGCTCGAGTTCCCTCTTCAGACGCACTTTTTCCTTCCCCGGCATGCGGTCAAAATCGCCTTTTTCCTTTTTTTCCAGCAATTCCACGTAGTGTCTGACGCGTTCGCGCACAGTAGAATAATTGGTAAGAAAACCGCCTACCCAGCGTTCGACCACGTACGGCATATTCACCGATTCGGCATGTTCGCGCACAAGTTCCCTCAACTGTTTTTTTGTCGAAACGAACATGATCTTCTTTCCGTCGGCAGCCAGTTCCCTCAGATAATCTTTCGCCTCTTCGATTTTATCGGCTGTTTTTTCGAGATCGATAATATAGATATTTTTCTTCTTCCCGAAAATAAACTTTTTCATTTTCGGATTCCAGTGTTTGCTGAGATGCCCAAAATGCACCCCGTTTTCCAATAATTTCCTGATTACCTCCGGTATTGCCATAGGTATATGTCCTCCTCTTTAGACTTCCGCAAAAGAAAAAATTTGCACGTCCCCCCTTCCGGAACCGCCGGGAAGACGTTCTCCTTTTCCAGACAGAAGGAAAAGTATATCATAATCCGCTATATTTGCAAGTTTATTCTATCCCGCAGTCCGTTGCCTTCGGCCCGTTTTTAAGGGACAGCGCGAAAAATTCATCGGGACCGCCCCTGGCAGGGCAAATTGTTGCGAAATCGCGGAGTTCTCCTCATTATACCTTAAATTGGAGATCGTACAACGTCCGGTACACCGTCCCTTTCCTTAATAATTCCTCGTGCCGGCCTTCTTCCGTGATCTTGCCGTTTTCAATGACCAAAATACGGTCGGCATTTTGGACCGTGGACAGTCGATGCGCAATAATAAAGGCGGTTTTTCCCTTCATGAGCACGTGGAGCGCGTCTTTGATCAGCCGCTCCGCCACGGTGTCTAAATGGCTGGTCGCCTCGTCCAGAATGAGAATCGGCGCGTCTTTGAGTATCGCCCGCGCGATCGCAATACGCTGTTTCTGTCCGCCGGACAGACGAAAACCCCGGTCGCCCACGATCGTATCCATCCCCCGGGGCAAATTCCGGATAAACTCCCAGGCGTGGGCTTTTTGCGCGGCTTGGATCAGGTCTTCTTCACCGGCGTCCTCTTTTCCGTAACGGATATTTTCCCGCACCGTGGTATGAAAGAGCATCGTTTCCTGAGAAACTACCGAAATAAGCCGCCGCAAGGATACGATGCGAAGCTCCCGGATGTCCCTTCCGTCAATCAAAATACGGCCCCGGGTAGGATCATAAAACCGCGGCAGTAAATTAACCAGCGTCGACTTCCCCGCGCCGGAATGACCGACGAACGCGATCTGCTCCCCCCTGCGCACCGTAAAATCCACGTCTTTGAGCACGGTTTCTTCACCGGGATTATACTGAAAGGATACCTGCTCGAACCGGATATCCCGGTCAATCCCCGATATTTCCACCGGCCGGGAAGCTTCTTTCACCAGCGGCTCTTCTTCCAGAATTTTATAAATCCGGGAAGATGCGGCAATCGCCCGCTGGTTGATCGCGTGAGCGTTGGAGAGCTTCTTCAAGGGCCGCATCATGGACAATACCGAAGCTAAAAACAAACCGAACACGCCGAAGGAAATCCGGCCGGCAATCACCTCCTGCCCGATCAGCCACAATAATACCATCGCACCGCACGCGCCGACAAACTCGGTAAACGGAGACAGGAAAATCGTCCGTTTCATTCCTTTTAGCGTGAACCGGTAATATTGGCGGTTAATCTCCCGAAACCGCTCGATTTCATATTCTTCCCGCAAAAAGGCCTTAATAATATAGGCGCCTTGAATCGTTTCGGCAAGCTGAGAATTCAAATCGGCCATTTTATTCTGTACCTCGGCAGAATATGACTTTATTTTCTTCCCGAACTTCACGACCGGAATCATGATACAGGGAAAAATCACGAATGAGATCAGCGGAAGGAACCACGATATTTTGAACCCGATATAAAAAGCGATCGAGGCAAAGAACAGCACCTGCATCGACTGATACAACATGTCCGTAAGCGCGTAGGTAAGCGCGTTGGCAATGCGCAGGACGTCGTTGGTCACACGGGAAATAAGTTCACCGGTCCTCTTCTGCGCGTAAAAACTCATCGATAGATCCTGAAATTTCCTGTACAGCGCATCACGCACCTCGCGAATGACGCTTTCCCCGATCACGTTCATGAGGTAGGTCTGAAGGAACAGGAACACCCCTTTGAAAAAGAACAGCCCGATCATGAATATGACCATGTACCTTAACAACACATGGGGATTTAAAGAATTAAAATACGCGACCACCTGCGCCAGGGCAGGCGGAACATCCCCGGGAATGATCACTTCTTTGTTCGTAAGAATCCGGTCGGAAAGGGGCACGATCATCCCCAACGTCACCCCGTCAAAAACGGTAGAAACCGCCATGCAGCAAAGCGCGAGAAAAAAAAGGCCCTTGTACGGTTTCGTAAACCGGAGCAATTTGAAATATTCCCTCAAATATTCTTTCATTGAATTCCTTACGATTGAGTGCAAAAATCGGCAGTTCCGTTGAAAGACAAGCGATTGTATCACATCAATTGACTTTCCACAAGCGATTTGATATGATACCTATCATTATGAAAGTCGGGATTATCGGGGTCGGGAAACTGGGCGGTATTCATCGGCGGATTTACGAGGAACTCCCTGAAATCACGCAGATTTTTCTTGTCGACACCCGTCCGGACGCGCTCTCCTGCCATCCTCACCTGACAGGATTCTCGGACTACCGCGAGCTCCCCCCGGTTGACGCGGTCAGCATCGCCACGCCTACCCCGACCCATCATGAAATCGCTGGGTTCTTTTTGGCAAAAGGAATTCCGACGTTCGTGGAAAAACCGCTCACTTCGACGCTTGACCAGGCAAACCGCCTGCTCGAGCTGGCCCGTCAACACCGCACGCTGTTATTCGCAGGACATGTGGAAAGGTACAATAACGCCTATCTGGCTGCGAAACAAATCATCACCGCCCCTCTCTTTATCGAGTGTCACCGGTTAAGCCCTTATCCTTACCGTTCCCTGGAAGTGAGCGTCGTGCTCGATCTGATGATCCATGATCTCGATATCATCCTTGATCTGGTCAAAGACGACATTCATCAGATTTCGACCAAAGGAGTAAAAGTGCTTTCCCCCGCCGAAGACATCGTCAACGCCCGGCTGGAATTCACGGGAGGCTGCGTCGCCAACGTGACCTCCTCCCGAATATCGGCGAAACGGGAAAGGAAAATCCGCGTGTTCATGCCTCAGCGCTATGTCTCTCTGGATTACGCCCGCCAACATGTGGAAATTTACCAGAAAAAAGAACATGAAATTATCCGTCAGGATATCCCCATCCAAAAAGAAGAACCGCTGAAAAAAGAAATTACCGAGTTCATCCAGCTGGTCCGCAACGGTTCTTCACCGCTGGAATACGCAGAAAGCGCGCGGGACGCGCTGGGCCTCGCCCTGCGCATTCAGGATAATATTCGAACCGCAGACTGACCAATGAAAAAAATCGTAATAGTCGCAGGCGACACTTCCGGAGACCTCTACGGCGCCCTTCTTTGCCGGGAGCTGAAACAACGATACGGACCGGAACTGGCTCTCTATTCCTGCGGCGGAGAAAAAATGGCCCGGGAATCAGAACAAATACTGGATATCCAGCGGCATTCGGTATCGGGCATATTCGAGGTAGTACGCCACCTCAAAACTCTTGCCGGGCTCCTGAAAAAGTGCGTGCAGAAGGTCAAAACTCTTCACCCGGATCTTGTAATATTAATCGATTTCCCCGACTTCAATCTTCGGCTGGCCCGGACTCTCTATCCCGATATACCGGTCTTCTATTACGTGAGCCCCCAAGTGTGGGCATGGCGCAAGAAAAGAGTGTTACAGATCAAAAAATACATAAAAAAAATGATCGTCATCTTTGCCTTCGAACGGGATTTTTACGGTACCCATCAGGTAGACGCCCTTTATTTCGGACACCCGCTACTGGAAGTAATCCAAAAAAAAGGGTTTCCTCCCCAGGATCTGATCACGTTCCTTCCGGGTTCGCGAAAAAATGAAATCCAGCGGCATTTAGGAGTGCTGAGAGAAGCCCGCGATATGCTGGCGGAAAGACTGCCCGGCTACCGCTTCCAAATACTGCGGCCCCGCCACCTTGATGAATCGCTGTACCGGCCCTTTTTCCCGGCAGAGGAAATCAGCCTGCATTCTTACGACATCCTGGAAAGTTCCCGGTTTGTGGTTTCCTCTTCCGGTACCGCGACAATAGAAATCGCACTGCTGGAAATCCCATATTGTGTCATCTATAAAGTGCATCCCCTGACCTGGCACCTCATCCGCAAGCTGGTTACCGTTGATTCAATCGCGATGGCCAACATCGTCGCGTCGGACCGGATCATCGACGAACTTCTTCAGCATGACGCCAACCCCCGGGCAATTGCCGATACCGTGCTCGAATACCTCACCAATCCGGTAAAATACGGGGAAATGAAAGAGAAGCTCAAAACCCTCAAAAGGATGCTGGGACCGGACCACGCCACTTCCCGTTTCGCAGAATACATCGGAAATTACCTGGGGCTTTCGGCGGCCTAGCCGGCCGTTCTCTCCGGACTCTTTTCCTTGATAGGTTTACGGATGTAGCTGTAGAGACTGAATATCGCGGCGGGAGTCACTCCGCTGATCCGCAGGGCATCGGCCAGCGTCGACGGGCGGGAAAGGGTCAGCTTTTCTTTGATTTCGTTGGAAAGTGAAGGGACCGCGGCAAAATCGATGCCGGGAGGGATTTTTATCCGGTCCAAATGTGCGAGTTCTTTTTTCCATATGCGTTCTTTACGCAGAAATCCCTGATATTTCACCCTGATCTCCACTTCTCTCTCCACTCCAGGCGGCACCGTTTTTTTAACCAAATTCGCATAGGAATAGCAGGGTCGCTTCAACGCGTCAAACAAAGAAATCCGCCGCTCCGTCAGCATGACCGATTCCCGCCGTAACCGGGAAAGCTCCTCCTCAATTGCCGCATCCTTAGCGCTTACCAGAGAATATTCTTTTTCCGAGAGCAACCCCATTTCTCTGGCACGTACCGCCAGCCGAAGATCTGCGTTGCTTTCCCTCAAAGAAAGCCGATATTCACAGCGCGAGGTAAACATCCGGTACGGCTCCCGGGTGCCTTTTGTCGTCAAATCATCGATCAACACCCCGATCACCGATTCATCCCGCTGAAGGACAAACGGCGGAGCGCCCTTGACCTGAAAAGCAGCGTTCACGCCGGCAACAAGCCCCTGGGCGGCGGCTTCTTCATAGCCGGTAGTCCCGTTTACCTGTCCGGCGAGAAATAACCCCTTCACGTGTCCGGCTTCCAGCGTGACTTTCAGCTGCCGGGAATCGATCACCCCGTGTTCAATGCCGTATCCGGGCCGCAGAATCCGCGCCTGCTCCAGCCCGGGAATGGTGTGAATAAACTGTTCCTGTACGTCAAAAGGAAGAGAAGTGGAAATTCCGTTGGGATAGATCTCGACTGTATCCCGGCCTTCGGGTTCGATGAACACCTGGTGCCGTTCCTTGTGCGGAAATTTAACGACCTTATCTTCGAGTGAAGGACAGTAGCGGACACCGGTCGCTTGAATTTTGCCGGAATATAAAGGCGAACGGCCGAGATTTGCTTCAATGATCTTTTTGGTCTTTTCGGTCGTGTACGTAATGTAGCACGCCTCACCGGCGGTGCGCGAAGGATCTCCTCTGAATGAGAACGGTCCCGCGTCCGGTTCGGACGGCTGTGC
Organism: Candidatus Omnitrophota bacterium; assembly: GCA_014729775.1. Classification (GTDB taxonomy): domain Bacteria; phylum Omnitrophota; class Gorgyraeia; order Duberdicusellales; family 4484-171; genus WJJJ01. Next base: position 8,444 of record WJJJ01000003.1, on the reverse strand, counting down.
CTCCATTGAGGAAAAATCGAGAGTTCGTCTATCCAGCCGGGCGCAGGTTCCGGTTTTAAAATGCATCGTACGAAAACCGGATTGGGCGAGCGCGCGGAATAAATCGTCGCTGGATTCTTCATAGAGCCGTCCTCCGGGGAAACTCTGCAGACCGATATGCAACGTACTCTGCAAAAATGTCCCGGCGCACACGATCACCGTCGACGCCGCGAAATATTCGCCGAAATTCGTCTCCACTCCCCGGATCTCGCCTTTCTCCACGTCAAGAGACCTGGCTTTCGCGTTGAGCAGATCTATCTGCGGCATACGCTCTAAATACTGCCGGGCAATCCGGGGATAGCGGAACCTGTCGACCTGGGCGCGGGTCGCCCATACCGCCTTTCCCTTGCTGCGGTTCAAGAGGCGGTAACTGACGGCGCAGGCATCGGTGATCCGGGCGATCAGCCCCCCCAACGCATCCACTTCCCGCACCAAGGCCCCTTTGGAAATACCTCCTACCGCAGGATTGCAGGAAAGCCGGCCGATCCCGTCCAGATCAAGGGTCATTAATATCACCCTGCAGCCTAGCTTCGCGGCGCTGTAGGCGGCTTCGATGCCGGCGTGGCCGCCGCCGATGACAATGCAGTCATACTTTTTCATGGATGTAGATTGTAACACATTCCGGAAGAATGAAAAGGAGGTTTCATCGAAACGCCCCTTGGGGCCGAAAGAAGCACGCGGAGTGTCTACTCGCCGATCACCGCAAATCTCAGGTACTGCTCGTCTTTATCGGCGGTCACTTTGAACGAGGAACTGTCAATGACTGACATCCATGTCTCCGGCCGCCGTCTTCAACGTTGGAAAACACCGCGTGTGTCTTGACAAAAGAAAAAGACGCAGTGAGCGTAATTGCTTCTCCCCTTTCCTGCGCGTATAAAGGGACATTCCTCGGGGAAAAACACACAACGCCGCGTAACGCAGCGCAACTCTTCCCATCCTCTCTTTTTTCCTTTAGAGACCCTTTCTATTTAATTTGAACGATCGACATCCTGGGACGGTCTCCCGTGCCGGTCAACGTGGAAATCGTACGCCCGGCGGTATGTTTCACATGCATTTGAATTACGTCATTTTCGCGCAAAAACAGCACATCCTGCCCTAACACATAGCCGGTTTCATCGACTGGCCCTTTCACAAACGCCCCCGCGTGAAGCGCTTCGCCGCCGTTTTTCATGATGTAAACCATGATCTCGCTGTCTCTGCTCTGCTCGTGGGCATGCGCAAATCGAGGACAGCGCCAGCTGGTCGTCACCAAATACAACCCGTCCTGCCTGATCACGAATCGTCCGTTCGCCGGATCGGCAATCCCTCCGTGGTCAAAGATTTCCGTATCAAGCCAGATCTTTGGTTTTCCGGCTTCACCGACATTCTGCCCGGCGGCACGCACCATTTTCGCCATGTGCAACGCCGGCCCGCCGCCGATATCCTTCCATACGCCGTTGGCGTACACCCGGAATGTATTGCTCCTGGTATTGTAATAAATCATCCCGTTCCAGGAAAGATCCGGATCCTCTTCATTGTGAGGCACGGTCAACGCGTTCCCGTAGAACACCACGTTCCGGTGTTCATCGACGCGCATATACCTTCCCGAACCGGGCTGACCGGCATCGGCCGGAAAAAAGAAATCCATAAAATTATCCGTTCCCCCTGACCCGGTTCTCAACGCCATGGTAAATTTCGTCCCGCTTCCCAAATCTTCCATGGTCATCGCGGGGCGGTTCCGGTTCTCCGGCCTGCCTTCTTTAATATAGAGATTTGTGGTCGGCGTGCGGGTACCGATTCCGAGAAAATGCGAAACCGCGAATGAGCCGGTCAGCGGGTCGTTGTGTGGATCAATCGGAAGATCATCCACATTCACCATGTTATCCTGGTTCAGATCCCCGACCGCCCCGCGTTCGCTGATCACCAGGGCTTTGTACACCCCGTAAGGAGAAGGATAATATGTCGTGAAGGTAAGAGTTTCCTGGTTGGAATCGGAACGCGCCCCTCGCGGGAAGATCAACACGGCCGCGGACACGGCGCAGAAAAACAAGAACTTTTTATTCATTCCCCCCCCTTATTCGTTGCTGAGGACGGCGTCTTACGTATCCCCTCTTTCGGCCTCGGGTTCGCGGCCGGAGCGCCGCGTTCGGAGGAATTTACTTTTTGGTCTGATTCGCTACCGAATTCACGGCGGCGTCAACTACCGCGGCATCGCCCAGATAATAATGTCGCAGCGGCGCCAGATCCTCATTCAGTTCGTATACAAGCGGTATTCCCGTGGGAATGTTCAGCTGTACGATCTCCTGATCGGACACGTTATCCAGATACTTCACTAAGGCGCGCAGACTGTTTCCATGCGCGGCAATGAGCACCCGCTTGCCCTGTCTCAACTGCGGAACGATCGTCTCGTGCCAGGCGGGAAGAAACCGGTCGACGGTGTCTTTCAGACATTCGGTGAGCGGTATTTCGTCGGAAGAGAGATGCGCGTATTTCACTTCATTCGCAGGAGAGCGGGGGTCGTCGGGCTCCAATGCCGGCGGACGGATATCGTAACTGCGGCGCCATTTCAGCACCTGTTCCTCGCCGTATTTTTCCACCATTTCCCTTTTATGAAGACCCTGAAGAGCGCCGTAATGCCGCTCGTTCAGTCTCCAGGTACGGGACACAGGCAGCCACATCAAATCCATATCCTCGAGCACGATCCACAACGTGCCAATCGCACGTTTCAATACCGAGGTAAACGCCATATCAAACCCGCACCCTTCCTTGGCAAGCCATTCTGCGGCCCGGTGAGCTTCCCTCACTCCCTTTTCGGACAAGCCCACATCCGTCCAGCCGGTAAACTTATTTTCCAAATTCCAGATACTTTCTCCGTGACGCAGTAACACCAATTTGATCATCGTTTTCCCTTTCTGTCTGCTGTTCAGCACTTAGAATACCCGCAGGCATCGCATACCATACATCCTTCTTGATGCCGCAGGGCGAATCCGCACTCAGGACATACCCCCACGATGTTGCGCAGTCCTTTTTTCGGTGTAACCCTCACCTTTTCCTGGGGTTCGGTTCTCACCGGAATATCGGGCTTCAATATCTGCTTCTGATCAAACGCCCGTTTCTCCAGCACCCGCGCGATCGCGTCCGCGCAGGAAAAAATCTTTTTCCCGTTCGCCCAGCTCGGCGAAGGACAGCGAATGCTTTTCAATTGCTCCACGATCACTTTGATATCAATCCCGCCGCGAAGAGCGAGTGAAATGAGCCTCCCGATAGCTTCTAATTGAGAAGCCGCGCACCCGCCGGCCTTTCCCATCTGCGTGAATACTTCGAAGAGACATCCTTCTTCATCCTGATTAATGGTGATGTACAGGTTACCGCACCCGGTCATCACCTTCGTCGTGGTCCCGACGATCACTTCGTTGCGCGGTTTGGGATATGCCACCTGATGCGCCGATTCCTGCGGTACGACGGCCGTTTCCTTTTTCTGCTGTTCTTTTTCAACCGTAAGCACCTGTACCGACCGGCTGCCGTCGCGGTAGACCGTAATGCCTTTACACCCGAGTTTATACGCCAGCTGATACGCTTCTTTGATATCGTCCACCGTAGCGCTGTTAGGTAAATTAATCGTTTTCGAAACCGCGTTGTCAGTGTGTTCTTGAAACGCGGCCTGCATTTTGATATGCCAGAACGGCGCGATTTCCAACGCCGTCTTGAAACAACGCTTGATCTCCTCGGGAATTTTGGGCATTTCCTGAAGACTTTTTCCCGAGGCGATCTCTTTCATGAGCGCTTCGGAATAAAACCCTTTCTTGCGCGCGATGTACTCGAACGCCGGATCAACCTCAAGTAATTTCTCCCCGTCCAGCACGTTCCTGAAATAACACAAGGCGAAATTCGGTTCGATTCCGGAAGAAGTCGGTCCGGCAATAATACTGATCGTACCGGTAGGCGCGATGGTCGTAATCGTCGCGTTGCGGATCCGGATCCCCCGCTCTTCCCACGAACTCCCCTTCCAGGCGGGAAACACGCCCCTTTCTTTGGCGAGTTTCACTGATTCTTCCTGCGCCCGGAGATGGATGAATTCCATCACTTCTTTGGCCAGCTCGATGGCATCGGCGCTTTCATAGGGAATCAGAAGATACCCCAAAAGAGTGGCCCAGCCCATGATTCCCAGGCCTATCTTTCTCGTCTTGAGCGTTTTACTGCGAATCTGCGGGATCGGGAATTTATTGGCGTCGATCACATTGTCCAGAAACCGGACGGCCAGACGGGTAGTACGTTCCAGCTTCTCCCAGTCGATCGCGAAACTGCCGTTTTCTTCCGTGATCATCCGGGCAAGGTTAATCGATCCCAAATTACACGACTCAAAGGGAAGCAGCGGCTGCTCGCCGCAGGGATTGGTGCTTTCGATCTTCCCTAAATGCGGAGTAGGATTGCCGGTATTGATCTTATCAATAAAGACGACTCCCGGTTCCCCGTTTTTGTGGGCGCATTCCGCTACGAGATTAAACACGTCCCGGCTGGATACTTTCTTGAACACGCTTTGCGTGAGAGGATCGATCAACGCGTAATCTTCTCCCTTCATCATCTTTTCCATGAATTCGTCCGTTACCGCCACCGAGATGTTGAAATTTGAAATATCGCCTTCGCTTCCTTTACAACGGATGAAGTCAAAAATATCGGGATGATCGATCCTTAAAATTCCCATGTTGGCCCCGCGACGGGTACCGCCTTGTTTGACCGCCTGCGTGGCGGAATCAAACACTTTCATAAAGGATACCGGTCCCGATGCGACCCCCCCGGTGGATTTGACCACACTGTTCGCCGGACGCAACCGGGAAAAGCTGAATCCCGTGCCTCCTCCGGTTTTATGCACCATTGCCGTGGCCTTGATCGCGTCGAAAATCGACTCCATGCTGTCTTCAACCGGAATGACAAAACACGCGGAAAGCTGGCCGAGCTCTTTGCCGGCATTCATCAAGGTGGGGGAATTCGGCATGAATTCCAGATCGGCCATGGCGCGGAAGAACTGCTCTTCCACTTTTTTCACCTCGACCTTTTCCATGCCGTAGCGCCGCTCCGTGGCGGCAATCGCTTTCGATACTCTCCGAAGCAGTTGTTCGGGGTTCTCGATCACCTCACCGTGGGCGTTTTTTTCCACATATCTTTTCCTTAAAACGACTTCGGCGTTCGAGGAGAAGTTTAGGGATGCATTCATAAACTACTCCTTTCCTTGGGAATGTCCGTAATTATATTCAGATGATTCTTTTTCGCACATTCGCGCGTGTTTGTCAACCCTTGTGACACAACATGTAGCGGTAAGTCCTGCCGCGACCTCAAGGTTTCGCCCTAAGAGGAGATAAACCCCACGGTATCCCGGATGACGAGTTCGGGGTCTAATACCATCTGCTGGGGAGCAGCGTTCTTTCGCGCGCTTTCTTTCAGGAGCTTCACTGCCGAGGATGCCATTTGCTGAAACGGCTGTCTCACGGTGGTAAGCAGTACGTTCCCGTAGGCAAGAAGAGGATTATCATCGAATCCGATCACGCTGAGATCATCCGGCACCGCGATCCCTTTCTCTTCCGCGAACGCGATCACTTCCTTCGCCACTTCGTCGCTGCAGCAAAAAATCGCGGTAGGCCTTTTGTCCCCCGCGAAGAGCACCTCCAGATGATCCCGCGCTTCGCGGCATGAAAAGTGCGTCATACATAAATAATCTTCATTGACCGGCACGGCGTGTTTCGCCAACGCCGCCTTGTACCCCTCGACCCTCTCCTGCGCACACTGCACGCGGGGATCTCCGCCCAGATGCACAATGGCCGTGTGTCCATGGGTAATCAGAAACTCCGTAGCGTCATAGGCCCCCTTGAAATTATCGATTGCCACAAAACTTACCCCCGGGTCGTCGACCTTCTTGTTCATGACCACCACAGGGACTTCTTCTTTCAGAAGTCGACGCAGTTGAGCTTCATTCCCGATTACGTCGGCAAAAATTACGCCTTCGACCAGAGAACTGTTGAATGAATCCCGCTTCCCGAAAATATGCAGGTGCAAATCAATCGCTTCCCGTTCCAACGCGGACGCAACTCCCCGAACGATCTCCTGGGCGTAGAAAGAATAAAAAATCCCTTCGTACCCGGGAATGATCAATCCAAACGTATTTAATTTCCCTCCCGCCAGCAGGCGGGCGAAAAATAAGGGATGGTAATTCAGCTCTTGGATTGCTTTCTCGACGCGGGTCCGATTGTCTTTTTTAATCGAGGTGGGTTTATTGAGATACCGGGAAACCGTGGCAATCGAAACATTCGCTCTTTGAGCGACTTCTTTGATGGTAACTTTTGAGGAAGACACGGGCTTTTCCGATTGCGCAGGTCTGATTTTGTTCAGACATTCCCTCTGTGAATAGGCGCACGCTGAACGCGCGTGCCGTTACCGGGCAACAACGCTGTCGCCCTCCTGAATGGTGTAGCCGCTGACGACTTCGATAATATCTCCCGCGGAAATATCTTTCCGGGTCTCGACCACCGATACGGTACCGATGTTTTTCCCTCCCCGGACGATCTTCAGTTCGGCTCCCGGTCTGATCCCGGACTGTTCACCGATATCCATGATCACGAATTTCTCTTCGTAATTGACGGCAATCACTTCTCCTTTGATCCCGCTGACTCCCGCTTGCCCCGGTTTCACCACAATGGGAGGAAGCTCAACCGAAGCGGTCTCAGGAGTGACCACGCTCTTCCCGCCTTTGATCGCCTTGGTAAGCTGTTCTTCCAGTTCGTCGAGGGCAAGGGTTTTTTCTTTCAAAATGTTTTCAATCGAACTGATCCTCTGCTGTAACACCTGCTTTTTCTCGGTAGTCCCTTCAAGGTAATTCTGGAGCTGCATTTTTTCTTTGCTCGCCATGATCAATTCGCGTTTCAGCTCGATGTTATCCGCACGCATTTTTTCCAGGTCTTGGGCCATCTTTTTGCGGGCTTCGCGCTCGCTCACCAAATCCTTGCTCATAATTTCGATCGTCCGTTCTTTAAAAGCGATCTCCCGTTCAAGACGCTCTTTCTCTTTGTTCAGCTCATCAATCTTAATGCTCAATTCTTTGTTTTCTTTATCTAACTCCGCAAGCTTATTTTTATTCTCCCTGAGCGCTTTACTGAGATCTTCCAGACGAGCTTCCAATTCGGCCTTTTTCGTGACGAAGTCGGTCCAGTAATCTTCCGAACGGGCCTCACCGGTTGCCGGCTGAGGCCGCTGCCCTTCATCCTGCACGCTCACTTTCGGGCCCTGCGTGCGAAGCTGTTCCACCAGCATATCCCGCTCCTGGGAAACACTCTGATATTTCCGCTGCAGTTCTTCTTTTTCCTGCTCTAACTGGCTTATCGTTTCTTCGCGGGTGGCCATTTTCTGCTCGAGATCTTCGACCTCGCGCCGTTTTTCGTTATATCGGGCGCGCAAACCTTGCGTTTCCTGCATTAATTCGCTGCGTTTTTGTTCGAGTGCGGTTACTTGCGTGGAGAGTTGTTGGTTGATGCTGTAAAGATATATACCGGCGCCGCCTACTAAGAGTACTATGATAACCAAAAAGATTGGTATCAACTTGGACTTATCCATTCCTCACCTCCCTTTTTATAAATTCTATCATATCAGGTATCTCTGTAAAGCTTTTTCTTAAAAAAAAGCAGTGCTCCGCCCAGTGAAGCCGCGCGTTTTCCCAAATCGGAATACACAATCGACACTCCTTTGCGGGATTCGCTGAAAGAAAATTTCTTTACGGTATTCACACACTCGTGTAAAAAGTATTCCGGCGCTTCTTCCACGCCTCCGCCGAGCACTACGGTTTCGGGATTCAACAGATTGATCATGAACGCCGCTTTCACTCCGAGACAATACGCACCTTCGCTCAATACTTCCCGGGCAAATTCATCCTGCCCCGCCGCCTCAGCGAATATATCCCGCATTTTCAACTCCCCCGTGGAAGATACCCGTTTCAATAATCCCGTGGTACGGCCCAAAGAAATTCCTTCTTTCGCCCGGTCAACCATTCCTAAATCGACCGACCACTGACGGAGAAAAGAAAAATCTCCCAGCAATGAGTGCATCTTTTTTTTCGGGTGCAGGAAAAGCTCTCCTGCCCCTCCGTCACGGCCGCGATACAACTGCCCGTTCAGCACCAGGCCGCTGCCGATCCCCGAAAAAAAATACAACAGGTGTTCCTGAGAAGAAAAATTACTGGCGTATTCCGCCCAGGCGCAGGCGTTGGTGTCATTCTCCAGTATAATAGGTAAGTGGAACTTCTCTTCCAGATATTCTTTCAGCGGCAGGGCGATGTAAATCGCGGATGAATCTTCCCGCTGCGGCCAATAGACGACCCCTTTCTGGTGATGGATTACTCCCCCGAGAGCCACCCCCACGCCTTCAACTTTATTTCTGTCTTTTTT
>WJJJ01000034.1 GCA_014729775.1 Candidatus Omnitrophota bacterium | reverse complement strand
GAGTTATCCGCTTTCGATGGTCAAGTCAATAGAAGGGCAGTCGGTCGCGCCGCTGGAAGAAACGGGGCAAACGGCGTCAAAAGTCGAATATTTCGTTCAGCAGGGAGATCACGCCATGCTGGATGAAGAATATCAGCAGGCGCTCAATTGCTATGAAGAAGCAAAGGAGATTGATCCCCGCTTTCCTTTTTTGCAAAACCGGATCGCGCATGCCCATGCCAGTCTCGGATTTTATTATGACGCGATCGGGCAGTACGAATACGCGATTACGCATTACCGGGAAGCGTTACAGCGCAATTCAGGCGACGCAAACGTGATGAATAATTTGGGCGTGGTTTTTCTGCATCAGGGCAACTACGCGCAGGCAAAAGATTATTTGCGGCGGGCCTTAGATGCCCGTCCCGATCATCTGGCGGCAGCGGTGAATTTGGGGGTGTGGTGCTATACGCAGCAGGAGTATCAGAGGGCTCTGGCATATTATCGCCGTGCGCTGCGGCTTTCGCCGGCAAACGCCGATCTTTTTTACCGGATCGGCCTGGTGCATGAGGTCTCACGCAACTGGAGGAAAGCGGCCAGGTATTTTCTGCGGGCGATTGAGCTGGACGGCGGCTTTGTCGAAGCGCACGTGCATCTCGGAGGCGTGTATTTTGCCATGGGAAATCATCCGGGAGCGCTGAATGAGTTTAAAAAAGCGATTGACCTGAACGAAAGCGTGTGTCTGCCCTATTTCAATCTGGGAGTGATATACTTTGATATGGACCGTCCCGCCGAGGCCCGGCAGGCATTTCACCGGGCGAAAGAGTTGACCCAGGACGAGAAACTCCTCGGAAAAATAGACCTGTTTCTCAAAGTCCTTTCTCAAAATTCTGATTAGCCGCGGTTTTTTCGGGAAAGTTCCTTGACAGCCGGAACCGGAATCGATAAAATATATTTTCATTCGTTACAAATTTCACAAATATGACTCACATATCCCGTAAGACCATTGCCCGGGTGTTTCTGTATATTCGCACTTTGGACACGCTTATCCGGCAGAAACGCAATTTAATTTCATCAAAAGAGCTGGCGCGTATTGTCGGCGTGACCGACGCGCAGATTCGAAAAGACATTTCCAATTTCGCGCGCATCGGCCGGCCGGGGATCGGATACAATACCCAGGAACTCAAAGATACGCTCGAAGAATTCGTGCTCCAGCATAACTGCGTGAAGCTGGTGCTGTTCGGCGTCGGGAATCTGGGAACGGCGATCCTGCAGTATCCCGGTTTCCAGAAAAATAAGATCAAGATCATCGCGGCGTTCGAGAAAAAAGAGGAAAAAATCGGTTCGGTGATCAACGGAGTACGGGTATACGCGGCGAAGGACGCGCCCCGGATCATCGCGCAGAAAAAAGCCGATATCGGTATCATCGCGGTTCCGGAAAGGGCAAGTCAGGAAGTGGCGGACATGCTGGTTTTGTCGGGGTTAAAGGGGATCGTGAATTTCGCGCCGACGACGATTGCCGTGCCCCGCAACGTCATGGTGAAGGATATCGATTTTTCGATCGAATTTCTTTCTTTATTTTGTAATGCCTGTATGTAACCACGCAGGAATCAGGGAGGTAGAAATGGCAAAGGTGTTGATGGTGGATGACGACCGGGAGTTTTTGGAATCCTGCGCGACGGTGCTTCAAGCGCAGGGACATACGGTAGTATTGGCTGAAAATTCCGACGAAGGAAAAGCGAAAGCGGTATCGGACCAGCCGGATATTATTTTTCTTGATATCATGATGGACCAGCCAGATGACGGCATCGCACTGGCCCATGCGCTTCGCAAGCAGGGAGTGAGCACTCCCATCGTGATGCTGAGCGCGGTGAGTAAAGTGACCGGTCAGCAGTACGGAAAGTGCGATCAGGATGTGCTGCCCTGCGAGGATTTTTTAGAAAAGCCGGTCAGTCCACAGAGTCTGATAAAAAAAATCGAAACGGTATTGCAAGGATAAAAGGAGCAGGTATGAAGAAAATGTGCGCAGTGAAAACGCAAATCAAAAAAGGCGGCAGATTGGAACAGGTGTGTGATGATGCCCGCGGCGTGCTGCTGCCCCGTCTGCAGGAAATCCAGAACCGCAGGGGATATATTTCGGATAAGGCAATGCAGAAGCTCGCCGATGAATTGGGCATCCATCCCGTCGAAGTTTATTCAGTAGTGAGCTTTTATTCGTTCCTGCACACCAAAAAAAAAGGGAAGTATATCGTGCGGTTGAGCCAGTGCATTACCAGTAAAATGGCCGGTCAGGAAAAAGTGCGCAAGGCGTTCGAAAAAGAACTGGGGATACGGATGGGAGAGACGACCAGGGACGGTAAGATAACTCTGGAGGAAACCGCATGCATCGGTATGTGCGATCAGGCGCCGGCGGCGCTGGTGAACGACGAACTGATCGGGAAGATGAGTCCGAGGAAAGTGAAAACTCTTTTAGCTTCATTAAAATAATCAAGGAAAAGGAGTCGATTCATGGAAACACAAAGACAAGGGCCGATCATATTCAGCGGAATCGCGCCGGATGAAGGACTCAAAGCTGCTCTCGGCCAGTCCCGCGCCGATGTGATCGGTGAAGTGAGGAACTCGCAGATCAAAGGCAGAGGCGGTGCCGGCTTTCCTACCGGGGTCAAATGGAATTTAGCGGCAACCGCCCAAGGAGAGCGGAAATTTATCGTGTGCAACGCTGACGAGGGCGAACCGGGTACGTTTAAAGACCGCGTGCTTCTCAAAGAGTACGCCCGGACGGTATTCGAGGGCATGGTGATCGCCGGATACGCGGTTGGGGCGCAGCATGGATACGTCTATTTGCGCGGCGAGTACCGGTCGTTCGGCCCGCATCTCGAACAGGTGCTGCAGCAGATGGAAGATGAAGGAGCTTTAGGGGATGCGATCCTCGGAAAGAAAGATTTTCATTTTGATATCGAGATCCGTTTCGGCGTGGGCGCTTACGTGTGCGGTGAGGAATCCGCGCTGATCGAATCTCTGGAGGGATACCGCGGAGAAGCCCGTAACCGGCCTCCTTTTCCCACTAATACCGGATTGCACGGGTCTCCGACGGTAGTGAATAACGTGGAAACGTTTGCCGCGGTGCCGCACATTATCGCCAAAGGCGCGGAGTGGTTCGCGTCGTTCGGGACAGAAAAATCGAAAGGTTCCAAGCTTCTAAGCGTGTCCGGGGACTGCCGCAAACCGGGAGTATACGAAGTGCCTTTCGGAACCTCGATTAAACAGATCCTCAAAATGGTCGAGGCCGAAGATACTAAGGCGGTACAAGTCGGGGGAGCTTCGGGCACCTGCGTTCCCAAAAAAGAGTTCGGGCGTGTCATTGCCTACGAAGATCTCTCTACCGGCGGGTCGGTCATCGTATTCAATTCCCGCCGTTCTTTGATCGACGTGGTCCATAATTTCCTCGAGTTTTTCGCCGAGGAATCCTGCGGACAGTGTACGCCCTGCCGTGAAGGAGTGCCGGTATTGCTCGAATACGCGGAAAAACTGCGTGCCGGCGAGCTTACCCGGAACGAGCTGGGAGAAGTGTATTCGCTGAGCGAAACAATGCAGCTGGCGTCGAAATGCGGTCTGGGACAGTCCGCGCCGAACGCGCTGGTATCGATACTGGAGAAGTTCCCCAAGGAGTGTCCCCTGTCTACTTCTCAACGAAAGGAGCTGGTCCGATGAGCAAGAAACCTTTTACGCAGAATACCTCCCGTGCGCCGGTCAGCCAGAGATCGCAGCCGGCGGAGCAGGTAAAAAATAAGCATTTTTTGGGCGGGATGGTGACGGTGACAATCGATCACATGGAGGTAAAAGTCCCCATGGGAACGACTATTCTTGACGCCGCCCGGACGGTGAACATCAAAATTCCCACACTGTGTCATCACGACGATTTATGTCTGGCCGGGGTGTGCCGCGTCTGTGTGGTGGAAGTGGAGGGACAGCGCACGCTCCAGGCGGCCTGTTCCTATCCGTTGTTCCACGCGACTAAGGTGAAAACGTACTCGCCGCGGGTCAGAAGGGCAAGACACAATATTCTCAATTTGCTGCTGAAGAACCATATCGGCGAATGCTATTCCTGCGAAAAGAACAATAACTGCGAACTGCAGAAGCTGGCCGAGGAGTATGGGGTGACCGAATATAAATTCGGACATAGAGACACGCCGCGTTACGCGCGCGACGAGTCGAGTTTTTCCCTCGTCCGGGACATGGATAAATGCGTGTTGTGTAAGCGGTGCGTGCGTACCTGCATTGACATGCAGGAAGTCGGCGTGCTGGAATCGATCAACCGGGGCCAGGAAACGAAGATCTCAACCTATCTCGATAAGCCGCTGAACGACGTGATATGCATCAATTGCGGCCAATGCGTGAACCGCTGCCCTACCGGTGCGCTTACCGAAAAGAGCAACGTGGATGACATTTGGAAGGCGATTGATGATCCGGAAAAGCACGTGGTGATCCAGACCGCACCCAGTCCGCGGGCGGCGATGGGAGAGGAATTCGGTCTGAAGCCAGGTACCAGCGTGACCAAACAGATGAATACCGCCCTGAAGCGAATCGGGTTTGATAAGGTGTTTGATACTAATTTTACCGCTGATCTTACCATTATGGAGGAGGGAACCGAGCTGCTGCTGAGACTGAAAAAAGCGCTGGTGGATAAAGATCCAGACATAAAACTGCCCCAGTTTACCTCTTGTTCGCCGGGCTGGGTTAAGTACATGGAATATTTCTATCCGGATAAGCTTGATTACCTGTCTACGGCAAAGAGTCCCCAGCAGATGTTCGGTGCGCTGATTAAAACCTGGTACGCCCGAAAGCACGATATCGATCCGAAAAATATCGTGAGCGTGTCACTGATGCCCTGTACGGCTAAAAAATTCGAATGTGAACGGCCGGAAATGGATGATTCCGGTCTGCAGGATGTCGACTACGCGCTGACTACGCGGGAATTGGCGGGAATGATCAAGGAATGCGGCATTGATCTGCCCAATCTGCCCAAATCGAATTTTGACGATCCGCTGGGAATCGGCAGCGGAGCCGGTCTCATCTTCGGAGCCACGGGCGGGGTGATGGAGGCGGCGATCCGTACGGCCTATGAAATCGTGACCGGCGAGGAAATTCCCTTTGAAAAATTGAGAGTAAAGCCCGTCCGGGGAATGAAAGGCGTCCGCAAGGCTGAGGTCCCGATCAAAAGCGCGAAAAAAGAATGGAAATTCCTGGAAGGGGCGACGTTAAAAGTCGCGGTGGGACACGGCACGGCCAACGCCCGAAAGCTGATGGATATGCTCGCTTCCGGAGATCTGCAAGGGTATCATTTCGTGGAGGTGATGGCCTGTCCCGGCGGGTGTCTGGGCGGTGGCGGCCAGCCCGTTCCCACTTCCGCAGAAATCAGACAGCTGCGCGCGAACGCGATCTACGCCGAAGACGAAACTCTGACTGTGAGGAAGTCGCACGAAAATCCGATCGTTCAGCAGATATACGCCGAGTTCCTGACCGAAGGTCCCTGCGGGCATAAAAGCCACGAGCTGCTCCATACCGGCTATACTGTCCGGGGAAAGTGGATAGGGAAGCAGGGCGCTTCCCCGTCCGGGAAAAAGAAAAAAAGGTGAGGTGCCTATGTTGTACGAATCAAAAAGCACGTTGGATGAGTTCAAGAAGCGCATGGTCAACATCCGTCAGGCGATTCCGGATGAATACGCGGCATTTATCCAGGAAAAATCCGTCGTGACCAAAGACGGCAAAATTCCTGAAAAGACGAAATGGCTGTTGCTGCTTATCGCCAGCGTGACGCAGAAATGTCCGGTATGTATTCCGCGGGCCGTGGAACACTGCCTGGAATCCGGATGGACCAAGGAAGAAATGCTGGAAGCGTGCATGGTCGCGGTGCTGGTCGGCGGTTCGAGCGTGATGACGTTCGTGACGCTGGTTGATCAGGCGATCGAAGAGCTTCAAAAGTAAAGGGATTTCCTGAGGTCAAGCGCGGGGAAAAGAGCGGGGGGGCTGCTCTTTTTCTTTCACTCCCCTTGTAAAAAAATTCACAATCGAGATGAGGCAAAATAGAGATTTAAAAATCTATCTGTTCGGGGCGTTCTTTGTGCTGCTATTGGTCTTCGGCGTCCTCATTACCGGCCTGGGTTTCTGGGTCATTCAGAACGATATCATTGAACGGGCGCAGAAAGAGGTCCGCAACGCGATCCAGGCCGCCGAGGTCGTGTACGAAAATGAGATCGAGAATATCCGGATCGCCTTAGAGCTGGTTTCGGCCGATGAACTCTATAAAATCAAAGACGTCGTCGGGCTGGATTATATTTACGAGGTGCCGGCCTACCAGCAGGACGGGATTTTGAGCCCCCTGGCCCGTCGCGCGTTCCAGGGAGAGGGGATCGGCGGCACGCGGGTTATTTCCGCAGACGAGTTCCGCCTTATTGCGCCGGGACTGCCGGAAGAGGAATTCACCATAGCGGTGCGTTTTACGCCGAAAGCGAAGCCCACTGACAAGGGAAAAGTGCAGGGAGCGCTGGCGCTGGAGTATGCGATGCCGATTCACGATATTCACGGCAAGGTGAGTGCGGTTCGTTTCGGGGGGCGCATTCTGAACCGTGATTCAGCGTTAGTGGACAAAATCCGGGATTTGGTGTTCGGGAACGAGTTATATGAAAATACACCGGTCGGAACCGTCACGATTTTTCAGCACGATACCCGCGTGGCGACGAACGTGCTCACCGCGCAAGGGGAGCGCGCGATCGGCACGCGCGTGTCGGAAGTGGTGGCGAATGAGGTGCTGGAGAAGCATACCCGCTGGCAGGACCGGGCGTTCGTGGTGACCGACTGGTATTATACCGCGTATGAACCGATCCGTAACCTGGCTGGTGAGGTAATCGGCATTCTGTACGTGGGGATCCTGGAAAAACCCTTCATCGATCTTCAACGGAATATCTTTTTTGTGTTCATGCTGATTACCGGCCTCACCGGTTTGCTGGCGGTATTCTTCGCCTATTTACTGGCGCATAAAATTACCCGACCGGTATATTCGGCGGTGATGGCGACTCAAAAAATCGCCGAGGGAGATTTTTCCTACCGGATTCAGGGTCCGCATGCGATCAAACAGTTTGATCAGCTGCGCCGGGCGTTCAATTCCATGGCCGCGACATTAACGCACCGGGAACAGAGCGTCAGGGAGGCAAAAGAACGGGCGGAGGTGCTGAATAAACGGTATCTGGATCTGGTGGGTTTTGTCTCCCATGAACTGAAAGGGATCTTGTCTTCGATCATTCTTAACGTGTATTCGTTACAGAACGAATTACTCGGTCCGGTGAGCGATCCTCAGAAAAAAACGCTCCGGTCGATGTCAAGGAATCTCGATTACCTGGCGGCGACCGTGAAAAATTTCCTGAATTTGAGCCGTATCGAAAAAGGCGAAATGGCGGTAAACCGGAGAGAAGTGCTGTTTCGGGAAGACATCGTCGATGTCGCGGTGGAGTCATTTGCGCATCAGGCACAGGAGAAACGAATGCGGGTCGAGAATGAAATCCAGACCGATTTGAAGGTGCGGGCGGATCCCGACCTTATGCAGATCGTGATGAACAATCTTTTAAATAACGCGGTGAAATACGGCGCCGCGGGCGGGTTGATCCGGCTGCGTTCGCGCAGCGGGGAAGAAGAAGCGGAAATCGAGGTGTTTAACGAAGGATACCCGATTCCCGAACCAGATCTGCCGAAACTGTTTAAAAAATTTTCCCGGCTTTCCTATGAAGGCGTGGCAAAGGTCAAGGGAACCGGAATCGGGTTGTTTATTACCAAAGAAATCGTCGAGCATCACGGCGGGACGGTGTGGGCCGAGCCGAAAGAAAACGGAAATTCCTTTTATTTTCGAATAAAACGTGTATAATAGAGCGCTCTCGGAGGAGAGCGGCAAAATTCAGGAAAGGCAAGGAAAGTCATGCGAAACAAAGTACTTCTTATCGATGATGATCCCGATTTCATCGAAGCGACCCAGGTGCTGCTGGAAGCGAACGGCTACGAGGTCGTGAATGCGACCAACGGAAAAGAAGGGTTCCAGAAGGTGCGGTCGGAGTCCCCGGATCTTATTCTGCTTGATCTCATGCTCAGTTACAAAACCGAGGGCGCCGAAACCGCGAAAACGATTTCGCAAGACGCGGCAACTAAAGATATCCCGGTCATTCTCATTACGGGGGCCCGTAAGGGAATGGATCTGCCTTTTGAACTCAAGGCGGGAACCGAAGCTCTGCCGGTGAAAGCGATCGTCGAAAAGCCGGTGCGGCCGGACGCGCTGTTGAAACTCATCCGCACCTATATCGTGCAGACCGGAGAATCGCATCGGAGAGTTGTCCAGCAGATTCAGACGCTGGTGGAACGGTGGCGTGACAAACCGGGGAATCTGGTGATGATCCTGCATGAAATTCAGAATCATTACGGGTATGTGCCCCGCGGGATTTCATTTGAATTATCCCGGCTGCTGGGGATTCCTCTGGCCCGGATTTACGAGGTGATCACGTTTTATAATTTTTTCAAGCTCGACGAACCGGGGAAATACGTGATTTCGGTGTGCATGGGTACCGCCTGTTACCTGAAAGGGGCTCCCCAGGTTCTGGAAGAATTAAAAAAAGTACTCTCGGTTGGAGAGGGGCAGACGACCGCCGACGGGCTGTTTCATCTTCAGGTTGTCCGGTGCCTGGGCTGCTGCGGATTGGCTCCGGTCATTACCGTGAATGAAAAAGTGTTCCCTAAAGTCCGGAAAAATCAGGTGATGGATATCGTTTCACAGTTTGTCAAGAAAGAACATGCCCAGAACGAGAAGGAGGCGTAGCCGGATGGCCAAACTGACCCACCAGTCATTGGATTCTTTCCGTAGAGAGCTGGAGGAAAACAAAGGCGACTGGATTAAAGTCGGCATGAGCACGTGCGGGATCGCGGCCGGCGCCGATGAGGTATACCGCGTGATAAACGAAGAGGTCCAAAAACGCGGCCTCGCGGTAAGAGTGGAAAAATGCGGATGCGCGGGGATGTGCTATGCCGAACCGCTGGTGGAGGTGTGCGTGGAGGGTGTTCCCCGGTCCGTGTACGGAAAAGTGGATAAGGACACCGCATTGAAGATTGTCGATAAACACGTTTCGGGGAAACGGCTGGTGAACGATCATGTGTTTAATGTAAAGGTGAAATAACAATGGAAGCACGCTACAGGAAAACCCTTCTTCTTAAGGATACCGGAGCTCTCGACCGGACCAAGGAGTTCTTCAATCTGTTCCTGGAACGTTTACGCGAAGAAGGTCTCCAGGAAGAGGTGCAGGTCGTCCGGGCCGGCGATTTGGGAATGTACGGGTACGGTCTTGTGGTAAAAATACTGCCCGATGAATATACCTACGTGAACGTGGAAGCAAAAGATGTACCGAAAATAGTGCAGACTTCATTAAAAAAGAGCAATCCGGTGCAGGATCTCCTGTATACTCCGCGGGAAAAACAGATGCGGGTGGTGCTGAAGAATTGCGGGGAGGTCGATCCCGAAAGCGTCGATGATTACATTCTACACGGAGGATACGGAGCGTTAAAGAAAGTGCTTACCGAATTCACTCCGGAGCAGGTTATCGACGAGCTGAAGACGAGCGGGCTGCGCGGCCGCGGCGGCGGTGGATTCCCGACCTGGATGAAATGGAATTTCGCGCGCAAAGTCGAAGCGGCAGAGAAGTACATTATTTGTAACGGGGATGAGGGTGATCCCGGCGCGTACATGGATCGCAGCGTGCTTGAAGGAGATCCGCATGCGGTGCTCGAGGGGATGATCATTGCCGGGTATACGGTAGGGGCCTCAAAAGGGTTTCTTTATATTCGAGCCGAATATCCCCTGGCGATTGAGCGCATTCAAAGAGCGATCGCACAGGCGCAGGACTACGGTCTGCTCGGCGGGAATATCCTCGGAACAGAATTTCAGTTCGATCTGGAAATCCGTCTTGGCGCCGGTGCGTTCGTGTGCGGCGAAGAAACCGCGTTGATCGCCTCGGTGGAGGGGAAAAGGGGCTATCCGTCTCCCCGTCCGCCGTATCCTTCGGTCAAGGGACTTTGGGGGATGCCCACGGTGATCAATAACGTGGAGACGCTCGCCAATATTCCGGTGATCTTTGACCGGGGCGGAGCGTGGTTTTCCGGAATCGGCAGCCAAACGGCAAAAGGGACCAAAGTTTTCGCGCTGACGGGGAAGGTCAAGAATTCGGGACTCATCGAGGTTCCTATGGGCATTACCCTGCGCGAGATCGTCTATGAAATCGGCGGAGGGTTGTCCGAAGGGAAAAAATTAAAAGCGGTCCAGACCGGCGGTCCTTCCGGAGGAGTGATCCCCGATAAATTCCTGGATACCCCGGTTGATTACGAACACCTGATGGAATTGGGATCGATCATGGGTTCGGGGGGAATGATCGTTATCGACGAAGAGGACTGTATGGTGGATATCGCGAAATTTTACCTGAATTTCTGTGTTGATGAGGCGTGCGGGAAATGTTCTCCGGGCCGCATCGGCACGTTTCAGATGCGTAATTATTTACAGAAGATTTCGTCCGGGCAGGCCGGGGAAGACGATCTGGATAAGTTGGAAGCGATTTGCCGGGCGACCAAGAAAGCGGCGTTGTGCGGATTGGGACAGACCGCGCCGAATCCGACGCTCTCCACTCTTCGCTTTTTCCGGGAAGAATATCTGGAACACATTCGCGAACGCAGGTGCCGGGCGGGGAAATGTATTGATTTGCTCAGGTATAAAATTAAGCAGGAAAAGTGTAAAAGATGTGGCGTGTGCGCGATGCACTGCCCGGTGAATGCGATCTCCGGCAGCCGCGAGGAAGGGTACAGAATTGATGTGGAGAAATGCGTGAAATGCGGTCAATGCTTTGAAGTCTGTAAGTTCGACGCGGTAACACGGGAGTAATGATGGTCAAAGCGAAAATCAACGATATTCCGGTTGAAGTAAAACAGGGAACCACCATTCTTGACGCGGCGAAAAAGGTGCATGTACATATTCCGGTATTGTGTAAGCATCCGGATCTTGACGCGACTGCCGCCTGCGGAATCTGCGTGGTAAAGGTCAAGGGAAGCAGTAAGATGCTGCGCGCCTGTTGCACCCCGCTGGAAACGGGAATGGAAATCATTACCCACGATGCCGAACTTCAGGATGTTCGCCGAACGGTCGTGGAACTTATCCTTTCCAATCATCCCAACGACTGCCTGCAGTGTGCCCGGAATAATAACTGTGAACTGCAGAAGCTCGCCGCTGATTTCGGTATCCGCCAGGTGCCGTATGATCAGTTTTTGCGCAACCTGCCCGAAGATGATTCGACGAAGACGATTACGCTGGTTCCCGATAAATGTATTCTGTGCGGACGCTGTGTGGACGTGTGCCAAAATCACCAGGACGTATGGGCGTTGTCTTTTTTAGAGCGGGGGATCAAGACCCGCATTTCTCCGGCCGGGGACATTAATCTGGGGGAGAGTCCGTGCATTCGCTGCGGCCAGTGTTCGGCTCATTGTCCGACCGGGGCGATCGCCGAGCATGACGATACGCGCAAAGTGTGGCAGGCGCTGTATAATCAGGAGAAATATTGTGTAGTGCAGATTGCTCCCGCCGTTCGTGTCGCCATCGGCGAAGCGTTCGGGTTTAAAGACGGAGAGAATCTTACCGGGAAGCTGTACGCGGCCCTTCGCCGGCTGGGGTTCCGGGCGGTATTTGATACGTCATTCGGCGCCGACCTTACGGTCATGGAGGAGGCGTCGGAATTCGTCCAGCGCTTTACCCATAAAAAAGGGAAACTGCCGCTTATTACCACCTGCTGTCCTTCGTGGGTTGATTTTATGGAGAAATTTTATCCGGATATGATCGAACATTTCTCTTCGGCCAAGTCGCCCCACGAGATGGTGGGAGTGCTTTCCAAAACCTATTACGCGAAGCAGCAGAATGTAGATCCGGAGAAAATGTTCATGGTTTCGGTGATGCCCTGCACGTCAAAAAAATACGAAATCAGCCGGAGTAACGAGATGTTTTCGTCCGGATATCAGGATATTGACGTATCTTTGACGACGCGGGAGATCGCGCGTATGATTAAACAGGCGGGTATTGATTTTGAAAATCTTCCTGAAGAGGAATCCGACCATATCCTCGGAGAGTATACCGGCGCCGGCGTAATTTTCGGAGCGACCGGCGGCGTCATGGAAGCCGCCCTGCGTACCGCGCATTATTTCGTGACCGGTAAGAATGTCGCCCGGGTGGAATTCGAGAGTGTCCGGGGATTAAAAGGCGTGAAGGAAACGACGGTCGAAATCCAGGGGGCACCGATTCGCATTGCGATCGCGCACGGAATAGGCAATGTGGAGTATGTGTTGAACAAGATACGCGAAGCGTTGGCGGCCGGGAAAGAGCCTCCCTATCATTTCGTGGAGGTAATGGCCTGCCCCGGAGGATGCGTGGGCGGCGGCGGACAGCCCTACGGGGTTACCGATAAGTTACGGACCGCCCGGGCGCAGGGCCTTTATTCGGATGACGAAAATCGGGAAATTCAGTACGCGCACGATAATCCTTACATCAAGGAATTGTACAAGAAGTTTTTGGACGCGCCGTTAAGTGAAAAAGCGCACGAGTTGCTGCATACTAAGTACAAGCCGCGTCCGACGTATAAAAAATAAGAGGAACACGGAAACCTGCGGTGAGGGCGGCCGGCCTGAGCTAAGGGAAAGGAATGATCCCAGTCTTCCCGCAGGAGAGGACTGGGATTTTTTTTGGAGGAATTCGCATGGAGAAGAGACTCGGTTTTGTGGGGATTATCGTCGAGGACCGTAACCGCTCGGCGGCACGGGTGAATGCAGTGTTGTCTGCATACGGCGCTTTGATCGCCGGGCGGATGGGCGTTCCTTATCCGGAACGTTCCTGCAGTGTGATCACTCTGATCGTGGACGCCACCAGCGACGAAATTGGCGCACTCACCGGAAAGCTGGGCGCGATTGACGGAGTATCGGTCAAATCAGCGCTGGGAAAGAGGAAATAATTTTTTGGAGGCGGACGGGATTCTGGTCCTGGATACGGGATTTCGCATTTTGGTATCAATGCCGCCAGGATCGCGGATCGAGCAGGGGGAGCTATAAAGAGGAGAAGACAATGGAATACCGGGTCGAACATGATCTGCTGGGCGAGTTGAGCGTTCCCGCGGCATGCTACTGGGGCATTCATACCGAACGGGCCCGGCGTAATTTCTCGGCGGCCGGCCGGCCGGTGCACGCGGCGTTGATCCGGGCCGGCGCCCTGGTAAAACAGGTGTGCGCTGATACGAACGCAGAATTGGGGTTCTTGCCTCCGGAAAAGGCTTCGTATATCGGAGGAGCCTGTCGTGAAATCGTCGACGGGAAGTGGTCGGATCAGTTTGTAGTCGATGCTCTGCAGGGCGGCGCCGGCACTTCTACCCACATGAATTTGAACGAAGTAATCGCCAACCGTGCCCTTGAACTAGCGGGACGCCCACGGGGAGATTACGGATATATTCATCCGCTTGCCCAAGTGAACTTGCATCAGTCTACCAATGACGTACTGCCTACGGCGCTGAAGATCGCCGCGATTCGCATGCTCAACCGGCTGGAAGAGGCGATTGCCTTCCTTCAGGGAGCAATGCAATCCAAGGAAAAGGAGTTTGCCGGGATCGTGAAGATTGGACGTACCGAGCTCCAGGAAGCGGTGCCGATCACGCTCGGGGCTGAATTTTCCGGATTTGCCGACGCGTTGTCGCGCGACCGGTGGCGAACGTGTAAATGTAAGGAACGGATGCGGGTGGTGAATATCGGCGGGACCGCCGTCGGCACCGGGCTGACGGCGCCGCGAAGTTATATTTTTCTGGTGAACGAAAAACTTCGGGCGGTAAGCGGCGCCGGGATCACCCGCGGGGAAAATCTTGTCGGAGAGA
This sequence comes from Candidatus Omnitrophota bacterium, assembly GCA_014729775.1. GTDB lineage: Bacteria > Omnitrophota > Gorgyraeia > Duberdicusellales > 4484-171 > WJJJ01. Next base: position 28,523 of record WJJJ01000034.1, on the reverse strand, counting down.
CGGCCAATTCCGATGCCTGCGTGGAGGTTTCGGGAGTGCTGAATGCCTGCGCGCAGAATTTCATAAAAATAGCCAATGATCTCCGCCTGCTTCATTTTCTGGGGGAGATCCGTCTTCCGCCGGCCCAAGCCGGATCGTCTTTGATGCCGGGCAAGGTTAATCCGGTCGTGTGTGAAGCCGTCATTCAGGCCGGGATTTACGCCCGGGCGCAGGAGGGGATCGTGAGCGACGCGGCCTCGCGCGCTACGCTTCAGATCAACGAATTCCTGCCGCTGCTGGCCGATGCGCTCTTGCAGCAGCTCGATGCGCTGCGTGCGGCCGCAGAGATGCTGCGGCCCTGTGTTGAGGCAATCGACGCGTCGCGGGAGCGATGCCAAGCGGCGGTGGAGCGAAGCGTGACGATCATTACCGCGTTCCTTCCTCTGATCGGGTATGATCGCGCGACGGAATTAGTCCGGGAGTTCCGGAATCAGGCAGGAGGTTCGTTTCGGACCTTCCTGGCAGAAAAGCTGGGCGAAGAAGCGGTGGCCGGGGTACTCTCGGCTGACCGAATTACGGCGTTGGGGTACCGAGAAGATGTTTAAAACGCCGAAATCACTCCGATTGCAGATAGGGCTTTTCGGAAGGACCAATGTCGGGAAGTCGACGTTCCTGAATCACCTCACCGATCAGCGGGTGGCGATTACCTCACCGATTCCGGGGACGACTACCGACGTGGTGGAAAAACCGATGGAGCTTCTTCCTCTGGGACCGGTGGTGTTCTTGGATACCGGGGGGATAGACGATGTTTCGGCTCTTTCCGCTCAGCGCGTTGAAAAAACTTCCTTAATTTTCGACCGGGCCGATATATACGTTCTTTTAGTGGAGCCGGATATATGGGGAGAGTTCGAAGCGAAAATCGCTGCGGAAGCCCGCCGCCGCAAGGCTCCTTTGGTAATCGTGATCAATAAGGTGGATCAATGTCCGCCCTCGGCGAAGTTCCGTGATGAGCTGAGCGCCCATTCGGCGCACGTGCTCGTCAGCGCAAGTACGGATCCGGCGGCGAAAGAAGCCACGTTGAGCCGGTTGAAACGATATCTGATTGAGATCTGTCCGGAAGATTTTGTGCATCCGCCGCCGCTGATCGGTGATCTCCTCCCAGCTGGAGGATTAGGAGTGCTGGTGGTCCCTATTGATCTGCAGGCGCCCAAGGGCCGGCTCATTCTGCCTCAGGTGCAGACGATCCGGGACGCGCTTGATCACGACGCGGCAATGATGGTGGTGAAGGAACGGGAATATGCCCATGTGTACCGGCAGTTAAGAGTGATGCCGGATATTGTCGCATGTGATTCTCAGGTGGTCCTGAAGATGGTCGCGGATACTCCCGCTCAGGTGAAATGCACGACGTTTTCTATTCTGTTCGCCCGGTACAAAGGAGATCTGGTCGAAGAGGCGGCCGCGGCGGCGATGATTGCCCGGATAAAGCCAGGAGACCGGGTGCTGATAGCTGAAAGCTGCAGTCATCATCCGATCCAGGACGATATCGGACGGGTGAAGATTCCCCGGTGGTTCCGGCAGTACGCCGGCGGAGAGGTACGATTCGACGTATGCGCCGGCAGGGATTTTCCCGCTCGTCTTTCGGATTATTCGCTGATCGTACATTGCGGCGGCTGTATGATCACCCGCCGGGAAAAACTGATGCGTATTCAAAAAGCCAAAGAGGCCGGAGTTCCTCTGACCAATTACGGGCTGTGTATTGCTTTTCTTCAGGGAGTGCTGTCCCGGGTTCTTTCACCGTTTCCGGCGGCATTGGACCGGTTTCAGCGCCGGCAAAAGGCGCTGCGCATGCAAAAGGGGGAAAAATGAACGATCGAAGTGAATCACTTACCCGGTGGATCAGCCGCAGAATTCAACCCGGTCAAATTGTGAAATACACCGGAGGAGGAGGTGACTTTATTGATGATGCGCGCATGGAACGTCTTCTGCACGAAACAGGGGAGCCGGACAAAGAACAGGTAAAAGATATTGTCGCCAAGTCGCTGGCGGTGGAAACGCTGTCTCTGAAGGAGACCGCGCTCCTGCTGGCGGTAAAAGACCCGGATACCCGGGCTGAGCTTGACCGGGCGGCTCTGGCGGTCAAAAAAAAGGTATACGATAACCGGATCGTGACCTTCGCGCCTCTGTATCTGGGCAATTACTGCGTGAACGACTGTCTGTACTGCGGGTTCCGCACTTCGCACCCGGGAGCGCGGCGGAAAGTATTATCCGCAGAAGAGATCCGGGAGGAAGCCGGGGTGCTCGCGGGGAAAATAGGACACAAGCGGCTTATCGTTGTGTACGGAGAGCATCCGCAAAACGATACAGAATACATGGAGCGGTCGATTAAGACCATTTACGGGGTCAAGGAAAAGACCCGTCACGGCTACGGACAAATCCGCCGGGTGAACGTGAACGCGCCGCCGTTATCTATCGAGGATCTCATCCGGCTCCGGGAAGTCGGGATCGGCACCTATCAGGTCTTTCAGGAAACCTATCATCATTCGACCTATCGCAGAATGCATCCCTCACACACCGTCAAAGGCGATTATCAATGGAGGTTATACTCGATGCACCGGGCGTTCGACGCCGGGGTGGACGATGTGGGGCTGGGGGCGTTGTTCGGTCTTTACGACTGGCGGTTTGAGGTCTTAGGCCTGGTGGCGCATTCTCATGAACTGGAGGCCCGGTTCGGCATCGGTCCGCATACGATTTCCTTCCCGCGTTTGGAACCCGCGGCAAACTCTGCGGTGACGAAGAATTCTCCCTACCGGGTAAATGATGAAGATTTCCTGCGCTTGATCACCGTGATACGGCTGGCGGTGCCCTATACCGGAATGATTATTACCGCCAGGGAAACTCCCCGGATCCGGAGTCTTTCGCTTGACCGCGGTATTACCCAGACCGATGCCTCTACCCGGATCGGGATCGGAGGGTACAGCGACGCGACACGGACTCAGGATCAGGACCGTCAGCAGTTTCTTTTGGGCGATACGCGAAGTCTGGATGAGCTTATTCGTGAATTCGCACAGCGGGGATTGATCACTTCCTTTTGCACCGCAGGGTATCGCTGCGGACGAACCGGAAAATGCATAATGGATTTACTGCGCACCGGGCAGGAAGGGAAATTCTGCAAGTTGAACGCGGTCCTGACTTTCCGAGAGTGGATCGATGATTTTGCCAGCGAAGAGACGCAGGCGGCCGGGGAACGGGTCCTTGATGCCGAGATTGACGAGATCCGGCGGATGCTCCCGGCGGTCTATCCTCAATTCATCGAATATTATGAGCGGATCAAAAACGGCGAACGGGATCTTTATTTCTGAAGGATTAATTCGCTTTCGTGCACTGTGCCGCTGGCTGGGCGAGAATCCGGCGACCCTACAACTGGCCGAGGTCAGAGGCAAGCGATGGTCCTTTCTTGACGGCGATCTGCCTCCGGATGCAGACCGGTTTGATCTCTGCCGGATCCGGATCAGTGATTCGTTCGGTCTGCTGATCTATGGAGGAGCCCGCCTGCCTGCGGATACAATCCGCAACATCCGCGCGGTTGCCTTGCGGCTTTATGCGTTTGAACGGTATCATTCCCAGGATCAGCTCGCTGCGGCGCTGGCCGGAAAAGATGATGCCGCGCTCTTTACCAGCGCTGATACCGTGCGGGAGGTGTTTTGCGGCCGGGAGGTGCATTTGCGGGCGATCATCGAATTTTCGAACATCTGTCGGCGGGACTGCATGTATTGCGGTATCAGAAGGCAGCACCGCGGCGTGACAAGATATCGGATGAATCCGGAGGAGATCTACCGTGCCGCACGGGCGGCCGCCGAACTGGGATACCGGACGGTCGTACTGCAGTCTGGTGATGAGTGCGGTTATCCTCTGGGAGAATTGTGTACCTTGATCAGACGGATAAAAAAAGATTTTTCCTGTGCGGTGACGCTCAGCAGCGGCGAAAAAACGTTTTCCGAATACCGGCAACTGCGGGAATCGGGAACGGACAGGTATTTGCTGAAGTTTGAAACATCGGACCGGGCACTGTACCGGATGCTGAAGCCGGATTCATCCTATGCGCAGCGGTTTCGTTGTATCCGTTGGCTCAAACAACTGCATTATCAGACAGGATCGGGTCTGCTTACCGGTGTGCCCGGGCAGACCGACCGTATATTGGCGCGGGATGTATGCTGTCTGCGGAGCTTGGATCTGGATATGGTCGGGATAGGGCCCTTTATTCCGCATCCCGGTACTCCTTTGGGAAAAGAAGATCCCGGGGATTCTTTGCGGGCGCTGCGCGCCGTGGCGCTCACCCGCATTCTTTGTCCGGATACGCATCTTCCGGCTACCACTGCGCTGGCGACCCGGGACGCGCCGGCGCGGGAACAGGCGCTGCGCTGCGGCGCAAACGTGATCATGCCGGATCTTACTCCGGCACGGTACCGGCAGCATTATCAGATTTATCCCGGAAAACCGCAGAAAGGGGCACCTCTGGGGGTACGGAAGTCTCTGGAAGCCCTGATCAGGGCGGCGGGCCGGACGGTCGGAAAGGATCGCGGTGAGAGTATCAGAATGCGGCGGGAGAGAGGGAACGGATGACCGCGGTGCGGAGAAATAAACAGCAGGAATTGCAGGAAAGGATGGATCATCTCGGGATCAGAGAGGAGGATATCGAGGAACATTTCATCCGTGCCGGAGGACGAGGCGGTCAAAAGACCAATAAGACCGCGGTGTGCGTGTATCTTAAACATCTCCCGACCGGAATAGAGGTGAAATGCCAACGAGAACGGTCCCAGGCGGTGAACCGCTTTCTGGCGCGGAGGATTCTCACTGAAAAAATCGAACGGCGCCGGCGGGGCGCGCGGTCCCGGGAACAGGCCCGGATCGCCAAGATCAGGCGGCAGAAACGGAAACGGTCGGCGCGAACCAAAGCAAAACTGCGCAAAATCAAAGAGGAACGGAGCGAGAAAAAGCGGCTCCGCCGTCCTCCGCCGGGGCCCGGAGAGTAGTCTTCCCGGCCGAGCCCATTGACATTCACGGCCCATAGGATAGAATATGTTAATAACCTATTCCGGGCGCATACGTTACAACAGGAAAGGAGCATGCATGAAGGAGAAATCGGCATCCGAGCGGCGGAAGCATTCACGTGCCAAAGTTGATTTTACGCTCACATACGCGTTCCAACGCCCGTTTCTTATCCAGATCGTGATGGGAAAGCGGGAATTTGAAGCTGAGATGGTCGATTTGAGTGAGGGCGGTTTGGCTTTATTGACCCAGGAACGGTTGAGTGACGAAGACAGATTAAAAATCAAATTTACTCTTGTGAATCCTACGGTGACCAGCATGGAGGACCGGATGCTGGAAATGAATATCACGGGGAAGATCGTATATCAAAAGAAAGCCGGAGGCGGGAATTATCGGATCGGCATTGCGTTTGAGGATATCGCCTCGCAGGATAAAAAAGCCATATGTAACTATGTCGAAACGGTGTTATCGGAATAGGAGGAGATGATGAGGACAGCAAACCCCGCGTTAAAAGCGAATGTTTTCCAGGGCTCGGCCGCGGTTCCGGGCGCGCAGAGCATGACGATTGAGGGAACTACCAATAAAACGTTCCTCCTGTTGATGCTGACGGTATTCAGCGCGTCATGGGTGTGGAATCACCTCGCAGATTTTCAGCCGTTTCTTTTTCCCGCGCTTATCCTGGGACTGATTATCGGGATTGTGACGGTATTCAAAAAACAATGGGCGCCGGTCACCGCTCCCCTGTACGCGGCCGTCCAGGGAGTGGTTCTGGGCGTGATTTCCGCGGTGGTCGAACAGCAGTATCAGGGGATTGTCATGCAGGCCGTAGGGCTGACGTTCGGCACGTTATTCGCGCTGCTGTTCGCGTATAAATCGGGGCTCATCAAGGTAACCCAAAATTTCCGGCTGGGGGTGGTCGCGGCGACCGGAGGGATCATGGTTGTCTACTTGATCAGTTTTGGGATGAGGTTATTCGGACTGCAGATGCCCTTTATTCACGAGAGCGGGATCGTCGGCATCGGGTTCAGTCTGTTCGTCGTCGTCATTGCCGCGCTGAACCTGGTGCTTGATTTCGATTTTATTGAACGCGGGGCCGAATATGGAGCGCCTAAGTATATGGAATGGTATGGGGCGTTCGGATTGATCGTGACGCTGATCTGGCTGTATATTGAAATTTTACGTTTGCTGGCAAAACTCCAGCGGCGGTAATATGGGGAAGAATTTGCTGAAATCCCGGTCTGCGTGCGCAGTCACCGGGCGGGTGGGGATATTTTTTCTGACAGTCGTCTTCGGGCTCCGCGGGGGTGCAGTGGAAGAACACGCCTGGGGGAGGGAAAGAACCGCGATACCAGTGTATGATGTCTCTCAGGAGGGATTGGTGTTAAAGAATAAGGTGCGTAAATCACCCGAACAGTGGAGAGAAGAGCTCACCAAGGAGCAGTATCATGTGACCCGTGAGGGCGGTACCGAATCCGCGTTTTCGGGCCGCTTTTACGATTTGAAAGAAGCAGGAACATATACCTGCATTTGCTGTGGGATTGACCTGTTCAGTTCCGACGCCAAGTTTGAATCGGGCACCGGATGGCCTTCGTTTACGGCTCCCGTTTCTTCTCATAATATCACCCTGCACGAAGACCGGCGCTTTTTTCTTCGCAGGACCGAGGTGCGCTGCGCGCGGTGTGACGCTCATTTAGGGCATGTGTTCGACGACGGCCCGCCGCCGACGCACACCCGCTATTGTATCAATTCCGTGGCGCTGGATTTCGTGCCCCGGAAGGAAACTGAGTGAGTGACGGAAATCAATACGGTGAAGCACAAACCAATACTTACCCATGTACTCGTAATCCTGGGGATCGTGCTGGGGGGACTGAACGGAGTTTCGTGCATGATGAAAAATAAGCATGCCGTTGAGCTCATTCCCCGGGAGGTCCTGTTCGGCAATCCTAAAAACACAAGCCCGAAAATCTCTCCCGACGGCGGACAAATTGCCTATCTGGCTCCAAAAGAAGGGGTGCTGAACGTGTGGATGCGGACACTGGGAGGAGAGGATGACCGGGTCCTCACCCATGACCGTGACCGCGGGGTCCGCCGTTTTTTCTGGGCTGAGAACAATCAGTTCATTTTGTATCTGCAGGACGTCGGAGGCAACGAAAACTGGAGGCTCTACGGGATTGAACTGGAGACCGGAAAGGTGCGGGATTTTACTCCCTTTGAAAACGTACAGGTCCGGATAATCGACCATACCAAGCATTACCCGGATACGGTACTGCTCGGCATAAATAAAGAACGTCCTCAATTTCACGATGTGTACCGCCTTGATTTAAGGTCAGGAGATCTTGCGCGGGTGGCCAGGAATCCGGGAAACGTGATCTCCTGGGTTACTGATTATCATTTGCGGGTGCGGGGGAAAGTGGTCGCTGAAACGTCCGGCGGAAGCGTGCTGTACGTCCGTGATTCCGAAGAAACTTCCTGGCGGGAACTGATTCGTTGGGAGGCGGTGGACGCACTTTCCAGCGGGCCGATCACGTTTACCCGGGACGGAGAGTCCCTGCTGCTTTTCGATTCCCGAGGGGCAAACGCGACGCGGCTGGTAAGGGTTTCCTCCACGGACGGAAGCACTGAAGAGGTCATTGCCGCCGATGAAAGATACGACGTGAGCAGGGTGATGATAGACTCCGATACCTACCGGGTGCAGGCGGCCGCATTCACCAAAGCGAGGACGGAGTGGGTGGTATTGGACGAAACTCTGCGGGATGATTTTGCGAAGTTGAGGGATCTGGACGAAGGAGATTTCGTCGTTTACAGCCGGAGTAACGACGACGAACGGTGGGTCATAGGGTATATCAAGGATACCGGGCCCATTGCGTTTCACGTGTATCACCGCGGCCAAAAGTCCGCCGATTTTTTATTTTACCATAAACCCGAACTTACCGAATACACACTCGCTCCGATGTTTCCGATACAGTACGTTTCCCGTGACGGACTGCGCATTCACGGGTACCTCACCTATCCTCCGGAGACGGTCGTCCGGGATCTTCCTTTAGTCGTGTATGTGCACGGTGGTCCCTGGGCCCGCGACACCTGGGGGTATGATTCCACGGTTCAATGGATGGCAAACAGGGGATACGCGGTTCTGCAGATCAATTATCGGGGCTCTACCGGTTACGGAAAGGAGTTTCTCAACGCGGGGAACCGGGAATGGGGCGGGAAAATGCACAATGACCTGATCGACGGTGTGCAGTGGGCTGTTGCGCAAAGGATCGCCGATCCTGAAAGGGTAGCTGTTTACGGAGGATCATACGGAGGGTATGCGGCATTGGTAGGGGCAACGTTTACTCCCGACGTGTTTCGCTGCGCGGTGGATATCGTGGGACCGAGTAACCTTATCTCCTTTATTCAATCCATCCCTCCGTATTGGGCGACGTTTCGGGCGATGCTCTATGAACGAGTGGGCCATCCGGAGAAGGATGAAGAATTCTTAAAATCAAGATCTCCGTTGTTTTTCGTGGATCAAATACGGATCCCGCTTCTGATCGCTCAGGGAGCAAATGACCCGAGGGTCAAAAAGGAAGAATCGGAACAAATCGTGGAGGCGCTCGAACGCAGAGGGATTGAATATATGTATCTTGTTTTTCCCGACGAAGGTCACGGATTCGTGAAACCGGAAAACCGTCTGCACTTCTATGAAACCGCCGAGAAGTTCCTGGCGACGTATCTTGGCGGCCGGTATGAGGCACAGTAAGCAGAGACGGGGAGAAAGCCGTGTCACGCGGGGAAGGAGTCCGGTGTCATGCCCGAAGTACCGATGGAAATACGTATCAGAAGAATCCAACACAATAAAAATCTGTTCGAATTTATCATTACCACCCCTTCTTTGCGGACGCAGTTCCGTTTGCCCCGTGAACAAGTGAACGAATTGCGGATTTTAATCGAAAAGGCGCTCACTGCCAAGTAAAACAAAGAGAAAAGGCGGATCTATTCGAGATGCAAAGTCGGGTGAAGCCGCCGCGGACGGAGGTGAATTATGAAAAGTAAAGTCGCGGTAATACTGTTCGGCATCGTATGTATCCTGGGGGGCGGGACCGCTTTTCTGGCCGCCGTGTTTCACACGATTACTTTTTTCCATGAAGGAAATTTATTTTTGAAAGCGCTGCAGGTGATCACGGGGATCGCACCTTCTCAAGGAGAAATACTTCAAAATATTCTGTGGCAGAATTCCATGCAGCATCCGGTATTTTTCCTGGTTCAATTTTTCATTCTGCCCGCGCTCGCTTTTCTTTTTGTGCTCGGCGGGGTCGGGATCATCCGCCGGAGGGAAGAGTGGAGGAGGATGGTGCTGTTGTGCGTAGTGCTGTACCCCTTCTTTTATTTCGTGAAGTCCCTCTATCTTTTGCCCGCGATCTCTCTGTTTTACATTAAAAAGTCGGTGTACGTGATCGCCGATCCGTCGGATTTATATCAGAGTATTGTGTTTCAGCTTTCGGTATTTCGTGACTATTTGTTCCTGCTCGGCGCGGGGTTCGGTCTGCTGGCTGCGTGCTGCGTCTATTTTCTCACCCGGGCCGAAGTAAAAAAACAATTCGCCGGGTGGCATTGAACGCTGGTATTTTTATTTTTCGGAAAGGAGTGTCCAGGTTATGAAAAGTGGCATGTTTGGGTTGCGGAGAAGTTCGGCGGTGACACTGGGAATTATGATCGTTGTGGGACTGGCATTGACCGGATTTTTGGGGTACGGGTTCTACCGGACCGCGACGATATCGGAACAGAAACGCCGTGTGGATGAAGCTCTCGCCGAGAGTAATTATTCACTGTTGGCCCGTGCGTATGATCCCGATGAGAAAACGCTCTCGAAGGTGAAGATCGTGCTCCTGGATCAGTGGATTCAACTAAAAATTCTCGCTGAGGAGGCGGCCTGGACCGGCGCTGAATGGGAGTTCTACGAGGTGACGATTCTTTCTCCTCATAGTCCCGATCCGGTATTCTTTCAAACGGTGAGGATCAATATTCCCGAAACTCCGCGGGATTTTGCTGAATACGGGACCAGGCGCGATATTGCGTTTGCGCGGCATATCGAGCCGCGCAAACTGAACAATTTTCTGATTTCGGTAAATGCCGAATAACGGCCGGCAAAGGAGGGTGTGTGTACTACGTATTAATCGGCATGGTAGTCGTTGCCGCTGCCCATTTGCTGGGGATGAGCAAGAAAAAAAACAACGCGATTCGTGATGTGTACCGGAAAATGCTGTTCAAGCGCAAAGGGGAAATCACGAAATTCAAAGAGCATCCTGCTCTGCCGGCGCTCAAAATACGCGTGGCGGATGATGACGCCTTTTTTTTGCTGGATACCAACGGGTTCTCATTCATCGCCGTATCGCCGGCGCTCAAAGAGCGCGAAGACTTCTGGTTTGAAGACAGTCCCGGGTTGCTCAGGACTCACCCGGCCACAGGCAATGATTTTTTTGACCGGCGTTTTTTCCTGTGGGAGGCTCCGCGCGAAGAAGAACTGCGGAAACGGCTGCTGCCGCTTGAACTCACGAATGAAATTGTGAATTTGAAAGAATTTCTAGATTCCAAAGTGAAGAAATTTTATTTTAAAGGCGGCAGCTCCAAATCTTACGGCGGCCGCAGCGAATGGTTTAAAATCGAAACTCAGAATTTCCCGATGAAAAAGCATGATTTGCTTCGGGGCAAAATCGTTCCTTTTGAAGTTGAAACTTACGAAACCATACTTGATCACTGTGTGCAGGTTTACCGGCAGGTGAAACAGGCGGCGACCGCGCCGGGCGGGGACGGAGGAGAGGGGTAATGGTTCAGGTCCGCCGGGCGGCGGCATATGCATGTGTCGTGCTATGTCTGGTGGCGGTGCCGGTCCGGGCCGGGGTTCAAGACGCCCTGCGGGCATACGGTATTTCCTCCCGGGAATTCGAACGCACGCTTAATTTTTTTTATATTGACCGTGACTATGATCGATTGATGCAGATTACCGAAGCGCTGGTCAATCAGGAAGAATTCGTGCGGGACACGCCCCATGTGATGCCCTTTATTCACTTTGTCGCCGTTGCCGCCAGGCAGAATCACGACTTTCTTCAGCGACTGCGCCGTTTCTCGGAAAATTCTACGGGAGTTTCCCGGGAAGTAGTGAGGGAGATCGTCTACCAAACGGAAAATTTCCGGTCGCCGGAACCCGATACCCCGTACCACCTTGATTTTTTATGGGCTGAGTTTACCGCGAGCGGGGATCTCGCTCCGGTCGGAAAAATCATCTCCGTACTCGATTATGTGCCGCCGCCCAAAGGACAAAAGGTATCCGATGCGCGGGTAAACGAAGCGCTTTTGTTTTATTCGGCGCGGTGGTCCTTGGCCGCTCACGCCCGGCAGCACGGGAAGGTATACGACTTACTACGGCGGCGCGCCCGCGGACACGGCCGCGTCGCGGAGGTGCTTTCCCGGCTTCTGCAGGAACTTCCTTCCGGTCGCTGATCGCGCGGAGCGATTGCCTACAGAACGAACCGTCATGAAAGATACGAATAAAAGCACGTCCGGAAATGCCACGGTAGTCCTTCGGGATGCGCGGCAGGGGTGGATGACGTTCGTCCATCCGGTGCGTACGGCGGCAGCGTACCGGGTAAATGAGGTGCGGGCGGTGCTTGAGTCAGCCGCGAAATGGAGCGCGGGCGGAGGATACGCGGCCGGTTTTGTGGGATATGAATCCGCCGCGGCATTTGATCCTGCGTTGCGTACCAGGCAGCACTCCTCCCGGATCCCGCTGGTATGGTTCGGGTTGTATAAGGATTATCTGCCGATGCGCGGGATTCCGGATGCCGGGGGGGGCGGCGGTCATTTTCCGGACTGGCATCCGTTATGTTCCGCGAACGAGTATGCACAGGCGCTGTGCGCGGTAAAGGAGCATATCGAATGCGGGCTTACCTATCAGGTGAATTATTCGTTTCGTCTCAGGGCCAGATTCTCGGGAGATTGCTGGACTTTTTTTCAGCGGCTCGTGCGGGCGCATGAAAGTACCTATCCGGTGTATGTGAGTACCCATGATTTTTCGGTGTGCAGTGCGTCTCCGGAACTCTTTTTCCGTCTTGACGGACAGCGGATTTTCTCTGCACCGATGAAAGGTACCATGTCGCGCGGGTTGACTCCCGAGGGAGATGTACGAATGCGCCGGGGACTCAATACCGCGAAACACCGGGCGGAAAATATCATGATCGTCGATATGGTACGCAATGATCTGGGAAAGATCGCGCGTCCGGGAAGCGTATCGGTGCCCGCGCTGTTTCGGGCCGAGCGTTATCCCACGGTATGGCAGATGGTGAGCAGGGTACAAGCCCGGACCAGGGCCGGGATCCCGGAGATTTTTGGCGCGCTTTTTCCTGCCGCTTCCATTACCGGGGCGCCCAAGGCCAAGACAATGGAGCTCATTGCCGGACTGGAAACGACTCCCCGCGGTGTCTATACCGGCGCGGCAGGCTATATCGGACCTGAGCGGACGGCTCAGTTCAACGTCGCCATCCGGACGGTGACGGTGGATCATCTCAGCGGCACAGCCGAGTACGGTACCGGCGGAGGGATCGTGTGGGATTCCGAACGTGAGGCGGAATACCGGGAATGTCTGCTGAAGGCCGAGGTGCTTACCCGTGACGAGCCTTCCTTTGAGTTATTTGAAACGCTGTTGTGGGAGCCCTCGCGGGGATTTTTTCTCTTGTCGGCGCATCTGCGCCGAATGCGGCGCTCGGCCCGTTATTTCGGCTATGCCTATCACGAAAAGCGGATGATGTCGTGCCTGAACGAATATGTGCGGCATCTGCCCCGCGCGAAACACCGGATAAAAATCCTTTTGAATGCCGAGGGACAGTTTTCCTGCGCGGGAGAACCGTTTCAGTCGGTGACCGGGCCGCGTACGGTCGGGCTGGCACCCTTTTCCATCGACCGGCAGTGCCGGTACTTGTATCATAAAACCACTCGCCGTGCCGTGTATGAAAGGGCGCGCGCGGCGTGTCCCGGGCCCGACGATGTCCTGTTACGGAACCCGGCCGGAGAGGTGACGGAATCGACGATCGCCAATGTGGTGGTTCAACTTAAAGGGAGACGCTATACCCCGCCGGTAGAGTGCGGGCTTTTGCCGGGGACCTTCCGCCGGTATGCTTTGGATTCGGGAATGGTCACAGAGAAGGTGATCCGGGTGGAGGATCTTTTCCGGGCGGAGGCTCTATTCCTCTGTAATTCCGTCCGGGGGATATATCCGGTGACTCTCGTGGGAGAGGAGGGGAGTTCTTCACCTGTTGCGGCTTCCGGTATGGCCGGGTCATGGAAAAATCCGAATGGTTCCGGATAAAGTCCAACCCCGGATCAATCTTGGTCATGCTCCTATATCAGCATATCCGTCATAATTCTTATCTTAGCTCAAGTCCCGGGATCGAATCCCCAAAAGCCAGGTTCCATTTTCTGTGTTTTTTCGTCCACTTGAAATTCACCGGTGTTCGTGGTATAATTACTGTAAGCGTTTTCAGAAAAATTTATAGTATAAGGAGGGGTTATCAGTGTCGACCACAACGAAAAAGACTCGTCGAGGCCGTCCTAAAAAGGCGGCAAAATTCAACAAGTCGGTGAACGTGCGGCTGACCAAGAATCAGTGGTCAGAGGTGATGCTGTGGGCCGAAAAAGCGCATCTGGAGCCGTCGGTGTATATCCGCAAGATTCTGCTCGATTTCCTCAACATGAGCCACGAGATGTAATTCCTGCCCAGCGTAGAGGAGTAAATGGAATACCGCGAGGCCGTTCAATGCGGGATCCGGGTGCCGTCGATCGGCCTGGGAACCTGGGCGTTCGGCTCTGATGCCTGGTGGGGGCATCAAGATGACCGCCGGTCCTGGGAGGTGCTGGATGAAGCGCTTTCCAGGGCGGTGAATCTTGTTGATACCGCGCCGGTGTACGGACGCGGGCATTCCGAAGAGGTGATCGGCGAATTTATCGCACACCATCGCTGCCGCGACCGTGTGATTCTCGCCACGAAAACCGGCCTGAAATGGAGAGAAAAAGATCCGCGGATTTTTCATGATCTCTCGCCGCGCCGAATGCGCGAAGAATTTGATCAATCGCGCCGCCGTCTGCGTACCGATTATTTTGATATCTACCAGGTGCACTGGCCGGATTCCGATACGCCCATCGAGGCAACGGCCGAACAGATGCGTCAATTTTATGAAAAGGGGCAGATCCGGGCCGTGGGGGTGAGTAACTATTCCGCCGTCCAGATGGAAACATTTATGACCGAATGTCCCCTGCATTTTCTCCAGCCTCCCTACAACATGTTCCGCCGCGAAATTGAATCTGAACTGTTACCCTTTTGCCGGGAGAAGGGGATCGCGGTGCTGGCCTACGCGCCGCTTCATTCCGGAATTCTGACCGGGAAGTTCTTTTTCGATCGCGTAAAGATCCCCAATGACATTCTCCGCAGGAAACACAGGGATCTCAGAGAGCCGCGCGCAGGGGTGAATAAGGAAACGCTCAGCCGGCTCCGATCGATCGCCCGGGATCAGGAAAAATCTCTTGGCCAGCTGGTGCTGCAGTGGACCGCGGCGCAGGAGGGGATCACGTCGGTGTTGACCGGAGCCCGGTCACGCGTACAGATGCGCGAGAACGCGTTGAGCCAGGCGGGAACGCTCAGTCCCGCGGTGCTGGCGCAGATTCGAGAGATCCTGGAAGAACGGGACCGAAAGCTCGCGGAGCATGACGCGTGATGAACGTGCTTGTGACCGGGGCAACCGGATTCATCGGTCGTTTTTTAGCGGAGGAGTTGGTCCGCCGCGGGTATGCCGTCAGCTGTCTTGTTCGCCCCTCCAGTAATACCGAATATCTGCGTACGCTTCCCGTCCGGCTGATCCAGTCTGATCTCACCGATCGCGGTGCGCTCAAACGGGTGCGCGGGAGGTTTGACCTTATTTTTCACTGTGCGGGATATGTGGGGAACTCGCCGCGCCAGCGCGCGTTCAAGGGAAACGTGATCGGAACGGATCGCGTATTCCGTCTCGCCGACCGGCTCGGTGTTGCCCGCGTCGTGCATTTGAGTTCGGTCGCGGTGGTCAGCGGTAATCCCCAGATACCCCTGACTGAAGACCTTCCCTATGCACCCACCAATTATTACGGGGAAACCAAGATGCAGGCGGAGAAAATCGCACGCTGGTGGCGTGCCGCCGGGATCGGGGTTCCGATCCTGCGTCCCTGTATGGTGTACGGCCGCGGTGAACCGCACGCCCTGCCTCAGCTCATGTGGGCTCTGCGGCACCGCTGCTTTCCTTTGCTGGAGGAGGGGCGCTATACCTTTCATTTGGTATATGTAAAAACCGTGGTGGACGCGCTGCTTTTTCTTCTGGATCATCCCGAATATGATCAAGAAGAATTTTTTATTGCCGACCAGGAGGCGTATTCCCACGGAGAGGTGATGCGGATCATGGCTGAGGCTATGGGGGTGCCTGTGCCGTGGCGCGTACCCCGCTGTCTCACCGGGGCGGCGTGCCGGGTTCCGGTGCTGGGGAGACAGCTTAAATTTTTTCTCAAGGACCGCGAATACTGCACCGGCAAACTCCTTGACTGCGGCTTCCGTTACCGGTTCTCGGCACGGGATGCGCTGCGAGAAACCGTGGTTCCTGCCTAGGAGAGTAACAAAGTATGTGGGTAAAGAGCATGTGCCGGAGTAGCCTCCATATGTGATTTTTTTCACAAAGCCCCGGAAGGGAGGGTCGTCCTGAGTTTTTCTGTATTTCTATGGCGGCCCGGAGTGCATGCCCTACTGCGGTGCCAGGAACCGTTGGGTATAGGCGCATCCATGATTCCTATGAACGCTGAGCGGCGGTTTCGGTTCAGAAAACTGCGTACGCGTATTTTCGTCAGAGACTTTACCATTGTGCGATTGGAGAATCGGAGAAGTGTTCCCAGCGGAGACCGGAAAGAGTTCCATAGGCCCAAGAATATCCCTGTCACAGACAAGCATTCCCGTCGTGGTATAACTTCCTATAATATATCTTATGTTAACTTTATGAATAGCGCCGATAGAGGGTTTTTTCCCGGAAATAAAGGGATATTCCTATTTTGTTTACAACTTGTGATTTGTCGGAGCCGTACTTCTCTGTAGTGGTATATAGTTACTTCGGGGTGCCCGGGAAACGGACTGAGGAATTTTCGCGGTGAACTTTGACTGGGAGTAAAATGGCGGCCGGAGACGTCTACTTCTTGTGTCCGAGGGGCTCCTGGGGTGACAAGTTTTCTCCGGCCGGAGGTGCTGCTGCGGGTATCAGAATCCCTTCGCGATAGGTCTGTGCCGACTTCAGGGTACCGTCTCGGCGGAATTTGCGCACGGTTCCGTGCCGTTTTCCTGATTCGTAGGGGATCTCCGCCGCCGGAGTCCCTGAGCGGAAATAGGTGCGGGTAAGTCCGCAGGGCTGTCCCCGGCAGTATTCGGTTTCCCGTTTGAGCGTGCCATCGGGATAATATACGGACATTGTGCCGTGCCGGATTCCGTTCTGGTAGGGAATTTCCTTCATGAGCGTCCCGGAGGGGTAAAATTGTTCCTCCGTCCCGGTCTGGGTGCCTTGATGGTACCTACGCGCGGCCATCAGCGTTCCGTCACGGTAATATTCCCGTTCCGCGCCGTGAGGAATCCCGTTGCGCTGTGCAGTGGTTTTTTTTGTGGTTCCGTCCCGATAATATTCGATACGGGGGTCTGGTTCAGCGGGAAGTTTCGCTTTTTTCCGGCCGTCGGGATAGTACAGGTATCCTGTTCCGGACTGAGTACCGCGGATGTAAGGGATTTTTGATTTCAGGCTGCCGTCCGGGTAAAAGCGGCGATGTTCTCCATGCGCTTTTCCCTGGATAAACGGCAGTACTGCTTTTGTCGTTCCGTCAGGATACCACCGGGTAACCGTGCCGGAGATCCGGCCGGATTCATCATAAGGGATTTTCCGTTTGCGCTCTCCTCCGGGATAAAATTCTTCTTTGAGGTGGTCTTGGTCTTTTCCGTCTGCTGCGGCGCGGGATATCGGGGCAGCGATAAGCAGAAGCACGCATATTCCTGTAATATATGTGTTCATAGGATTCGCTGAAACCTGCCCGTGGTTCTCGGCAGATATAAGACTTGCACGTTTGCTGTTCTCCTTATACAATTATACACTATATCCTCTTGTTTCAGAAGCCCGAAAGGAGGTTGAGAACGCATGGATTTGATGGCCATCCGTACTACCGAGGATTTTTTGAAGGAGAACGATACCCACAGCGCCGTGATTTCGCTTACGAACGGGAAGACCTATGAAACGAAGTTTATTTACAAAATCGTCCAGCCCAGCGTGGCTCAGTTTGAGCCGTTTCTGATCGTGGATGTCGCGCTGGAAGGCGATGATCTGGCGATTATCCCGGTATCGAACATCCATCATATCGTGATTACCGGACCGGGAAAAGAGAAAAAGGTTGGTTTCTTCATCGAGAAGACGCAATAAAATAAGAAGAAAGGGCCGATAAGGGCCCGGAATCAGCGTTCCGATTGCAACCCGGCGACCGTAGCAGCGCCGCAAGTGCCTCACTTGCCCACCCTTACAGTTAGAGCAACGGCTTCTTGGACTGCCTTAGGCCCGTAGCTTTGCCCCGCCCCGAATATTCGCGGCGGGGTCCCTCGCGCCTGTCGCGCCAAGGGACGCCCCCCAATTTCTCGGAGTTTGCCCTTACCGGCATGTTAAAGTATATACTATGGCCGGTTTATATTTCAAGTGAATCCGGAAAATTCGTGCCTGCGAGGTCCTCCGGCGGATTGAATTCCTGCACCCAGCCTTCAAAATCCATTGTTCCCAGGGCGTTTTGAACCTGACAATATTCCTCGTGCGAAACGGCCCGGTTGATTTCCGGGTAGTCGCAAGCGCGGAAAAAAGGACGGTACTGAAACATGATGCTGAACAATGCCCGGGGGCAGGTTCTGGTGAGTATTTCGAGAAGCTCGATTGATTCCGCGCTGTGTCCCGGCAGGACCAGATGGCGGATGACGGTGCCCCGGCGGAGCAGCCGGCCGTCCCATACCGGTTGGCGCCCGCCCACTTTTTCAAGAAATTCTCGATTGCATTCGGGATAATCCGGTGCCTGAGAATACCGGGCGGCAGTGTCTGCATGTAGGTATTTTGCGTCGATGAGAAATATATCCGCTGTATGGGAAACCAAATCGGCCAGCTCCGGCGATTCGTATCCCGAGCTGTTATACACGATCGGAATGTGCAGGCCCTGTTCGAACGCCTTAATAAGCGCGCGTACGATTTGCGGGAAGATGTGGGTGGGGGTCACTAAATTCAGGTTATGGGCGCCTTTTCCCTGGAGACGGAGAAAGATTTCAGCCAAGCTTGCTTCCGTGACGGGCGTCCCGCGGTTCTGGTGAGAGAACTGATGGTTTTGGCAGTATACGCAGCGAAGGCTGCAGCCGGAGAAGAATATCGTGCCGCTTCCCCGGGTTCCGCTGATGGGCGGCTCTTCTCCGGGGTGTAAAAAAGCCGTATACACCTTTGCTCTTCTCCCCTCCCCGCATGTTCCCCGTGTATCCGCGAGCCGGTCGCATCCGCAGGCGCGGGGACAAAGAGTGCAGTGCGCAAGCGTATTCCACAGCCGGGAGTCGATTTTTTTAAGCCGGGTGATCTTTTCTTCGGTATTCATGTGGTTTCTCAAGTAGTTGTTCCCGGTACCGCGTCCGTATTTGCTCGAATTGTTCCCTGTACCATTCTGTCCGGTAGTCGGGAAACGTCGTGGGAAGCGGCCGGAATTTCCGGTGTTGATAGGTGAGCGTTACTTCGGCGAATATCCCCCGGGAAAGATAGATACGGTGAGAGAAGTCTTTCGTGCTGGCGAGGACCAGTTTTGCCTCGTTGATATACCCCGGGTCTATATTGATTTTTCTCCTTTCTCCGACGGAGAACTTTTTTTCGACTCCTATGCTGTCTAGTTTTATCCCGACCAGTCGCGCCGGTGTCCGTAACGTCCGCAATGAAAAAAATCTGCGGAGCAGTCCCGATCCCATCTCCTCTTGGTAGTAATCGGTAAAGGTAAATGGGACCGGTTTGGTTTCGAAATCACATGTGCCGTATTTTTCCGCAAGGAGTTCTCTGGCCCGGATATAGATTGATTCTTCGGAATAAAGAACGCCGAAGAAGAATTTCACTGGACGCGGCGGCTGGCGGACGAGCATTGAATTTTACGTGCGGATTCCGGCTTTTACTGCCGTATTAATATATGAAACGAGGGCTTTGCGGTCTTTTTCCTTTATGTCGTTAAAGTATATTCCGACCCGGTAGGGATGTTCTCCGTTATCCCGCATCTGTTCGCTTCGGACTACGACCCCTTCACAATTAATTTTTTTAACGTCACCTTTATTACGGTTCTTTTTGAGCGGCACAAGCAGCACCATGTTCAATTTGGTCATAATTGGAATAGGTTTATTGACCGAACAATATACGCCGCTGCCGCTGATGTTCTTTGTTTCCGTGAGGATATCGTACTCATCGTCCGATATCTTCAGAGGAAGGTTTTTCTTTACGCGCGGGTATTTGCGTCTTTCGACCATCAGGAAGCTTCTTGCGTTTGCTTTTGTTCAAATTCCTTGTAACATTTTTTATTACAAAAATGTTTCCCGTTCCGGTAATACCAATCGACCCGGCTCAAGGATTTGTTGCAACTCTGACAGTTTTTTCTTTTGGCTTCGCTGCGTTTACTCATAATTAAGAATTAAATATTCGTTTTAAAAATCCGTTGAGTATTTGTCTATTTTCCCCTGTACATTCGTTAAACTGGATTCCTGCCACAAATCGGTGAGAGTTGGTTCCCCGGCCGCTCCAACGTACCTGTGCCTTCAGTTTTACCGTTCGTTCGATTAAATTAATCCGCAGAGTCAGCTCTTTCCCTTCGCGAAACGGTTCCTCCGTTACTATGCGCGTGCCGCCGAGACTTAAATCGGTGCTTACCGTGTAAAAAACGGCTTTTTCAGACTGCAGACTGCATTCTATGGGAAATGAAACTGCTGCCCGGGGATGCGTACGTTTTTCTTCCATTCTGTTCTCTCCTACCGATAATCCCCAATTTATACCACATTTTTCAGGTCTTGTCAACGAATCTGCAATAATTTTTCAGGGCACGTTTGATGACCGGCAGCGGGATGTCGTCCTGGACCAGGGCATTCCCGATCTTTCGTATAAGGACCATTCTGGCTTTTCCGGAAATGAATTTCTTGTCGTATCGTATCGCCTCGAATATTTTTTCTTGATTACCCCTGATTTTGACCGGCAGTCGGAACCGGAGCAGCAGATCACGGATTCTTGCTACCGATTTATGGGAACAAAATCCGAGTTCATGCGAAAGAAACGCCGCGTAAAGCATACCGATCGCGACCGCTTCACCGTGGGAAAGCGCCCGGCGGTATCCCGTGGAGGTTTCCAGGGCGTGCCCGAGCGTGTGTCCGAAATTGAGCAGGGTGCGGATTCCCTTTTTCTCATCTTCGTCCATTGACACGATTTTTGTCTTGATTCCGGCGCAACGAGTAATGATTGTTTTTCGGAGATGCGGGTCCAGATCAAGGATCTTCTCTGCGTTCTTTTCCAGCAAGGAAAACAGCCGCGGCGCGGTGATTACTGCGTATTTGATGCATTCCGCTAATCCCTGGAGCAGTTCTCTTTTTTCCAGGGTTAAAAGGAAATCGGGATCGACAAAAACCGCCTTTGGCTGATAAATGGTGCCGATCACGTTTTTTGCCTGGGGAAGATCAATGGCCGTTTTTCCTCCGATACTGGCGTCGATCTGGGCGAGTAAAGTCGTAGGAACCTGTACGTAGGGAATTCCCCGTTTATAGACGGAAGCGATGAATCCGCCGAGATCTCCGATCGTTCCTCCTCCAACGCAGACGAGATATAATTTTTTATTCCACGTGTCCGCGGCGAGCAACTCGTCGATAATGCGAAATACCCACCTTCTCGATTTTGCTTTTTCTCCGTCGGCAATTCTGAGAATATCCGGACAGGTCGCACCGAACATTTTTTTCAAATTATACAGCTGGGCGACCTTAGGAGACGTGAGCACGACTCCGTGATTGCCCAGATTCAGAGAGTGAATCCGGGAATTGAGAGAATTGGCCAGGTTGTATCCTATATGGATCGGATATTTTGTCCGGGGTGTTTTCACGGTAAGTGTGGAGAAACTTTCCTGTTTCATGTCAGATGACCCCTCCGATGCCGAATATCCCGATGACCATGCGGACCGCAGGTACAAGGAACCAGTCAAAGAGCCCGGAGAGAATCAAAAGTACGATGAGGAAGAATCCGGCGATTTCCATCTTGAGATAACGGTAAGAAAGAGAGTACGGAAGAAGCGCAGCCAGGATGCGGGATCCGTCCAGAGGCGGGATCGGGAGAAGGTTGAAAAATCCCAGAATCAGATTTACGATGATCCCCCATATAAGGAGATCGGCCCAGGGCGTCGAAATTCCGGTGCGGACGATCAGTCCCAGTCCGAGAGCCAGAAGAAAATTGATTCCCGGACCGGCTATGCCGATCCACATCGTGTCCCGTCTCGGTTTTTTAAAGTGATAAGGATTTACCGGCATGGGTTTGGCGTATCCCAGCGCGAACGGTTGACCGGAAAAAAGGACGCTGGAAAACAAAAACAGCATCGGCAGAATTATGGTGCCGACCGGATCCACGTGTACGAGAGGATTAAGAGTGAGTCTTCCGGAGACTTTGGGCGAAGGGTCACCCAGCACATGAGCCGTGAATCCGTGCATGTATTCGTGGACGGTAATGGAAAAAAGAATAATGAGTAAAAAGAATATATTCATGTATATGATGTTGAAAGGGACTCCGGTTCAGTCCTTCGAAAGTTCAAACCGCTCTATATAGATCCGGCGAAAAAGCGTTTTCGCGTCCAGTATTTCCGCTGCGGAGAGCTTATTTTTGGTCGCGAGGAAATAGAAAGGAGTTTTGGCTTTCTTGGTTTTCAGGATATTTTGTGCGATGTCCAGATAGATGCCCGCTACCCGGGGCTGTTCCGGATCAGTCTTCGAAAGAAAATGCAGACACAGGATCGGGTGTTCTTTCCCGATTTCACTGAGTACGTGAATAATGCTGTAGGCTGCGTGCCTGTCGATTCCTTTCAGTTTCGGATGGAGTTCCTGTGCCAGTGACGGCCCCCGGTCGATCAGCGTGCGGTGAATTTCTTTCTTCTTGTTCATGTCCGGTTCTTTGAGCCGGCTGATGATTTCATCCAGCGCGGCGGTCTCTTCCGGGGATGTCTGCGCGGGATGGGACGGTTTTGGCGGCTGGGGTGATTTTTCGGCGGCGGTTTCCTCCGCCGACGTTTCAATCTTTTCTAAAAATTGCTCATGTATCCATCCCCACATATAGGGGTACCCTTTGATTTCATACCAGCCGTCCGTGGAAGTCAGTATGTATACCTGGTCGTTTTGATGTATTTGGCCGACGCGCGGGGACGCGCGCCTGGGCGCCGCCCGCAGGTTAAGGGTATCCGCGGTCACTTCTCCCCTGTTCTTGCCGATACGCTTCACGTAGTCGGAGGCGACGTAGCATGAGAACCGGCGCGGAAGCCGTACTTTCATCCATTGATAATTCTGTTCAAGGACTTGGACGATGTCGCCCTGATCGGCGTATCCCAATGATTGGGACTGTACGGTGGAATCGGTCCTGATGTTGATTTTACTGCCGCGGATCCGGTAAAAGTCGGCTGACCGGGCCGGTTGTGCTCCGGCGGCGAACGCCGTGAAGAAAATTGTGACCACCCCGAAACGGTATATTGACGCGAGGGCGTGGTATTTTTTCATACACCTAGGTTACTTTTTCGATTCTTCTTTCTTTTCTTCCGAAGATTCGGCTTCCTGCGGACGTTCTTTCTTCGCGGCTTTCAATTTGACCACTTTGATTTTCGGCAGTCCTGTCACCGGATGGTCTTCATGCCACTTTTCCCGATCCATGAGCCATTTAATGCGTTCGGTCCGGCTCATTACGGATCGGGCCGCCGAAAGTTTTTGTGCGCGTTTGAGCGATGGATGCAACGTCATATGGATTCCCTCCTTTTGAATGTCAGTTTATCTTTTTTATGAAACAATCGCTGTAACGTTTTTTGAGCTTTCTCATCTGTGCTTCGGCTAGATTCCTGCGGGGAAAATTGCCGACGAATAAAACCGAATATTGTCCTTGCTGCTCCACGATCGTAGGGAAATCCTGTTCTTTTAACCGTTGCGCTTCTTTTTGGGCTCTGCTTTTATGCACATAGGTGGCAACCTGGATCCGGTATCCTGTGTCGGTTGAGGTCGGTTCCGGGGCGGTTTCTCTGGGCGGTTCTTCGACTGGTTCAGGGGCCGCGACTTCTCTCAGCGGCGGTTCTGACGCTTCCTCCGCGGTTTCAGGTATTTCCGGGGTCAAAGATTCGTCCGGCTCCGTTTCCGGAATATTGGCGATCCGGGAGGAATTGTGCTGGGCAAACTCCGGCAGAATATTCTGTTTTTCCTGATCCAGATACGCCATTTTCCGTCCCCTTTCCACGCCGAGTGAAAAGGTGATCGTCAGCAGCAGGCCGAAAACAATTCCGATGAGAATGAGCGTGTCGAGCGCAAGCGTGAGAGAGTATTTTTTTTTCATGGGTTTTTTTTCCTCTCCGCCAAAAAAGTCAAGCTGGCGCTGTCGCATTTCGAGTAAGAAAATTATTAAATATTATGAAAAACAATAAGATATTCCAGATACCAGTGTACAGTATTATATGAATTTACACGGAAGAACGCAAGTATTTTTTGATGCTTTTGCGATTGAGTATTTTCAGGAATTTTTCCACGATATGGGGGTCAAACTGCTTTCCTTTTTGTTTGCGGAGTTCTTTCTCGATTTCTTTCATGGTTTTTCTCTTTCGGTACGGCCGGCCGAAGTACATCGCGTCAAAGGCGTCAATTATCGAAAGTATCCGTGCGCCTACGGGGATCTGTTCTCTCTTCAGCTTGGAAGGATACCCTTTTCCGTCAAACCGTTCATGGTGATGGAGAATGATCGGGAGCGCGGGCCGAAGAATGGCCAAGTCTTTTATCATCTCCACTCCCTTTCGGGGATGCTTCATGATCAGTTTGAACTCTTCGTTGGTAAGCGGTTGTTCCTTTTTCAATAATTTCGTGGGCAGTTGAATTTTTCCCGCGTCATGCAGGAGGGATGCATACTCCAGCGACTGGATCTCCATTTCCGATAATTTCATGGATTTGCCCAGGGCCCGGATGAGCCGAAAAATACTTTTAATGTGGATATACGACGTCGGCACGTATTGACTCAGCAGTTTAGTGAACGATTTGATATAGCTGGTCATGATCTTCTTTTCTTCCCGGTATAAATTGAAAATTTTCAGTCCGATACTGACTTCTTCGCACAGTGAGAGAAACCATTTCTTTTCTATTTCAGTGAATTTCCCCTTACTGCTTTTTCTTTTGATATAAATGGTTCCCAGCGTGTTGAGAAAGTTAAAGGGATAGATCATGCGGTTGTCGAGGACGATTTCCGTTTCCTGGCTCAGAATATCTTTTTCCCGCGCGGTGAGGATCGACGCGCCGCCTTTTTTGATGGCATGCACATTTTTTTCAAGACGGACTTTCATGAACGCGTAGGAGTTTGCGTTCTTGCACACCATTACTACCTTGTCCGATTTGAACGCGTTGCGGTATATCCGGCAGATGCCCACCGAGAAGTTTTTAATGTCGCCGGAAGTGGTGATCAGCCGGTAAATGGTGTGAAATGAGGAAAATATAGAATCGTATTTTTTCTTGGTTGTCATAACGTATTATTTTACAGCAATTTTTTGAATTGTGAATACAATTCTTCCAAACTTTGCGGAATGATCTTCGTGCCGCCGGTAACCGGCATGAAATTCGTGTCGCCGGACCACCGGGGAACGATATGCATGTGAATATGATGGATGATTCCGGCACCGGCCGACTGGCCGATATTGATTCCGGTATTGAAGCCGTCGGGATTCATCGTTTCATTTTCGATTTTGATCATTTCCTGAGCCAACTTCATCATATCCTGGATTTCTTCCGGGGAAAGATCGGTCAGATTGGCGATATGCCGGTTGGCGACGATCAGCAGATGTCCGTTATTATAGGGAAATTTATTGAGCATCGCGAAACAGTGCCGGGATCTGCGCAGTACGAGATTGTCTTCGTCGTTTCGTTCACGCAGTATCTGGCAAAACACGCATTCCTGAGATTTTTCGCCGAGTATATACTCCATTCTCCAGGGTGCCCAAAGTCTATCCAATTTTTTCGATCCTTGCGTTTACCGAGTTTCCGTGAATTTCCAGTAATCCAAAAGACGGGTAAGGAGCAAAAACCGAATCCGTCGCCGATCCGGGGTTGAAAAATATCTTGCCCCCTTTTTTTTCGTGATACGGCACGTGGGAGTGCCCGAATATATACATGTCGATATCTTTCGACGCGTCGGAGAATTCTTCTTCGACCGTCTGCACAATGCGGAATGGACTCCCCCGTCCGTGAAACAGCCCGATTAGGATCTCTTCCAGCTGAAATACCTGTTTTTTCGGCAGTCTGCGCCGGATTTTCTCGCCGTCCATGTTCCCGGCCACTCCGTAGGTCTTGGCAAATTTTTCCAGCTGTTCCAGCACCTGCGAAGACACAAAATCTCCGGCGTGCACGATGCAGTCGCATTTTTTCGCCTCTTCGATCACCCGTTCCGGAAGGGTATCGGCATTAGTGGGAATATGAGTGTCGGAAAGGACTAATACTTTCATACATCCGCGTCCGGCGGGGAGAGGAATCGTGAATTCGACTGGTTTGACATCTGCGGCATTTCAGCCCCCGTATGCTTACCGGGGTATGCTTCTTGTCCTTCGGCCGGGAACGGCGGTTCAGCAACGGTCTCCGCCGGGCTGGGCGTAAATGAAATAATGGGTTTATTATATATACGCAAAAGATTATTTAAATCGTCAATATCCCACGCGTGCAGTTTGTTCTTTTTCGCGATGAGTTTCGATGTCGCGGGAATACGGCCGAGCGCGATGAATATTTTTCTTACTTTTTTTCCTTTTATGTTTTTCCCGCGTTCGAGGAAATCGAACATATCCGGATCCGCGATGTCACGTTCCACAATTCCCGCGAACACGACTTCTTTTCCTTCCCCTATTAAGATGGAGAGATTCTGGTGAGGGTAAGAAAGAAGCGTGTTCCTTTGGATTGAAGGAAGACTGTATTTCTTTGAATGTGCTTTGAGTTTGTCGTCCTGGAACGAAAGAACCAAGTCCAGAATTTTCTGCAAAGTGTTTTTATAAAACTCCTCTTTAAAAATATTAATTGTTTCTTCAATTTTGAGTTTCCAGATACGTTTTCTTTGAAATGGGTCGGTGGTCGGCGGATCGTAATATGTTCGATACACGTGTTTCAGCCAGAAAGAAAACAGCGGGTCTTTGATTTTATAAATATTGCCGAGTTTCTGCACGAAATTGAGATCGGTTAATTTTGCGAGTTTATGCCGGATCTCCCGGGTGTCACAAAACACCGATTCCGCGAGTTCTTTTTTTCTCATGTATCCTTCACTGAGTGAGATGAGCAGTTTTAGTAACAGCCGCGCGTCGCGGTGCTTTTCCTCGATCAGGGAAACGTGGGACGAGAACTTTTTGAAGAAAAAGCTTTCTCTGCGGTAGAGCAGTTCGGAGAACAGTGCGGTGAGATCGACCGAGTTGCCTTCCCGGATCCAGTGGACAGTGAGCTGTTCGGCGAGATAATCGGTGTAAAGCGTGTTGTTCCCGGTGTGGTGGATGAGGAACGAAAGCGGGAACGGCGGCAACGGGATGCTTTTCAGGCGTTCCCGGAGGAACAGATAAGAGTTAAGAAAAGACTGATCCGACAGATGGATCTTTTCGAAATTCCCGAAAAGGAGATTTAGTTCTCCGTTGAGTATCCTTTCCCCTTCTTTGGGAAGTGAACAGGCGATCACTACCATGCAGTTTCTCTGCAGAAGAAGAAATTTTGAAAAAGCTTTGAAACAGTTTTTGAATATGTGCGTTAATTGATGGAATTCCTCGATGCAGAGAATGCAACGTGTGTCTGATTCGTCAAGATATACGGTAATGAGTTCCAAAATATCGGTAAAATGCAGAGCATGTTTTTTAAACGCCGTTTTTATCGTAGCGACGGTATGAGGGAGTGTTTCGCTGCAATGATTGATCAAAGTATCAATGTGGTGTTCGCCCGGGCAGTGCGTTGTCAGGACGGAACGGATAATTCCTTTGTAAAATTCCTTCCGGCCGATGTGCGCCGCGGTAAGATGAATTCGGACGCATTCCGGAAAAGTGCCCGACGAAAAATAACTTTCTATCAAATAGGAGTTTTCTTCCGGGTCATCGCCCAATAACGCGATATTTTGCCGGTATCCGTGTAAAAAACCTTTTATGCGTTTATCGAGAGGTAATAGTTTGTGTGTCCAGGCGTCGAGTATATATTCCATCTTATTTGGTCTTCACCAGAAACTTTAACGGATCCTGGGGGGAATGCTTTTTCCTGATTTCAAAATGAAGAATATAATTTCCTTCCCTGTCGGTTTGCAGTGTGCCGATTTTTTTTCCTTTGGAAACGGATGTGCCGGGAGTGACCGTGGTTTGATTGAGGTTCGCGTAAATAGTGTAGATATCCGAAGGGTGAGATACGATCAGAGTATTGCCCCATCCCCGTAAGTAGTCAGCAAAGACGACTGTCCCATCCCCGGAAGAATACACCATGCTCGAGGAACTCTTGATGTTGATTCCCTTATTCTTCAGATTGTCTACTTCTTCTCCGAAGGAACGGACAATTTGACCCTGCACCGGCCAGATAAATTGATCTGTTCCGCGTGTGTGCGGAGTGTGCTGTTCGGGGATGACGAGTTTCTGACCTGTTTTGAGCATCCTCGGGGAGGCAAGGTTGTTGAGGTCCATGAGTTTTTCTACCGATACTCCGTATCTTCTGGAAATTCTCCATAAGGAATCTCCTTTGCGTACGAGGTATTCCGTCCCTTGAGCGGGCGGAATATCTACCGGTTGAGATCGATAAGGAGTGCGTGCCGGGGCACAGGAGAGCATAAATAGAAGGATGAAAACGGTTACGAACTTCATACGAAAAATAGAAATATAAGAACGTCACGAATACGGTGAAACATGTTTATATTACCGCAAATCATAAAAATTTCAACCAAAAAATACTTTTACAACTGTTTGATAAAGTGAAGGTTATAGATTAGTGTGTTTTTTTCGTAAAGGTGGGATGAAGAAATTGGTGAGGGAGGCGGCGGATCCTGGATCCTTGATGCTTAATCCTGGATGCCAAGGAGTGCGTGCCGACCGTGACACCGGGATTTCATTTCTCTTCACTGATTCTCTTCAGGGTGACAGCGAGCGAGAAAATCTTCTTTGAGAAACTTCGAGAGAAGTGTCATAGGGACAGCGTCCCTGTG
>WJJJ01000033.1 GCA_014729775.1 Candidatus Omnitrophota bacterium | reverse complement strand
GAGATGCTGTTCGCCAGCCCGCTCTGTGTCACCGGCTTGTAAAATTCAACCTTTCTGTTGTTATTGATCCGGTTCAGCGCCCCCGTCTGGCTCACTACGTCATGAAATCGCACATTCCGGTTCCCTGAGATGCTGTGACCAATCCCTGTTTGAGTAACATTCTTTAGATAAGTAGAAGTATTATCTATTCGATTCAAACTTCCCAGCTGACGGATATTGATATACCGTGAATTTCTTCCCACCACCGTATGATTCACACCGACTTGGAGAACATTGTCAAATCTTGATCCGCCTGCCGCTATCGTAGTATGCCCGCTGCCTAATTGAGTCAGCCCCTCAATGTGTGACCCGCCTGTCGCTACTGCTCTATGACCCTGTCCCCATTGGTTTAAGCCATTGATGGTGGATCCGCCCATAGTAATGGCAGTGTGCCCCGATCCTACTTGCCTCCCACTCATAGGGGATACATGTCTATTTTGAGCAATCATAGGATTGTTTAAATTCGCTACGACGTTATTCCTCCCCGTTTGAGAAACCCTCGGAGCAGCACTACCTAAAAATCTCCATTGCATATTTCCATTCGGTCCTGCTTTGGACAGAATCATACCCATACCGATAAGTGATGCTACTTCGGGTTGGATCCCCCATCCCTGATTACCGGTACTTGCGGGCATCGAAGGTCCGCCAGGAGAAGACGAAACCTTGGCAGGAGGAGGTGCCGACGGCTTAGGTGCTTGCGGTTTCGGTCCGTCATCGTCATCATCCGCCATCGCCTGGGGCATCAAAAACGAAGAAAAAGAA
The DNA here is from genome assembly GCA_014729775.1 of Candidatus Omnitrophota bacterium. Taxonomy (GTDB): domain Bacteria; phylum Omnitrophota; class Gorgyraeia; order Duberdicusellales; family 4484-171; genus WJJJ01. Next base: position 22,237 of record WJJJ01000033.1, on the reverse strand, counting down.
GACCACAAAAAGCTTAGATTCAGCGGCTGGTTGGTGACCGGATGGCGAAGCGGTTGGGATGAAGACCGGCGATACTGTGGGACGATGGTCGAGGCGAAATCCGGGCCGTAGGCCGAGGCGATATCCTGATAGACAAAACAGAAGATGATCACGGACGCGATCCAGCGCAGCAACGGTTTCCACCGTTCACGCTGGGTTTCGTTGAATACCCCCCAATAGGTTCGTTCGCCTTCTTTTCGTTGATCCATTACCATACCTTGATATAAAGCGGAGAAGGGACAGTCCCCTTTCCCCAAAAACATTGTTTTGTGGTTCGGTGTGCGTTCATTCCAATAAAAAAACCGGGTTGCCTTGTGTTTCGGCAACCCGGCTGTCCTGCTCACACCGTCTGATCCGGTGTGTGTTTCTGCGTCGGACCCGTGGCTTTGCGCCTCCCGATCTCTCGGGATTTGCCCTTTCGTACGGTTATTCTTCCGGTCGTATTTCCAAAAAAATAAGCCGAATCACCTTGATTTTCGGCAACCCGGCTGTCCTTGAAATTCGTACGTTCGGTAAGATTTTCCTGTTCAGGACCCGTGGCTTTGCGTCTCCCGATTTCTCGGGATTTGCCTTTTTCGCTCGCTTGGTTTCAAGAGCTTACTTTTTACCCGACTTATTTATACCATGCGCACCCTCAAAATGTCAACATAAAAATGCAAAAAAGCCCTTATTTTTCAGGGGTTTTTCGACGGTGAGCGCCCCGCCAAGCTCCCGCACAAACTACTTGGACAATAAATTCTCAAATATTTGATAAAGAAGAGGTTATAAATATTTATAAATAAAATACGCCACTGTATCCAATACCATTGTCAATTGGATTTCTTTATATATGGACATTATATCTTACAACATGCTCATTTAAAGTAGTTTGTATACTTGCATTTGTTTATGAGAATACCGCCTGCTCCTTTGCGCTGCCATTATCTCTGCGCTCACACAAAAAAATCTATCGAACACTGAAAAATTCCGCCCTCAGCGCTCTCCCAGACACACTTATATAAGTTTTCCCTACTGCATATGCTCTTTCCTGCAGGAATCCTCGCAGGAGAACCCTTTTCACCCCCACTTAGGCAGGTGCCGGAAATACAGAGGGAATCCCAGCCTCCCCCATTCTTCCCTCTTCGGGTCATCCTGTAACACCGCTCTCACCTGCGCGTACGTGATTGCCATGATCGGGATGTCCACATTCCCGCACCAATTACCCAGCCTTTCTCTCCCCATTGTACACGAAAATAGTGTAAGCGTTTACAAAAAATTTGAGTGGTTCTGTTGTGATTTCTATATAGATATGGTAAGCTTTAAGTGAAGGATCTGGTAAGAAGATACGTTCATCTGAAATGCACAATTGAGGTAAAACTAGCCACGGGTTTTACCTGAGAAAAGGAAAGCAAATGAATACGTGGCAGACAACCAGGAGTTTCAAAAGGGGAGGCGAAAGATGTGCCTCTCTTTTTTTTTGGAAAGGCACAGTGATAAAGGATAGCATGAAAGAAACCACAGACAACACACAGCGCATGAGAAAATTTGCGAAGCAGACAGGCAAGCTTATACTGACGCTCCTTCTGAGTGCGGGGCTCACCCTAAATGCCTGGGGACAGCTCCAGGGAGATAGCTCCTCCCCTGACGCAAACGCGCCCAAAGCCCAAGCCACGAGGTCAAAACCGCCATCCAGTAGAGGAACCTCGCCTGCCGCAAATACCGTGCAAAACGCGACCAACGGAAGCGAGAGCGGCATTCAATCTCCTTCCCGGGCAGTACCGTTAACGGCCCAACCGGGATATCGTTCGCGGCCGTTACCCACGGGGCAGCTTACCGGCCCCAACCTCACCGCTCCGACGCGACGAACGGGACAACCGTTGCCTCTAAGTAACCGTAGTCCTCAGCCGAACCCTTTGCGGGCTCAAACAAGCCCTTCCCCTTCAACCATAGCGATGCAGCCAAGAAGAGCAACCGCGCCTCATCAGCCTGATCTTTCCTCGGGGTTGAGACAGCCGGCGCTGCCGCGCACGACGGGAAGAGGACCTGAACGCAGCCAGCTATCCGCCGCGTTGCCGCAGCAGCCCGCACACGTACCTATACCTCAATTACCTCAATTGACCACAAATTCCCGGATTAATCCTTCCGCACCCCGGGGAGGCAGACCTGCCCAGGCAGCCGGCCGGGGGCCGGGAGACCGAACACCTGGTGGGATACCTATACTACCGAACCGGAGAACCGTATCGGCACCACTCGCACGTACTCAGCCACCACCAGCCGCCTCAAATATACCGTCTGCCATAGAGCCGCAGGTGGCCCAACCGCGCTTCGCCGCCACCACAGCTCCTCAAGGGAGAAGAATGAATACCCACGCCGGCAGCATCCCTCAGCAGTTTGCCCCGGTCAATCCTGAATCAATCAGATCCTTGGGCGCTGCGGGCATCGCGATACCGCGTGCGCAACCGGTCCCTCAGCCGCTGCTGGCAAATCACGCGCCTCAGCGAGTACAGATACCGAAAACACGAAGCAGTATTTCTCCGTTACTACAAACCGACAGAGAGCCTGTACCTCTCTCAACTCCTCGGCCTGTCGTGGTGACGCCGGCACACATTGCTGCTCGCAACCCTGCGATTTCACCGGTTCGACCCGCAGCCTTGCCGCGATTCGCCCGTGTTGCACTACCGACATCGATCACTCCGGCGGCAAACGCCACACGAATACGGCCGTTCGCCCATACTGGTCATACACCGCAATTCATTCGGACCGCAACACCCGGTACGAGAGGACTTGCCATGCAGGGTGGAATTCGCCGGGCGGGAGTTCCGGTTGTATCTCCGGAAATTTTCGCTTCTCATAGTATAGAAAAGATATCTCCCGCACTTCGTTCACAGAGTATATTTAACTCCGCGGGGGTAGCTATCCCGAAATTCGCCCCGGCAGTCGCTGCTGATTCCTTCACCTCGGCGCTCACAGTCGCGTCGGTGCATCGCTCCCGGCCCATAAAGACGCCTCAATTTGTATCCGCGCCGCGCGCCTCGGACCTGCTTCGGATCGCAATCCGTCCTGAAACGGCAGCAACAAGCTCTCTTCATATCCCTGCCTTCATTCAGGCACCAAATGCTGCCGGAGCAAGCCTGATCCGCGAGAATACCAAGGTACCGGCGCTGGTTTCGGCACGTGTCCCTGAATTTCTCTCTACTCCGGATGTCGGCATACGCACACCGGCCATCCACGGGATGAGGACAGCGGATTTCATTACCGCGGCCCGCCCTGTACACATGAATACGACAGCAATCGCGCCCGTTCCCCCGTCAAATCACATACGTATACCAAACTTTGTCAAGTCGGCATCAACGCACACGGCACTGCGCGCAATACAGCCCAAAAATATCGCGAAGAGCATTCATCCGCCAACCCCGGCGGTGCAAAGCGTACCCGACCCGCAACGGTTGGCGCTCATCGCCCCGGTCCTGCACGCAGCACAGTATATTCAGCCGGTCAATGCATCCGCGGTACACCCGTATCAGCCGGACATACGGCACATATTACATCTGAAGCCGACGCCGCGCTTTATCGCACTCAAATCTGTTTCGCTTCATTTTGAAACGCGAAACAGGGCTTCTTCGATGTCTTCGCCGGGGGTTCCTTCCTCCTTATCAGGGGCTCCTCACGCAATCACCCCGCAACTGAGGAACCCGAAATTCGTGCGAATCGCACAGCCGCGGCAAAGCGCGAAACAGGATATCGACGTGGCGAAATTCCTCAATATGGACGTAAACACCCGCGTTACGGTGCTTGAAAAAATGGAAGGGTTATACGCACATGAAGCTCCGTATGAAAAGCTGAAGATCCTCCATGAATGGAAGATCAATTATGATCATACGGTTCAGCTCTCCCGCGCCGCGCGCCGGACCAATTCCGTCGATACACTGACCAGGCTCAGCCAGTTCGCCCAGGAACTCAACCGTACGACGCGTTATATTCAGCAGCGACCCGAAATATTCGGCCAAAATACGCTGCCTGCGTATCTGTCGGCGCAGGACCAGATACCTCTTAAGCTCAATTCCGCGGGGGAAATCATCTCTGCGGCGGACCAGACGGCGCCGGTACAACTCACCCCGGCAGCTCCGCCCTCATCCATGCCTCTGCCTCTACTGGGTGCCGTACAGCAGTTTAAAGGGGCTCTCCTGCCCGAAGCAATGGCTCGGGACCGCTCGCCGCTGGAGACCCAAAGCTAACCTTTCTCCCCCCACACCCGGCGTATCTTTGAGACAGGCCTCCCGTCGGCTCATCTTCTTCTGGTTTTTTGCCTCTCTTTTGGTATACCGGACATGAATCGACGCAGGCCGGATGGCACGTTCTCCACGACTGTTCGCAAAGGCAGGTATTTCCTCTTGCTCTCTTTTCCACCGAAGCCGTCCGTATGCTCTCCCCGGCTGGCATTGCGTAAGCCGGTCAACTAGTTTCAGCATCAGGTTTATTTGAAAGAAACCAAAACAGATTGGGCTTTTGGAAGTACGGACAGAAAGGTTAAATGCCGGTGGTACTGAACACGCCTTGTTTGACGAACCGGATCAAAATCGGACCGGCAACAATGATCAGAATGACCGGAAGGATACAAAAAATAAGCGGAATAAGCATTTTCATCGGGGCTTTCATGGCTTGACGTTCTCCGCGGTGGAAACGGCGCATCCGCGTATCTTCGGAAAGAATCCGGAACGCCTCTTCAACCGGCGTTCCCATACGATCTGCCTGGACCAACGTGCGGACAAAAGAAGTCACGTCAGGAATATCAAGACGGTGCGACATATCGCGCAGGGCTTCGACTCTCGGCTTCCCGACGTTGATCTCTTTTAAGACGACGATCAGCTCTTCGATCATCGGGTTGATTTTCACCTTATCTACTACCCAGCGCACCGCGGCCATAAAATCAAGCCCCGCCCCCACGCACAAACCAAGCAAATCGATCGTTTCAGGAAGCACCCGCACGATCTCGTATTTGCGCTTTTTGACGCGGTTATTCAGCATCACATCCGGGAGGATAAAGCCGACTAAAGCGGCCAGCGCCAGCCAATACCACACCGTTACATCAAACGCCAAATACACCACTAACGGGAAAATCACCGCCAGCAATTCTTTGCCGGCGAGAAATTCGGCCGGTGTCACCTTCCATTTCGCGAGATAAAAACGGCGGTTCAGCGGATCTTTAAGCCGCAGCGCTTTTATCAGGGGAAGATTGAGGGGAGCGAACCATTTCAACAATCCGGAAAAAGAGGATCCGGATTGCTGCTGAATTTTGTCCTGGAAGACCGATACTGTCTCCGGGGCCCTGGGGTAAAGCCCGAGAAAAATGAGCGCACAGCCTATCAAAATAAGCGCACAGGCGACCCACACGAATATCATTATATCTTCACCCTCCCGAAAATCGCGATCAGAATAATCCCGATTATCTGCAATACAAGCGCGATCAGCAGCAACAGCCGCCCAAGCTCGTCCTCCCACATCACGTCAAAATGATGCGGATTGATTCTCCGTACCACGAAGAAAAAGATCGGCCCCAGCATTGAGATGATAATTGACTGCAGACGGGCCTGCAACGTCAGGGTCGAGACCAGTTCCCGCAATTTAATCCGGTCACGGATAGTTTCCACCAACCGGGAAAACACTTTGGTAAGATCGCCGCCGGTCTCCCGGGCTACCAGGATCGCCGAGGATACCAGCGTCATTTCTTCGGAAGGCATCCGGTTATCCAGCCGCAGAAGCGCCTCCTCCAGAGGCACGCCCACTTTAATTTCCCGGTTCAACAGCGCGATTTCCTGACTGATCGGCGCGGTCATCTCCTCAGCCAGCACTTCAAATGACTGCACCAGCGTAAGGCCGCCCTTCAAACAGCTGTTCATGATCATCAATCCGTCCACCAGCTGATGCACGAATTTCTTCCGGCGGCGCCGGTCCATGATATTGATAAGCCACAAGGGAGTCACCACCCCCAGCGCGAGCGCAGCCAGGGTAAACCAGATATTCTTGGCGATAATATAGGTGAGTGAACCGAGAACAAGTGGCAGAAGGATGTAGAGCGCCACAATAAAGCGCTTATGCAGGAAGATGAACATCTCCTCGAACTGAGAAGCGGTCTGTTCGGCGCGCTTTTTCTGGGCTTCGTCCCATTTCCGGAAGAGATAGCCTACCGCGTAGTAGGATACCAGCCCCACCCCGGCGAGAAACAGGAGAACCGCGAATATCATGGGTCCGCTAAGATAACTCATCTGCTAACTTCTTCTGTCAGGTAAGTTTAGGAAACTCAAACACGAATACATTGTATCATTTTTATCGGAGCCCGTCGAGAGCGTTTTTCTCACCTAGGTCCAACCTACGCGGTTGAACCGGTAAGATCAGACGCGGAGTCACGCAGGAAATGCTTGATTTTGGCTAATTCTCGCTGGTACGCGCGCCGTTCCATGACTGATTTGGCATATTTGGCCGGAACGATCTCCAAAAGCTCATCATATTCGCAGAACGCGGTATCATCATTGATCCCAATGAACTCACGGTAGGAAGAAGCCTTCCACTGCTCCGGCTTCTTGACCAAGCCGGCCGTAACCGGATTTAAGTGGATATATCTGGTAAGGTGCAATAATTGCTCGTCTTTTTGCACATACACCTTCTTAAAGCGACCTTCCCATAACGGACCTTTTCGACTGCGCTTTGTATTGAAGTATCTTGTATAACTATTGAGCAGATCATTAAGAAAAGCGGATATCCCGTTATCCTGCTTCTGCTTCAATACCAAATGGATGTGGGTGGGCATTATGCAATAAGCGATAATTTGGACCCGTTTCTGTGGAGCTTTAGGAACGTACTCCTTTTTGGTATGTGCCGGATGCTTTCGGTAAAGTCGGGAAAAGCTCAAGGGACGGGCATCCCACTGGAAATGGCGCATTGCAGAAATCATGCGCGCGTATTCGGCCTGGTTATTGAAAATCACAAATTCGGCAATGCTTCTGGTGTAGGTATGGTATACTTCTCCGGTAACGATCCTTTCAACCATACGTCCTCTTGTTCACCGGGTTAACCTACGCGGTTGAACTTTGGTTAGGCAAGCCATTTCGATTATACTCTACATTTGAGAACACCGCCTGTCAAGCGCAAAAAGTTCCAATATCGGCCCCACCAAAACTCCTCCCGAGGTTCAACCTTCCCGAGGTTCAACCTACGCGGTTGAACCGGGTAAAATGCCCAATTTATGGGGAAAATCCACAAATCCCCCCGAGTTCAACCTACGCGGTTGAATTTGGGGGAAAGACAAAGAGAGAACCATTTTGTCCTTTAAAACCGGGAAAAACCAAAAGTTCAACCTACGCGGTTGAACTTTGGTTGAAGTTGAGTTGGATGGGAGTGCGGGGAATCGCCGGGAATCGGGAACGGGAAAAAAGCGAAAAAACGCCCCTCAGCGTAGGGACGACAACGTATGCGGGAAATAGGGAATGCAACGTTATCGCTGAGGGGCGTCTGAAGTCTGATCCGGCTCGACTAAATGCGCGGTAATATAATAATCCGTAAATCCTTCTTTTGGCGGATGAAGAAAAAAGTTAAGCATAATAATCCGGCCCGGCGTGCGGAAAAAGTAGGCGAATTTCTCCGGTGGCGTCGCGCCGATGGGCGCCGGGTCGACCTCTTCGTATCCGGAGTTGATAAACATCGTACGGTAAAACTCCACAATCTCTTCCTTTGTACTCGCCGACCGAAAGTGAAATGTCCCGGTGGAAAACAAATCCTGCTCTTCTCCTAGAGCAGAAAGACGCTCGGTATCCGGCGGCATGAGCTCCAGGTTCTGGGCCGCACACAGGCCGTACATCCCCGTGATCAGCACGCCAACGATGAACAGTTTTCGTATACTGCGCATAATCCGTCTCCCTTTACCGATCAAGCTGTTCGCCGCCGCCGATCCCGTCTCCGGCCTGTTTGTAAATCCCCTGGACTTTTTCCTGCATAAAGGAGGAAACCACGATCAGGGCGATCACGACAAACGCGATCAGCGCCGCGTACATCAGAATCATCTGTGCCGGCTTCAGTGTTCGTTTCACGATATTCATCCCACACTCCTTTTGGCAACGCTGTTTTTAGTGGTCAAAATAATAAACTGCCACAAGAGTCGAACCGTATGTATTCATTTCCTCCATGTCAAACGGAGATTCAAGCGACCGCTGGTACACATGGGGAAATGAATAAATCGTAATCGTTAATTTATCGCTGCCTTTCCGATAGGAAAGTGTCTTTCCGTTCATCTGTAACGGAGGAATAAGATCGGTAAATCCGGTTTGCTTCATATAGGTTAATACTTTCGTATAGGGATCAACGGTCATAAGCAGTTCATCAAACGGCATCATCCCGCTCCGTTCCTGTTCATCCTGCAGGAGCCAGCCGTGCCGAGGCATAGTGCGTTTGTAAAACCGCTCGATCGGGTCCACCGACTGACGGGTAAGATACCCAACTCCGATCATCGGCGGAAAATCGGTAAAGTAGATAAACTCCCGGGCGCCGCTCAACGTGGGCATAAATTCCAGCTGCGTCGGCGCTCTAAACCGAAACGAACGAAACGGAGCAAATCTCTTAGGGGTATATACAAAAATATTATAGGTCCCTCGGCCGGACTTGCTGCTGTCGAGCGAAAGCGCAGCCACATGAAAACCATTCTTCCTCGTAAAAACCACGGTTTTAAGATTCTTGTCGGGAACAAACGAAGGGGCGGTATGGGCCTCTTCCGCACGTAACGGGTGGGACAGCTGCCAGCCATTACTCAAAAAATGTTCGGTATAGAATTCTTCCGTTGTTTGAGACGTCCCGGTAGTCCGGAACATATACACCAACGCCTCGCCGACGTTTCGGGTTTCAATAAGCTCCGCATCCGAAGGACAGGGAACCTCCACCCTCTGCTGAGCCCGGGCGGCACAGGAAAACACCGCCACGCATATCCCGGTGATCATCAGTAATTTATGCCACATCTTCATGGCCTCTGCTGGTTAAGATAGTTCTGGTAATTCTGCCAACGCTGGCCCCCCGCTTTTCCGCGCTCCAGATATTCAATGCCCACCATGGTCTGCCCATAGGTACGCACGAATTCAGCGGGAACAATTCGGCGCGCATCCAGTTCATCGGGCGGATCAAGGAACTCCACGATCGTTACTGCACAGCGCTTCTCTTCCTGGCGGAAAAATAGCGCCACTCGTTCGATTGAAGCATCCGCTCCCGGAAACATCCCTGCAAGATCCACTCCTTTTTCCTGAATTACACTGTGGGACGGCAGGCCTTCGCTCATTGCGAGTGCGACATTCTTGTGCCCAGTATAGGTACGCTCAAACAGAAATTCCCAGCCGTAACTAACCATCTTGTCCTTATAGAAATCAGCCGCCTGCCCGGAAGACAGATCGGTAAAATATAAAGCGGTGCCTATATCCTGTTCAGCAGCCGCTAGCAGACACTGCTGAAACTTCCGGTGTACCGGGAAATTGCGAAGTTTCTCCGCCCGCTGCATTCGGCAGATCTCAGTAGGGAAAAAATATTTGCGGCCGTACTCAAGCAAGAGATACTGCGTTTGATTTTTTTGTCCCCGGGTCGTATAAATATCGAGATACACCTCGCTCCAGGCACCGCGCGTGAACGTATATACCCGGTCCCGGTCTACGTTCGGAACAGTTTCACGATAACCTTTGGCGCGCAGCTGCTCGCGGTAAAAGGCGACAATACTTTCTGCAGACAGCGAGGAACGCAACGTATAGGTATTGGTATAAAATGAACCGTATGGTTCCTGTGTACGGGTGAGAATACGGGACTGGAGGGGATGATCAAGATGCGGAACTTGAGAGACGCCTGACGGCTGGGCCGCAAGCAAAACGGGAAACACACACGCTACCACTACGAACAGGTATCTCATGTCTCATTTCATGTCTTACCACGCGGTGATTAACCCGCATTCGTATCGCGGTGAAGAACCTTCTCCACCCTGATTATGGATCCTTCCCTGACCGCCGTGGTTAAACGTCGCCTGAGCGGTACTCTGCACCGGAGGATAAAAAGTCGGGACATCCACGTCACCGCGCATGCCCTTGACCGGACCGCCCATGTGAAACTGGAAATTGGCCACAAACACCGTCTGGGAATGGTGTATGTCGTTAATATAGGCAATCGTGTCATTTTCGGCACCATTCGGCCCCCGAGTTTCCCGTTTACCCCCTTTTTTCTTGCCCTGCTGAGCGCTGTGATGAGCACGCGCGGCATTGTCCACTTCGGTGTTGGCCGTGCTGGAGGCGCCTTTTGCGCCCGGGGCAAAAACCGTCCGGTCAATGAGCGAGCCGGAAACCGGCACCCCAAGGTTATTAAATACCTGCGCGGTCTGATTGGCACGTTGTGCGGCGCCGTTATGCGCCCCTCCTTCCTCGAATTTCTGGTCGGTCTGCGGCTTGGTATCCCGCGCAGTCTCCATATTCCACCGATCGGGCTTCTCCACCTGCACCAGGCAAGTCACCGCATGCGCCCGCGCGGCGCCGTCCACCCAGAAAAAGGTCTGCGGCGTACCATTGCTCGGCTTCTGCTGCTGGAGACGTTCAAGAAAATTTTGATATCTCCGGCTGTTGATTTGGGTGCCGGACACTTTCTGCTGGATGCCGGAGTTATAAAAACAATAAAGATAGCCGGCTTTGAGCGCGTTATCATAAAAATTGCTCTGTTCACCCTGTTCACCATATAAATCGTCAGCGATTTCTTTGGCCCGTTCAAGTTGGGACTCCTGCTCTTCATCCGCATCATCCTTGGCATCATCGATGTTTTGCTCTTGTTTCTTTTCCTCTTGCGGCATCAACCCCTGAATCGAGCCCTGCATCGGTGCCGAAGTTCCATGCGGAGACACTCCCTGCGCCCATCCTTCCGTATCATGTTTTACCTGGTTACTTTTATCGGCCGCAAGCGAACGGTTTTGATCGGCTTGCGGAGCGCCGGGCTTGTTGTTTTTGTTATGCGTATATTCCAGAGGAACGTCATTGGCGCCCCGCTGGGTACCGTTTTTGTCGGCTACATAGTTGAATCCGGCGGCCATAACCGAACAGGCGGCCAGCGCGCCGGCATCGGCGGCGTTACCTGAATGGGTCTTATCTTTCGCGATCTTGCCGATATTGACAGTGATAAAGGTCACGATAATTAACGTGGAAACAATCGCCAGAAAATACATGGTGACCTGTCCCTGTTTCCAACTCTGTCGCTTTCCGCACATACTCTTGCCTCCCACGATCTTCTAAAACTTCGCAATATATGTAGGATACAGCAGGGGCTTAAACCCACCTTGCGCGCCGCGTTCGGATACACTCCTGCCGCCGGGAGTGCCGGCAGCAATCCGCGTAGCCTGATAGGTAACCTGCCGTATGGGAATATGGGCGTTGCCGATGGCCCATAAAGTCATCACCGCGCCTAAGAACGCCGAGCCGGCGGCAAAGGCCAGGGTCGCCTCCAGCACGCTCTGGGCTTTTTTACGACGGTGTACGCGTGTATTCATCTTAGTCATCATTGCCACCACCTCCCGATAAAGAACCGCCCTGAAAATGGGCCCGTCCCTGAGCGTAATGCTGTCCGTTAATCTTATAAATCATCGTCTCTCCCACGACGGCCGACATGGACGAAGTCGTCCGCCGGTTATTGGTGTTGACGTTGAGCGTTTTATTCGTTCCGGATATGTAATAAGTCTTCTCTACCGCGCCGCTACCGCCGGGACCAAGATTATACTCGATGGGAATCCCGCGGATGCTCATCACTTCATTCATTTTCACATAGGTATTATCCTGGGTGTCTTCCCCCCGTTCGTCGACCGAGGGGATTGCCCAGAGCACAAACCCGGCGCCACTGGCCGGGAGTTTCTGCCCGATCCCCGGATCCTCGGGACTTGCCTGACGCCGGTCGTCCCAGGTGCCGTAGGAAATCGCTTTATTCTCATCGTGCGATTTTTTCAGTGCCCGGCGGAACGCTTCCTGCAGCTGGTACTGATCGGCGTTCGCCTTGGCGATGTAGGTGACCACAATACCAAAGGCCATCAGTAACACCGGCCCCAGGATCGCCATTTCTAACAGTGACTGGCCCTTGTGTCGTAAATCTCTCATTGCATGTTTCGTTGCTTGCTTCATCTTAAAACACCGGTTCTGTTTCGTGAGTTTCTTGTTTCCCTTCATGGCTGGGGTTATCGACTGCTGAGCCTCCGCCTCCTCCGCCGCCGACCGACGGGGCCGGCAGCGCCGGATCCTGCACGTGCAGGGTCGATTGCTTGTGCATCATCGGCCCGAACCCTCTGAACGAAGGCACCGGCGCGGTAAGGGTAGTGAAATCGGTATCGGTATCGGAACTCACGACCATGTCGCCGCCGCGCTGTTCATGACGGTGGTACCGGCTGTCCACGTTCGTGATCGTCAGCCGGTTGGTTTCCCATTCCAGACCGTGCCCGTGCCCGATATAGCGGTCGCTTTCGGCCTTAACCCTGGCCTGGACATGCCGTTTGAGGAAGAAGAACACTCCGGCAAAGGCCACCGCGGCCAGAAAAATCACGATCGCGTATTCGGTTACCGAATTCGCTTTTTTCCGCTTCTTTCTGCTTTCCGTGAAAAATGTCTGCCGCATTTTCAGCCTCATCATACCTCTACCACCCGTTCTGCTGGGTCTCATACACCTCTTCATTTCCCGTCGAAGAAATCGCTTCATCAGGATCGGTTGTGCTCGCATCCACGTTCTCATCCACTTCCCGGTTCACCACGTTTTCGATGGTACGATCGATGTTCTGCACGTCGCTCTCCTGATCCAAGGCAAGCAAGGTATCGCTGCCTTCGGAAATCAATTCATTGTTGCCTTCTCTCTCTTCCGGCGCTTGACGCGCGTCGGAATCATCGGGCTTCATGACCGAGGACATGACTGATCGGTGCGCGCCTTCCAGACCGTCTACTTCGGTGATGGTCTGATTGGGGCCGAGCGCCGTGGGCACGATTTGGGCGTGACCTTCAACCTGAGTGAATTCATTAATGTCGGTACTGCCGAATACCACGCCGAATCCTTCAGCCCCTTCGTAGCTGAACACTGAAGTGCGCAAGCGGTACGCGCTGGAAGAATCGCGCGCGAACCCCACCGCGGGAGTATTGATCCCGCCGGTTCCGGCACCTCCGCCGCCCGGAGCGCTCGCGCTGAATCCAACCGCTCCGGCAACGTGTTCGCCTCCGATACGCTCGGTAGCTTCCTTATACTGTCCCTGGACGCCCCGGATCACGTAGTGCCACATCGCCAGCAGTACGCTCACGGTGACTCCGATCAATAAGGAATACTCCAGTATCGATTGGGCTTTCTTCTGCCGCGAGAATCTGGTTCTTTGATACAGACTCAATCACCACCTTCTTCCGGAATGAGTTCATCGGTTAAAGGATTGTATCTTTTGACGTTGTCCTCCTCAAACGTTCCGCTGGTCTTGGTGATCAGCGTCGGCGCGCCCCACCCCGCGGTTTCAATCTCACATATCCGCTGGTGGGCAATCGTCCGTTCATGACTGTCCATCAATCCCGGCGCGTACGGATCCTGCGCCATCCAGTCAGTCGCCATCTGAAGCTGTCCCTGCTGGGCGCGCTTCAGATACACCTGCATCGCGAGTAATCCTCCGATGATCACCGCGGCCAAAAGCGAATATTCAATTGTACTCAATGCCTTCCGTGTGCTCATTCCTGATCTAAAATTTCCCTTCTTATTCTTCCTCTGCGGGACCACTTACCCACTCTTCGTCTTCCAGGAACTTCAGTTTGTGTTCCTTAAACGATGTTTGCTCACCGCCGGTCACTGTCGTCGTCGTGGTTCCGTTGATTCCGCCTTGCACAACTTCCTGAGAATTTTGGCTTAAGTTCGTGATCTCATTGCGAAAAGTCAATCCCGGCGAATAGGGATCGCCGATGTCATCGGCGGTACTCATCACTTTCCCCATCACAGACCGTTTCAGATAGGACTGCATGGTCAAAAGCGCGCCGACGACCACGCCGATTAACAGCGCGTATTCGAGCGTACTTTGTGCTTTCCGTATTTTTCGTAACACGATTCATCCCTCCTTTGTTTTACTGAACCTGTTCCGAGTCAAACGTTGTTTTCGATTCTTCGGTAATCGTCGTCCAATCTTCCACGCCGTCTTCCGTGTATTCTTCGAGACGCTGACGATTGGAGTACGCGGTTTGCTGATTCCTGGTAGAGCTAATCGTCGGCTCCCAGGAATATGTCGTTCCGTCGGTTTCATCCACAAAATCTCTCACCGCGTCGTGTATTCGACCCTGCAATCCTTTCCTCACCTCGTTCTGAATGCCCATAATCGCGGCAATCACCAGCGAGAGCAGAATCGCGTACTCCGCGGTCGACTGTGCTTTGCGTATTTTACGTAACATTGTTCTGTTCACCTCCCTTAAAATCCTTCCTTAAATTAGTCGACTTCTTCTCCTGCATGGGGAACATTCCCCCCACCGGCGGCTTCATCCAGGAATAACGTCGACTGGCTCTGTACAACCCCCGCGCTGTCGGAATACATCTGATCGATCGCAGGTGTGATGTATCTTCTCGCACCTAAAATCACGGCCGCGATAATCGCCGAAAGTACGATCACGTACTCCAACACGCTCTGCGCGTTTCTCCTTTTCATCTCGTTCACCTCCCTTTGTTTCATTTTATCTGACGCCCATCTGCGGATGATTCAAATCGGCTCGTACCCGGTGCACCCGCGCGTGAATCGCGCGAAACACATACCCGGACATCGCAATGAGCGAAATCGACACTAACGCGATCAATGCCGCGTAGTCGATCATGCTTTGAGATTTTCTCCATTTATTCATATCGTATCACCTTAATTTATTCGGAGGTTCCGCCGCTGTACTCCACCGGGTCCCATTCAAAGGAATCCCCGTTCTCGTCAACATAAGTAACCGGGTCCTCGCCCGGGGTGGTGCCCGGATGATACCCTTGGCCCTCCATGGCTTCCAGTTCAGCGACCGGGATCCCGCCGACATGGGTGTTTTCCCCCTCTTGAAAATAATACTCGCCTGTCCGCTCCGGATCTTCAAATTCCTCAACCTCGCCGTACAGCGCGTCCATATCTTTGATCTCCCCGTCTTCGCTCCGCCGCATATGGTCATCGGCCAATGTCGCCTGCGCATCGGCTAAGCCTTCGGCGAGGCCGGTTTCAAGTTCGGTATCGACCCCGCGCCGCAGACCAATCGTCCCGGCGACCACTGCCGTTAAGATCACGGTCAGCGAAATAATATACTCAAGAAGGCTCTGTCCGCGTTGTTTACCGAATCGCATCGTTCAACTCCTGATTCAGATGCCGGACCCGTACCCGCATGCCCCGCTGAATATAAATCACCAGCGCGCTCACCGCCGCGGATATGATGAGCAGCAGCGTAGCGTACTCAAGTATGCTCTGGGACATTTTCTTATTCCTGCGCATGAGGCCCCTCTTCGGATTCATACATTAAATCGGATGAATATCCGACCCATTCTTCTTCCTGCCATTGTTCCTGATCCACGTATTCCTCATCCCGTTCCTGAGACCAAAAATCTTCTCCCTCCAGCCAGGGCGTTTCTTCTCCTTCAGCCTGCTCGGTCAACTGATCGGATTCCTGGACAAAATCAGCAGGCCGCGTGGTATCATTCTGCCCTAAATATTCATAACTGGCGGTCTCGGCCGGCGCCGAGCCCCACTGCTCTACTGAATCATCAAGATCATTCTCAAGGGTCTGACGGGCAAGAGTATCTTCGGATGCGGCATTCTGGAAAACGGCCGAGGAGGCTCCGCCGCGGGCGATACTCGCGGCTTTATTTGCCGAAACAAAGGCGGCAATCCCCATCGTGGCAAAGACAATAGAAAGACATATGTACTCTACCATGCTCTGGGCACCTTTTTTGTAGTGCATGAAACCTCCCCCTAGACTAATAGAAAATCCGAGCTTGCCTGTGGAGACTTTCGGCAGCCCGACTATCCAGAAACGGTAAGGATTGTCTCTGAAAGACGCTCGACTGGATTCCGTGGCTTTGCGCATCCCGGCGGGACCGGGAATTGCCTTTTTCGTTGCCTCCCTACTACCACTTAACTATACCATATATTCACCCGGTTTCACAACAAAATTAAGGGGAAAACTGAAAACGTTTTCAGCCAGTTTATTCAATGAATACGCGCTTATTTCCGACTAAAAACCCGGCATAATTAACGCGGGTACGCACCGTCGAGGGCAGACTGGGCATGACCACCCGGTAGGTATGCCGATAGGGGATCACCTCGCCGGAACGCATCCTCACCTCCACCGTGCCGATTTCCGCCTTGAGAATCGCGGCCAGGACTTCCCCGATCCCGCGGAAATCACGCTCGCGCCCTAAAGTGAGCGCGGCGGGCACCAAATTGAACACGTTTTCAGTGACAATGTCGGGGGCCTTTTCCATAAAAACCCTCTCTTCCGCAGGAAACTGCTGATCAAATTCCGGATAGCGCCGCACATACGCTTTTAAGAGCGGCATACTGCGCCGGCCGCAAATCACTCCCCAGAGCGGAAGGCCGATGCGCCGCCGGCGCAAAAAGCCGACTTCCGCCTTCCGCTGTGTATCCCCGGCCCGGTTTTGAAACCGGGTACTGACCCATCCGGCGTACACTTCGCCCGGCACGTGTTCCACCCGGGAAAATCTGCCCGGCTTGGTCAAAAATGAGATCCCGCGCCCGACGTGCTTAGGGAAATATCCGATCGCACACCGCGGCTTCCAGCCGCCGCAGTCAAACTTCCCGATTGGCTTGCTATGAGGATCAAGATATTCAATGCTTTCAATCCCGCTTTCCAACGCGTCAAAAAAGTCAAAGATCCCGTCGGCCAAATAATCCCGGCACAGGGCGAAAAAGCAGAAAAAGAAGTTATTTTTACGCATCCAGGCCACCTGCTGGGCCACGTACCCTAAAGGGAACACACAGTAGGCCAGCGCCCGCGGCCGCGGCCATAGCGTCGAAAAACGGGCGTCACAGCACACCTGCCTTCCGTTTCCGCATTTCACCCGGATCGCGGCCACCGCCCGGGCGTTCATCCCGACGGTTTGCAGGGAAATACGCGCAGTTTCTCTCTCTAAAAGCGCCAGCAGGGACGCGGTCCTGCGTTTCGGCAGACGGGCCAACCCCGCCATACGCAAGAATCCCCGCTTTTTGGAGTTCATTTCGATCGTTCCCCCTTCGTAAGCGGAAAACCCGCAGGCTAATACGAGTTTACGCAGCTGGGTAAGGGGGATCTTGGGCGCCAGCTCATGGAGCTGCGCCGCCACTTCCCTGCTCAGCTCCAGATGCGCATCCACCCCGCGCAGTAAGAACAACCCGCATTCCTGTACCGTCCGGCGGGCATAGCGCACCGCCGCTTTCTTTCTTCCTCTGTGCAGACGGGGCCCCCTTTTTTTCAGAATCGTGTGCACGGTGCTTTTGGAAACAGAACGGGAATGTTCTGCGCGCAGCACTTGGGCGATTTGACGGACGCCGTAATGGGGATTCTTCTTACGGATTTGGAGCACCAGCCGAATCAAATGCTGATCAATCTTTCTTCTCATCGAAGCGGCAATTGCGGGAAGGAAAAGATAATGACCTCAATACTGATCGGTAAACACTTTTTCATCCAGCAGGCCCAGCCGCTGGAATTCCGCGAAAAAGCGGGGATAATTGCGCATTACCGTCCGGAATTTCCCCTTGATCTTTCCGTCGGGCGTCTTGCCTTCACGTCGGAAGATATACAAATCCTGGAGCGCGACCTCGTCCCTTTCCACGCCGCGGGCTTCGGAAATATGGGTAACCCGACGCACGCCGTCGGGAAAACGCTCCTGCTGAACGATAATGTTCAGGGTATTGCCGATCATCCGGCGGATCTCCTGCATCGGCAGTTTTATTCCCGAAGATAAGATCAGCGTTTCCAAACGGCTGGTGATTTCCTGGGGTGAATTCCCGTGGATGACCGCGAGCGTCCCACGGTGACCGGTGGACATTGCCTGGATCATGTCCAGAGCTTCCGGACCCCGTACCTCACCGACGATAATCCGGTCGGGCCGCATCCGCAGGGAGTTACGGATCAAGTCCCGCAGAGTCACCTCGCCCTTGCCGTCGCGGTCCGGCGGACGCGTCTCCATCGGCACCAAATTAGGCTGGTGCAGACGCAGTTCCGCGGTATCCTCAATGGTCACGATCCGCTCCTGCTCGGGAATATGGTAGGAGAGCATCTCCATTGTGGTGGTTTTCCCTGAACCGGTCGCGCCCGAGAAGAGAATATTCACCTTCCCCCGCACGCAGGCGATTAAAAAATCCGCCATTTTGCGGGTTAACGTGCCCTTCTCGATCAAATCGTCGAGGCTGTGCAGACGCCGGTTAAACTTCCGGATGGTAATCGACGTCCCGCATCGGGCCAGCGGATAGGTGATAATATTTACGCGGGAGCCGTCTTCGAGGCAGACGTCGCCGTAGGGATAGTAATAGGAAATCGGCTTCCCCACCCGGGCGAACACGGCCTCAATAATATCCTTCATATCGTCTTCGTCGAATTCCACGTCGATATGATGTTTGACCCCTTCGATCTCAAGCCAGGTGCCGGCATCGCCGTTAATCATGATTTCCGTGATATTTTCCCGGGCCAGAAGCCCGTGCAGTTTTTCCATTCCGCTGGCCATTCCCTCTCCTAATCTTTCGGAACAAATATCTCACGCGACAGATCAATCCCGCGCGCGCGGATTTCGTCGTAATAACTGGGAATATATCCCAGGGGAGTAAAATACCCCTTCACGTTCCGTTCCTCGTCGATACCGGTCTGGCGGTAGATAAAAATATCCTGAAGATTCACGTGCGTTTCGTCAAGCATCCCCACCACTTCCGCCACCTGCACGACCTTTCTCGAGCCGTCGGACATCCGGGCGGTATGCACGATCACGTCGAGCGCAGACGACACCATCTCCCGGATGGCGCGGATGGGAAGCTCCACCCCGCTGAGCAGGATCATACTGTCGAGACGGATAATCACGTCGTGGGTGGAATTGGCGTGTAGCGTGGACATACTTCCGTCATGACCGGTGTTCATCGCCTGAAGCATGTCCAGCACCTCGTCGCTGCGGACCTCGCCCACAATAATCCGGTCGGGCCGCATGCGCAGAGAATTGCGGAACAGCTGACGGATGTTAATTTCGCCTTTTCCCTCGATATTCGGAGGACGCGATTCCAAACGTATCCAGTGAGTCTGCCCGAGTTTTAATTCGGCCGAATCCTCAATGGTGATGATCCGCTCCGTCTCCGGGATACAATTAGACAGAATATTTAAAAAGGTCGTTTTTCCGGAACCGGTACCGCCCGATACCATGATATTCTTGCGGGCGATCACCGACGCCTCCAGGAACTTAGCCATTTCCGGAGTCAAACTGCCGAAACGGTGGATTAGATCATCCATGGTCCAGCGCTGGCGGGCGAATTTCCGAATGGTCAGCGTCGGCCCGGTCAGCGACAGCGGAGGGATAATGGCATTGACACGCGATCCGTCGGGAAGACGGGCATCCACGTAGGGAACAGACTCGTCGATTCTTCTCCCCAGCGGGGCCAGGATCCGCTCAATCACGATCCGTACCTGTTCGTTCCCGGTAAATTTTTTGCTGGTAAGATGAATCCGGCCGAGTTTCTCGATATACACCTGGTCCTTATTGTTCACCATCACTTCGGTGATTTCACTGTCTTTGAGCAAATCCTCAAGAGGTCCCAGGCCAAGCGCCTCCTCGATGATTTCCTTGGTAATCTTCTGCCGGACCTCGGTCGAGGAAATGAATCCTCCCGCCTCTTTACTGATGATATTGGCGACCACCCGTTCGGCTTTTTCTTTCAGCTGGTGCATCTTCTGGGAACTGAGACTGTAGGTTTCGATCGGCAGGCGTTTCAGGTCGAGTTCCTCCAGCAGTTTTTCATGGACCCGCTTCTTGAATTTCACGACCTGATCTTCCTCTTCCTGCAAGACCCTTTCAGCCTTGGCCTGGACGATACCGATCTTCTCCCATAAGGCCTCTTCCCCTTCGAATTCGTCCTTTTTAATCCGCACCTGAGAGAGGCTTTTATGGCTGATATAAAGATTCTTTTTTTCTATAAGATCGCGGCTCAGTTTATTGATCGCGGCGGCGAATTTGGAATTGGGGCTGTCCACAACGAGCGGCACGCCGCGGTTCACGGAAAGCCCGACGGCCTTCCCTTCAGAAGGCACAAGGCCCAGGATATCCGAAGGCAGTACCGCCTTGACTTCCTGCCAGCTGATCGCCCCCTTACTTTCGGCCCGGTTCAAAATGACTTTGATCATCATCAGAGGGAACCCCAGCGACTGCATGGTATCCAAAAGCCACTGAGTTTGGTACACGGACAGAATATCGGGAGTAAGCAGAAGAAAGATCAGATTGGAACATTCGAACACGGCGATAAGATCATCAGTGATGTTATTGCCGGCGTCCACGATTACGTAATCAAATTCCTCCCATACCAGAGAGAGAAACGATTTCACCACCTCCGGGGTAATCGCTTTGCGCTGAGACATCTTGGTGATCGCCGGCAGCATGGCGAAATTAGTACTGTAAAACGAAACATAGTTGCTGATCCGCCGTTTTTTCTCCTGAAACTCAGGAATGTGCTCGATAAGATTAAAGAGGCAGTATTTCGGCTTCAATCCCAGCAGACGCGAACTTGACTGCGGCGCTCCGAGATCAAGATCGAGAAAAAACACCTTTTTTTCGTGAAGAGAAAGTTGTACGGCAAGATTCAGAGAAATGAGCGTCTTTCCCACGCCCCCTTTAGTGCTGAAAACCGAAATGACCTTATTTTCGCGCACCGCATCACGCTGCTGGTTCATATATCCTCCCCCGTCTTAACACAGAATATATACCATTCTTTTCGCGAAGAATGCAACTTGTGCGGGAAATAATGCACGCTGACCCCGGCGGGAAGACAGCCGGCTGAAAGGCCTTCTCCGGAATACGCGGAACTGCCGGTAATCGACGATTCAATGCGTATGCGTCCTCTGTAAAGACCGCACGCGATGCCGGACCCCGCCAAAGGAACCATCCCCATCCGTCACGGGGTTTCCCGGTATACGATAGGAACTTCGATCTTGATCTCTTCCACTTCTATTTCCGAAGGGAACGGTGAATACTGCAAATTCCGGACGAGCTTCAACGCCTCTTCGTCAAACACCGAATAGCCAGAAGATTTCAGGATCCGGACGTCATTGAGTGAACCGGTGTGTCCCAGCCACAGTTTCAAGATGACCGTTCCCTGCCAACCGGTATTCACCAAAGACGAAGGATAATTCATGTTGTGATATATCTTCTCCTGGACGTTGAGAATGTACTCCTGGAGTTCGTCGGCAAGATAATCCTGCTTATACATTTCCTGAAATTGCTGCTTACGGGCCCGGACCATCTTTTCCTTTTCGGGCATCCGGTCCTGCGGGTAGAGGATCTTCGGGGTCAGCGTAATAAACAGCTCCTTATCGTCCCTGGTGGAGGCGCCCCCGCCGCGCTGAGTCTGCCGGTTGCGAAAAAACGCTCCCAGAATGGGTACGTCCGCCAGCCAGGGAAATTTGTCCAGGTCTTCCTGCGTTTTCTGGCTGATCAGCCCGCCCAGAACCAGCGTCTCTCCGTTATGCAAGAACAGCTGAGACGCGACCGTCCGTTTGGTCAACGGATACGCCCGCGCGGTTACGGTCCGCCCGCTGGAAGTAGCGGTTGAGGTGGTGGTGCCGATTTCTTCGGCTTCACCAATTTCGCTCACCTCCACGTTCAATGTAAGCTGCACCTTATCTTCATCCGTTACGACCGGAGAAATATTCAGTTTGATACCGTACTCCTTATATTCAATATCGGTATCCGAACCGCCGCCGGCGACCACGTTCGTTTCAAACATCGGCACTTCCCCGCCGACCATAAGCTCCGCCTCTTTTCCGCTCTGACAGACCACCCGCGGCCGAGACAGGATTCGCGCTTTCCCTTCCTGTATAAGGAAATTCACGTTGGCGCTGAACGTTTCACGCGACCAGTCACTGATACGGAAGAGCGCATCCGGCATACCGGCCAACGTGTTCCAGCGTCCCGCCGGTTCCGAAATCGACGCCTGATTGGGCCACTGCACACCCAGATTCCTCTCCGCGCCGCGCTGAAT
>WJJJ01000032.1 GCA_014729775.1 Candidatus Omnitrophota bacterium | reverse complement strand
ACGGTCGCCGCAGGAGACGTCTATCAGAATAGAACACGTTGTTCCCGCACCGCAGCCGTGCGGTCGTATCCCGATCGGCGGTCAGCGGTGAGCTATGCGGTAGCAAGAAGGTATGGAGCGGGCGAGCGGAATCGAACCGCCATATCAGGCTTGGAAGGCCTGTGTTCTACCATTGAACTACGCCCGCACGGTGGTAATGCGCTATGTAATCAAGGAACAATACTTATTCGCATCTCGCCAGCAGCGTAGGCAATTCGAACTTTCTTTTTCTCACCTTGGCTGCGCCAAGCGAATTGGCTACCATTGCCCGCCTCCATAATTTCATTATTTCGGCGGGTCCGCCCTTCTCTACTGAACATATCGGTGGCGGAAACTACGCCCGGAAGAAGCGAGGTGAAAAATGGGCAGGGGAGGATTCGAACCTCCGAAGCGCAAGCGCAACAGATTTACAGTCTGTCCCCTTTGGCCGACTCGGGAACCTGCCCAAAGATCGTCCTTTGCCGCTTTCTTGCAGTGCTCTAAAAAAAACAGAGCCCAGGAAAGGAGTTGAACCTTCAACCTGAGGTTTACAAAACCCCTGCTCTGCCGATTGAGCTACCTGGGCTATTTTCTCCGCCGGGAGCGCATATGCTTAAGCGCCGAAGGAAGAAAATCAATCAGATCACTGGCGATTACGGCTTGTTCCGTCTTCTCCTTTGCCGCGTAATCGCCCGCGAGTCCATGCAAATACACCGCGGTACACGCTGATTGAAACAGATCAACCCCCTGGGCGAGAATACCCGCGAGGATCCCCGTGAGGACATCCCCCACACCGGCGGTAGCCATTCCCGGATTACCGGTCGCGTTTTCAAATAACCTCTTTCCATCGGTCACAATTGTCTTATGACCTTTCAGTACAAGGGTTAAATTATACTTGAGCGCAAATTCTTTGGCAAGGCTTTTTCTCCTTTTTTTTATTTCCGCCGTACCGGTCCCGGTTAACCGGCTGAATTCCCCGAAATGCGGAGTAAGGACTATCTCGCGGGATTTCCTCCGGGAAAGGACATCCATACGGGACGCTATCGCGTTTAATCCGTCGGCATCGATTACCAGCGGCAGCGTGCTTTGACGGATCACGGTCCGTAACGCGCTCTGCACCGCAGGAATGCGCGAAGCCCCGCATCCCAACGCCAGCACGTTCGCCCTGGACAAATATGCACTTACTTCCTTTAAAGAAGAAGATTTCAGGTATCCTTTGCCTTCGTCGGGCAGGGGGACACTCATTTCTTCGGTTAACTTCTGCTCTATGATTGAATGGACTGCCGCGGGAACTCCTGCCTGGACCATGCCCGCGCCGGCGCGAAGGGCCGCGCGGGCACATAAACAGACCGCACCGGTCATACCCGGAGATCCGCCAAGGACAAACACGAATCCGTAATCTCCTTTATGCGTATCAGGATTTCTTTTGCGCAATCGCACAGGCAGCCGCATATTCATGGATATGAGTAATGGAAAGGGCGATGTCGACGGCGGGCATCGAACCGATTTCGCAGTAGGGCGCGCCGTTCGCCCGGTTTAAGATACACACGTCTTTCAAGGCGAGCGGTGATTCCTTACGCAGTGCTTTGATCACCGCTTCTTTCGCGGCAAAACGCGCGGCAAGCCGTTGATAATACATCTTCCCCGGAGAAATTTTCCTTAATTCGTCCGGGTGAAACACCCGCTCCAAAAAGGGCGCGCCCCAACGCTGAACCGCGTCCTTCATTTTTCCGATTTTGATCATGTCAATACCCACACCGATAATCATGAGATCTTTTCTCCGGTCAAGGCCTTCATTTCCTCCACGGCCGGGACAATTCCGGTAAATACCGCCCGGCAGATAATCGAGTGGCCGATATTCAGTTCGCTGAGCGAAGGAATAGCGGCGATACGGGAAACGTTGAGATAGTCCAAGCCGTGTCCGGCCGCGACCGTAAGCCCCTGTGCCCGCGCGTAACCTGCAGCTTTTTCGATTTTCACCGCCTCACGGCCGGCCGCCGTTACCGTACGGGTATCGGAATACTTCCCGGTATTCAGTTCGATGATCTCCACACCCATTGCCGCGGCCAGGCGGATTTGTTTTTGCACCGGGTCCAGAAATAAACTCACCTGGATATTCTCAGCGCGAAGCCGCCGCACCGCCCGCCCGATACGTGCGGGGTGCGCGGCAAGGTCCAACCCTCCCTCGGTAGTAAGTTCCCGCCGTTTTTCGGGCACCAGGGTCGCGTGAGCCGGACGCAGATCAAGCGCGATTCGCAGGATCGACGGCGCCGCCGACATTTCCAGATTAAACGGAACCGTTAAACTTTCCTTGAGCTGGTATACGTCCCGGTCCTGAATATGGCGCCGGTCCTCTCTGAGATGCGCGACAACTGAATCGCAGCCCGCGCGCTCGCAGAGCAGTGCCGCGGCGACCGGATCAGGATATTCGGTCCCCCGTGCCTGGCGTAAAGTCGCCACATGATCGATATTCACTCCCAGACGCATCTGCTTCCCCTTATATCCGCACGCCTTTGGTAATTTCCCCGCTGACATACATCCATACGATAATCGCGGTCGCCAAAGCCATGAGCTTGAGCCACAGATTATTTACGAGCACATTTTTGAAATTTACCTTGCGAAAAATTTTCACGACATCCCTCCTATTTCGGCTGGCCGAGCTGCCCCTTCAGGATAGTAAAAAGATCATTCGGAGTCAAATGGCGGGTTAACTGTCCGTTGATCGCCAGCGACACCGCGCCGGTTTCTTCGGACACGACAATCACCACGGCATCGGAATTTTCGGACATGCCGACTCCTGCGCGGTGACGCATCCCCACCGTACGCTCCAGTGCCCGGTTCTCGCTTAACGGGAATAAACAAGCGACCGCGACGATATGCGTACCGTCAACCACCACTCCCCCGTCATGGAGAGGAGCCGAAGGATAAAAAATATTCTGCAGAAGTTCCGCGGATAATTCCGCGTTCACGACCACCCCGGATTCGATATAGCTTTTCAATCCGATCTCGCGTTTTATCGCGATGAGCGCACCTATCTTCTTACGGGAAAGAGTTCCCACCGCGGACACGATTTCCCGCAGAGTTTTCTCGATTTCCTCTTTCCGCGGTTCAATCGAAAAAAAATGTCTCCGCCCAAGGCGGATGAGACCTTCCCGGAATTCGGGCTGGAAGATAATCACGACTAAAATAAGGAAAAACGCGAAAAATTTTGTCAATAACCAGCTCAGCACATAAAATCCCATTTTCTGAAAGAAAAAGAACGCAATGATGAGAATAATGATCCCGCGCAGCAAGTACACCGCTTTGGTTCCTTTCAGAAACAGAAAAACACGGTAAAATACCATCCACAGGATCAATACCTCAACGATCATTTTCCAGAAATTCCAGTCAAAGGCGGGAATCGAAATATTCATTGTACCTGCTCCGTCCGCGCGACAACCTTTGCCGCCTGCACTGTCTCTTTTACATCGTGAACCCTCAGAATATTTGCTCCATTGATCAGCGCGAGTACCTCTGCCGCGAGAGATCCGGCCAGCCGCTCCTGAACCGCGGCGCCGGTCACTTTGCCCAGAAATGACTTCCGGGAAATCCCGATAAACAAGGGAAGTCCGAATTTTTTCAGCGAGGGCAGATGCCGAATGATCTTCAAATTATCTTCCAGCCGTTTCCCGAATCCTATCCCCGGATCCAGACACAGCTGAGCGGAATGAATACCATGCTCGGCACAAAAAGCCAGCCGCTCTTCAAAAAAGTCACTTATCTCCGACACGACATCCTGATATGAAGGATTCTTCTGCATCGTTGCCGGCGTTCCTTTCATATGCATCAACACACATCCGAGCTTATACCTCTTCACGAGTTGGGCGATTTTCGGAGATGTGCGCAACGCGGTCACGTCATTCACAAGGTCAATCCCCTCTTCGACTGCCGTCCGCGCCACGGAATATTTCGAGGTATCCACGGAAAGGGGAACTTTTGAAAACCGCCGGCGCAGCGTTCGCACCGCGAATGCGATCCTCTTCCGTTCTTCGTTCTCGCTCACCGACCGGGAAAACGGCCGGGTCGATTCAGCGCCGATGTCAAGCATGTCCGCTCCGTCGGCAAGCATCTCTTCTGCCTGGGAGAGCAGGACCGACCGGAGCTTACTCCGTGTCGACGAAGTCCAGCGTACACCGGACCGCAGCAGCCCGTCTCCCGAAAAAGAATCCACGGTCATATTCACGATACCACACACCACGGGCCGCTGTACATTAATTTTTTTTGTTCTAGCGCGTAGTTGCCGATGAGGAAAACAGATCGCATCCAGCTGACGCGCAATGGTTTGGCCGATTTGACGTAACTGAAACGGCTGGCCGCGCAGCTTTTCAGAGAGCGCGCGCAGCTGTGATACCGTGCCGAAAATAAGAGTACGGGTGTTCATCTCCCTGATGAGCGCCTTGCGACACACGGCACTGTCCGATCCCAGAGAAAGCAGCTGCTGCTTGATGATATTGGCTTCCCACGAAGAAATATCTTCAATGGTAAAAGCCGCGTAGACGCTCTTGGGTGCCATGATGTCAATCCCTTCGGGACTGACCCCGTAGTCACGCATGAGCGTTTTCGCCTGTTCCTGATTCTCTATCTTCCGCGGGGATATTCTCATCATGTACCTGGATGAGTTTTCTTACTTCCTGTTCATCCATCACTTCTTTTTCCAACAGCGTATTCGCCAGAATGTCGAGCTTGTCCCGATGCTCCTGGAGGAGACCCTTGGCCCGGCGATAGCACTCGTTGATGATCTTCTTTATCTCCTCATCCACGATCCGCGCGGTCTCTTCGCTGTAGTCTTTTTCATTGACCATGTCTCGTCCGAGAAAAATCGGTCCATGGGTATGCCCCACGGTGTAATGGCCGAGGCGATCGCTCATTCCGTAGTCGCATACCATTTGCCGCGCGATCCTCGTCACTCCCGACAGATCGTTCATCGCGCCGGTAGTCACATCTTTCAACGCGATTTCCTCCGATACACGGCCGCCCAGGGCCACGGTAATCTCCCCAAGCAGTTCTTTCTTTGATTTATACCGGCGGTCCTCCTTCGGCGGCATGAACGTATACCCTCCGGCCATTCCCCGGGGGATAATCGAAACTTTGGCCATAGGATCAACTTCTCCGATCAGCAGCGAAAGCAACGCGTGCCCGGACTCATGATAAGCGGTGAGCGTTTTTTCCCGTTTGGAGAGGATACGGGTCTTTTTCTCCGGCCCCATAATTACGCGTTCGATTGCTTCTTCCAAATCTTCCTGTTCCACGGCCTCTTTATTGCGCCGCGCGGCGAGCAGCGCGCCTTCATTACACAAATTTTCCAAATCGGCACCCGAAAATCCGGGTGTCCGTTTCGCCAGCGCTTTGAGATCGACTTTTTGAGAAAGTTTCACTTTCTTGGTATGCACCTTCAGAATCTCCTCCCTGCCCCGGATATCGGGAGGGTGTATCACAATATGACGGTCAAACCGTCCCGGACGCAATAACGCCGGATCGAGCACATCGGGACGATTAGTTGCGGCCATGACGATAATTCCTACCTCGGTCTGAAACCCGTCCATTTCCGTCAGCAACTGGTTCAGCGTTTGTTCCCGTTCATCGTGTCCGCCGCCTACACCGGCGAACCGCTGGCGGCCCACAGCATCAATCTCGTCGATAAAAATAATACAGCCTTTGTTCTCCAGTTTCGCAGCTTTTTTCGCCTGTTCGAATAAATCCCGCACTCTTGAGGCACCCACCCCCACGAACATTTCCACAAAATCAGAACCGGAAATACTGAAGAACGGCACCCCGGCCTCTCCGGCAACGGCTTTCGCCAGCAGTGTCTTCCCGCATCCGGGCCGGCCGACCAACAATACCCCTTTGGGAAACCGGCCTCCCAGCCGTTGAAATTTTTTAGGATCTTTCAGGAACGCGATTACTTCCTGGAGTTCCTCTTTTGCCTCATCGATTCCTGCCACGTTTTCGAACGTCACCCGGGGTGTTTTTTCCTTCTCCAGAATTTTCGCCCGGGACCGCCCAAAAGACCATACCCGAGAACCCATCTGACTTCCTTTATGGGAGAAATACCAAAGAAAGAGGATAAGGAGCAGGACCGGGAAAAGAGAAATCAGCAAATTGGTCCAAATCCTCGGCGGTTCAATTTCAAACTTGGGCACGTTTTGCCGCAGCAGAGGAATCAGTTCCTGATCTTCTTCCGGAATATGCACGTAGAATTCCCCTCCCCCTTCCCCTTCGGCAAATTTGCCGCGGAGCGTGTTCTCGGCTTTGGTTACCGACCGGATGTTCAGATCCTGGTCGTTTTGTTCGAGCAGGGTATAAAATTCATTATAGCTGAGTTCTTTGTTCAGTCCGCTGATACTGCCGCTGAACTGATTGGTCAGCCAGATCACTCCAAAAAACAGCAGGATCCAGAAAAAAGCGGTACGGAAAATATTCGGCCCCGGCTGAGGCTTTTTCTTTTTGTTCATCGGCAATTCGCCCCCCTTATGACGCGTGAGAATACGCGAAAATGCGCATTTTTATTACTGTGAGTGAGTTTTTTATTATACGTTCATTGAATTATAAAATCAAGTTCCTAATTATCAACAACCGTCCGCTTTTGCGCACTTCAAGAAACGGCAAATGAACCACGCTTCCCTGGGAACGGCGCAGGATCAGATCCTTCATTTCTTCCAGATGCCGGTTTTCGATCCGCCGGGTATCGCCTTTGATATCCTCAATCCCCAGGCGAAGGACATGCGCGAACAGAGACGGGTGCAGTTTCTTGAGAGGACCGAGCCCGAGACGCACTTCCCGACGCGTCTCCCCCCGCTTCACTTCCTGATAGGCCCGTTCGGTCTGGGCCCGGATATAATCATAATCAAATCCGAGATGGATCGCCTGATTGCTCATCACCTCCGAAAAATTCGGATTCATTTCCTCCAGCAGCGGAAGCACCCTGTTTCTTATTTTGTTGCGGGTAAACATGTCTTCAAAATTCGTCCGGTCGACGCAGTAAGGCACTCCTTCCCCGGCGAGCCAGTCAAGGATTTCCCGTTTTTGGAATTCGATCAGCGGACGGATTACGGTAAGGTTTTTATACCGGGATCGCGGTAAAAACCCGCGGAGACCTTTCAGCCCTGCTCCGCGAATCAGCCGCATCACCACGGTTTCCACCAAATCATCCCGATGATGAGCCAAGACGATTTTTTTTAGCTTCATCCGGCGGGAAACCGTGCGGAAAAAATCGTAGCGCATTCTCCGCGCCGCCTGCTCCAGCGAATCTTTTTTCCGTTCCGGGGTAAGTTCTCTTTTCTCACTCACGCAATACAGACGGTGCCGGACACAGTAATCCTCGACAAAACGAGCGTCTTGATCGGCCTCTGCCCGCAGTGCGTGGTTTAAATGGGCACAGATCAGGGTCAATTTCAGCGGTTTTTGTATCCGCCGCAACTGTTCGATCAGGAAGATCGAATCAGGCCCCCCGGAAACGCCGACGAGAAGTTTCTCTTTTTTTCTGAGAAGAGAAAATTTTTCAATTGTGGAAAGGAATTTTTGCGCTGAGTCCATAATATTTTCTTATTATACCACAGAAAATTGTTATAATAGCACTATGCGTATCCTCGCGGTAAACCCCTGGATCGTCGATTTCGCGGCCCATGATTTCTGGCTCAAACCTTACGGATTTCTCACCCTGCTTACCGGACTGCGTCGCGCCGGACATGAAGTGCACTATCTCGACTGTACCGCGGCAAAGATCACCCGCGACCCTTACGGCCGGGGGAAATTTCGTTCAGAAACGGTCGAAAAGCCCGGGGTTCTGGCCAATTTTCCCCGGGAGTTTAAACGATACGGAATCGCGGAACAGGAATTTCTCCGCCGGCTACCTGCGAGCGCGCCCGACATTATTCTTCTCACCTCTTCCATGACCTACTGGTATCCGGGCGTCGCCCGGGCGGCGGAACTAATAAAAAAACGTTTCCCGCGCGTTCCTCTGATCCTCGGCGGCACCTACGCGACGCTCTGCCGGGAACACGCCAAAAAAAATATCCCCTGTGACCGGGTCGTTCCCTTTCAGGAGCTTACCGCTTTCCTGAATTCGCTCAACCTCCCCGCCGCGCCTTTTTCGGAACTGCCCGCCTACCGCAAGTTTTACGACTCTCTTGACTATCTGGTGTTTCGCACTTCCTGGGGCTGTCCGTTTCGCTGCGGTTACTGCGCGATCGGGAAACTTTCTCCGCAGTTTTTCCGCCTTCCCGTGAATCGGCTCGTCGAATATATTCTCGCCCACGCGCGGCGGGGAATCCGGGACTTCGTGATTTATGACGACGCGTTTCTCTACGGTGACAGGTTCGTCGAAAATTTCCTCAGCCGCCTGATCGATTCCAGGATGCCCCTGCGCATACATACGCCCAACGCGCTCCACTTATGCTTCCTGAACGAAAGAACCGCCGCGTTGATGAAGACGGCGGGATTTATCAACCCGCATTTCGGTTTAGAAACTCTCGATCCGGCACTTCACACCCGCTGGAACGATAAAGTCGGACGTCATGATCTCTCCCGAGCACTGCAAGTGCTCTCCCGGGGCGGATACCGCCGGGGAGAATTCAGCGTATATATGCTTTTGGGATATCCCGGACAAGATATCGACCGCTTCCTCACCGAAGCAGAAACACTGCACGAGCAGGGGGCGAAAATTTCTCTGGCGGAATATTCTCCGGTTCCGGGAACGGCGGCGGCCGGAGATATCCCTGAAATCGAAAAAGAACCGCTGCTGCAGAACAATTCCCTGCTGGGAGCCTCCCTGCCGTCCGGGAGGACTAGCTCTCCTCACCTGGAAGATTTCTGGCGGGCCAAAAATTTCGTGAGACGGCTTAACCGCACGTTCGGCGCAAAGACACCTTCGACACGAACTGATTCCCTCCGATAAAAAAACGCAGCAGACGCGTTTTGGATTCAACTGCGTACTCAACACCCACCCGGGGGGAACGGCGCACAGCAATCCCGCGTTTCGGCCCGCGGACCACCCAACACGTACGGCCGTCCAATCGTTCTCCGCATAACTCCAATCCGACCTGAAAACTTTGCGTCCAGCGGCAGGGACCGCTGGTAAGTTTTGTGATTGTGTCCACGGGACGGTTCTTCTTCATTTGTTCGATCCCGAAAACCGGTTCCACCGCCCGGATAAACACTCCCTGGGGATTGCC
The DNA here is from genome assembly GCA_014729775.1 of Candidatus Omnitrophota bacterium. Taxonomy (GTDB): domain Bacteria; phylum Omnitrophota; class Gorgyraeia; order Duberdicusellales; family 4484-171; genus WJJJ01. The sequence goes on along the minus strand of WJJJ01000032.1, from coordinate 54,668 downwards.
CCGGGGCGCGCATACGATATTAAAACAATGATAGATGCCGTAAATCAAATATACGTAAATGCGTCCTCCGGGCTCGTATAAGACTCGCGTGCGGTTCGTTTTCTTGTGCGCGAAGGTATGCGAGGCATCGTCATCCCCGCCGGGGTACGCTTCCGTTTCCACGATTCTTCCGGCCATGAGCCCCCGCGGGGTCGCGCGGACGAGAAGGTCTCCCAGCAACCGGGAGGCTACATACTCTGCGGGATGACGAAAAAAGGATAAAGGACGTCTATTGCGCTTCAGCTGAACCCGGTTTGGCTGTTTTCCACTCATATAAATATCCATCCTTCAAATACAGCGTGATCGGCGGTTCTTTATACACCCACCGGGTATATCCTTCCAGCGTGGATCCGATCTCGGCGGGAGAACCGAGGTGCGCCCGAATTTCGCGTTCGGAACTGCCCCTTACCAATCCGGTATAGTCGCCGGTAAGGTAATATTCTTTCTTCTCGGTGCCCGGCCCAAAACCGCGTTTCATATCCACCCCGAACGCCCCATGTCTGACCCCGACGTAATCCTTCATCTGTACGCAGCCGCTCGTGATGCACAACCCCAACACAATTCCTGTGATATGAGTTTTCATTACACCTCTACCTCTTTGCCGACCTTCAGCCGCACACAATCGGAGCCAAATACCTGCTGGAATATTTCAAACGCCTCATATCCGCTGCAATGAGACGGGCCGACCCGCTGCACACCCATCTGCTTCATTTTGTCCGCGATGTAGCGTATCTCCCGGGGATCCCGGTTGATCAAATGAAATCCGCCGCCGACAAAGGTGAGCGGCTCCTCCGGAAAGCAGTGCCGGGCAAGTTCCACAAACGAAAGGATCCCGGGATGAGCACAGCCGGAAAGCACCGCAATCCCCGAGCCGGTCTTGACAAATAAGGCCTGTTCGGCCAGCGGTGCGTCGTGGTACCGGGTAGTGAGACATCCCGATGTCCACACGCCGGGAATAAGCTCTTGTCCTTCAGTCACCGGTACAAACCGAGTGCCGGAGGGAAGAGACAAGAGATTTTCCGCCTCGGCACAGCCGGCGACCGACGCGTGCCGATGAAGATCAAGAAAAGCGGACAATCCTCCGGTATGATCCCAGTGCGCGTGCGAAATGACGATCATTTCCACACGCGCGGCGTCGATTTGCAACACTCGGAGGTTCTCAAGCAGGTACTCTCCTTTTTCCCCGGTATCAAACAACAGCCGGCCGTCAAGCAAATAGGCAAGGCCCCAGCCGGAGGCATACCGCGGATCCTGACTATCTTTATCGAAAAGCACTTTTAATTTCATTTCGGTCTCATTCCGAAAATTACCGTTCCGAGCCGGACGTGCGTCGCGCCCTCTTCAACGGCCACCCGGTAACTGCCGCTCATTCCCATGGACAACATCGTCCATGAGGAGATCTTCTGCGTCCCGGCAATTTCATCAAACAACTCCCGGGTCCGGCGGAAATAAGGACGCAGCGCTTCGGCGGAATCTAAAAACGGCCCCATCGTCATCAGTCCGCGCGGCTGGAGCCACTTGAATTTCCCTATCTGGGCGGAGAATTCCGCCGTCTCTTCGGGCAGCACCCCGCTTTTTTGCGGCTCCCTCGCGCAGTTGACCTGTATCAGCACCGGCATCCTCTTTTCCTGTTTCGCGCATTCCTTCTCAAGCACTTCCGCCAGTGCGAGAGAATCGAGCGTTTCGATCATATCGAATATCTTCACCGCTTTTCTCGCTTTATTTTTCTGCAAATGCCCGATACAGTGCCACCGGACGTCGCCGGGAACCCGGTCTCGAATTCTCTCGGCTTCCTGGACGTAATTCTCCCCGATCATACGAATCCCCGCGGCTACCGCTTCCCGCACCTCGGCTGCGGTACGTGTTTTTGCGGCGACGACGATCTCGGCCCGGCCGGACAGTTCCCGCAGTATACGCTGGACGTTCTCTTTAATCATTGATCCGGAAATATTCGACCCCCTGGTGCTTCTGCCCACAGGCGCGGCCGGAGGAAACCAGCTCCTCCAGCACGCGCCGGACCGTTTCCTCTTCGGCGCCGGTCGAAGCGCAGAGATCGGCCAGCGTCGCCGGACGCCGGCGCAAGTACTCGACAATTTCTTCTTCGATGCGCTCGTCCCGCCGCGCGGCCGGCTGCTTTTCAAAGGGCAGCACGACCTCCGTCTCTTCGCCGATCACCTCCTGGATCATCCGCAGCGTTTCCTGATCCGGAACCGCCGCATGCTCTTGGGAAGGCCTCACCGGAATGTTCAACTGAACCTTGTCGGGACGTATCCGCTGAATCAACCCCTTCCATTCGGCGGCCGCTTCCGGTGAATCGTTGATCCCTTTCACGATCATGATCTCAAGCCAGAACCTCCCTTCAAATTCCGCCCGGAATTTGACCAGCCCTTCTACGATCCGCTCGAAATTCACCTGGGCACAGGGACGGTTGATCTTACGCAACAGCGCCTCGTTCGGCGCGTCAAGCGAAGGGATGACGATATCAGCGGCGGCAAGCTCCCGGCGGACTTCGGGAAGGAACAACAAGGAGCTGTTGGTAATTACGCATACCGGGATCCGTCGGCCGCATACCTCCCGGATTACGGCGATGATGCGGTCCAGATTCTGATGAAGCGTCGGCTCGCCCGAACCGGAGAAGGTGATCACATCGATCGTCGCCTTTCCGGCGAGGATCCCGATGAGCTCCTTTTTCAAACGGTCGGTATTCACGAAAGAAACGCGTTCGATCGTCTTTTCGGTAGTCCGGCCGGTCTGACAGTACACGCAGTCAAAAGGGCAGAGTTTCTTCGGGATGACGTCGACCCCGAGGGAATATCCCAGCCGCCGCGAAGGCACCGGTCCATAAAAATATCGCTGCGCGTCCATCGTGTGTTCCCTTTCGAAATACTGATATTATCAATAAAGGAAAGGTTACTCAAGGATTATTTTGAAGCCGAAGGCTTAAATGTTTCCCCACCAGTCATCGTAAAACTGCTGAAGATGACGATAGGTTAATTTATCCATACTCATCTGTTTTACTTCTTTTTCGCGGAAGGAAATACGGAATGCGGAAATGTACTCCATGAGCGTATGATACGCCCAGGTCACTTCTTTGTATTTTTCCTCGCATTCCTTTTTGCTCTCTTCGGAACAGGTATCCGGGTGAAACTGCTTGGAAAACTTCCGGTACTGCTGGCGCACCTCTCCTACCGACGCTTCCCAATCCAGTCCAAGGATCTTGCGGGCCCTGTCGATTTCCGGGAAGGAAAACTGGTCTCTGCTCATGAGCGGTCTCCCCTTTCCCGCGGGATCGAAATATCCGCGACCACTACCCTTCCGCAAAATTCCGGCCCGTCGGCTTGAATGAACCCGCGCTTGGGAAACGCGAAGGTCACCGTAGTCTGCGCTCGGACCGCCATCCCTTCAACCGTACCGTCGTCGGCGTTGAGTCCGGAAGGTACATCAAGCGCCAATACCGGTTTCCTGGCATGGTTCAAATAGTGCACGACTGAAGCCAAAGGTTCTCGCAGCGCGCCCTGGATTCCGACCCCGCATAAGGCATCGATTACCAGCCCCGCGGCATCGATTTCCCGGGAATAACCCTCCCGGGCCGAGGCACCGAGAAGGATCTCGGCATCCATATGGGTGAGAATACGGTAATTGGCCGCTGCTTCCGGAGAAAGATCATCCTCCCGGCCGAAACACACCACCACGACCCGCATGCCTTTATTGAGCAGATGCCGGGCGCACACGAAACCGTCGCCGGCGTTATTCCCCTTGCCGCAGAGCACACACACCGTATCCGGATCCGAAGGCCGTATTTCCGCGGCGACTTCCGCGGCGCGAAGCCCCGCGTTTTCCATGAGAATCATCGCCGGGATTTCATACTCTTCGATCGCCCGACGGTCATACTCCCTCATCTGCGCGACGGTCACATGTTTCATCTTGTGATTAGATCGAAGGAAGGAACGAAGGGACTTCCGCGAGCGCCTTCACTCCTTTCTCCAACAGTTTCACCGTATTCTGCACATCGTTTAAGCTGAGCAGTTCCACCGGTGTGTGCATGTACCGCAGGGGAATGCTCACCAGTCCGGTCGCCACTCCGGCCCGGGTCAGCTGCATCACGTTCGCGTCGGTACCGGTTGCCCGGGGCTGCGCTTCGATCTGGTACGGAATACCATACTCCTCAGCGGCTCTTACCAGCGTTTCGAACACCTTGGGATTGATATTCGGCCCCCGGCCGAGAACCGGCCCCGCGTCCAGCCGCACATCGCCTTCCTTGCGTTTATTCATCCCGGGCGAATCGCTCGCGAAGGTCACCTCCACGCAAATCCCGACATGCGGATCGATCCCGTAAGCGCTGGTCCGCGCTCCCCGGATCCCGATTTCCTCCTGCACCGTGGCCACGCCGAACACCGAGGCCGGCGGCGGTGAGGCCGCCAGCGCTTTGAGGGTTTCGCTGACGGTGAACGCGCCGGCGCGGTCGTCGAATCCGCGCCCCACATAGCGCCGGTTCCGCGTTTCTTCCAGTCCCACGGCCGGTACCGCCACGTCCCCCACCGACACCAGCTCCCGCGCTTCTTCTTCATTGCGCACACCGATATCGATCCATAACTGATCTACCTTCACTACTTTTTTCCGTTCCGACTCATCCAGCTGATGGATCGGCTTTTTGCCGATCAACCCGAGTACACGATCCTTTTTCCCCTGCACCCAGACACGCTGTCCGGGCATCAACTGCGGATCGATCCCTCCGACCGGCGCGAAATACAAAAAACCCTCTTTATCAATATACTTGATCATGTAGCCGATTTCGTCAATGTGACCCGCCAGCATGATCCGCGGGGTTTCCTTGGTGCCCAGACACGCGATGGAATTTCCATGCACGTCGGTCTTCACGGAGGCCCCGCACAGTGCGGTACGCGTCTGCCACAACTTCGCGGCGCGCTGCTCATACCCGGAAGGACTTATGGCACCTATCAATTGGGTGAGAAAATCCAGAGATTCTTTCTCCATGTCTCCTCCTTGCCTTCAGACTCCGAAGCCAATGCGTAAGAATTCACGACACACGTCGCTGCGACCTTGTCAGCCGCGCAGATTCAACCGGCGCAGTGTCGCTTTCAGATTATCCAGTTCCTGCCGGTGCGCGATGAACGTGTGCTCGGGAGTGTCGATCACAAATACATCCTCGAGCCCCATCAACAGAAGTTTTTTCTTCTCCCCGGTCAGATACACGCAGTTGTTCTTCGCCCGCACAGCACACACATTTCCGTTCAGCGCATTTCCCTGAGAGTCTTTCTTAAGCAATTCGTATACCGTGTGCCAGCTGCCGAAGTCTTTCCAGGAAAATTGCCCGTGTACCACGGCCCGCCGGCGGGTCTTTTCCATAATCACTTTATCGAACGGCTCCGCGGGAATTTTTCGGTACACCCGGCGAAAATCCGCGTGGGCGCGCGCGTTGCAAAACAGCGAAGTGAACGGATACCATCGCTCGAATTCCTCCCACAGCACCCGGACAGGCGCGATAAACAGCCCGCAGTTAAAAAATGTCTTCTTTCCGCGCAAAAGCCGTTTCGCCTGTGCCACAGAAGGTTTCTCCACGAAACGGTGCACCTCATAGAGATTGCGCCCGCGCTGCATCCCGGCCTGAATATACCCCATGTGCACCGAGGGTGAATCCGGTCTGACGCCGAGAGTACAGATCGTTCCGGTGTGCGCAGCCCGTAGCGCTTTTGTCAGCGCGCTTCGAAATTTCCCCTCCGGCCGGATATAATGGTCCACCGGGGAAATGACCAGCGTTCCTTTCACCTTCCGCGGCATCTTACGTAACGCGAACAGCACCGCCGCCGCGGTATTGCGGCTGGCCGGTTCGTAAAAGATATTCTTTGAGGGCAGAGAACGGATCCTCCTCAAAGAGGCCCTTTCGGACTGATTGGCGACCAGAAAGATCCGATCCTTCGTGGTCACTTTAAGAAACCGCCGGATCGTGTGTTCCAGGGGAGAGAATCCGAACAGATCGAGAAAATTCTTGCTTTTGTATTCTGACAGCGGCCACAGCCGGACAGACTGTCCTCCGCACATAATCAACACATACGGTTTATCGTTCATGGAGCTCCTTACAGCGCCGGCTGAAAAAACCGCCGGTATATCCATTTAGGATAGCAGTTAGCTCCCGCATGCGCAAGTGGGTTTTTCGATATTCCTCTTTCGTAAGCTCGCCCGACGCCAGACGCATCTTGAGCCGGAGCCGTTCAAAATACACCCGGTTGATTTCATCAAGGACATCAAGCCGCAGCTGGGTATTGAGCCGCGAACGGGTATCAATGTCGTCCTCATACGGATTCCATATCAGATCGCCGACATCCCAGGAAAGACGGACTCCCCAGTCCCTCGGGCCGACAAAACATTTCCCGTCGTAAGAGCTCCCGCCCGCAGTGCCGTAAATAGTTTTGTCATAATCAAGATTAACCGTGGGGAACAAAGCCCGGTAGCGGACACTGTTACGCCACCGGCGGATTTTTTCCGGGCTGATCTCGTTATAGCGTAATACCGCTTCCTGCACTTCCCGAATATCCGGCTCCCGCACAAGTATTTTACGCAAAGATTCCGGCGGGTCGAACGGGGAAAAATACGCGTGCCGGAAAAATCCCCGCGGGGTGGCCGCATACATTACCCCTTCGGGAGCAAAGATAACGGCGTTGACGTCCGAGGAGACAAGCCCCTCGTAAATTACGTTCACCCGCCGGTTACCGGTATGGATCTGAAACACGCCGTGCTCGGTAGCCGCGTAGAGGAACTGGGCCGCCAGTGATGTCTGCGCCAGATCGGCGACCGCACTGCTCTGCATGCCGGGAAGATACAGTTTTTGCCACGACCCTCCTCCGTCCTCGGAAAGGTATAATCCGCGGGTAGTTCCCAGCCATATCTTCTGAGGGTTCGCGATATCGACATGGACCACCCGCGCTTCTTCGAACGCCTCCTCCTCCGACGAAGGGAAGACGAACAGCCGTTTCACGATCCGGGCCCTTTCCAGCAGCAGGACCCCTTTTGCCGACGCGCAATACATCCCGGCCGGAGCGGGAGTAAGACCGTACACCGGATTTTCCCGCATTCCTTTCACGGTATTCCACTGCCGCAGTCCTCGTCCGGAATAATACAGATTTTGGTCTGTGCCGACATAAATGGCTTTCTCCTCTATCGCGGCGGAAAGGATTTGTTCTTCGTCCGGCACGGAAAAGACTTTTTCCTGGGTTCCGTCGCGCAGGTACACACTGCGTGAGGTCACCACATATATTTGTCCGGCAACAGTTGGATCGCATATTACCCGGCGGACGTGTTCATCCTTGTAAACCGCGAGCTTGTCAAAACGCTCCCGACCGCCGGCGCGCACATAGAGGCTGTTGCGCGACGCCGCGTAGATGACGGAAGGATCGAACGGAGAAAATTCCGCGTCCACGATGTAGGCATCGTCAATGCCGTGCACCGGTTGGAACGCAGCGTACGCCGAAGGGATCACACTCATCCATAGACACACTCCTACCCACAGGATTCGCATATCCACCTCCCTGTTCCATGATACACCGGATTGAGTGCCGAGAATGTGCTGAGAAGCGAATGGTTTTCGCGAAGAAGCAGACGCGCGGATGGTGTTTCGATGCGCGATACGATATGAAGTATGTTTAAAAAGAAGATGAACACGTGAGCGCGGCGAGGAAGGGCAACAACGGTTGCGCAACAACATGTATTTTACGTTGTTCCCCGGCTCGCTTCTCGTGCGGCCGGCGCCGCTGCCTGCGTCGACACGCGCTTTTTTCAATGAAAACGTGAAAGTGGCGAGGAAGGGAATCGAACCCGCTGACGCTCGTCGCTGCACTCCTCCTCATAAAGGGGAAACTACGTTTCCCCTCTCTGACGCCCCGACCTGTCACCGGGGCTGTCACTCCCCTTCCTTCAAAGAAGAGAAAATACTCTGAGGGAAAATTTTCCCTCAGACTCCCTTTTACGTCAGGGCTTCGCTTCTTCACTCGTTTTCATCCACTACACAAAGAACAAAGGTCTACACTCAATGAAAACGTGAAAGTGGCGAGGAAGGGCAACAACGGTTGCGCAGCAACATGTATTCGACGTTGTTCCCCGGCTCGCTCACGCATCTGCCTACGTCGCTTGATGCGTCGGCACGCGCGTTTTTCAATGAAAACGTGAAAGTGGCGAGGAAGGGAATCGAACCCCTGACGCAGGGATTTTCAGTCCCTCGCTCTACCTTCTGAGCTACCTCGCCACGGAAGAAGAAAACTTTCGCAGGAAAATCCTGTGTATCCAGATTATCACCGGCCCTGCGGCCGGATAATGAGCAATTATAACATAGCGATTGTGTATCGCAAGGTTTTTTTCGGGTACGGCCTCGTTCTCCGGGAATCAAAAAACAGAACCGTCCCCATTTCAGCGGCGCTGCAGGTAAAACGGAATGCGCACGGTAAGAGCCTTTTTGCCGATGGTTTTGGGAAAGGGCGGGAACGGGCTGGCTTCCCTTACCGCCTCTTCGATCACCCGATCGACGACCGGAGAACCGGACGGCTGAAGAAATTCGAAGCGCTGGACGTAGCCCTGCTGACTGACGTCAAAGCGGATCACCACCGCCCGGCTGCGCACGGAATCGTCGTGCACGCTGAGCAGTAAATCGTTCAACCGCGCGTCGCTTAAGACATTGCGCACGAGAGAAATATACTCCCGTACCTGCTCCCGCTGGGAGTTTGACAGCACCGCCAGATCGGCTACGGTCATCCGCTGGTCAGACGCCCGGCCGCGCGGCGCGTCTACGGTCGCGGCGGTCTTGTTCCCCAGCTCGATGATTTCCCGAGGCGAAAGATGGGGAGTGATAAAAATCAGCACTTCTTTGTCTTCGGAGGTCATGTTGTCACTGCGGAATAATCCGCCGACCAGCGGCAGTCTGCCCAGACCGGGCGTGCGCCGCTCAGTCGTTTGGGTATTCTGCTGACGCAGTCCGCCGATGACGATCGTTTCCCCGTCGGTGACCCGGATCGTCGTGGAAACGTTGCGGCTATTGACGATCGGCAGCTGCTGGGCGCTCTGCGTGCCCACGACCTCGCTTACTTCCGGCTGTATCTTCACGGTAATCTGTCCGTCGGCCGAGACATTGGGAGTAATCTTAAGCGTCACTCCGGTTTTAATCGACTGCAGGGTATTATAAGGATAGGCCTGGGAACCGGTATTGATCAGAAACCACTCTTCCCGGCCGATGAAAATACTCGCCTCCTCCCCGTCGAGCGCGGCAATACGGGGATTGGCCCGGATCGAAGCGCGCCCGGTCTGGATAAGGGTCTTCAGCGTCAGCAGGGTGTCGCGGGTGACCGTCCCGGCGACTTCATACTGGTCGCTCTGGCTCCCGATTCCTAAATAATTGGTATATTCCACGTCACCGGGAGGGCTTACCGAAAACCCGCCTTCCTGCATACTGCCCCACTCCACGCCGAGTTCTTTGCGGCCTGATTCCGATACCTCCACCACCAGGGCTTCCATCATTACCTGCTGACGAGGATGATCGATCTTGCGGATATCTTCCTTAAAGCGGTCAATAATATTCTGCGGCGCAGTGATCGCGACCGAATTATTGTATTCGTTCGCTTTCACGTACGGTTTAAAAAACTCCGAAATCAATTCAACCGCATCGGCCGCTTTGATATAACTGAGCCGGATCACTTCGGTCTTGGCCAGCATATCGAATACCGGACTTTCCGGCTTGGCAAGACCCACTATGTAGTAGTTCTCGACCCTTTTGTAGGAATAGCCCAGCGGTACCAGGAGCATGGTCAGCGCGTCTTCCAGCGGCACGTTTTTCAGTTCCAGGCTCACAAACCCTTCCACCGAAGGACCGACCACAATGGGTACTTCAGTCTGGGCTGAAATATCCTGTAATGCCTGGCGCACGTCGGTTTCATAAAACACGTTGTTGACCATCACTTGCCCTGCGGTCTCCTCTTCCTGAAGGTAATCATAAAAGTCCCGCTGGGCCGCACAAGGCAGCGACAGGCAAAAAAGACAGCTTATCAATACGGTGAAAAATTTGTAATATTTCCTCATCTTGTCCTTGAATGAAGAGTAATGACCGCCGGGATCTCCTCCCGAATGCCGGCAGCGGCATCTTCGAGTACCAGCATCCCCGCATAGTCACCCGGCTCCGCGGAGCGAGGCACCCTTACTCTGAAAATTATATTTTTTTCCTGTGCCTCTTTTATCGGCACTACCGGCTGTACGAATTGAATCCATTCCCTGAGGGCACCCCGCGCCGATACCGAGAGCGCGAGATCTTCCCTCAACCTGTTGAACACCAATACCTTCTGAGTACGGAACGCGCCGGGCACCGCGGAAAGTTCGATCTCCTTCGGAATGATCTCCAGCGGCGAAAAGATATCCCCGCTTTCGTCCGTGCCGTCACGCGCCACGCGAATCGTAAACGGGAATTTCTGGATTAACGGCCGCGCACCGCCGTACCCCAGCCGCACTTCCGCGATGTAGTCGCCTTCCGCGAGAAAATAAGGAAAGTGAGCCACAAATAAACGGGACGACCCCGGATACACAATCCCCCGTTCGGCGGCAAACTTGGCCATCCCGGCCCGGCGTCTCTCCCCGGTTCTCACTAAAATACTCCCCTCGGTTTCCACGTGAATATTCCCGGTGTTTTCCACCTTGGCGATGAAAAACAGTCCGTTGGTATTGGGAAATGCTTCCGCGACCTTCCCCCTGATACCCTGGACCTCCGCTTCGGTCAGCTCTTCCGGATCAACCGGTCCGGTGATCTGTTCGACGGAAGCGACGCGCGCGTCTTTGCGCAGAGGATCCTGGCCCCGCACCGTGATCCTGACAATCGACGCCAGCCGCACCGATACGTTTAACCCGGTACGCGGCGCGGCCGTATCTTGGGCCGGTTCCACGATCACCGCGGCGTAGTAGCCGCCGGTCGGGATCTTGGGCGGCACCCTGAGCCGCAGCGGAATTTCTCGGTCTTCCTGCGGCGCGAGTTTCACCCTAGTAACGGGAAGCTGTATCCAGCTGGCCACACCTTCGGGATCTTTCTCCAGTGTGCGAAAATTGATATTGCCGTCGGGGTCGAAAGAAAGACTTTCCACGGAGAGCTTCAGCTCCAGCTCCCGGTTTTCGTTGGTATTATTCACTTCCAGCACAAAGGTACGCACGGAACGGGGAGCGCAATAAAGATCGAAACTCGGCGGGCGGGCGGTAATGGAAAGGGGGACCGCACCGAACGGAAACAGACAGCAGCAAAGAAAAAAAGTGCAGGCGGCAAGTATTCTGTTCATTTTTTCTTTACCTTAACACACAATTTATTGAGTGTCAATCAGTTTGCCCAGACGAATCCCCCTACAGGTAGTATTATAAAAAGAGAGAGCCTCCCGCTCTCACTTTTCGATCAGCGGAAGGCTCTCTCTTTAGGGACGGGCGGCGGTAAGGACGTTTGTTTCCGGCTCCTCCGGACTACGGTTACAGCCGGGGCGCCGTATCATATTCAGGTGAAGTTACAACGATTCGACTACCGTCACCGTAAATTGACGCGAGATATTCCCGGCCGGCGTATCTTCGGGAACAAGCACGTTCCCGTCGATCTCTAATGATTCTCCGGCCTTGAAATTCGCGTTCCAGCTGCGTCTTCCATGCCACATATCCCCTCCGGTATGGGTATTGCCGGAAAGCATGTTGTAGCGCCATTTAAACTTTAACTGCTCCGGATTTTCTGCCCGGAGATGTACAGTCTCACGTTTCAACGGTGACGCGCTGGAAAATCCGATTTTCACCAAATTCTCCAGGATATTGTCGCCCTGCTGGAGATCGCCGACTTGAATCTCTGTGTCCTGATCATTGTCATAGGTATCGAGTATTTCTACCTCCAGCTTCGGCTCATAATGCCCCCGCACGCTGAATTCCATCGGATCGTTGTTCCCGTACGGATACGCGAGCCCACAGATGAAAAAACTCAATGCACACAAACACAATACCTTCTTCATACTCCCCCTTCTTTGGTGTGATAAATAACTGATTGAAAGAGAATCCCCATTCCCGTCAACCAGGGCATATTAAAAAAAAAGGCTACCGAATCTTCAACCTTCGGTAGCCTGGCTGTTCTCTTGAGGAACCCGCGGCTTTGCGCATCCCGGAAAACCCGGAAATTGCCCTTTCGAGGTTTGCGCTTTTCATTCGAATATACCACGCGGGATGAGGGCAAAACAACGGGAATCACGGCTTTTGCTGGAAACGGTTACAGGAAAAGAGTCTTTAACGGACGTAGCCGTCCTTGACGACGAGCGTATTCATGGTGAGCCCTACGAAGGTACCCACGAATTTGGTCCGGTGACCGGAGGGTAAAGAACGAACGTACTTCGCTTTGTTCGGCAGGACGAATACCGCGATCCCCACGCTTTCAGCGTCACGCGGACGCAAATAGGCGACCGTATACCCTTTGGTATTCACGCTTACGCTTACCAGCTCGGCACTGCCGCCGATTCGTTTGCCCGAGTTTTTTTCCGCCATCTCCTCGACGTACAACCGGGGCATTGATCCGGACAGCGCCTCCACCAACTTCGTGTATAAAGAATTCGCGCATACTCCGGGGAGAGAAAAAGAAACCGCGGCGAAGATAAATATAAGTACGGATTTTTTCGCTTTTGTCCGCAAATCAACTTCCCTTTTTTACTTTGGAAAATACGAATCGCTCCAGCTCATGACGGTCATCCTCGGCTAAATCGTAAAATTTCACTCCGATCTCCTGCTTGTTCTCCTGCTGTCCGCCGATCACCTCGAACTCGCTTTTCCAGATCACCATGCCCTTGGCCCGGATCACCCTTGCGTTGGGAAGTTCTATTTCCAAATACACGCAGTCGCCGGACTCTACCGGTTCGTCCACCAACATGCAGATCCCTCCGGTACCGATATTTTTACTCTCCTGATCGTTATACTCGCACAGGCCTCCTTCCGTATCAACCGGAGTCCATTTGATATTCACATCGGTGCTCAGCCGGATCCATTCCCTTCTTTCTTTCATGCGCTCACTCCTTTTCGTCCCGGGCGACCACGTTCCGGTACTGGTCGTAATATACCGCCGTTTCGGTCCGGGGATCACGCACCGAAAAAAACCAGTCTTTTTTCCGGCCGGCGCGCCGTGATGGTGTACGCACCGTCTCCTTCTCTTCCTGTACGGCCGCGGACACCGGCGTCTTTTCGGCCTGCGACGACTGCTCTTTCTGCGGCGCGCCGCACCCCAACCCCATGAGTACTATACCACATAACAGATATTGTTTCATGTATCCTCCTCGTGCCCGGTGTTACTTTACCCGGCGCCTGTAGCGTTGATACCTTTGCCGGATCTCCTCCACAGACACGTCTCCAAACTGTTCCAGCACGGTCTCCGTGAGCGCGATCGCGAGCATGCTTTCGGCAATCACGCCGCAGGCAAGAATCGCGCAGGTATCCGACCGTTCCACGATCGCATCCTTTTTCTTTTTTGACTTCAAATCCGCCGACGGCAGCGGTTTTCTTACGGTCGCGATCGGTTTCATGGCAATCCGGACGACGACCGGTTCACCCGTAGACATTCCTCCGTCGATCCCTCCGGAACTATTTTTCGTTCGGCGAAACCCCTTCGATTTGCGGTATTGAATCGGATCATGTGATTCGCTCCCGCGGCAGGACGCATATTCAAATCCTAAGCCGAACTCCACGCCTTTGACCGCGGGAATGCTCATGAGATGGTGCGCGATCCGGGAATCAAGACGGCGGTCATAATGCATCACACTGCCTAATCCGGGGACCAGGCCCTCGGCCCAGATTTCCGAGATCCCGCCGAGACTGTCGCGGGCGCGTTCCGCGGCTGAAATTTCTTCCCTCATCTTTTTCTCCGCCGCGGCATCAATACAGTTCAGCGAAGACCTTTTCGTCCGGAAACGGATATCCTCCGCCGACCGGGGTTTCTTCTCCGCAGCCACTGACCCGACCCTTACGGTATGACTGGCGATGACGATCTTCAGCCGCCGCAAGAACTGTTTGCACACGCTGCCGGCGCAGACCCGGGCCACGGTCTCCCGGGCGGAGGCGCGTTCCAATATATTGCGGACATCCGTGTGGCCGTATTTTAACGCCCCGGGCAAATCGGCGTGCGCCGGACGGGGAACGGTAAGCGCGGGAAGCGCATCTTTTTTTTGGGGAAATATTTTCTGGTCCCTGTTTTTCACCCACATCGCCAGCGGACTGCCCAGTGAGACCAAATTTCTCAAACCCGCCAGGAATTCGACCCGGTCATGTTCAATCTTCATGCGCGTGCCGCGCCCGAACCCCGACATACGCCGTTTCAGCTCCGCGTTTACCTCTTCGGCCGTAACCGGTACTCCCTGAGGGAAGCCTTCGATAATGACTATTTCTCCGGCACCGTGAGATTCGCCGGCAGTAAGTATCCGCATGCCTCCTCCTTTTCTCGAGTTCGCCTCTCCAGTCCTAATATAACAGCAGAGAAATAATTTTTTGGCCCCAAAAAAAGGCCACCACTGCCGCCAGCGATAAATACGGTAAGTACGGAATGAGATGCGAGCGGCGGAACATGAGCGCCCCTATCGAATAGATGACCGCGAATACCGGCGCGAGAAAGAAGACCAGCACAGCATAAGAACTCCCGAGAAAAACCCCTACCATTCCCATAAAATCCACGTCTCCCAACCCAAGGGATTCGGTTTCTCCTTCGATCGATTCTTTCTTCCTCAGCGACAGATACACGCCCATCAGGATATCGCCGAAGAATTTAAATAAATACGTAAACCCCAGCGCGAACACCAGTCCCCGAAAGGAATGGGAAATCGGCAGGGAAGACAGATCCACCTGCCCCTGGCGGAAGCGCAGGATGCTGACTGCGAGATCAATTGCCAGTCCCGCGACAATCCCCAAAAAGCACAGGGTCGCCGGGATGGCGTGGTAATCGATATCGATGAACGACACAAGAATGAGCATGCAGAAGAAGAAGCCGTACTTGAAAAACGCCAGCGTCAATCCGAAATGCGTGTAGAGAACCGCCAGCGCGAGTGCGGTCAGCACCTCCACTGCCGGATAACGGAGCGAGATTTTCTTTCGGCAATAGGTACAGCGCCCCCGCAGGAGGAGATAGCTCAACAACGGGATGTTCTCGTACCACCGCAAACGATGACCGCATTGCGAACAGGACGAACCCGGCGATATGATCGATTTGTTGCGCGGAAGCCGGTGAATACAGACATTGAGGAAACTTCCCAGGACAAGTCCGAACAGCACGACAAGAATCTGTTCACCCATGTTTCTTCTCCATTTCTTTCAGCAGCGCCTGCCGCATCACTTCCAACGGCGCCCTTTCGCCGGTAAAATGTCTGAACGCCAGCGCTCCCTGAGACAACAGCATTCCAAGCCCGTTGGAACCCCGCGCGCCGCGCCGCCGGGCGGCGGCAAGCAGAGGCGTCTCCGCGGGATTATAGATAAGATCGTACACGAACAGCTCCTCATGCAATTCGTCTTCCGGCAGCGGTGAAGGATCACCGGGTTTCATCCCCACCGGGGTGGCATTGACTACCAGATCCTTTTCCTTGAGATTGAGACCCTGCACCGAATCGGCCACCGTGAGTTCTCCCCGGAACTCAGGACAGGCCCGACGCAGCATTGCCGTGACTTCTTCGGCCCGGCCGCGTTTGATATCGAATATCGCCAGACTCCGCACTTGTTTCTGCACCAGCGCGTAACAGACCGCGCGGGCGGCCCCGCCGGCGCCGGCAACCGCAGTCCGTTTTCCCGCGGGTGAAACGTCCAGCTGGTGCAGATGCCACGAGAATCCCGGCACGTCGGTATTAAACCCGGCCCTTCCCTCCGGCCGGAAGGCGACCGTATTGACCGCCCCCAGATGTTTCAAATAAAAAGATTCTTTATCCAGTTGCACGTATTCCAGCACCCGTTCTTTATGGGGCACGGTGACGTTCAGGCCCCTGATCCATGCCGACGCGATCTCACGGCCCGAGGCATCCCGGACCGTCTCGGAATCGAAAAACGCCTCAAGTTCCTGGGGAGCGACTTCAAACAGAAGATACTCACCTTCCATTTCCAGATGACGCAGAGCGGCATTATGCATGGCCGGAGAAAAGGAATGAAGGACGGGAAAGCCGATCAACCCGTAGAGGGGACCGCGCTCAGTCATATTCCCCTTCCACGATTTTCCAGAACACTTTCCAATGTTCGGGTTTCAAATAGGTGAAAGGATTCGGGTAGGCGCGGCGAAGAATACTCTCGATCTCGGAATGAGAACGGTACTGCTTCACCCGGTAGTCGCCCTTCTTTTTCGGGACGGGTTTATATACGATCTCCCAGAAATTCTTCCATTCTTCGTCGGAAAAATGCCCGAAAACCATGGGCAGATACTCCCGCAAAAGCGTCTCACGTTTCACGAAGGTAATCGGCCTGTCGCGGCCCGGGCCGTAATCCATTTTGATATTATGTTTCTTGACTTCGAGGTATTCGGACCCCTCGGAGGTGATGTCGTCGAGCTTTTGGCGGTAGGTATAGTAGGCGTCGGACTTTTTAAACCTCATTACACCGAAAATCACCAGACCGATCACTGCCAGCGCGACGAGATTGAGTACATACTTCATTCCCGGCTAATCAGCTCCTTTGCCTACGAGAGAATCTTGTTCAACGTGTCCAGATACGCTTTCACCGACGCCTCCAGCACGTCGGTACTGGCGCCCTGCCCGCGAATGGTCTTATTCTTATACTGCACTTCCACCCGGACCATCCCCTGCGCGTCCTTGCCGCGGGTCACCGCATCAAGCTTGTAACTTAATAATTTGGGCCGGACTTTAGTAATCTTGTCGATCGCCTTATAACAGGCGTCGACCGGTCCGTCGCCGCCGGAACGCGCTTCATGGACCTTCCCCTTATATTTGATCTTCACTTTCGCCTCGGGCGGAATATCGGTGCCGGTCGTGACCTGCACTGATACCAGAGAACAGATCTTTTTCTTTTTCCTGATCTCTTCCTCCACCAGCGCGATGAGATCGTCGTCGAAGATCTGCTTTTTTTTATCGGCCAGCGCTTTAAACCGCGAGAATACCCGCTCTCCCTTGGTCTTATCCAAGACAAACCCTAAATCCTTCAGCCGCTGCAACAAGGCATGCCGGCCGGAATGCTTCCCCAGAACCAGCTGACTCTTCCCGATCCCGATGTCACGGGGATTCATGATCTCGTAGGTACTGCGCTTCTTTAATATCGCGTCCTGATGGATCCCTGATTCGTGCCGGAACGCGTTCCGTCCCACGATCGCTTTGTTCGGCGGGACCATAAAACCGGTGAGCGTACTCACCAGACGCGACGCCCGGTAAATCTCCTTGGTATTGATATCGGTATACACCCCGCGAAAGGCCTTCCGCCGCACCTTCATCGCCATGACCAGCTCTTCCAGCGACGCGTTGCCGGCGCGCTCTCCGATCCCGTTGAGCGTACAATGGATCTGCCGCGCGCCCGCGAGCACCGCCGACAGGGAATTCGCCGTGGCCAGCCCTAAATCGTTATGACAGTGAATCGAAATCACCGCCTTGCCGATGTTGGGCACGTGCGAAAATATGTCTTCGATGAGCGCCTGGATCTCCTGGGGATAGCTGTACCCGACCGTGTCCGGAATGTTGATCGTACGCGCGCCGCTGTCGATCGCGGCCTCAATCACGCGATAAAGGAATTCCCGGTCGGAACGGGTCGCGTCTTCCGGAGAGAACTCGATATCCGGACAGAACTTACGGGCGCGTCTTACCGCACGCACGGCAAGCTCGAGAATTTCCTCTTCGGCCTTTTTGAATTTGTACTTCAGGTGGATCTTCGACGTGGCCAGGAACACGTGGATCCGGGGATGCTTCGCTTTTTTCAGCGAATCACGCGCGGCATTGATATCCTCGTCTTTACAACGTGCCAGCGCGCAGACCGCGCTTTTTTTCATGCGGGAAGCGATCAGCTTTACCGCGTAAAAATCATCCGGGCTGGCGATGGGGAAACCGGCTTCAAGCACGTTGACGCCGAGCAGCTCAAGCTGATGCGCAACTTCCAGCTTTTCTTCCGACGTCAACGACGCGCCCGGCGCCTGCTCACCGTCCCGCAGCGTGGTATCAAAAATAATGACCTTTTCTTTTTTTGCGGTCTTTTTTTTTCTCGCCTGCGCCATATCCGGCCAACTATTTAATCCAGGGCATCATCTTTCTCAATTTTTTTCCGACCTTTTCGATCAAGTGTTCGCTCTCCTGATTTCTGAGCGCCCGGAACATCGGCCGGTTGGCCTGGTTCTCCAGGATCCATTCGCGGGCGAACGCGCCGGACTGGATCTCCCCCAGGATCTTGACCATTTCGGTTTTCGCCGACGCCGGGATCACGCGTCCGCCGCGGGTTAGATCCCCGTACTCAGCGGTATCGGAAACCACGTGCCGCATGCCGCTGATCCCTTTGGAATACACCAGATCGGTAATGAGCTTCAGTTCATGGAGGCATTCAAAATAGGCCACCTCCGGCTGATATCCCGCTTCAACCAAAGTCTCGAACCCCCGCTGAATGAGTTTGGTCACTCCGCCGCACAAGACCACCTGTTCGCCGAACAGATCGGTTTCGGTTTCTTCGGCGAAGGTCGTTTCCAGTACGCCGGCACGGGTTCCGCCGATCGCCTTGGCATAGGATAACGCGAGGGTTTTGGCCTTTTTTGTCGCGTCCTGGGCAACGGCGACCAGACAGGGAACTCCCTGCCCCTGCTCATACATGTCCCGCACCAGTGTGCCCGGTCCCTTGGGCGCCACCATATACACGTCCACTCCCGGCGGCGGCAGGATCTGATGAAAATGAATATTGAACCCGTGGGAGAACCCCAGGGCGTTACCTTTTTTCAGATGCGGCGCAATATCGGCCTGATACACTTTCGCCTGAACCGTGTCCGGCGTCAGCATATGCACCACGTCGCCTTTTTTCGCGGCTTCGGCCGCGGGAAGCGGGATAAACCCATCTTTCTCCGCCTGACGGTAATTGGGAGTGCCGGGGAGTTCGGACACGATCACTTTCACTTTTGAATCTCTCAAATTCAGCGCCTGCGCGCGCCCCTGGGCCCCGTATCCGATCACGGCGACGGTTTTATTTTTTAGTTCGTTCTTCTTCACGTCCTTATCATAATACACTTTTGCCATTGCGAGCCTCCTTTTCCCCTTGTATCGAAATTCCGCGCCCGCCGCCGGCAGGCGCCCCGGTGATCCGCAAGACGCCGTACGGCGTCAGAGAATTTTTTATTTACCGATCGCGATTCTGCCGGTACGTACAAGTTCAAGTATCCCGATTTTCTTTAACGTCCTCAGCAGATCTTCTTCGTGATGCCGTTCGGTCGTGATCTCCAGCAGATAATACTTCTCTTTCTGTTCCAGGATGCGCACGTGGTACTTCTGCTCCAGTTCCCGCAAAGCTTCTTCCTCGCCGTCTTTTTTGGCGATTTTAGTGAGAAGAAGATCGCGGTCGAGATACTCCTTCCGGGTAAAATCGACCACGGTCACCACGTTGACCAGTTTATGGAGCTGTTTTTTTATCTGTTCCAGGATCCGCTCATCCGGCGCGTCGACCACGAGAGTCATGCAGGAGACGCTCGGATCCTGAGTTTCGCCCACCGCGAGCGATTCAATGTTGTATCCGCGCGCGCTGAATAACGACGCCACCCGCGCGAGCACGCCGAATTTGTTCTCTACGATTGCCTGAATGGTATGCTTCATTCTTTTCCTCTCCGTGGTTTTCGCGTTGTTTTTCAAGCGTATCCGGACAGACGGATTAAGCCATTCCCCCGATCATACGGTTAATCGCTTCGCCGGCCGGCACCATGGGAAACACGTTCTCTTCTTCGGCAATGCGAAAATCAGCCATGACCGGTCCGTCATGTCCGAGAATATCCCTGATAGCCCCGGGCACCTTATCGGGAGAATGCACTTCGAGACTGTGAATCCCGTACCCCTGCGCCACTTTGACAAAATCAGGATTTTTCAAGGGAGTAGCAGAATAACGGCGTTTGTAAAAGATTTCCTGCCACTGACGCACCATCCCCAGATAATGATTATTGAGGATCACTATTTTCACGTTTACTCCGTAGGTGCTCAGCGTCGCCAGCTCCTGAATATTCATCTGGATGGACCCGTCGCCGGCGATCACGATCACTTCCTTTTCCGGCCGCGCCACTTTGGCGCCGATCGCCGCCGGGAAGCCGTAGCCCATCGTGCCCAGTCCTCCGGAGGAAAGAAAATGCCGGGGATGGTCATAGCGGTAAAACTGCGCCGCCCACATCTGATTCTGGCCTACTTCAGTCGAAATAATCGCTTCCCCCTTCGTCTGCCGGTAAAGTTCTTCTATCACGTGCTGCGGCTTGATCTTCGGACTGTCGGTCACCGAATATTTCAGCGGGTGTTTTTCTTTCCACTCTTTTATTTGCGTCATCCACGCGTCGGTCTGCGGCTGAAAACTCTCCGGCCGCGCATCCAGAAACTGCTTGAGGACTTTTTTCGCGTCGCCGACAATGGGAATGTCCACATGAATATTTTTACTAATCGACGTCGGATCGATATCAATATGAATGATCTTGGCGTCGGGAGCGAACGCCGTCAGCTTCCCCGTCACCCGGTCGTCAAAGCGGCATCCCACGGAAATCAACAGATCGCTTTCGGTCACCGCTAAATTCGCGTACACCGTTCCGTGCATGCCGGGCATGCCCAGCGAAGCAGGATGCGACGAGGGAAACCCGCCTAAGCCCATGAGAGTAGTACTCACCGGCGCCTTGAGCGCCTCTGCAAACTTCACGCATTCTTCGTGCGCGCCGGAAGCGAGCGCGCCGCCGCCCACCACCACTACCGGTTTTTTCGCGGAGGAAAGAAGCTTCCAGGCTTTTTTGATCTGCCCGGGATGTCCCTCCTGTGTCGGGTTATAGGTGCGCATGTGGATCCGTTCGGGATACTCAAATTCGGCATCCTGCAGCTGCACGTCCACCGGCAGATCGATCAGGACCGGTCCGGGACGGCCGCTGTTGGCGAGATAAAACGCCTCTTTGACCGTATAGGCCAGATCCTCGACCCGTTTCACCAGATAGTTGTGCTTGGTGATCGAACGGGTGATCCCGATCATGTCGGCTTCCTGAAACGCGTCGTTGCCGATCAGGGAAGTCTTCACCTGGCCGGTGATGGCCACCATCGGCACTGAATCCATGTGCGCGGTGGCGATTCCGGTGGTTAAATTGGTCGCGCCCGGGCCGGAAGTAGCCACGCACACGCCGGTTTTCCCGGTCGCCCGGGCGTATCCGTCAGCCGCATGCGCCGCGGCCTGTTCGTGCCGGGTAAGAAAAAAACGGATCGGCGCGTCATACAAAAAGTCAAACAGCGGAATGACCGACCCCCCGGGATACCCGAACATGACCTCAACCCCTTCTTTTCTCAAACTCTCGATCAGTATCTGTGCACCTTTCATGTTCATCCTCTCAATTTTTGGTTCTGCTCGATCAGTAAAAGGCTCATAATCGTAAAATTATACCACTTCCGTTAAAAATAACAACATTTTCATACACACTCTTTTTACCAGGGAAAAGAAACCCCTCCCTCAATTCGTTTCTCGTTTCCCCAGACGCCGCGAAGGAACAAAGAACCCCGGCCGGCCACCGGGATTTCCCATTTTAATCCGACTGAAACCGGCTTCTGCCGCGGAAGGCGCAGCCGGCAGATGAATTTCCCGCGGCCGATCCGCTTCTGCAGGGAAAAAATCCATTCACGCCGATGTCCCCGGCTGTCGCGCCACTCGAATTTCAAGAGGGACCGTTCAATCCGCCACGTTCCCGACCATACGAATTGTTCGCGGCGGCGGCTTCGGCCCGGACGCACCCCGGAAACTTTCATCTTCAGGACCGATTTTCCACCGGCGCGCAACGGCCAGTCCCCGGCAAAGGAATATTCCAACGCGGACCTTTCCCCGTGCGTTAACGCATAGCGGATCCCGCCGCCGCGCAATTTCCACCGGCCGCGTATTCGCACGGTTTCCGTCCTCCGGCGCCGGGCCTGCTCACGGCGGTAGGTAAACGTCAAGGTATTGCCGGCAGCCATCTTCCACCGTCCGGTCCACACCAGCACTCCGCGGCCCCGTTCGCCCCGGATCTGAAATCGCAGCCGCAGCGCCGGATCAACCGACCATTTTCCGGCAAGCGTGATCCGGGTGATACGGCGCAGGGCGGGCGTGGTCCGGTGCAGCACGACGAATTCGCACCGGTCCCCGGACACATCCTCTATCCTCCCCTCAAAGAACAACGATTTGCCGAATACGGCGTTCTGTGACCGCGCGATATCATATACCAGCCGGCGGCGCACGTCCAGCCGCCAACTGCCTTCAACGACGATCTCTTTCGGATACGACTTACGCTCCCCGCCGGCAGGCAGGTAGATAAGCGTGTGCCGCCGGAAAAGGAAACGTCCGTTCAGAGACACGCGGGAAGCACTCACGGGATCCTCTCCGGGGAAAAATTATTTTCCCGAATCCTTCATTAATTTGTATTCAATGGAATCGACAAGAGCCGCCCAGGACGCTTCAATGATGTTCTCCGACACGCCGATCGTGACCCAGCTTTCTTCTGCGTCCTGAGACTCGATCAATACCCGAACCTTTGCGGCGGTGCCCGCCTTTGCGTTCAGCACGCGGACCTTGAAATCGGTAAGATGCGCTTCTTCCAGCGACGGGTAAAATTTCAACAACGCCTTCCTGAGCGCGTTATCCAAAGCGTTTACCGGCCCGTCCCCTTCGGCGACGGTCAATTCCAGTTCTTTTTTAATGCGCAGTTTGACCGTAGCCTCCGACAACAGCCGGTTATCTTCGCGTTTTTCGACAATTACCCGGAATCCGAGCAGATCGAAAAACTTGCGGAATTTTTTAAACGATTTCTGCATCAGCAGTTTAAAAGAAGCTTCCGCCGTTTCGAACTGATACCCTTCTCTTTCCAGTTCCTGTATCAGCGTGTGCATCTTTTTTGCCTTGGGAGACTTTTTATCCAAATCAAATTCCAGTTCTTTTGCCTTATTGACCAGCGTCGATTTCCCGGCCAGTTCCGAAACCAGAAACCGGCGTTTATTCCCGACGGTCGACGGTTCGACATGTTCGTAGGCGGCCGGTTTCTTGAGGACCGCGTCGATGTGCACTCCTCCTTTATGGGCGAACGCGCTGCGCCCGACGAACGGATGATTATCGCGGTGGGCCATATTGCTGATTTCGCTCACAAAATGAGAAACCGCGGTGAGCGTTTCCAGCTTTTTCGGCCGCACCGCCTGCCATCCCATTTTTTGCTGCAGCACGCCGATCACCGTGACTAAATCCGTGTTCCCGCACCGTTCTCCGTAACCGTTCATCGTGCCCTGAATGTGCACGCATCCGCTTCCCACGCACATAAGAGAATTCGCGGCCGCGAGACCCAAATCATTGTGGCAATGGATACCGAACCGCGAAATGCCGGACGAAAGCTTCAGCTGTTCGCAGACTTCCCGCACTTCCCAGGGAAGCGTTCCCCCGTTGGTATCGCATAAGACCAGCAGTTCGGCTCCGGCGTCGAGCGCCGCCTTGACCGTTTTTAGCGCGTAGCCGGGATTGGCCTTGTATCCGTCGAAAAAGTGCTCGGCGTCATAAAAAACGCGTTTCCCTTTTTTTACCAGGAATTTCACGCTTTCATAGATAATACGCACGTTCTGTTCCAGTCCGATCTTGAGCACGTCCTTCACGTGCAGATCCCACGTCTTCCCGAAAATGATCACGTATTCGGTACCGGCATCGATAAGGCTCTGTAAATTTTTGTCCCTGGACGCAGGGCGGGACGGGTGCGCGGTGGATCCGAACGGCACCAATTTCGCCTTTTTCAGGGAATGCTTCTTGAAATGGGCGAAAAGCTCCTGGTCTTTCGGGTTCGAAAAGGGCCACCCCCCTTCGATGAAATCAATCCCGAAATCATCCAGCCGCTGGGCGATCATGATCTTATCATGCAATGAGTAAGAAACACCCTCAGTCTGCGCGCCATCTCTCAATGTCGTATCGTATAACGTGATTTTTTTCATTTTTTACCCTTGCCCAGTTTAAATTCCTTGTGCAAAACCTTCATCGCTTTTTTCCCCGCTTCTTTGTGCACCACGCAGGAAATGCTGATTTCCGACGTGGAAATCATTTCGATATTAATTTTGTTTTTTGCCAGCACGGAGAAACAGCGCGCCGCCACGCCGGGATGAGACCGCATTCCGACCCCGACCAGCGATACTTTGGCGATATCCTCATCCGCGGTGACCCTGCCCGCGCCGATTGCCTTCGATATCTTTCGGGAAAGAGACATCGTTTTCGAAAGAGTGTCCTTCGGCACGGTAAATGAAATGTCGGTAGTTTTTTTATGGCTCACGTTCTGTACGATCATATCGACGTTCACGTTGCCGCGCGCCAACTCATTAAACATCTTTGCCGCGATCCCCGGTTTATCCGGAAGATTGCATACCGTCACTTTCGCTTCGCTTTCCGTAAGGGAAATTCCGCGGACAATCGCCGCTTCGATATGCGGTATTTTTTCCATAATAATTGTGCCCTCCTTCCTGGAAAAGCTGCTCCTCACGTGCAAGGGCAGATTGAATTTCTTCGCGACTTCTATCGCCCGGGTCTGCATTACCTGCGCGCCGCGCGCCGCCAGCTCGAGCATTTCGTCAAAGGTAATCCGCGAAATTTTTTTCGCGTTCGGCACGATCCGGGGATCCGCGGTATAGATACCGTCCACGTCGGTATAGATTTCGCACATGTCGGCCTTGAGCGTCACCGCCAGCGCGACCGCGCTGAGGTCGGATCCGCCCCGTCCGAGCGTGGTAATCTCCTTATCCGTGCTCACTCCCTGGAACCCGGCAACGATTACTATTTTACCACGGTTCAGTTCTTTTTTTATTCTTTTTGTCTCGATTTTCAGGATCTTGGCTTTGGTGTGCACGGTATCGGTGATAATGCCGACCTGGGACCCCGTGAACGAAATCGCTTCCCTTCCCCGGGTATGGAGCGCCATCGCCAGCAGAGAAGAAGACACCCGCTCCCCGGTGGAAAGCAGCATGTCCATTTCTCTCTCGGAAGGAGAGGGATTGATTTGGCGGGCCAGCCCGATCAGCTCATTGGTTGATTTCCCCATCGCCGAAACGACCACCGCCATTCGATATCCCTGCTTGGCGTAACGATTCACCCGCGTGGCCACGTTTTCGATTTTCTGCACGTCCGCAACCGAAGACCCCCCGAATTTCTGTACAATAATTTTAGCCGGCATATTGCTTCCTTTTTTGCACGAACTCCCATAGAATAAAAACCCCGAGCACCATTAACACCATGCTCAGCAGCGTCAGCAGATACTGCTGCTGGAGGAACGACTTCCCTGTCTGCACCGCGAGCGCGGCAAAGGTGATGAAAAACATTATCCCCGCGGGGATAAGCACCGCCGCACTGGGCTGTTTATGGTGGATCAGATACGCCGCCGCGACCAATAACGCCAGCGCGGCGACAAGTTGATTGGACGCCCCGAACATCGGCCACAGCGCCTGCCAGGTGTCGCTCACGCACAGGGCGTACCCGCAGCCGACCACCAGCGCGGTCGAGGCGTATTTGTTCCTCACTTTGAACAGTTCCTGCGTCAAAAACCGCGTGATGCGGGTTGCAGTATCCAGAGTGGTCAAAATAAACGCGCTCAGGATCACCAGCGCGAAAAACTTGGCATAGTCTCCCAAAAAGAAGGCGATAGTGGAAAATCCCCGGGCAAACAGCGCAATCGGATCCGCGGTCGATGGCGCGCTGCGGACCCCGAACGCGATGCAGATGAGCGCGATCGTCGCCAGCACCCCTTCCAGAATCATCGCACCGTACCCGATCCTGGGCGCGTCCCGTTCGGACGCGATCTGCTTGGACGTCGTGCCGCTGGCCACGAGCGAATGGAACCCGGAAATCGCCCCGCAGGCGACGGTAATAAACATCAACGGGAAAAAAGGTCCGCCCGGGCTGTGAAAACGGAACGCTTCGCCGGCGGGAAAGGGAAGCGGACGGGCGAATATCCCCACGCAGGAAACTCCGATTCCGGCGAAAAGAAGAAAACTGGAAATATAGTCCCTGGGTTGGAGTAAAATGTCCACCGGGATGATCGAAGCGATAAACGCGTACCCGAACAGCAATAAAAACCACCACTGCGCCGCGTGAGTCCCGGGAATGACCAGCGGGACCTTCTCTCCCAGAAAAATAAGGACGCCCAGCCCGGCAAGCCCCACCGCCGTAGAGAACACCACCGGAAGCCGCAGACGGTAGATCAACAGCCCCACCACTACCGCCACGGGAATGAGCCCGGCCGAAGGCAGAACGATATCCGGCTCCCGGACAAAATTCTTGGTGCATACCGCGGCGAATACCGCAATCACCAGAATTAACGCGAGCCACAGAAATCCCAGCAGCACCCGGCTTGCCCGGCGCGAAATGTAACGTTCCGCGATCTGGCCGATGCTGCTGCCGTCCTCCCGCATCGAAATGAACAACGCGCAAAAGTCGTGGACCGCTCCGAGAAAGATTGACCCGAACACAAGCCAGACCACAATCCCGGCCCAGCCCCAGTACATGTACGCCAGCACCGGCCCGACGATCGGTCCGGCCCCGGCGATCGAAGCGAAATGATGGCCGAACAGCATCACCCAGTTTCTGGCCGGGACGTAATCCACCCCGTCGCGGCGGGTCACTGCCGGAGTGGGACGGTCGGGGCCGGTACGAAACAGCTTTTTGATATACGCGCCGTACACAAAATATCCCAGCGCGAGCAAAACCAAAACCGTCACGAATAATACCGTGCTCATCTGCGTAAGAAATATTCCATTAACCGGTCTCCCTGCTCAAAATACAGCGGCGAATTCGCCGCCTCTTTTTCACAGTAAGCACCGAACTGCTGGGGGCTCTCGCTTGAGGGAGACACGAGGAACGGAACCGGCTCATCGGTATGCGTCCGTTTTTCCACCGGCGTGGGATGGTCGGGAGAAATGAGGATTTTCACTTCCCTTTCCCGCATGCGTTCCAGAATCGTCCCGACGATCAGTTTGTCGATCCGCTCAAGACAGGTCATTTTCATCCGCAGATCCCGGTTATGTCCCGCCTCATCGGTCGCCTCCACGTGAATAAATGCCATATCGACCTCGTCAAGCGCCGCGATCGCGGCTTCTGCTTTTCCCAAATAGTTCGTATCGTAATACCCCGTCGCTCCGGGAACCTTGAGAATGCGCAGCCCCATGATCTTGCCCATCCCGTTGATGAGGTTCACCGCTGAAACTACCGCGCCGTCGATGCCGAACTTTTCCTTAAATGAAGGCATCGACGGCGTCTGTCCGCAGCCCCAAAGCCAGATCATATTCGCCGGATTCTCTCCTAAATCAACCCGTACCTTGTTGATCTCATGCGCCGATAACAGCTGGTGAGAACGCCGGATCAACTCCACGAGAATTTCGCTGTGGCTGCCCCGCGGGAGATAAGCCTCGATCTTGCGGCCGATAATGTCGTGAGGCGGCGCGTAAGCCAAGTTCTGCAGTCCGAGCTCCGCGCCCCGGCGCAATACCAACAAATGACGGTAACTGTTTCCCGGAAAAAAATGCAGCCGTTCAGTGCCCAGGCGCTCGTGCAGAAATTCGATCAGGATCCGGGCTTCCTTGTCGTTAATATGCCCGGCGCTGTAATCCAACAAAGTCCCCTCGGCTTCGGTGATCAGGTTACAGCGGAAGGCGAGGTCTTCAAGCTCCAGTTCCACCCCCATATTGGCCGCCTCAAGCGGCCCGCGGCCGGTGTAGTACTGCCGGGGAGAATATCCCAGCAAAGCGAGATTGGCCACATCGCTCGACGGAGTGAATCCGGGAGGTACCGTTTTCACCCGGCCTACCACCCCCCGGCGCGCGAGAAGATCCATATGCGGAGTTTCCGCTGCTTCCAGGGGCGTTTTCCCGCCCAGCACGTCCAGCGGGTAATCCGCCGCGCCATCAGGTACAATCACGATATATTTCATGGGAATGTAAGGATTTCGGACATAATGACATGCGCGTATCCATGCAAAAGTTTATTACAAACTGATATGTGTTGCAAGATTTTTTTATAGTGATAATATCTAGACAATGATTCGAGAAGGCGACCTGGTATACCTCTTTCACGATTACCGCCGCAGCTTTCTGCGCAGTGCGGGGAAACGGCGTCTGCATACCGATCAGGGATTCATAGATCTCCAAGAGCTCATCGGCCGCAGTTACGGGGAAACGGTCTATACCAATCTGGGAAAGCCCTTTTCCCTTTTACGGCCCTCGTTACACGAGAAAATCATGCTGATCAAACGGAAAACCCAGATTCTCTACCCGAAGGATATCGGCATGATCCTGATGAAGGCGCAAATTTACCCCGGAGCGAAAGTGATTGAATCCGGCGCGGGCAGCGGCGCGCTCACCACCGCCCTGGCAAATTTCGTCCGGCCCCGAGGGAAAGTATACAGCTACGAGCGAAATGAAATATTCTTAAAGAACGCGCGGGCAAATATCGAAAAAAACGGACTGGCGGAATGGGTCGAATTCAAACACCGCGAGGTGATCGACGAATATGAAGAAAAAGACGCCGACTTCGTAATGATCGACATCGGCAGTCCCTGGGAATTGATCGAACCCGCGCGCAAGGCCTTAAAAGGAGGCGCGGTGCTGGCCACTATCTGCCCGACATTCGAACAGCTCTCGCGTACGGTGTTCACGTTGAAAGAAAACGAATTCACCAATATCGAAAGTATGGAAATCTTTCTCCGGAAGATTTTGGTACGGCCGGGGAAAACCCGCCCCGAGCAAAGAATGCCGTCACACACCGGATGGATCGTATTCGCGACAAAAACCATCCCGTCTTCGCCCCCCGCGGAAAAACCGGAATAACTCCGTTCGGGAATCCTCCCTCATGCGCGCACCCGGAGTGTACATCGGGGAAATGAAGAAGAGAAAAAGAAAGCAGACCTTAGGTCCGGCGTTCACCGCGGAGAAAATGGCGGTACGCAGGAACGGCGGTACGCACGAAATACGGATACTCGAGAAAGAGTGTTTCCCATAACGTTCCCTTTCTCGGTCCGCACACGCCGCGCCGCGACTCGTCAAGGAACCGGGATAAAGAGTGGATCAGCGGTGAATCCATTTTCCGCAGTTCTTCCCGCGCGTGACGCGGGGAAAGGCCGCGGCGATAAAGAACGGCGTGGGCTTTTTTGAGCAGTTTCATTTCCTCCCGCGATACTCCGGCCCGCCGCAGACCGACTACGTTCAACCCCCACACCCGGGAATCGCCTACTATCATCATATACGGCGGAACATCCTGATTGACCCGGGCTAATCCGCCGATCATCGCCAGCTGGCCGATACGCACGAACTGATGCACGGTGACGTTGCCCGAAAGAAAAGCCCGGGATTCGATCTGCGCGTGGCCGGCGACGAGCGTTCCGTTGCACATCGTGATCGAATCGCCGAGTTGACAATCATGAGCGACATGAGAAAACCCCATGAGAAAATTGTCATCCCCGATGCGGGTCGCCGTCTCCGGCGAAGTCGATACGTGAATCGTCACGTATTCGCGAATCACGTTTCCGCGGCCGATCTCAAGATTCCCCGGCACGGGTTCATTTTTTCTCATCTGGGGACGTTCCCCGAGCTGCGCGCCGGTACCGATGGTCGTACCGGCTCCTACCCGGGTACGGCCTTTCACATGGGCGTGCGGCCCGATGCTGACGTCATCGTCCAGGCGCACTCCGGCCTCGATCACCGCATAAGGCCCGACCGATACTCCGGAACCAAGCCGCGCGCCCTCCTCGATCACCGCAGTTGGATGAATGTCCTGATTCTGTCGATCTTCCATGTGCTCTTCCGTTTCCTCCCGGCTTCTTTCCCCGACGCCCCGCATCCAGGATCAAGCACCCAGCCTCTTTCCATGATCTGTCCAGAGTGATTATATAGTTGATTTGGGAATAATTCAATGCTAATATACACTGTTATGGAGAAAAAAGAAGATATGACGTTCTCATACACGTACCTCGATTCACAACGGCTCAAAGACGCGTTTTTTTCTGCCCCTTCCCGGCCTCCCCGAAACAAAAAACCGTTTTGGATCGGCGCGGGAGTTTTTCTGGGAATCGCCCTCATTGTACTGGTATTTTCTCACTACCAGTTTTTCTTTATTCCGCGGAAGTTAGGGAACAGTTCGGAACAGGAAATCTCACTGCTCCATAAAGGAGCCGTATTCCGGCCGGTCAGAGCCAGCGCGCAGCGGTTCAGGAAACGGGGCCGCAGCGCGTACATCGCGCTCCCGTCAAAAGGAGCCACGGGCGTGACCGTCACCTTCGCTTCGCCCGTGAATCTGAATACCCACCGGCTGGCGATGGTTATCCAGAAATCAGAAATCCCCATTCACATGGAATTAGTGCTCAGAGACACCCAATACCACTCGAATTCTCTTTACCCCGTGCATATTGACATCCCGGAAAAAGAGCTCACCTACGTAAAAGTACCGATCACGCTGGCGAACGCCGAGCTGCAAAACACCAATATCACCAGAACGTCACAGCTTAAAGTATTTGTTTCCCGTCTCGATAGCGAAGCTGAACCGGTGCCGGTTTCCATGCGGCGCGAGCAGGAAATAGAATGGGTACTCGTAAAAGATCTTGTGCTGGCCAAAAAGGAGGGGGAATGAAAATTATATCCGTGGTGAATCAAAAAGGAGGATGCGGAAAAACGATCACCGCCGTGAATCTCGCCGCGGCGCTGGGCCAGGGAGGAAAACGGGTACTGCTCATTGACCTGGACCCGCAAAGCCACGCGACCTTCTCGGTTCTCCGCGAAACTCCTCGGGTCACGATCACGGATCTGCTGGAAGCGGCCTCAACGAACCGCTCCTTTCCCGAGGGAAACCTGACCGTTGAACTCGCGCCGAATTTTCACCTCCTTCCGGCTTCGCTCGGCCTGGCGTCACTGGAACATACCCTTACCTCGCGGGATGACAAGCTGAAAATTGTCGAAAAATTCCTCCTCTCGGCCGGGCTTGATTTCGACTACCTCTTGATCGACTGTCCGCCCAACCTGGGACTGCTCACGCTGAACGCGTTGGTCGCGAGCGAATACGCGCTCATCCCCCTGATGACGTGCGACTTCTCTCTTCAGGGCACGCAAATCCTGAAGAATATTCTCTTAATGATCAAAGAATTCAAAGGCAGCGCGCCGGCGCCGTTTTACCTGCTCAACCAGGTTGACCAGCGTTCGCGGTACGTGAAACAATTTCTCCAAAAGACACGGCAACAAATGGGAAATTTACTGCTTTCCTCCCGTATCCGGACCAACGTGCACTTAAAGGAAGCGTCGGCGAACGGCTGCGACGTGTTTCGCTTTAAGCCGGACTCCCGCGGCGCGGAGGACTTCCGCTCGCTGGCGAAAGAAATGCAACGGATCACCGGTGAAGTCTCCTGGACACCGCTTTTCCTGAAAAAACAAAATCTGGAAGAAGTGTACGTGGTCGGAGATTTTAACGACTGGCAAAAAGAGGATTCCTATAAATTGAAGAAAATAGGACCGGATCTCTGGAGCATTAATCTTTCTCTTGAAAAAGGAACTTATCGGTATAAATTCCTTGCCGAGAATAAATGGATCCCTGATCCGCACAACGCCTTAAGTGAAAACGATTCATTCGGGGGGCGGAATTCCCTGCTGCAGATACATTAAGGTCCGATTTTTCCTTTACGATCGTGATCTTGCCGAAGGGGATGAAAAATTCCAGTCGTAACGGCAGGCGAAGATCTTGATCCAGCCAGAGATTAAACCTTTTCGCTCCCCGTCCTACCAGAAAATAAGTGTCGCGCTCCTCTCCGTGAAATTTGAGTACTTTTTGCGAGTGGAAATTGATTTCCACTTCCTGCGTCGGAAGGCGGTATACTTCGGTTTCTCCTTTCTGCAGACCAGTATCGTCGGGGAAAAAATACAAGAGAGAGAGAATATTATGGATCGGCGGCTGCTGACGGATGGTTTTCTTCTCCTCTTTCGAATTCTGTTTATGTACCTTTACCACCCCTTCCTGCTGGTTATACACTTCGCGAATTCTTTCTTTGCGCCCGAAAAAAACAATATCCCTCTCGACCTGAACCGGAAGATGCGTTTCCCCGTGCAAATACACCCGTTCTTCCCCTTTCAAATCAAGAAAGTGCAAAATTTTCGCATCTGACTGGATCTCAAGCACTTCGGCCGATACTCCCCGCACGTCTTCGGTGCCGATATAGGTCCATTCCGTTTTCCCGACGGGGATCCCGTTAAAGTACACCCGGTAACTTATGGTATCGTCTCCCTGGAACCGATCCTCGATTTCCTGCGCATACGCGCCGCCGAGTACTCCCGATACCAACACACACAGCGTCACACAAAACTTCTTCATCACTCTCTCCTGCTTCTGCGGGCTCCGCTCTCTGAACGTATACTATACCGTATTTCCCCGCTGACGCAATGAATTTTTCCGGGCGTAATTTCCGCGCCTCACCTACCGCCTCCGGCACCGCGGATGAGATCCCGGTATAGTGCCGCGTGCGGCCGCATTACCCGTTCGTAGGTCCGGTAATCGACCCGGTATAATCCGAATCTCGGTCCGAACCCAAGATCCCACTCAAAATTGTCGATCAAGGACCACCAGAAATAGCCCCGCAGGTCCACCCCTTCGGCGCGCGCGGCAGCGACCTGTTCCAGATGACGCCGGAGATACTCCGCGTACCGCGCTTCGTCGGTTTCGGCGGTTCCGTTTTCGGTAACGATCACCGGCAGGGAAAGTCTTTTCAGCCGCATCAAAATCTTTTTCAGCCCTTCCGGATACAGATACCACCCCACCGCGTTCCGTGACAGCGCGTGCCCGGTATGCGCGCATTCGGCGCCGAACAGGCCTTTTGTCCGGACAAACTCGCCGCAGTAATAATTGACGCCGACGAAATCAAGAAGTCTCCTTCGCGCCAACAGGTCATCGAGCCAAAAATTGAACGATTTCGCCCGTACGCCGCTGGACAGACGGTCAAAAATGTGATACCGGTTGCAGGGGAAAAAAACACGAAAATGTTTGCTCAGCGAGATCCGGCACTCACGAGATCCGTATATTTGTTTCATTTCCTGGTAGGCGGTTTCATAACAGGACAGGATGTTTTTGAGTGTCCTGAGCGCGGAGGAGAGCGACTTTTTCCCCGGCGGCCAGATACCCCGAAGGTATCCGTTCACTATGTACACCAGAGGCTCGTTGAAAATGATCCAATACACCGCCCGGTCCCGAAAGCGCACGGCGGCTTCACGAAGATAACGCAGGAACAAATCGATATTGCGCGGATTCTCAAATCCTCCGCGGGCCGCATACCATAACGGCAACGTGAAATGATGAAGCGTGATGAAAGGAACGAGCTGATGCGCGGCGAGACTGGAAAGCACGGTTTCGTAATGGGCAAATTCCTGTTCGTTCCATCCGCCGGCCGCGGGCTGCAGCCGGGCCCACTCTAAAGAAAACCTGAGGCTGTTGAGACCCGTTTCCCGGGCCAGAGAGAAATCATCGTCGAAAAGAGTATAATGACGGCTGGCGTCACCGGCGGCGGTAAGCTTCTTTTGCCGTTCCCAGACACACCAGTCACTCGCGGTATTGCCGCCCTCACACTGATAACTGGATATGGCGGCGCCCCAGAGAAAACCTCTCGGAATTTCGCTTAAGACCCTGCCGCGTTCGAGCCCAAACACGCCATTGCCTTTTCGTTGTCAAAAGAGGAAAACACGACTATTGCCGACTTCCCCGGCTCAGAAGTAGTACCGTAAAGATGGGTAATATTCACCCCCTCTTCCCCGAGCTTTCCGGCGAACTCGGAAAGTTTCCCGACTTCATCCGGCATATCGACCAACACTACTTCCTTCCGGGAAACTTCTCCCAGCGAAGCCAGCGCCTTTTCCGCGGCGCCGTTGTCGGAAGTAACCAGCCGGAAATAGGCCTTCCCTTCCGCCTGCCACGCGCTCACCGCCCGAATGTTAATCCCCTGCTGTTGGAGA
Organism: Candidatus Omnitrophota bacterium; assembly: GCA_014729775.1. GTDB lineage: Bacteria > Omnitrophota > Gorgyraeia > Duberdicusellales > 4484-171 > WJJJ01. The sequence goes on along the minus strand of WJJJ01000032.1, from coordinate 20,484 downwards.
AGTCCGGAAATTTCCGCCAGTTTCCCGACTGAATCATCAGCGACCACTACTAGCTCTTGCGCTTTGACACACTGCATGCAAGCTCCTTTCAGGAAAACTGCGCGCGGATCTCCCGTTCGGCTTCACTCCAAATCTGGACATCCTGCGCGGCCGGTTTCCCTTTTTCTTCCCAGATAAAATACGCCCGTTCCTGGATCATTTGATTGAGCAGGGCCTCATTGAGCATTCCTTTTTGCGGTCCCCGGTTTTTTTTCCTGCTCATTTTCGCCGGTTTTTTCACCATTTTTTTCTCCGGTGCTTTGGTCGTTTTGCGTCTTCTCATCAACATCTCCCCCTCCTTTCCGTATAAGTATTATGAAGTGTCACTCTCGAACAGTAAATTTTATCCTAAATACATTGATATTCAAGTTCTTTTTTTTACCGATTTCCACCTCTTTTCCAGTTCAGGATATTTTTTCCCCAGAACGCGGTACGCTTTCCGCAATAGCGCGAAAAAAATCCGTTCAAAATCGCCCCGGGGATCGTCAAACGTATTCCACCAGAACCAATCACTGCTCTCCAAACGATAGAGCACCTGCCGCGCCTGTTTCGCGGCCTTGGTCCGTTTTTTCTTCATAATCAATTTCCGGATTCGCGCCAGAAAATCCCAATAGGTATTGTTCCTCTCGTTCCCGATCCACACGCCGAAATCCCCGTTGATCCATGAGCCGGGCGCGATCTTGGGCAAAGCGTGCACGTGTTTCCCGCGAAGAGACCGCAGAAGCTGGCGCGGATAGGCCAGAGAGAAAGAATCATCCTTTTCAACGCGGGTATATAATGTCTCCAGGAAATCCACTCCGTTATTGCGGTAATACTCCCAGGCGTTCTCCCCGTCCATCATGATCGAGATCACGTTTTCCCGAGTGAAATGAGAAAGTGACGAGTGAATGCGGCGGAAATTCGCGATGAGATCCTCCGCGGCGGCTACCTGATTTTCCCAGCCCTGATACACGAAGCTCACCAGATCGGACAATCCCCGGTCACGGAAGAAAAGCTTCAAGCGGCGAAACGAATAAGGGTGATACAACAGGTGCCGCTGTTTGCGCAGCATCTCGGCCGACACAAACTCACCGGCCAGACTCTCATACAGTAACGCTTCGTCGGTGCCGACCCAGCGGACCCCCTGCCGTTCCATCATTTCCAGCGTTTCCCGGGAAATCGCCCCCTCGGAAGGCCAGGCGCCGGACGGCGCCCGGCCGCCGAATATCGAACGGTATATTTTTTTTGATTCGCTTATCTGCCAGCGGCAGTCTTCCGGCGCGGAAAATCTCCGCAGCGGCACCTTGACCCCGGGAACGCGGCGTACGATGCGGTTATCGTGCACCAGCGGCAAAATGGGATGATAATAAGGAGATAGCGTCACCTCGATTTTTTTCTGCGCCGACAGTTTTTTATATAACGGTAAAATCTTTCGCATCAGGGAAGCGTGTTTCGACAGCACATAGTGTTTTTCGCTCTCCTCGAACCCCTTCCCCTTTTTCTTCAGCTGCCGCACTCGCGCCTCTTCTTTGAGCGTATAGGGATGAAACCAGACCAGATTAAACCACACCTGCAGATCCAGGATTTCCTGCGGCGAAAATCTGACTCCGTCCTGTTTCTTCTGCCACAGCTCCAGATACCGGGGATTGGGTTTGAGCATGTGTTCAAAGTGAACGTCAAAAAACCGTTCCCGCAGCACCCGGTATTCTTCCGCGTTCAGCGCAGACGGCTTCTTTTCCGAGAGCACCAGCGCGTGATCTTTTACCGATCCCTTCGCGTACGCGTTCAATTGTTCAAGGAGCACTCCGCTGAAATTTACCACCGCTTTTGCCTGGGGAAACCGGTCGAGCATCCGCGCCATCCCGTAGTAATCTTTCACCCCGCGCAGTCTCACCCACGGTAACAGCAAATACGGTTTCTCCGGATGACGGTAACTCGGCTGGTGCATGTGCCAGAGTAAAACTATTTTGGTAGGATAATTTTTCATGAATAGTGCAGCTGAACGGAAAATGATTTTCCGCCCGGTTAAGGCTGAAAAACTGAATACGTAAGCTCAGGGAATATGTTGTCCCTTTGTTCAATTTCCCGGAGCCTTTCGACATTCACAGATTCGCTTTCTAAAAATGTCCGGAGAAGATCGAACCGCTCCAGATGGGTGACCGTGCGCTTGCGCGCATACTCGGTGAAATGCCCGGTCTTCATCATGAACGCCCAGTCGCTGGACTGCGCCAGTAAAAGTTCACGGCCCATTTGATTCAAAATCCGGGCACGGACATCACCGGCACCCCGGTACTGACGAACGGTCTCGATCATCCGCTCCTGCGCTTTGTGTAAATGGGGATAAATCCAGTCGTTGGAACCGTTAAGCCAGACCTCGTAGTACCCTTTCCATCCCCAGCTCGATGCCGCGGGTTCAATGACTTGATTCCTGGGATACTGCTTAAGATACTGCACGGGCGTGGCGAGCCGCACGGTATCCTGATCATGCCATATCTTCCGGAACAGAAAATCCAGCCACTGCACTCCTTCAAACCACCAGTGCCCGAACAGTTCCGCGTCATAAGGACAGAGGATAATCGGCTTGCGTCCCATCGCCTGCTCCAGGTGAGTAACCTGATGCTGACGGTTAAACATAAAATTCCCGGCGTGACTCGCCGCGGTTTCCAGTGCGCGTTCCGGCTGATAGGGTTCTTTGTGCGGGGTTTGCCCCGTAATCCGGTAATATTTCAAACCGGTGAAGATCCTCGTCCCGCAGGAAGAGATATACGGTTTCACGTACTCATAATCCAAATCAAAACCAACGTCCCGGTAATATTCCCGATAATGATAATCCCCGGGATACCCCTCGATCGAAGACCATACGCTTTTTGACGATTCCGCGTCGCGACCGAAGACCGCAACATGATTCGGGGTATAATAACCGGAATATACCCCGAACTTCGGCCGGGGACGGGCGAACAATACCCCGTGAGTTTCGGTAATAAAATACTTAAGCCCTTCTTTTTTGAGATATTTGTCCAGCCCTTCGAAATATGCGCATTCCGGTATCCAGATCCCCCGGGGATCCCGCCCGAAAAATCTCCGGTATGAATCAACTCCGGCACGAATCTGCGCCTGTACCGCTTCCGGATGTACCTCCATCAACGGCAGAAAACCGTGCGTGGCCGCACAGGTGATGATCTCCAGATTGCCGCTCTCCTGGTGCTTTCTGAACTGCTCCGGAATATCGCGCCGGTACCTGTTGAGAAAGAGCTCTTTGGAGCGGCGGAACCGATGATAGTACATCAACGCCACGGCATGGAACCGCGTATCGAACCGGGTCCGTTCGACTTCCTTTTCGCACAACTCCAGAGTTTTATCGAGGTGGACCACATAGCGGTCGCGAAGGAGTTCATCGCCCAGCATGTTGCACAACGAGGGAGATAAATTAAGCGTCAGTGCGTACCCTACGCTGTCCCGCCGCAAGCCGTCCAGCATTTCCAAAAGCGGAATATAGGTTTCGGTAATTGCCTCAAAAAGCCACCGTTCTTCCAGAAACTCTTCGTATTCGGGATGGCGGACGAACGGTAAATGCGCATGCAAGATAAATGAAATGTATCCTTTTTCCATCGCGTAATCCAGAATATTCCTGTTATTTTTTATACCGGCTTACGGCGGGAGTCTCGGCGCGGCGATGCTTCCTGTTTTTTGAAACCGCCACGACCGGAAATTTAAAGTCCCCTTCCGGAAGCGCGTAGCGAAGAGTAAACGTACCGTCCGGCCGGAGCTTCACGTTCTTCCCGTCCACCGTCACTTCCGCATCGTGCTCCGTCCGGCCGTAAAGAATAAGTTCCGTGCCTACTTCCAGATAGAAACTTTCTTCCGGCGCTCTGCCCCGTCCCGAGGGACTGCTGATCCCCCATGAAGCAAGCGGCGACGACACCATCCGGCTGAGATATTCCGCGATTTGTTCCTGCCGCTGGAGAGAACTTTTCCCCATGTCGACGACATCATATCCTCCCCCCAGCACTTTTAAATAGTCTTCTTCGGGCAGTGCCCATTCTTCGTCGATCTCCGGGGATACTCCGTAGGAGGGGGTCTTCACCTGGTTGGACCGAAGAACGGGGAAAAACTTCCCTTCCCGGGTCTTCAACCCCAGTTCGACGCACCAATTTTTCTCCGGCGCTCCGGCATTGATATACCAATTCCCGGATTCGAACTGTATTTCCAGATCGAAAAACCGCTCTGCGTCACGCACGGAAAAGTCCGCTCCGCCGCGTACTTCATACACCCGAAGCACCCAGCGTACTCCTTCCCGTGATTTTTGCGGGATGGAAGAAATGACGGAATTGATCTTTTCCCGGGACGGATCCCAGTATACGTAAAGCCACCAGGGATCACGGCACACCAACACCATGCGATCATCGTGGTACCGCTGAGGCAGAGGGTAGCTGCCGCTTTCCTGAACGGCAGCGGCACGCGGCGGCATAGTTGCCGTGTCGAATTTCGTTTCCTCTACGTGTTCCTGTTCGGCAGCAACCGAAAGGGAACCTTTTACGATCTTTTTTCCTTTCGCGGAAGGGGCTTTCCGGGACATCCGAGGGGTCCGACGCGAGGTTTTTTTTGCACGGGGAACACGTCCGGCACGAGAAGCTTTCTTTTTTCCGGACTTTGGTTTGGCAGATGTTTTTTTCATTTCTTCCCCACGCACAGCAAATTCTATCACCGCCCTATTCCGCTGTCAATCGGAATTTCCCTCGCGCCTCTTCTCTCTTGCTTCGTATTTCTCCCGTCTTCCCTCTTTCTTTCCGGTATCCGGGATCAAGGATCCAGGATCTATGCCGTTCAACTATTCCAGTTCCCTTTCTCTTTGGCCATCATTTCTTTGCCGCAGCACTGCTCGGACCGCTCGCCCTTTTTTTCTTTTTTGCAGACTACGCACACGTAGGTCTGTTCTCTCTTCTTCTTTTGTTCCATCTTTTCTCCTCGTTTAACTTTTGCGCTGGCCGAGCTGGCGGTCCAGCACGATCAGCGCGCCTGAGCCGGGTTTCACTTGTCTGACCGTCTCCAGTATCGAAGATGCCGTTGCTTCTTCCTCAACCTGCTCGCTCACGAACCATTGCAGGAAAATCTCCGCAGCGTGATCATTGTGTTTCCCCGCCAGTTCGTAGAGACGGTGGATCAGCCCCGTGACTTTTTGTTCGTGCGCCAGCGTATTTTCAAACACGTCTTCCACCGAAGAAAAATCCTGCCCGGGCCGGTCGATCGCGTGCAGAAGAACCTTCTCTCCCCGGTCGTTGAGAAAATCGAACATCTTCATCGCATGCTCGACCTCTTCTTTTGCCTGCTCTTTCAACCAGTGAGCGGTTCCCGGGAAATTTTCCGATTCAGCCCACGCGGCCATCGCGAGATACAGATAGGCAGAATAAAGCTCGTTCTTTATTTGCTCATTGAACGCCTCAACTAGTTCTTTTTCCATTCTTTTCCTCCTTGAAATTTACGCTAGACCTGTTTTACTTCTTTCACTTCCGGTATTTCCGCTTTCAACTGCTGCTCCACGCCCAGTTTAAGCGTGTACGTGCTCATCGGACAACTCCCACAGGCACCGGTAAGACGAACCTCCACCACTCCGTCGGAACTGACGTCGACAAGCTCGATGTCGCCGCCGTCGGCCTGCAGGCGGGGCCGCAGTTTTTCCAATACCTGTTCTACTTTTTCTCTCATCCTATCCTCCTTTTGGTTAAAACGTTTTGAATGTCGTTCCTTTGGCCCCGCATACCGGGCAGAATTCCGGCACTTCACCTTCCACCGTGTAGCCGCATACCGGACAGATCCCGACTTCCTGGAGCTCGATATCTTTTCCGGCTGCCGCCGCTTCACCCGCGGATTTATACATCGCGGCATGGATCTTTTCCGCCTCCAGGGCGTAATGGGCGGCTTTCTGCGCTTCCTTTTCTCCCTGCATCTCAGCCACGGCGTGATATACGGGATACATCTCGCTGATCTCAAACGTTTCCCCGGCAAGCGCCGACTGCAGATTCTCCCCGGTCTTGCCCAATTTTCCCAGCGCGCGCAGATGATTTTGCGCGTGCACCTGTTCTGCGTACGAAACCGCCGCAAACAGCCGGGCGATATTCTTTTTTCCTTCTCTCTGCGCCATATCGGCAAAAATACGATACTTCATGTGCGCCTGCGATTCCCCGGCAAATGCGGTCTCCAGATTCTGCTTAGTCATCTCGTGCATTGTTCCTCCTCCTTTTTATTGGTCCTTGATTCTGGATCCTCGATCCCCGGCGGTCAATCCCCTGCATATCCGGGATCAAAGATCAAGCGTTTCCCTCTCTAGTATCCGGTGAAATTCTCTTTCTTTATTTTGTCCGGCGGGCAGCCGAGTTCCCGGCAAAGCCCCTCCATCGCCGATACCATTGCCGGCGGGCCGAAAAGGAACACCGTATGGTCTTCGATGTCCGGAGCGTATTCCCGAATCCATCCCTGACCGATCCTTCCCTCCCGGCAGTACCCTGGCGAAGAGGCACAGTCGGTCAGGGTATGAAACACCCTCAGCTGATCGGCACGGTCGCTCCACCTGTCCAGCTCCGCTTTAAACGCGATGTCCCGTTCGGTCCGGTTCGAATAAAACAATTTCAACTCGCACGAAAGACGGTGATGAATTACGTGTTCGATGACCGAAATCACCGGGGTAATGCCTATTCCTCCGATCAAAAAACTCGTCTTGCTCATTGAATCCTCGAACACGCACCGCCCGCGCGGACCTTCAAACCACACGCTGTCTCCCGGTCTCAATTCCGACAAACTCCGGGAAAAGGCGCTGCCGCTCATTTTTTTTGTTACTTCGACGTACGGGTGAACCGCCGCGCAGGAAAAGGAGAGGTATTTATTAAGTTCACGGTTACGCGGATGCTCCGGGTCGAACATGACCGTCGCGAACTGTCCCGGCTTATACTCAAAGCGTCCTTCAAGGGGCTCAAAACGAAAACTGGTCACCTGCGGAGTTCTGGGAATCCGTTCGGTAAACCTGCATTTCCGTTTCATCGCTAAAACCCTTCGTAGAGTGTTTTCTCTTCCAGCTGCGCCACTTCGCTTTTCACCGCCGGAGGAAGCGCGAGAATATTCACGTCCATGAAGCCTCGGATAATGATCGACTGCGCTTCGTCTTCGGAAAGCCCCCGGGCGCACAGATATTCGATTTCGTCTTTACTGATTTTCCCGATCGCCGCTTCATGCGACATATCCACGTCCCGGTAGGAGGTTTCCAGCTCGGGAATGGCCTGGATCACTCCCCGGGGAGACAACATCAGCCCGCGGCACTCCAGATGAGCTTTCACCTCTCCGGCGTTCGCCTGCAGATGGCCGCGTGCGACCGTTTTGCCTCCGGTACTCACCGCGCGGGAAACGATCTCGGCCTGCGTATTTTTCGCGTTCAGGATCACCCGGGAACCGATATCCTGCAGAGTTCCCGGGTGCGAGAGGATCAGCGAATTGAAACTGGCCCGGGCACCTTCCCCTTCGAGCAAAGCGGTGGGGTACATCACGATCTCTTTGACCGGCCGCAGGCACACGTAATTCGAGACAAAACTCCCCCCTTCTTCCACTACCGCAACGCTCATCGGCTTAACCGACACGTCTTCCCGCCAGGAATGGATCATGGTGAAATTGAGATACCCGCCTTTCTCCACGAAGAATTCCGACAGGCCCAGATGAAAACTTTCTTTCGACGCTTTGGACGCGCTGCACCCGGTGATCAGATATACCTTGGCATCCTCTTCCACGATGATTATGTTGTGCACTTTCTGCCGGAATTTTTGTGCCTTGAGGAACAAACAGGCCTGGATCGGCAGTTCGACGGTCTGTCCCTTTTTCACGCGGATAAAATATCCCCCCTCCGTATCCGGAGGGAACTCCTTGCCGGCGCGCTGGAACGCTTTTCCCCAATAATCGGCGAATCGCGGGAACGTCCGGCGCGCGTCCTCCAGACTCAGGATATCCATCGATTCCGAGAGCGCCCGCGAAAACAGCACCTTGGCGTCTTCCTGCAAGAACGATCCGGAACGGGTTTTTTCCGAAAAATCCATGCCGGAAGAACTGATCTTTTCCCGGTCCGATTCGGATATGTGTTTATTCAGGTCTTCCTTGGACATGACACTCCTTACATTTTTCGTATCCGGAAGTACGAATCGTTTCAAAAATCTTCTTGGGGTTCCCCATACAGCCGAATTCACCGCTGTGCAGCACACAGCCACGGTCGGCTCTGATATGCTCCAGAATGTATCCGGTATGGGTAATGATCAGCGCGGCTTTATTCTCGCGGCGCAGGTATTCACCCAAAACTTTCCCCATCAGTGAAATATTTTCCATGTCTACTCCGGATTCGGGCTCGTCCAACAGCAGTAAATCCGGCTCCTGGAGCATTAACTGGAATAATTCGGAACGTTTCATCTCTCCGCCGGAAAATCCCGCGTTCAGATCCCTCTGCAAATGCGCCGATAACGAAAGTTTTTCCGATAAGCGTTCGATCACCCGGGTATCTTTTTCCAGGTAGCGCGCGAGCTGGTGAAGACGGACGCCGCGTATGGTCGGCGGGTGCTGGAACATCATTCCGATCCCTTTCCGGACCCGCTCTTCTGTCGGAAGAGAGTTGAGCGGCTCGCCGCGAAACAGGATATTCCCCCGCGCCGTTTCATAACCGCTCAAACCCAGGATCGCCTTCAGCAGGGTCGACTTTCCGCTTCCGTTCGGGCCGAACAAGATGACCACCTCTCCCGCGGAGATCTTGAGATTGATCTCTTTAAGAATCGTGGTCCCCTCCACCGCGACCGCGAGATTTTCCAGACTTAACATTGTTTCTCCTTTCGGCAGCTGCGGCATATCCCGTAAAAATATCCGTGGAAATCATTGATCGAATGACCGTCAATGCGCTGTTTTTTCAGCGTGGGACAAAGATCGATATCCACATCATAGGTCTGGCCGCACTGCGTACAATGAAAATGATGATGCGGATCAACCCGGCTTTCGTATAATGAACGGTCGAAACGCACCCGGATTTCACGCACCAGTTTTTTTTCTTTGAACAATTCCAGTATCGTATATACCGTCGCCAGGGAAATATTCGGGAACTGCGGTTTCACCTTGGCGTGGATCCCCTCCACCGTCAAATGCTCCTGCGAAGGATACAACGTCTGCATGACACCTACCCTCTGCGGAGTGACCCGGATATTCCTCTCTTTGAACAACTCGATTATCCTCTCCATGAAACCCTATGGTAACACTCTCGCGGCACTTGTCAATACTTATTTTTAGATGATAATGATTCTTGTGCAAGCTCTTGCAGCGCGTGTTATAATGTGGTAATGGAAATCGTGCCCCAACTTCGTCGGCTGGGATTGACCGTAGCCGCCGCGGAATCGTGCACTGCCGGGTATCTGTCCTCTCTGCTCACCCGCACGTCGGGCAGTTCGCGCGTGTTTCTCGGCGGATGGATCGTGTACACCCCGGCGGCAAAGCGCATACTCTGCGGGCTTCCCGAGGAAGAAGTGCGAAGAGTTCATGGAGTATCCGCGCCGCTTGCCGGCCGGCTCGCCGAAGGCATCCGTCACACGTTACATTCTGACATCGGCATTGCGGTGGTCGGATTTGCCGGACCGGACGCGCCCCGGCCCGGGGACGTGGGCACCGGATACATCGGGCTCTCCACGGCACGCCGTCTGCGCACGGAGAAATTCTTCATCACGGGAAACAGGAACCGCGTCAGAGTGTACGCCGCGCGCCGCGCACTCTCTCTGTTGGACGACGAACTGCGCGCAATACGGCAGGGACAAAAATGAGAATGTTCATCGCCGTTCCGCTTCCCGAGGAGGTAATCCGTTCGATCGAAACGGTACAGGAAAAATGCCGGCCGTTCGACCTGCATATGAAATGGGTGCGGCCGGAGAACTGCCACATTACCGTGAAGTTCCTGGGAGAGGTCGATCCGGATCACATTGAAACGTTCAGCGGCGCGCTGCAGGAACTCGCCCCCAAGACCGCTCCCTTCGACGTGGTCTTCTCCGAGCTCGGTTTTTTTCCCCGGCCGCGGCGGCCGCGGGTATTCATCCTCAACGCGCCTCAGGCAGAAAAACTGACCCGCTTCGCCGACGCACTGGAATCCCGTCTGCGCACGGTCAGTCCGCCCCGGGACAAATGCTTCCGCGCCCACATTACTCTGGGCAGGTTTAAAAGCGGGCGCAACCTCTCTCTGCTCAAGGCCGCGCTGGAGAAACTGCACGCCGCATACCGGGTGCCCGTCGACCGGATCGTGCTGTATCAAAGCACCCTGACCAAGGAAGGCCCCGTCTACGAACCGCTCGGCTCGTTCCTTTTCACCGGCAAGGATTCAGGAAAGGAATAAAAATAACCGCAGGAGAAGATTGGTATAGATCCCGGCGATAATGTCGTCGCCCACGACCCCTACCGCTCCCTGCTGTTTTTCAAGAATATCGGCGGGCGGGATTTTTAAGATGTCCATGTAGCGAAACAGGAAGAAACCGAAAAAGAGGAATTCGGGCGTGGCAGGAATTCCTACAAAGGTGATCATGACCCCGGCAACGTCGTCGATCACGATCTTTTTGCAGTCTTTTTCCTTCCAGTAGCGCTCGGCGGGACCCGATACCGCGCACGCCAGCGCCGTCACGGCAAGCGTAATCCCCGCGAACCAAGGGGTCCCGGCGCACCACCAGAATATCGCCGCGCCCACCAGACAGGCGGCAGTACCCGGGGCGCCGGGTACGTACCCCAGCCCTCCGACCGAAGCCGTCCAGGCCGCCGCCCGGCGCACATGTGAACGAAAAGAAGACGGTCCTTCTTCCATGAACTTAAAATGTCCGGATAATTTTCCGGTTGCTCCAGAAATAATACACGCCGCTGCTCACCGTGAGCACAACGACATACCACATCGCCACGGGAACCCCGAATTCATACAACAGCCGGGAGACGAACTGGTCCGGGAACATCTGCCGGAAAATCAAACTGAGAAAAATAAGAATAATAGCGACAATTTGAGAAACGGTTTTATGTTTGCCCAGTTTTTTCGCTTCCAGCACTACCTGCTTGTTCAGCGCGTACACCCGCAGGCCGGTCACGATGAATTCCCTGAACATGATCGCGGTCACCATCCAGGCATTCACCACTCTTAACTGCAAAAATGCCAGGAACACCCCTATGATCAATACCTTGTCCGCGATAGGATCGATAAGACGGCCTAAATCGGAAATCATCCCTTTTTTGCGGGCAATGAATCCGTCGAGGAAATCGGTAAACGAAGCCAGCAGAAAAACCGCCAACCCTCCGATAAGCGAAGCCGGAGTATGCCGCAGAACAAGACCGATGCAGACCGCCGCCAGCAGCATGCGGAAAAAGGTGAGCTGATTCGCGATATTCATTGTAATTCCCTACATCTCAAATGCCGGTTAAATCGTATTCGTACGCGTCAACGATCTTTGTGTTGATCATCGATCCCACCTGCGCAGACTTGCCCTGCACGTACACGACCCCGTCGACTTCAAAGGCATCATAACGGCTGCGCCCTATAAGTATATCATCATTTTGCTCCTCGACAAGCACCTCGAGCTCGCGGCCGATGAACCGGGAATTGACCTCCTGGGCGATCCGTTTCTGCAACTCCATGAGTTCCCGGAAACGGCGCTGACGAGTGGAGTGATGCACCTGCGGCATGTCGTAGGCCCGCGTTCCTTCTTCACGGGAAAACACGAACACGCCCAGCCGCTCGAACTTCATTTCGGCAACGAACTCGCACAATTCCCGGAATTCCTCTTCGGTTTCGGTGGGAAAGCCGACGATCAGAGAAGTCCTGATCACGACGCCGGGGATCCGCTTTCTGATCCTTTTCACCAGCCGGAGCATTTCTTTTTTCTTGATACTGCGGCCCATCAGCCCGAGAATACGGTCGTTGACGTGCTGCAGCGGCAGATCGACATAGCTGCAGATCTTTTCCGTTTCGGCGATAAAGTCGATGAGCGCATCGGAAAAAAACCTGGGATGAGTGTAGAGCAGCCGGATCCAGGGGACCGTTCCCGAAGCCGAAACGACTTTTCTCAAAAGACCGGAAAATTCGCGGGGCGGACGGAAATCTTTTCCCCAGCTGGTAATGTCCTGGCCGATAATATTAAGCTCCCGCACCCCGCGTTCCGCGGCCGCGCGGACCTCGCCGACGATCTCGTTCTGGGAACGGCTGCGCAGAGGTCCCTTGATCGACGGGATCGCACAGTAGGAACACCGATGAAGACACCCTTCACATATCTTCACGAACGCCAGGTGGGCCGGGAACAGCGCATGCTGTCTGCCTCCGGACGGAGGAAATTCTTCGACTCCCGCCCACTGGTCCACTTCGGGGAACGCGCGGCGCAGCTCCGTCCGGTACCGCTGCACTAAACAGCCGATCACCACGATTTTTTTTACTCTTCCGCGCTGTTTCCACTCGATTGCGTCCCTGATCATCTCAAGTGACTCTTCTTTCGCCGGCTGGATGAAGCCGCAGGTATTTATCACCAGCGTGTGACAGCGGCTGCCTTCCTGGCATACCGCATACCCCTGTCCGGCGTAGCGGTATGCCACGCGTTCGGAATCAACGGTATTACGAAAACACCCCAGAGAAATAATGGAGACGGTCTTTTGAGGCATGACGGTTATTTCGTTACGGAAATCCCGGAGGCGTCGATCTTGAGACTCTTGATCGGTTTACGGAGAGAGGTAAGGGACGGCAGCGGTTCACCGTTCGCTTCGATATAGACCGCCGAACCGTCGCTGATCTTGAATTCGATCTCGGAGGTTCCTTTCCACGTTTCCACCGCGCCTTTGCGCAGTACTCCTTCAAACAATAATTTCCCGTCGACCTTCACCCGTAAAAACACGTTGCGCTTGGCGGTTACCGAAGCAGTGACGGGTTCGGCGCGGGGCGCGGCCGCTGCCGGAGTTTCCTCCGGCCGGGGAGCGGGCACCGGCTGGGGCCGCGGAGCAGGGACAGACGGAGCTTCGGCACTGCGCCGCTGGAAAAACCCCATTACAGACCTGCCGATAAACCGCCCGGCTTGTATCACCAAAAACAGCGCGATCAGGGCGAGCACCGCCCGGGCCAGGAGCTTGCGCGCCGCGGGAGGAAACAGCTTTTTCCAATCGATCTGCACTTTCCGGCGGCGCGGCTGACGCGGACCGCCCGTCCCGGCCTGATCTTCGCGTTTCTGCTGCTTGCGCGGCGACACGTGGCCGGGAGACAGTTCCCGGAGAGCTTCGGACGCGTCGACCCCGAGAAAATCGGCGTAGATCCTGATGAATCCTTTCAGATAGGCCGGACTGATCTTATTCAGTTTTCCGTCCTCGATATCGCGGATCGCCGTAGGATGAAGTTTGGTTTTTTCCACGACCTCCTCAAGCGAATACCCCATTTTTTTCCGCTTTTCCCGTAACTGCACGCAAATCTCTTCGATCATACTAATCCTTTTTCCTCGATATATTCTTCCGGCTCGACAAGGATTTCTCTTGCTTTACTGCCGCAAAACGGTCCCACAATCCCTGCCTCTTCCATCAGATCAATAAGACGCGCCGCGCGGGTATACCCAACCCGCAGGCGCCGCTGTAAAATTGACGCCGACGCCTGCCGGGCCTGCAGTACGACCTTGACTGCGTCGTCGAACATCTCGTCGCCTTCGACGCTTTTGGTCTTGCGTTTTTCGCTTTCCTGAATACCTTCTTCGTATACCGGGCCACCCTGACTGCGCAAAAAGTTGGTCAGCGTTTCGATATCCTCATCGTCAATGAACGACCCCTGCGCCCGGGTCAGTTTCATCGCGCCGGGCTGGAGGAACAATAAATCGCCTTTGCCGAGCAGCTTGTCGGCACCCATTGCGTCGAGCACCGTGCGTGAATCGACCTTGGATGACACCTTGAACGAAATGCGTGCCGGGAAATTGGCCTTGATCACCCCGGTGATCACGTCTACCGAAGGCCGCTGCGTCGCCAGGATAAGATGAATACCCACCGCCCGCGAAAGCTGGGCCAGGCGCTGGATCGAGATTTCAATCTGGTCCCGGGCGACGATCATCAGATCCGCCAGCTCATCCACGACCACCACGATATAGGGCATCCCGCCTTTCCGTTTATTCAGTGCGTCGATATTGCGCGTCCCCTCGCTGGCCAGCACGCGGTAGCGGCGTTCCATTTCTTCCACCGCCCAGCTGAGCGCGGCCACCGCTTTTTTGGCGTCGCAAATGATCGGATGCAGTAAATGCGGGATCCCGGAATAGGGCGTCAATTCCACCATTTTGGGATCGATCAGGATAAACTTCACCTGGTCGGGACGGGCTTTAAACAGGATCGAAGAGATCAAAGAATTCACGCAAATAGTCTTTCCCGAACCGGTCGCTCCCGCGATCAACAAATGCGGCATCTCCTTTAAATCGGCCACCACGGGACTTCCTGACACGTTCTTCCCGATCCCCAGGGACAGTTTCGACGAGGCCTGAGTAAACCTTTTGTCTTCGATCACTTCCCGCAGATACACGAAATGCTTTTTCTCGTTCGGGATCTCCACGCCCACGGTTCCTCTTCCGGGAAGCGGAGCGACGACCCGTACCGAAGAGGATTTCATCGCCAATGCGATGTCGTCGGCGAGCGCCGAAATCTTCTGGATCTTCACGCCGGAGGAAGGTTCCAGTTCATACATAGTGACGACCGGTCCTTTTTGCACCGATACGACTTTGGCCTCCACCCCGAATTCGGACAACGTTTCCTCAAGGTTGCTGATATTGCTTTCGATATCCTCCTTTACCTCGCGGTAATCCAGCTGGGGAGGAACTTTGAGCATACCGGGCGCCGGCAGGCGGTAGGTCTTGGGATCAAAGGGCGTAGGATTCTCCTGCGGGGTGGAGGTTTCGGCTTTCGGCGCCGGCTCAACGGCGGGCACCGGGACGTCCTCGCTCTGCTCCGACCGCAGGCCCCCAGCAGGCTGATAGACTTTTATTTCCGGCTTCTTCTTTTCGCTTTTGGCCTTTTTGGTAAAAATCGGTGCCTTCTTTTTTAACGATCTGGCCGAGTGGGCGGCCTGCGTGCGGCGCTCGTTCCGTTCTTCCCACCACTCCCGGAGGCGTTGTCCTCCTTCACGCAGATACCCCCAAATGTCCACAAAGAAGAAACCGAAGAGCAGCAAAGAGGTGACGCTTAAGAACAGGGTGAGAGAAATAAGCGCCCCGTAAAATCCCAGGTACTGCCGGAAAAACCCGGCGAGATAAAAACCGATGATCCCGGAAGCTTCATAGCGGGCGTGCCCGCCGGGGGAAAAAATCCCCAGGAACGCCGACAGCAATACCACCAATAACGCAAACGCAATCCCATTTACCGTCCGGCTTTCGCCGAGCCCGGAAAACCGCAGTACGCGGAGACGCTCCAGTCCGGCAAAGAGGAAATAAAAGGGAAGAAAATACGCCGCGTAGCCCAACAGAAAGAAGAAAAAAAATGCCAGATGAGCTCCGGCGATACCGATGATATTGTGAGGCGTTTCGGCCGCGGGAGAAGAAAGAAATGCGATGTCGCGGGGAGTGTACGAAAGAAAACTTAAGAGTAAAATGAGGGCGCTAAAAAGATAAACTATGCTCTTCAGGACGGAAGAGAGTTTTTTCATATCCGCTAATGACGTTTGTTCCGAGCGCCCCGCTTTTCTCGGAGTGAGAAGAGTTCGGGTTATCGAAGAGCGGCAGCGGCATGCCTATTTGGCTTTTTTTATGCTGAGATTGATTCTGCCCTGCTGGTCTATATTGATCACCTTTACCTTCACGGCATCACCCTCTTTCAGCACTTCCCGGATGTCTTTCACGTAATCATCGGACACTTCCGAAATATGGACCAGCCCCGTTTTCCCCGGGAGAATCTCACAGAACGCTCCAAAATTAGAAAGACGCACAACCTTCCCTTCGTATATTTCACCAGGTTCCGCATCTTTTGTCAATCCCTGAACATAATTCACCGCGTTTTTCAAGTCTTCCTGCGTCTGGGCAACGATAAAGACCTTGGCGTGTTCATCGTCTATGTCGATTTCGACGTTATAATCACGCGAAATTTTCCTGATCATCCGGCCCCCGGGACCGATGACATTGCCGATCTTATCCGGGTCAATGGGAAAAGATTGAATCTTCGGCGCGTATTTCGATACTACGGCGCGGGGTAATTCCAGCGCCTGCTGCATTTTTTCTAAAATATGGAGACGCGCCTGCTTGGCCCGCTGGAGGGCGTCGTGAATCACCGCTGCGCTCAGCCCGTCGATCTTCACGTCAAGCTGGATCGCGGTAATCCCGCTGGTCGTGCCCGCGATTTTAAAATCCATATCGCCGCAGTGATCTTCGATCCCGGCAATATCGGTCAGCACTTTATAATTTTCCCCTTCCTGCACCAGTCCAAGCGCGATCCCGGCCACCGGCGCCTTGATCGGCACGCCGGCGTCCATCAACGAAAGCGACGCCGCGCACACGGTGGCCATGCTCGAAGAACCGTTGGACTCCAGGATCTCCGACACCACGCGCATCGTATAAGGAAAATCTTCTTTAGGAGGGATCATGTTCACCAGCGCTTTTTCCGCCAGCGCGCCGTGCCCGATGTCACGCCGCGACGGACCCCGCATCATTTTTACTTCGCCCACGCTGAACGGCGGAAACGCGTAATGAAGCATGAAATGCTTGGCTCTCTCCCCTTCCAGGGCTTCGATCATCTGTTCGTCCGAACTCGTCCCCAGCGTAGTAACCGCCAGGGCCTGAGTCTGTCCCCTGGTAAACAACGCGGTCCCGTGGGGACGGGGATAGGTGCGTACGGCACAGTCGATCGCCCGGATATCGGCAACCCCGCGGCCGTCGGGACGCTGCTCTTTTTCCAATACCTGCCGGCGGAAATACTCTTCTTCCGCCGCTTCCAGGGCGTCTTTGATCTGGCCTTCGGTGACCTTCCCCTCCTGGGCTTCCTCCCCGGCCTCAACCAGCAGGCCCTCCCGGGCAAAATATTCTACCGCGGCAGCGCACACTTCCTGCGATTTCTCCTTACGCGCGGCCTTGTCTTCGATTCCGTAGTTCTGTGCGATCTTGTCCTGGAACTGCGCCTTCACTTTGGCAGTCAGCTCTTCGGTCGACGGAGCGAACGGTCCGGCAAGTTTCTCTTTTCCGGCCTGCGCCTGGAGCTCCTTCTGCACATTGACGATCTTCTGAATATAGGTCTTGGCGAATTCAAACCCCTTTTCCACGTCGGACTCGGCAATTTCCTTACAGGCCGCCTCGATCATCACGATCTTTTCGTCGGTGCCGACGACGATCATATCCATATCGGCCTGCTCGCGTTCTTTATAGGTAGGATTGACCAGCAGGTCTTCCCCCACCCGGCTGACCCGCACCGCGGCGATCGGCCGCGCGAACGGAATATCGGAAAGCATCAAGGCACAGCTGGCGCCGTTGATCGCCAGCACGTCAGGATCGTTGACCCCGTCGCTGGACAACACCATCGCCACCACCTGGACTTCATGCATAAATCCCTTAGGAAACAAAGGCCTAATGGGACGATCGATCATCCGGGCGCCGAGAATCTCCCAGTCCTTGGGCCGGCCTTCCTTTTTGATGAATCCACCGGGGATTTTCCCCATCGCGTAGGATTTCTCCTGATATTCGCACATCAGCGGGAAATACCCCATATTCCTGGGCTCTTTTGACATACAGGCAGTCACCAGCACATGCGTATCCCCGTATGAAACGGATACGCTGCCATTGGCCTGTTTCGCAACCCGGCCGGTGGAAAAAGTGAGTGTGCTTTTTCCGAGATGAGCAACGGAAGCGGAAAATTCCATATTATTTAAGGTTTAACTCTTTCTTGACTTTATTGTATCCCTGAGGATCGTTCTTCTTGATATAATTGAGAAGGCGTCGGCGGCGTCCGACGAGCATGAGGAGACCGCGGCGGGAGTGAAAATCCTTCTTATGCTTCTTCAAATGCTCCGTCAAATCGCTGATTCGCTCGGAAAGAAGCGCGATCTGCACTGAAGCAGACCCGGTGTCCTGATGGTGTTCCTTAAACTTCTCGATCAGATTTTTCTTCTTCTGCTTGGGTAACATAGAATATAGTCTACTAGTTTTCCCCCCCTCTGTCAACAGAAAATTATGATATTTAGCGAATCCTTCCTCTCATCCGGGGGGCCCGGAAGCCGCCCCTGCAGGGACGCTGGGGCGCTATCCCTTATTCTCTGCGGCAAAATCCTGCACGATCGTCCGGACTTCCAGCTCCGTCTTCTCGATCTTCTCCCGGCAGAGCGCGATGAGCTCCGCCGCCCGCTTGACCTTGGCCGAGACTTCGTCGACGTCGATCGTCTCCGACTCCAGCGCGGCAAGGATACGGTTGAGCTCATCCATCGCTTCCCCGTATTTTAGCTGCTTTTTACTCATTTTCCCTCGCTTTCTTCGATTACCCGCGAATCGGTTTCTCCGTCTGCGAACACCGTTCTCAGCTGATCCCCGGCCGTCAGCTCCCGGCCCGATTTCAGCGCCCTTCCCTGAAAATAGGTGATCGAATATCCCCGTTTCAGCGTGTTTTCAGGTTTCAGGATCTTCACCTTCCCCTCGGCATAGGCCAGCGCCGCGCCTGCCCGCTCGCATACCCGCCGGCCCCCCTGCGCCACCTGTTCTTCACTGCGCGCGAGCCGGTGACGCTGAGCGGCACAGGCGATATCGATTTCCTTGCCCAGGCGGTGCTGTATCTGCAATAATGCTTCGCGGTGCGTGCGGAAGAAGCGGGGCACTACTCCGTCTATCTTCACCGCAATCCGTTCCAATTCGGTTCTCTTCTGGGGAAGAAACCGCTGTATTTCTTTCAGAATCCCTTCTTCGGCCCGCGTCAGCCGGTCGGTAAAATCCCTGGCCCGTTCGACCAGGAACTGGGCGACTTTGGTCGGCGTTTTTACCGTGGTATGCGACACCAGATCGGTCACGGTGACATCGATCTGATGCCCCAGCGCCGAAAGCACCGGCACCCGGGCCCGGGCCACTTCCCGCGCGATCGGTTTGGAATCGAACCAGCTCAGGTCCGCGGTCGCGCCTCCGCCGCGGGTGATCACGATCACGTCAAGTTCCTGAGCGGAATGAAAATATTTCAGCGCCCGCACGACCTCCGGCTCCACCTTGTGGCCCTGCATGTGACAGTCGCACACCCGTACCTGAAAACCCAGTCCGCTGGCGGAGAGCTCGTTGGTGAAATCATGGTAGGCGGCCGAGCCCGCCGCGGTAATCAGACCGATCCGCAGGGGCACCTCCGGCAGGCGCCTTTCCTTGTTTTTCTCAAGCAGTCCCAATTTTTTCAGCTCTGCCACGATCTTGAGCCGGCTCTGGGCGATCCTGCCCATGGTATAGACCGGGTCGATATCGGTAATGATCAGATTGAAATTCCCGCTCTTCGGGTACAGGTCCAATTCGCATTTGACCTTGATCTCGATATCGTTCTTCAGGGTGAATTTCGGATCCACCTCACGCAGTTTCTTCATGACGTAGGCGGCTCGTCCCTGGAACAGCGCGGCGCCGGCCTTGGCCACGATCGTATCCGCCTCAGGGTGTTTCTCCACCAGGGAAAAATAGATATGCCGGCGGTCACGGCTGGGCCGGAAATCCTGAATTTCCCCGCAGACCCAGACCGCGTCCGGGAATTCGGTTTTCAGCACCCGCCGCACGGTGGTGTTCAGATCCTGGACCGAATAGACTTTTTCGGTTTTCCGCACATTATCCATATCGGCATTGGTTCCTTTCGAGTATTATTCTGCGCGGCGGCATGCCGCACCTACGCCGCCGTTGGTGCCCATTCATTAACGGCTTATGTAGGAATACCCCTTCACTTTGTAATATATTTTTCTCAGGAATGATTTCCTTGAGATATTCGACGCCGGAAATTTTTCCCTCGGAACGGATTTTCCCAGGAACGGGCACAGTTTTTCCCATCCGTCCCCGCCGCAAATATCTATCGTGAGTAAATCCTCTTCTCGCCCGGAAAAATAGGCAGTGACGTCGGCCATATGGTGCGCACGGGTTCGGAGAAACTTCTGCCGGTCGAACACCCTGGTCCCGTACATTTCCTGATGCAGCATGCCCGATACCGGCGCCTGTTTTTTAAGTTTTTTTGGACTGAAATGCCGGCGGCAGCTTTCCAGCCAGCTTTCGGTATCCCTCACGGTAAGGATAAACTTCGAACCCGGATACTTTTGGTCAAGCTCTTTGTAAATCCTGGTAACCGGCGTATCAACGAACGCGTCGTCTTTTTCGAATTTATCGTAATGGATTTTTAACTGTCCGTCCACGTAGTCGATCGTGGTAATGGTATAGTTCCAGTGCATGGCTTTATACCCCAGCATCTCCAGGGCTTCGGTCAAACTGGTCGTGCCCGTTCTGTTCAGTCCTATGCCGAAAATTTTCATGT
>WJJJ01000031.1 GCA_014729775.1 Candidatus Omnitrophota bacterium | reverse complement strand
CGTCTGGAACGGATAAAGAACGCGTCGCTGATTTTTTCCCAGTCGGCGGAAAAAGAATCACAACTGCTCGTTTCCGCCCGGACGGTCGTGGTATGCATTGACGGACAATTCCGTCCCCGCCCGCTTCCCGAAGAAATAAGAGAATGCCTCCTGCGATGAGCTACCGCGTCGAGAACCTCACCAAAAGCACGCTGCTCGCCGACCGCGCGCGGCGGGCCGCCAATCCCGTCAGCCGGGCTCTCGGTCTCATGGGAAAAAAAAGCCTCGCGCCGGGAAACGGAATGATCTTTGCCCGCGCGCCTTCCATTCACACCTGTTTCATGCGGTTTAAGATCGACGTGCTGTTCCTGGACAAAGATATGAGGGTGATCCGTGCCGTGCACGGCCTGCGTCCCTGGCGGGCGGCCGCCGCGGCTTCTTCGGCGTACACCATCGAATTGCCTTGCGGCACCCTGCGGCATACCCGCACCGAACCGCAGGATGAAATTCGTTTCTCCGTGAATCCTTGACCGCGCCGCCGCATTTTTTTATAGATTTTTGAAGAAAGAATGATATAATTATTAAATATTTTTAAGCGTTGAAAAGAAAGGAGGCCGGCATGAACTGGAAGGCATTTATGGTATGCGCATTGATCACGATGAGCCCGCTCGTCTGTTCCGCGCTGGACGGGATCGAAGTACTAAGCGGATATTTCAAGGCCGACCTGAATCAGAATGACGAAGATTACGAAGGAATTCCGCTGCTGGTCGGCTTCAACTTTGACGGCCGGCCGCTGCTGGAAAAAGCCGGCATAGAAACCGCCGGACGGTTTGATCTGATCATCGAACCCTTTTTCAACACGATGACCTCTCCCGGACACACGGATATCGAAGTCGGCTCCAATTTTCTTTTCAAATACGTGTTTCCGCTCACCGAAAGCATTCAGCCGTACGTAAAGGGAGGAGTGGGCGCGCTGTACATGAGCGAACATACCCGGGAACAGTCGACCCAATATAATTTTCTTCCTCAGGGCGGGGCGGGCTTTCACGTATTTATGGATGAAAAAACCGCGTTGAGTTTCGAATGGCGGTTCCGGCATCTTTCCAATGCCAGCATCGAATCGCCCAACAGCGGAATCGACGGCAATATGTTTCTGGGCGGCATTTCTTTTTATTTCGAATAAAAAATGATTCGGAAAGCCCGCATTCAGGATGCCGCCGAAATTCACGGGTTGATCGGATACTGGGCCGCGAAAAAAAAGATGCTGGAACGGCCCATGAATCACATATACGAGAACATCCGCGATTACTGGCTCTATACCGAGCGAAAAAAAATACTAGGCTGCTGCGCGCTCCATTCAGTCGGATGGAACGAACTGGGAGAGATAAAATCCCTGAGTGTGCGGCCCCGGGCGCAGAGGAGGGGAATCGCGACAAAATTGGTGCGGACAGCGCTGCGGGAAGCGGATACCTTAGGAATGCGGCAGGTATTCGCGCTCACCTTCGTGCCGGATTTTTTTTCGCGATTGGGATTCCGGGAGATCCCCCGGAGTGAGCTCCCCCACAAAATATGGAGTGACTGTATACACTGCGTATTTTTTCCGGATTGTAAGGAAACTGCGGTCATCGCGACGGCAGGAAAGTCCGCACACAAAAAATAATACGGCCGGTTTCAGGTTCCCCGTGGCATACGGATGGACTCGATCACCTGAACCGCCGCAGGCTACGTTTTTCAACGCATGAAGGAGGACACATGTTTTTACTCGATTATCCTTTGACCGAAGACCAAACGATGTTGCGGGAATTGGTGCGTCAAATCGCCGAAGAAAAAATCGCGCCCCAGGCTCGTGAACTGGACGAGCAGGAGGCGTTCCCCACTGAAATCATGAAGATCCTGGCACAATCCGATCTGTTCGGATTATGCATCCCTGAACAGTATGGAGGCATGGGATCGGGCCTGATGGAACTCTGCATCGCAACCGAAGAAGTATCCCGCGTATGCGGCGGCGTGGCCGCTTCCTATGCGGCATCCTTTCTCGGAATGTTTCCGATCCTGCTCTTCGGCACCGAAGAACAGAAACAGAAATACCTTCCCGATATCGCTTCCGGAAAAACGATTACCGCGTTTGCCCTGACCGAGCCCGAAGCCGGATCCGATGCCTCAGCGGTCACTACGGTAGCCAGGAAAACCGACGGGGGATACCTGCTCAACGGCACGAAACATTTCATCACCAACGGTGGAGACGCCGACCTCTATACGGTAATTGCGGTCACCGATAAAAAGAAAGGGCCGCGCGGTCTCTCTGCGTTTATTCTGGAAAAAGATACCGGAGGCTTTACTTTCGGAAAAAAGGAAGAGAAACTCGGCATCCGGGCATCCTCAACGCGGGAGCTGGTGTTTAACGACGTCCGTGTCCCGCCGGAAAGCCTCCTCGGAGGACGGGAAGGTCTGGGATTTATCGCTACCATGAAAACGTTCGATCAATCCCGTCCCGGGGTCGCGGCGCAGGCAGTCGGAATCGCGCAGGGCGCGCTGGAGTGCGCGGCGCGCTATACCCATACCCGGATCCAGTTCGGTAAGCCGATCAGTTCCTTTCAAGGTATCCAGTGGATGCTCGCCGATATGGCCACAAAAACCGAAGCCTCCCGCAGTATGGTATACCATGTCGCGGGGATGGTGGACAGGGGAATCAAAAACGTCGGTCCTGCGAGCGCCGCAGCAAAAATGTTCGCCTCGGACACGGCAATGGAGGTCGCCACCAATGCCGTCCAGATCCTGGGAGGATACGGATATATGCGCGACTATCCGGCGGAGAAATTCATGCGCGACGCGAAGATCACCCAGATTTACGAAGGGACCAATCAGATACAAAAAAATATCGTCGCGCTCAACGTGTTAAAACAATATCACGGATAGGCCCCGGAGGAGTTGCCTCCGCGGGAGTTTCCGCGCGGACGGGGACACCAAGAAAAAAGTTGCAACTGGCGTTTCCTGTGGTACAATCGCATTATGCCTGCTGACGAGAATCAATTTTCGTGGACGGGAAAAAGTCCCGAAGAAATCGCGCACAATCTGAGAGAAAAATTCCGTGGAGGAAAATCTCCGCTCTCATCCGGGATACGGTATGCGTTGATCTTGGCGGTGATAATCGCCGCCTTTACCTCCTTTTATACCATCGATACCAACGAAGTAGGCGTGGTCCTGCGGCTGGGAAAATTCGCGCGCATCACCCAGCCCGGACTCCATCTAAAACTCCCTTACGGACTGGAACAGGTCTATCCCGTCCGTATTGCGTATAATTACAAGGAAGAATTCGGCTACCGGACCGCGACTCCCGGGGTCAGAACGACCTACCGCAAGCAGGGGTACAACGACGAATCACTCATGCTTACCGGCGATCTCAACGTGCTTGACGTGGAATGGATCGTCCAGTTCAATATCAAAAACCCTTATCACCTGCTGTTTAAAATCCATGACACAGACCGGATCTTCGGAGATCCCTCGGAGAACGTACGGAAAACCCTGCGCGATTTATCGGAATCGGTCATGCGCAAGGTCGTGGGCAACTATACCTTGGACGAAGTCCTGTACAAGAGTAACGACCCGTCC
This sequence comes from Candidatus Omnitrophota bacterium, assembly GCA_014729775.1. GTDB lineage: Bacteria > Omnitrophota > Gorgyraeia > Duberdicusellales > 4484-171 > WJJJ01. The sequence goes on along the minus strand of WJJJ01000031.1, from coordinate 89,736 downwards.
ATCGCCATCAGCGACAAAGTGCACAGCCAGCTGCAGGACATTCTTGATTCCTATGAAGCCGGAGTCGACGTGGTCACCGTCAAATTACAGGACGTCACCCCGCCCGATCCGGTGAAACCGGCGTTCCACGAGGTGAATGAAGCACGGCAGGAAAAAGAACAAATGATTAACCAGGCCTGGAAGGTATACAACCAGAAGATACCGGAAGTGAAAGGGAAAGCGCTCAAGATCGTGGAACGCGCCGAAGGATACGCGCTGGAACGGGTGAATAGAGCCAAAGGAGAAGCGAAACGATTCCTTCTGCTGCGCGAAGCCTACGCCAAAGCCGAAAAGGTCACCCGCCGCCGGCTTTATCTGGAAAACATGAAAGAGATACTGCAAAAAGCGGGGAAGAAATACATTGTGGATCCGGAACAGAAGGGGATACTCCCGTTACTGAAACTCGGCAATGAACAGTAAAATACTTTCATTTATCGGACTCGTGATCGTCATCGTGCTTCTGCTGGCAAACCCCTTTTACGTGGTGCCGGAAGGCCGGCAGGCGGTAATTACCCAGTTTGGCGACCCCATCGGTGAACCGGTCACCAAAGCGGGACTGCACCTGAAAATCCCGCTGATCCAGAAAGTAAACATGTTCGAAAAACGGATCCTGCGCTGGGACGGAGATGCAGAAGAAGTCCCCACCCAGGACGGGAAATTTATCTGGGTGGACACCACCGCGCGCTGGCGCATCAAGGATCCTCTTCAGTTTTTTAAATCCGTGTACAATGCGGAAAACGCGCAATCCCGGCTCGATGACGTAATTGATTCAGCCGTCAAAGGGACGATCCGCTCTCACCGTCTGATCGAGGTAATCCGCTCCTCGAACCGGGTAGTGGAGAAATCCGGACTGAAAGAAAAAAAGAAAGAATTCATTGAAGAGGGAGCGCTGGAAGAAATCCGTTTCGGCCGGGAAAAAATCCGCACCAAAATCCTGCAGACCGCGAAAAAGCTGATGCCCGAATACGGCATTGCTCTTGTCGACGTCCGCATCAAGCGCCTCAATTACAGCCAATCGGTCCGCAGAAAGGTATACGACCGGATGATTGCTGAACGGAAAAGAGCGGCGGAACGGTTCCGCTCCGAAGCCCGGGGGAAACGCGCCGAAGTGGAAGGACTGACCGAAAAAGAAATGAAAGCGATTCTCTCCGACGCCTTCCGGAAAGGAGAGAAGATCAAGGGCCGCGCCGACGCCGAGTCTACGGACATTTACGCTGAAGCCTACAACAAAGATCCCGAATTGTACTCGTTTTTAAAAACGCTTGAAACTTATAAAGGAACCGTTGACGAGAACACTCTGCTCATCCTGACGACCGAGAGCGACTATTTAGAATATTTGAACCGAATCTCGCCCGACGGCGCCTTTCAATAAATACCTGCATCCAAACACACGGATCGAAAGAATGAGTTCAGCGATTTTGTTGATTTCATGTCCTGATCGTCTGGGGATCGTAGCGGAAATCACCCAATTTTTAGCCGATCACCGCGGAAATATCGAACACGCCGATCAGCATATCGACGAACAAACCGGGACCTTTTTCATGCGGGTCACCTGGAACATGGAGGGATTTGATATTCCGCGGAGTGAGCTTCGGACGAAATTCACGCCCCTCGCCGAAGAATTCCACATGCACTGGGAATTGTATTTCAGCGACGATATCCCGAAATCGGCAATATTCGTTTCGAAAGAAACCCATTGTCTGTTTGACCTGCTGGTCAAACACCGTGAAGGACATTTTCCGACGGAGATCAAAGCGATCATCAGCAATCATACGGCCGCGGCGCCGATTGCCGACTATTTTGAAATCCCCTTTTTCCATGTGCCGAAAAATCCGCGCAACCGCGAGGAAGCCGAACGGCAGGAACAGGAACTGCTCCGGCACAATCAGGTGGAAGTACTCGTGCTCGCCCGTTATCACCGGATCCTTACCCGCGAATTCATCAAACCGTACCAAAACCGGATCATCAATATTCATCATTCTTTTCTTCCGGCCTTCGTGGGAAAAAATCCCTACGCCCAGGCCTATCGCAAAGGAGTCAAAATCATCGGCGCGACGAGTCATTACGTGACCGCAGAACTGGACGCCGGTCCGATTATCGAACAGGGCACCGAACGGATCAGCCACCGCGATTCGGTGGAAGATCTGCGGCGAAAGGGGAAGGATCTTGAAAAGATCGTATTGAGCCGGGCAGTCCAATGGCACTTTGAACGCAAGATCCTGGTCTACCACAATAAAACGGTAGTATTCGACTGAAGCCGCGGAAAATGTTGCATTATAAGGGAATTTATGATAAAGTGGAAGTCTTTAACTCCGGGAGGTATTATGACGGCGCATAAAATTTTTGGAGCAGTGGCGGTGTGTATCGGTATACTCTGCGGCGGCTGCGCAGGAACTGAAACCGCTGATAATGGAATTACCCTTTGGCACTGGATGACCGACAGAGACGAGGCATTCCAGGAGCTCGCCGACCGCTATACCGAAGAAACCGGCATCCCGGTGAAAATTAAACTTTTTTTTCCTCCTGGTCTTTACTCCCAAAAAGTCATCGCCGCCGCCCGGGCCGGAAACCTTCCCGAGATATTCGGGATTCTGGGAGAAAAGAAAACGTTAAGCTCCTTTATCCAGGCCGGGCACGTCGAGAATCTTACTCCGCGAATGAACGCGCAAGACGCCGCCTGGGAATCCCGGTTTTATCCCGAAACGCTCGCCGTAGTGCGCTTCGAAGAAGACAACGCCTACGGAGTTTCCCGGGGAATCTACGGAGTACCCGTCGACACCACCGTGCTCCAGTTCATTTACAATACCGAGCTCATGGAAGAAGCCGGACTGGACCCGGATGCTCCTCCGAAAAATTACGCTCAATTTATTGATGCGGGCCAAAAGGCGCGCGAAACGCTCGGAATCGACGGATTTATCTGCGGGTGGGCCGAGGGATGGCTGCTCAACGCCCTCGCCACGGAATGGGCGATCAATATTATGGGTGAGGAGAAATTTCAGGCGACGATCGCCGGTGAAATCGCCTACACCAATCCTCAATGGATCGAGGTTTTCACTTTATTCGAAGACCTGCGGGAGTCGGGGATCCTTGCCAACAACATCACGACCATTACTAATAAGGAAGCAGAGGACGCGTTCGCCCGGGGAAACGCGCTGTTTTCATTTAACGGAAGCTGGGCGGTAAACGTATACCGGCAATTGTCTCCCGGTATGGAATACCGTTTTTTTGCACTTCCTCAGGTTTCCGACGATCATCCGGTGAAAATATGGGGCGGAGCCGGCTCGGCGTTTATGGTCAACGCCAATTCCCCCCTGAAAGCGAAAGCCTCCGATTTCCTGGAGTGGCTGACCGAAAAGGAACAGCAGAAATATCTTGTCGCAGAAACGAATAATCTCCCCGCGGTAAAAATGCAACGAGAATCCCTGCCCGTGATCCTGCGTCCGCTGGTGGATGATCTGGGAGCGCTCACTCATCCCAACGTCTGGCCTTACAACGAGGATTCCCGGGTACTGGAAGCCATGAACCGGGGATTACAGCAGATCGTCATGGGAATTAAAGAACCGAATGAGGTAGCCGAAAAAGTTCAGTCGATAAAAGACAGAGTGACCGAACAATGAACCTTAGTTTCCGCGATAAATTCTCCAATTTTTCGTTTGTGCTGCCCGCACTGGCGATTTTTTCCGTTTTTTATTTGTATCCGTTTTTCTATACGTTCGTCCTCAGCTTTCAGAAGTATGATCTTATTTCAAATCCGCAGTTCGTCGGCTTTGACAATTTCCGGGAGATCTTATTCAGCGGCGACCCCTGGTGGAAAAATGACTGGTGGTCATCGATGTACAACGGGGCGTTCATCACGTTCTGGGCACTTACTTTTCAGAACATCCTGGCGTTCGCACTCGCCCTTTGTGTCGATAAGGTCATCCGGCTCAACAAGTTTTACCGGGTGGTCTTTTTCATTCTGCCGGTGCTCTCGGAAATCATCATCGGTCTGCTTATGAAACAGCTCCTCAGCGGCGAACCAATCGGCAGCGACGTACTCAACAGATGGCTTTATTCGATGGGCCTGGGCGGATTGACCGGCGAATGGCTCGGCGAAGAAACCGTACGGCTGGTCACCGCGCTGGTCCACTGCTGGAAGGGATTCGGCTGGGCGTTTATTATCCTGCTGGCGGGTCTGCAAAATATTCCCGAACAGCTGTATGAGGCCGCGCGCATCGACGGCGCCAATGCCTGGCAGACCTTTTATAAAGTGACCGTCCCCTTGCTGCTCCCGGTGATGGCCCTGGTGTTCGTACTGACCATCCTTGGCACCATGCAGGCCTTCGCCATGATCCTGGCGCTCACTGGCGGAGCCGGAGGGCTCACCGAAGTACCGGTAATGCGCATTTACGATCATCTCCGAATACGCATGGCCGGACTGGCCTGCGCCGAGGGCGTCGTGCTGGGGATCATCCTCATTTTCGTGTCGTTCACAATGCTTTTCATTTCGAAAAAAATAAGGGAGAAATACGGTGTATTACCGAGCTAAAAAGGTGGTGACGATTCTCCTTATCCACGCGTTCTTGTTCAGCGTGGCGTTAAGCTGTATCGTCCCTTTTCTGTGGATGATGAACGTTTCCTTGAAACATCCCGAAGAATTTCAAAAAGGACTGATCCGCAAAAGCCGGTTTAGCGGACAGGAACAGCAGGAACTGATCGACGCCAGGGTAGTCAGGGAGTTTGAAGAAGACAAGGCCTATTTGGTATGGAACGTGCCGAACGAAAAAATACTTCGGGCACGGCTGAAAAAAATCAATTACAGTTACACGAAAATACAGCGGGTGCAAAAAGCGTGGGAAGGATCCCGGGATTTCGGTCTGCGTCCCACCGCCACCTTCCGCTGGGAAAATTACCGGACGGTCATCGTCAAATATGAATTTTGGCGCTATTTTTTCAACAGTCTCTTCTATACGTTTGTCACTGTGACCGCGATCGTGATCATCTCATCCTTGTCGGCGTACGCATTTTCCCGTCTGCAGTTTCCGGGGAAAAATTTGATTTTTTACATGTTTCTCACGGCAATGATGATCCCCCTGCCGGCGGGATTCGTTCCCGTGTACGTCCTGCTGAATAAACTCCATCTGGTCAACCGGACCGGCTACGTGTTTGCCATGACGAATATGGGACTGTCGCTGAGTATATATTTGCTGAAAACGTTCTTCGACGGGTTATCGAGGGATCTTGAGGACGCAGCCCGGATAGACGGATGCAACAAACTGCAGATCTGGTGGCATGTCGGATTACCGCTGGTCGCCCCGGCACTTGCGGTAGTCGTCATTTTTAACGCGCTCAACGTCTGGAATGAATTTGTCCTGGCATCATTGATGTTCACTGAGGAATCGCTCATGCCGCTGCAGGTCGGCCTGATGGAATTTTCCAGCCGGCTGGTAACCCAGCACACCTTGATCATGGCCGCGTTAACCGTCGCCACGCTGCCGATCATTCTTCTGTATCTGAAAATGCAAAACCAGGTAGTGAAAGGACTTACCGCAGGAGCAACCGTAGGATGAATTTCACTTTCCGTTCGCGCACATCTCGACCGTCCATAATCCGCGGCGGGATGGGACTGCTTATCGGACTTCTTCTTCTGGGCGCGCCGGAAACGCTTCGCGCCAAGGAAGCGCCCGGAAGCGAAAAAAGCGCGTCCCATCCGTCAACGGGCTACGTCAACAAAGCTTGGGCCAAAAAAGGAGCAAAGAATTACGAGGAAGTGTATGAAATCACGAATAAATGCATTGAGCAATTCGGCACGCAGGCTCAGGAACTGGCGGCCCGGCTTTCGGGGTTTCCGCCCGCGGGCGAAGAACAAAATTACCGGGTCATGAACAATGTCGCGACCTGTTATTTCATCAAGGCGGAAGCCCTGCGTGACCAGGGAAGAACGGAAGAGGCGATCGCCGTACTCAAAGAGGTCATCGGTAAATACCCCTACGCCCAGGCTTTTGATCCCCGGGGATGGTACTGGTCCATCAAAGAAAAGAGTGAAATAATGATTTCCCAGATGACCGAAAGACAGGTCACCGAAGAAGAAATAATAGAAGAAGATATCCCGATTACGCTGTACGACCCGGGAGAAGAATTTCCCGTGGAGTATGAAAAATACGGCACCTTCAGCGGAAAAGGAACTACGGATTACCAATATAAAATCGAGGATCAGATCGGGTTGGCGAAAGCAGTCGGCGAAGGGATCTACCCCAACACCAGTTCCGTCCGGTTCGACCCGGACTTCATAAAGATCAAAAAAACGCTGGGAGACATCGATCACTGGGAAATACTCAACAGCCGGGATTATCGAACCGCGTTTTTTAAATGGAATCTGGCGCCGGAACCACCCGGCGTAAAAATGTTCTATATCGCGGATATCCTGGAACGAAGCGGCCTTATCCGTCACGCGGTAAAGGCGTATTACGCGGTACTGGTCCACTATCCCCGTACCTATGCCTGGACCTACTGGCACACTCCCTGGTATCCGGGCAGAAGCGCCCTCTACCGGCTCAAATATCTGCTCAAAAACCATCCTGAGCTGGGACTGAAACTCAAAGATGCCGCGATTATCGTGAAAAACGGACATGACAACGATATCCGCAACGACGTCTTCGTGGTCAGCCCCGGAAAGCTGACACGCACCTCTTTCTGGGAAAAGATCCGCAGGGGAAAGAAACCGTGTACTGAAAAAAAACGCGCCCCGGGAAAGATCATTCAGACCAGGGGAGGCAAACGGGTAAAACTGGTACAATTTGAAAACGGGGATTGGGAACTCCGGGTGGACGGGAAGCCTTTTATGATCAAAGCCATCACCTACGCGCCTACCAGAGTGGGAGAGTCACCGGATGACGGTTCTTTGCAGAATTGGACCACCCAAGACGTGAATCAGAACGGCAAAATTGACGGTCCTTACGACAGCTGGGTCGATGTGAACGGAAATAACCAGAAGGATGAAAACGAAAAGATCGTCGGCGACTTCCAGCTGATGAAGGAAATGGGCGTCAACGCGATCCGCTTGTACATACAACCGTTTCAATTAAATAAGGATTTACTTGGACAAATGCATGAAAAATATGGTATATATGTAATAATAGGCGATTTTCTGGGGAAATACGCCCTCGGCAGCGGCGCGAGCTGGGAAGAAGGCACCGATTACGAAAATCCCGAACATCAACAGAATATGCTCGAAAGCGTCAAGAAGATGGTGCTTGAACACCGGGATGAGCCGTACGTACTGATGTGGCTGCTGGGCAACGAGAACGTGTACGGTCTGGGGTGTAACGCCGACAAGAAACCGGAAAGTTTTTTCCGGTTCGCAAATAAAGCCGCGAAGCTGGTCAAGTCGCTTGATCCCGAGCAAAGGCCGGTGGCGATTTCCTCCGGCGATACCTTGTTTCTGCATATATTCTCCGAACAGTGTCCCGATATCGACGTGTTCGGCACAAACTCCTACAGAGGCAAACACGGATTTCTTGATCTCTGGGATGAAGTGAAGCGTACATCGGGGAAACCGGCCCTGCTGACGGAATACGGCGCGCCTTCCTACGGGAAAGGATATTCACAGGAAGAAGCCCAGAATTACCAGGCAGAGTATCATCGCGGCTGCTGGGAAGATATTTTCTGCAATTCCGCCGGCTACGGCGCCGGCAATGCGCTCGGCGGCGTTGCCTTTGAATGGCTGGATGAATGGTGGAAAGCGTACGAACCCGGGGTACATGACACCCACCGGTTATCGGCCGGGCCGTTTCTCGACGGCTATTTTTACGAGGAATGGTTCGGGCTTTGCGGGCAGGGCGACGGAATACGGTCGCCATATCTGCGTCATCTTAAAAAATCGTATTTCACGTACAAAGAATTATGGAATTAACCGCGGGAAAAGAGGAGAGCCGAAAAGAGTAAATTTGACGCAAAGGAGGTGAATGAACTCTCTTTTTCATTCTTTGTTCCCGTCACAAAAAAACAATCATTTGATGCGAAAAGGAGGTAACAGATGCGAAAAATCGGAGCGTTGCTTTGCGTATGTCTGATGGCGGCAGTGCCGCTGGCGTACGGTCAGCAGTCAAATTTCTATATTTACGCTGACAAGAATTCCCCGCAGAATCATTTCATGCCCAGCGGATGGATGGGCGACTACGGGGATCTGCAGTTCAACGATCAATCCCAGAAAGACCCGTTTTCGGGCGTGACCGCCATGGAGATCACCTATACCGCAAAAAAATCCCAGGGACAGGGATGGGCCGGGATCTATTGGCAGTCATCCCAGAATAACTGGGGACAGGTTGATTCCGGGTTCGATCTGAGCGAATTCAACAAGCTGGTCTTCCGTGCCAAAGGCGAAGCAGGCGGTGAAGTGATCTCGGTGGTCAAAGTCGGAGGGATTACCCGCAACGCGTCTACCGGCGAACCGGTCGCGTTTCCCGATTCGGCCAACGTGGAATACGGTCCGGTCCGGCTCACCAACGATTGGCAGGAATACTCGATCAATCTTGCCGGAAAAGACCTTTCCTACATTAACGGTGGTCTGGCGCTTATCTTCAATTCCAATCACACCGACGGCAGCCAGACAATCTACTTGGACGATGTGCATTACACCTACGACCCCGACTTGACTGAAGGAGAAGCGCAGGTAAGTTTTCCGTTTTACGTGTACGCCGATGCCAATTCCCTGGATAACCATTTTATTCCCAGCGGATGGATGCCGGCGACTTCGGGAAAAGACGTGAAAATGGATACCAGCTGGAAAAATTACCCGTTCAGCGGTGATTCCTGCATCCGGGTGCAGTATGAGAATAATTCCGGTACCCGGTGGGCCGGGGTCTACTGGCAAACCCCCGCAAATAACTGGGGCGGTGTGCCGGATGCCGGCTACAACCTCCAGGGCGCCACGAAACTCACCTTTTGGGCAAGAGGAGACCAAGGCGGGGAAGTTGTCAATGAATTTAAAGTGGGCGGAATCTCCAGCGGCGAACACATCGATTCCGACAGCGCGGGGATCGGCCCGGTACAGCTGACAAAAGAATGGAAAAAATACGAAATCAACCTTCAGGGACGTGATTTATCCTACATCATCGGCGGCTTTGCCTGGGCGACCAACATCGACGTCAACGATCCCGAAGGAATCGTATTTTACCTTGACGAAATCAAGTACGAAAAAGAATAATCCTGCACATCAGTTCCCCCGGTAGCATCCCTGCCGGGGGAACGTGTTCAATGGCTGCTGCACAGACAAGGAGAATGCAATGACGCATACTGCCGCCGTGAGGAGCATCATACTGCTGGGAATCGCCGCGGGCATACTCGCCGGAGGATGCCAACCGGGTTCCCCCAGGCAGCCCGCGCAACAGGAACCCGCACCGGAAGCCGCCGAACCGGCACCGCGCGCAGAAGCGCCGAAAAAGATCGTCCCGGACGAAGGTGCACTGCGCTGCACAGAAACCCCGGCACCGGCCGGCACAGGCACGCCGCACGCGATGAAGCCCCCGGCTGCCCCTGACGCGGCAGAACCTGAAGATCTCATTCAGAAACGTTCGACCGCGGAGGGGAAAGAAAACGAACCTGCATTCACGGATCAGGAAGAAAACGGACAGCTGGTCCTGGAGCGGGGACGAGTAAAGATCTTCCGTCTCGCCCGGGGCGGCTACCGCATGTTCGTGAATGAGGAACCGTTTCTGATAAAAGGCGTCATTTACAACCCCACGCCGATCGGCAAAGGTTATAATTACGAATTTTACAATGACCCCGCCAAACCTTGGTTGACCGACGGGAAACTGATGGAGGAAATGGGAATCAACTGCGTCCGGGTATATTGTGCCGGTTCGGATCTCGAGAAAACCCGGGAATTCATCCGGGACATGTACGAAAAATTCGGGATTTATACCGTCCTCAGCGACTGGATCGGACTCTGGGAATATCCCCCGCCAAACTACGCAGATCCGCAATTTCAAAAGAAGACTACCGACCGCATTCTCGAAACGGTAGAAACCCTGAAAGACGAAGAAGGCCTGCTTATGTGGGTGCTGGGGAACGAAAACAACTACACGTTTTCGGGAAAAATCGGATTCTGGACCAACGAAGAAATTGAAGCGCTTGAGGAACCCTGCGACAAAATTTTCAGGAAAGCCGAAATCTACTACTCTTTTGTCAATGACCTGGCGAAAAAGATCAAAGAAATTGATCCCGATCATCCGGTCGCCTTAAGTAACGGTGAAGAAAGCTTTCTTGACATTGCGTCCCGTGAAGCACCCCAAATCGATATTCTGGCGATTATTTCCTATCGGGGCAAACGGTTCGGCAGTCTCTTCCGCAATGTCCGCAACTTCTACGATAAACCGGTTTTTCTCTCTGAATTCGGCGCCGACTCTTACGATTCATTGAGAAAAGAACCGGCGCCCGAAATTCAAGCGGAATATTTACTCAGCCAATGGGAATCCCTGTATAAAAACAGCGTATGGAGCGGAAACGAACGGGGAAACGTACTCGGCGGAATCATATTCGAGTGGACCGACGAATGGTGGAAACATAATGAAGGCTACGAAAAAGACTGGAACGTCCACAACCCTGAAGCCGGATGGTCGGAAGGAGCCTACTATTACGATATCCGCGCCGAGAACAATATGAACATGAGCGAAGAATGGTTCGGAATCGTAGGCATACAAAGAGAAGTCAAAGAGGGGCTCAATCTCAGAGAACCCAAAGACGCCTATTTCGCCCTGCAGCAGGAATTTACCCGGCCGCTGGTCACCCGTCCCCTTGACCCCGCAACCCCGACCGAGTAAAAATAATTGACAGCACTTTTAATCCGGTTTACAATTGGAGCTTAAGCGAAGGAGCGGTGTGTATGTCGAAAAAGAAACGCAGGGGCAAACTCTCCTGGCGAAGGAAAAAGAAAAAGAATAAGAGAAGAAAGCCTAATCTGGGATAAGTACCTGGCCGGTCGCCGGACGCGTAACGGGATAATCAATGCTTGAGCGGATCAAAGAAGACATTCAAACGGTGTTTCGCGAAGATCCGGCCGCACGGAGCACGCCTGAAGTGATCCTGTGCTATCCCGGGCTTCACGCGATATGGATTCACCGTCTCAGCCACCGGCTGTGGCAGAATAGACTGCGTACCTTCGCCCGGCTGATCTCGCACGCGGGACGGTTCTTCACCGGAATAGAAATTCATCCCGGAGCAACCATCGGACGAAGATTTTTTATCGATCACGGAATGGGAATCGTCATCGGTGAGACCGCCGAAATCGGCGAAGACGTGCTGATGTACCAGGGCGTGGTGCTGGGAGGAGTGTCGCAACAGCGCACCAAAAGGCATCCCACGATCGAAAACCGGGTGGTGCTGGGAACCGGAGCAATTTTACTGGGACCGATCAGGGTCAAACAGGGGGCCCGCGTGGGTGCCGGATCGGTGGTGATCAAAGAAGTACCCGAAAACGCGACGGTGGTCGGGGTCCCGGGAAAAGTCATCATGGAAACCGCTCCGCGAAAAGTCGTAAGCGGGGTGAATCTCGACCATAACAAACTTCCCGATCCGCTTATCGAAGTCGTACACCGCCTGGAAAAGCGGATCGAAGAGCTGGAGGTACAGCTGCGGCACCGTACGACATAGAAAGAAAATGAAAACCATACAGGAAATCAACGAAAAGATCAGATCTGGAAAAGCCGTGACGCTTACCGCTGAGGAAATCGTCCAGGCGGTGAAAAAGGACGGGATAAAGAAGACGGCGCGACGCGTCGACGTAGTCACCACGGCAACGTTCGGACCGATGTGTTCCAGCGGAATCTATTTCAATATCGGACACGCAACTCCGCGGATCAAACTGGGCGGAGGAAAGGCCACGCTAAACGACGTGCCCTGCTATGCCGGTTTCGCGGCGATCGATCTTCAGCTCGGCGCCAACGCCCTCCCGGACAGCGATCCCCGCAACAGTATCTACCCGGGAAAATTCGCCTACGGGGGAGGACATGTCATTGCCGATCTGGTCGCCGGGAAAAAACTCCCGCTGAAAGCCGAAGGCTACGGAACCGACTGCTATCCGCGAACCTCACTGCACGCACTTATCGGCCTGCAGGATATGAACGAAGCGGTATTATTCAATTTCCGCAACTGTTATCAGAACTATAACGTCGCGGTGAATTCCTCACCCAAAGTAATTTACACGTATATGGGAATACTTATGCCCGAATTCGGGAATGCCGCTTTTTGTTCTGCGGGCCAGCTTTCTCCGCTGCTCAACGACCCCTTGTACTCCACGATCGGGATCGGCACCAAAATATTTTTGGGAGGAGCCCAGGGCTACGTGGCCTGGTGGGGAACACAACACAACCCGGGCGTAGCCAGGACGGAGAAAGGGGTCCCCAAGGTGCCGGCCGGAACGCTGGCATTAATCGGCAATCTGAAAGAAATGGAATCCCGCTGGCTGGTCGGCACTTCTATGACCGGGTACGGAGCAACGCTCAGCGTCGGAGTCGGAATCCCCATTCCGATCCTGAATGAAGACATACTGGCTCAAACCGCAATCGAAGACCGCGAGATCTCGGCACCGATCGTCGACTACGCTCATGCCTATCCGGAAACGAAAAATGAAGTCCTGGGCTATGTGAATTATGCGCAGTTAAAATCTGGAACCATAGAATGGAACGGGAAGAAAATACCGACGGGTTCACTCTCCAGCATCCGCAAAGCCCGCGAAATCGCGCATGAATTAAAGAACTGGGTGGAGCAGAAAAAATTCGTGCTCAGTGAACCGGTGGGAACAATCCCCTCCGCTGATTCCGGTTATCGTTTCCACCCGCTCAAACAGGGGAACGCAAAAGAATGAAAAGAATGAAAGTCGTACTTCATTTTCCGAAGGAATCAGTCGATAAGCCCCTGGTATACAAACTGGCCAAGGATTTCGGCTTGTTCTTCAACATTCTGAAGGCAGAAGTGAAACCCGAAGAAGAAGGACTGCTCCTCGTTGAGCTCGAAGGATCCGAAGAACAATGCCAGGAGGCGCTCAAATACATTGAAAGTCAGAGAGTCAGAGTCCAGCCGCTCTCGAAAGATATTTCAATGGACAAAAAGAAATGCGTTGACTGTACCGTCTGCGTTTCCCTTTGTCCGACTCAGGCGCTCGAAAAAGACCAGACCACCGGGGAGGTAAATTTTATCAAGGAAAAATGCATCGCCTGCGGGATATGCGTCAAAGCCTGTCCTTACGGCGCCATGCGAATCACCTTTTAACCCGGCGGCATTCTCGATACGCAAAAACCAGTTACCCATGAAAGTAGTAGTTACCGGAGGCGCGGGATTCATCGGATCGCACGTAGTCCGGCTTCTTGAACGGCAGGGAGCCAGAACCTACATTGTGGATGATTTCTCTCACGCGCACTTTGGAAATTTAAAAGGAGTACGGGGAGAGATCATCTGCGGCGATGTCCGGGATGAACGTCTCTGGATGAGGCTTCCCAAAACCGACGCCGTAATCCACGAGGCCGCGATCACCGATACGACGCTGCCCGATAATTCCCTCATGGTGCAAGTGAATTATAACGGTTTTCAACACGCGGTCCGCTACGCACTCACGCACCGGATACGATGCGTGTACGCGTCCAGTGCCGGGGTATACGGGAGCGGACCGGCACCGATGAAAGAATCCCAGATCCCGGCTCCGTTAAACACCTACGCATACTCAAAATATCTGTGCGACCGCTTCGTGGGGCGGCTGCCCGAAGAGGACCGCACCCTGATCACCGGCCTGCGTTACTTCAACGTGTACGGACCGGGCGAAGCACATAAAGAACGTTCCGCGAGCATGATTTACCAGTTGTACCGGCAAATGTCCGGCGGATCCCGTCCGCGGATATTCTTTGACGGCACGCAGAAAAGGGATTTCATTTACGTAAAAGATGTCGCGCGGATCACGGTTGAAGCGCTTCAGTGGAGCGAACGGCAGATCATGAATGTGGGAACGGGTTCCGCCCGCAGTTTCAATGACGTGATCGCGGAATTAAACGGGAATCTGGGGCTTTCCCTGGAACCGGACTATTTCGAAAATCCCTATGCCGAGGTGTATCAAAATTTCACCGAAGCAGACACGGCGCGGTTACAGACGCGCACAGTCCCCGCTGAATATTCCCTGGCAGACGGTATTCAAGACTACCTGCGGGAACTCCTTACGGCGGGGACTCCGCCGGAAGAAAACGCAGAAAAAAGTGTTGACAATTCCTAGGATCCGTATATATTTAGTATAACTCTTCTGAAATTTCGGCAGAAAGAGCAAATATGCTCTTGACAGTAAATATCGCCTGTGATAGTATATTTCAACTCATTTGACAGGAACGTCCGATTACGTTGAGCATCCGTCGGGATGCTTTTTTTGTCAATAACTGTTCTCTGACAATATAGCCTTTGGAGGGTTTGATCCTGGCTCAGAGTGAACGCTGGCGGCGTGGATTAGGCATGCAAGTCGAGCGATCCCTTTCATTGAAATGTGATGAAGTCTTCGGACCGATTCGCATGGATATGTGCGGGATAGCGGCAAACGGGTGAGTAATACGTGGGTAATGTACCGTAAGGAGAAGGATAGCCTCGCGAAAGCGGGGGTAATACTTCATATTGTCATGTGCCTGGAATGACACGTGATGAAAGATGGCCTCTACTTGTAAGCTATCACCATACGAGCAGCCCACGACCTATCAGGTTGTTGGTAGGGTAAAGGCCTACCAAGCCATTGACGGGTAGCTGGCCTGAGAGGGTGGTCAGCCACATCGGGACTGAGACACTGCCCGGACTCCTACGGGAGGCTGCAGTCGAGAATCTTTCCCAATGAGCGAAAGCTTGAGGATGCGACGCCGCGTGGGGGATGAAGGGCTTCGGCCTGTAAACTCCTTTTATCGGAGAGGAAGGCTTATCTTTCAAATAGGAAGATGAGATGACTGTATCCGATGAATAAGTCACGGCTAACTCCGTGCCAGCAGCCGCGGTAATACGGAGGTGGCAAGCGTTACTCGGTTTGACTGGGTGTAAAGGGTCCGCAGGCGGCCAAATAAGTGAAAGGTGAAATCCCACGGCTCAACCGTGGAACTGCCTCTCAAACTGTTTGGCTCGAGGCTGAAAGAGGAGAGCAGAACTGCCAGTGTAAGGGTGAAATCTGTGGATATTGGCAGGAATGCCCGTGGAGAAATCGGCTCTCTGGTTCAGATCTGACGCTCAGGGACGAAAGCTAGGGGAGCGAACAGGATTAGATACCCTGGTAGTCCTAGCTGTAAACGATGGGCACTAGGTGTTCGCCTTAGGGTGAGTGCCGCAGGTAACCCGTTAAGTGCCCCACCTGGGAACTACGGCCGCAAGGCTAAAACTCAAAGGAATTGACGGGGGCCCGCACAAGCGGTGGAACACGTGGTTTAATTCGATGCTACGCGAGGAACCTTACCAGGGCTTGACATGCAGGAAGTAGTATCCCGAAAGGGAGTCCGACCGGTAACCAATCCGGAACCTGCACAGGTGCTGCATGGCTGTCGTCAGCTCGTGCCGTGAGGTGTTCCCTTAAGTGGGAAAACGAGCGCAACCCTCACCCTTAGTTGCTAGTATATCTTCGGATATACGCACTCTAAGGGGACTGCCCGCGATAAAGTGGGAGGAAGGTGGGGACGACGTCAAGTCCGCATGGCCCTTATGTCCTGGGCTACACACGTGTTACAATGCCTGTTACAGAGGGTTGCCAATCCGCGAGGTGGAGCTAATCCCAGAAAAGCAGGCTCAGTTCGGATCGAGGGCTGCAATTCGCCCTCGTGAAGCTGGAATCGCTAGTAATGGCACATCAGCTACGGTGCCGTGAATACGTTCCCGGGCCTTGTACACACCGCCCGTCAAGCGCTGAAAGTGGGGGGCACCCGAAACCCCGATTTCGGGATCACGGTGAACTTCATGATTGGCGCTAAGTCGTAACAAGGTAGCCGTACGGGAACGTGCGGCTGGATCACCTCCTTTCTATTTTTCGTTTCGCGAAAAATAGGAATTTTAAATCTCCATAGCAAGCCACTATGGAGGCCTCCAAAGGCTTGTCTTTATTTTAAGACAAAAAGAAACACGGAAGGCTCTTCCGTGTTTCTTTTTGTCTTGACTCGCTGCGTATGGGCCCATAGCTCAGTCGGTAGAGCACCGTGCTGATAACGCGGGGGTCAGTGGTTCGATCCCACTTGGGCCCATTCATTTGCACAAAAATCGGATGCAAAATACGGGCCCAAAACGCGCATCTGACATGAGTCCGTTTTGGGGATTCGTGGAGAATTTGACAATTTTACTTTCTGGTATCCCTCTGCGAAGCAAAGGCCCGGGGCCGTAGTTCAGCTGGGAGAACGCCTGCTTTGCAAGCAGGAGGTCATCGGTTCGAACCCGATCGGCTCCATAGTACCTCTCAATGCACATACACTTGGATATTGCTTGACAAATGCAATATTTGAGGTAAGATTTATCTACTTTTGATCTTTGACAATAAGGTGGGTATCAAGCTACAAAGAAGGCTTGTGGTGAATGACTTGGTTGGTGCAGACGATGAAGGACGTGGCAAGCTGCGATAAGCTGCGGCGAGGCGCAAGCAGCCTTTGACCCGCAGATGTCCGAATGGGGAAACCTCTCTGAGGTAATGCTCAGAGGCCCTCAAAAAGGGCGCGAACCCGGAGAAGTGAAACATCTCAGTACCCGGAGGAAAAGAAACCGAATGGCATTTCCTGAGTAGCGGCGAGCGAAACGGAATCAGCCCAAACCTTACAGGTGTAAGCCTGCCGGCGTTGCCTGTAAGGGGTCGCGGGACATTTACGGAAAGTGCGGCAGCACTTTCGGGAAGTTACAAATCTCATGTATAGCCGAAGTTCCTGGGAAGGAACGCCAGAGACGGTTACAGCCCGGTAGGCGAAATAAATGGGACTTCCTGGTGAATGCTCCCAAGTATCACGAGGCACGTGAAACCTTGTGAGAATTTGCCCTGACCACAGGGTAAGGCTAAATACTCGCACCAGACCGATAGGGAACTAGTACCGTGAGGGAAAGTTGAAAAGAACCCCGGGAGGGGAGTGAAATAGAACCTGAAACCACAAGTCCACAAAGCGGTCGGACCCCGCCAGTAATGGCGCGGGGACGGCGTACCTTTTGTTTAATGGTCCAGGGAGTTTTTTTCTATCGCAAGTCTAATCCTGGTATGTCAGGAGGAGGCGCAGGGAAACCGAGTCTTAACAGGGCGTCTTTCAGCGGTAGGAATAAGACCCGAAGCCAGTCGATCTACCCATGGCCAGGGTGAAGCTTCGAGAAATCGAAGTGGAGGCCCGAACCAGTGTCTGTTGAAAAAGGCTTGGATGAGCTGTGGGTGGGAGTGAAAGGCTAACCAAGACTGGTGATAGCTGGTTCTCCCCGAAATGACTTTAGGGTCAGCCTGAAGGTGAGAGTTCAGGAAGGTAGAGCACAGGATGGGCTAGGGCGGAATTTATCCGTACCAAACCCAACCTAACTCCGAATGTCTTGAACTTATACTTTGGAGTGAGACTGTGAGGGCTAAGCTTCATGGTCGAAAGGGAAACAGCCCAGACCGTCAGCTAAGGTCCCTAAACGCAGGCTAAGTGGTAAAGGATGTGGAGGCACAAAGACATCCGGGATGTTGGCTTAGAGGCAGCCATCATTTAAAGAGTGCGTAATAGCTCACCGGTCGAGTGGCTCTGCGCCGAAAATGATCGGGGCTTAAGCCTGCTACCGAAGCTACGGCTTTCCGATGAATAATCGGAAGGGGTAGGGGAGCATTCTCTGTGCGGTGAAGTTTCCGTGTAAGCGGGGGTGGAGCGCAGAGAAGAGAGTATCCTGGAATGAGTAGCGAAAAGACAGGTGAAAAACCTGTCCGCCGAAAGTCTAAGGTTTCTCCGTCAATGTTCGTCAGACGGAGGTTAGGCGGCCCCTAAGCTCAACCCCGGGAAACGGGGGTAGGCGATGGAGAAGGGCGTTAATATTCGCCCCCCACCTGTAAACATTACTCTATATGGTGACGCGTAAGGTGCGATGGTCAGACTGTTGGATGTGTCTGTTCTTCCGGTTTTGCCGGGAGAGGAGCCCAAGCTACGGCGCGGGCGAACCCATCAAAACCGAGCGCCAAGAAATAGCCGTATAGGGGTTTGCAGGTGACCGTACCGCAATCCGACACAGGTAGACTGCCAGAGAATGGTAAGGCGCGCGGGAGAATCCTCGCTAAGGAACTCGGCAAAATAGCCCCGTACGTTCGCAAGAAGGGGTGCCCCGCTTACGCGGGGTCGCAGTGAATTGGCTCCTGTGACTGTTTAGCAAAAACACAGGTCCCTGCTTAACTCGCAAGAGGATGTATAGGGACTGAGACCTGCCCGGTGCCGGAAGGTTAAGGGAAAGGGTTATCCCGATTTATCGGGAGAAGCTTAGAACCGAAGCCCCGGTGAACGGCGGCCGTAACTATAACGGTCCTAAGGTAGCGAAATTCCTAGTCGGGTAATTTCCGACCCGCACGAATGGTTGAACAATGGGAGCACTGTCTCGGCGAGGATCCCGGCGAAATTGTAGTGGCGGTGAAGATGCCGTCTACCCGCAGTTGGACGAAAAGACCCCGGAACCTTTACTGTACGCTGGTATTGGATTTTGGTACTGTATGTGTAGGATAGGTGGGAGGCTTTGAAGCCCGGACGCCAGTTCGGGTGGAGCCGCCGGTGGAATACCACCCTTATAGTACTAAGGTTCTAACCTCGGCTTGATCGAGGAACAGTGCCAGTCGGGCAGTTTGACTGGGGCGGTTCCCTCCTAAAAGGTAACGGAGGGGCCCAAAGGTACCCTCAGTCCGATTGGAAATCGGACGACGAGTGTAAGGGCATAAGGGTGCTTGACTGTGAGAGAGACATCTCGAGCAGAGCGGAAACGCGGGCCTAATGATCCGGTGGTTGCACGTGGGAGCGCCATCGCTCAACGGCTAAAAGGTACTCCGGGGATAACAGGCTAATCAGGCCCAAGAGTTCATATCGACGGCCTGGTTTGGCACCTCGATGTCGGCTCATCCCATCCTGGGGCTGGAGAAGGTCCCAAGGGTCCTGCTGTTCGCAGGTTAAAGGGGTACGTGAGCTGGGTTCAGAACGTCGTGAGACAGTTCGGTCTCTATCCACTGTGGGTGTGAGGATCCTTGAAAAGGAGCTGTCCCTAGTACGAGAGGACCGGGACAGAGGAACCTCTAGTGTACCAGTTATCTCGCCAGGGGTAAAGGCTGGGTAGCTATGTTCCTTTAAGATAACCGCTGAAGGCATCTAAGCGGGAAGCTGACCTTGAAACTAAGGATCCCTTCCCGGTTTCGGCCGGGA
The DNA here is from genome assembly GCA_014729775.1 of Candidatus Omnitrophota bacterium. Lineage (GTDB taxonomy): Bacteria > Omnitrophota > Gorgyraeia > Duberdicusellales > 4484-171 > WJJJ01. The sequence goes on along the minus strand of WJJJ01000031.1, from coordinate 70,342 downwards.
TGAAGGCTGGTGGGAGACTACCACCTTGATAGGACGCAGGTTGAAGCATAGTAATATGTGTAGCCGAGCGTTACTAATAAGCCAATCGGCTTGATACCCCCTTTTGTTTTTATCCGGGAACCCACGCGCCGCGTGGGTTCCCGGAGGTCTTCATTGGAAAAGACACGCGATCCTGGAAATGTGCGCGCGGAGAAAGGATCCGGGATCAGGTTCTTTGCATTTTTTGAATACACAATGGGGGTGCTTATACCGGAGGGGCCACACCCGTTCCCATTCCGAATACGGTAGTTAAGTCCTCCAGGGCCGATGATACTGCATCCGCAAGGTTGTGGGAGAGTAGGTCGGTGCCCCCTTTGTCTTCTTTTCGAATTAACCGGAGTGATGAAAAAACTAGCATGTGGAATTCTGCTCATCTTTTGCCTGCCGGTTCTCTACGCCCAAGATCTGGATAGAGGGCTTCGTGTGTACGATGACGGGGAAAAAGTACCTGTCGCCGTACGTCCCGCCGACGAATCGAATTCCCCTTTACGAATCCATACAGACGGCACTACCTACGGGATCGAACTGGTCGATCCCACCGACCCTCTGGCTACCAATATGCGCATCAATACTCCCCGCGACGGGATCAAAGCAATCAAAAAGTACGCTCCTCAACCACTCATGATTACCTTCAACGATCTCTGCTGTCGGTCGGACGGGCCGTGCTGCTGCGGGAAAAAAAGCGGCGACTGTCCGGGCTACGACGGCGTATGGGTAAAAAATACCGACTGCGTCTACGCCCGCGTGCCGGGATCGGACGACATCAGACTCGGCTGTAACCGCGGCGCGGTTGGCTGGGGACATCAGGAGATCGACCTCGCCGCGCTGGGATTTGCCCCCAAACCCGCAATCAATGTGCTCAGTTTGAAAATGAGTTCCACGACCGGAAAGACCATTACCACCGAAAATCAACCCCATGAATGGCGCGCACGGAAAATCCCCAACGGCTACGTAATCGCTACCAACAATAACAACGACGGGCAGTGGCGGGATCTCTATTTCTCGTTGACGCTGGAGAGCGAAAACTATGAATTCGTGCTTCAAAATTACGATGAAATGATCCATCCCTCTTCGGAACAGATGCCGTCCACTGACCTCAGTCCCTATTGAGCACGAGGGAATCCTCCACTCCAAAACGGCAGACTTGATCCCTGCTCCATTTTTCGAAAAATATATGGTAGAATTATATGGTACTCAATAGTGCAAAGATTCGATACGGAAAGGAGGGCGTTATGCGTACTTTGGGAATTCTTTTTCTCGGTGTGTTCTTGTGCATGCCGGCGGTGACCGGAAGCGCTCAATCCAACGAAGAAACGATCACCTTCACCACCTATTATCCTTCGCCCTACGGGGTGTATAGGGAACTGCGCAGCCAGCGGATGGTCGTCGGGGAAAACTACTATCAGAATGACCAGTACTGCTGGGAAGAAGAGTGTCCGCAGCAGATCAGCGGTACGCAATTCCAGGACATTGATTTCGTCGTCGAGGGCAGCGCGGTAATCGGCGGTTACGCCCCGACAGGGAATGCGCGCCTGACCGTTTCCAGTAACGATACTACCTTCCCTTCCGGCATCGTAATCCGGGGCAACGAATCGAACCAGCCAGGGTTCGGAAGAGCCGCTATATCCTTTCAGGATTTAAGCACCAATACCCATTGGAACGTATTCAACAGCGGTACCGCATCACATGAAGGCCCCCGAAAACTGAATTTCAACCTGGGACTAAAAGACGGAATAGTACTGCACCATAACGTCCTCATGCTCGACGGGAACAATGAGAGCGTCGGGATCGGAATGACCACCGGATCCGGCACCCCGCAGGCGAAACTCGACGTGCGCGGCGGCGTGAAGATCAGCGATGATAGCGACACCTGTACCGCTGCCAAAGCCGGTACGATGCGCTACAACTCAACCTCAAAAATAATGGAGTTCTGTAACGGAACAGTCTGGGGCCCGGTAAGCGGCACCAGCAACGTACAGATGAACTCGGGGATCTATACCGGCAGCGGTGGAGGGTGGCGAACTATAGACGTCGGATTTAAACCGAAAATTGTCATGCTTCTGCCCCACGGACAGGGCCCCGAAGCCTGGTCCGATAACCTCACCTTGAAAATGGAGGCCTGGCCTACCTCCGGCACCATGTGGGGCGGGGGATACAAATGGACGCCTCAATACATCAAGGACGCCGAAGGATATGATAATCCTCACCCGAACCCGCCCTATCACCACAGCGGAATACGCCTGCTGAAAAACGGGTTTGAAACCGATTACAACACCAAAAGCCGTCCTTATTCCTGGATCGCGTTCGGGTGGTAAACGAAAGGCGCGTAACGGCGGACAAAACTTTTTTTTTGGCAAAAAATGTGGTACACTTATATGGTATACATAAGGGGATTTAGAAAGGGACACGGAACTTTCTGAAAAGGGGGAGGAAATATGCGTTACGTGTTTACTATTTTTGTCACTATGCTTTTATGCGTTCCTGCAATGATGGCTTTCGGCGGTGAAAACCAGGAAACTATCACGTTCACCACCTATTACCCGTCACCGTTCGGCGTGTATCAGCGGCTGGTCACGGGATCGATGGGCATCGGGGATATGAACAACGATGACGTAATTGATGAATCCGACGCGCCGCAAGCTCCTGATCTCGCCGACCGTCATGCCCGGGGAGACCTGTGGGTCGCGGGTAGAATCGGGATCGGAACCGACGCTCCCGAATCGGAACTTCACATCAAGGAAAACCGCGACAGTAATAACAACAACTTTCCGCGTTTCATTTTAGAAGACTTCGATGGGGCGAAATACGCGTTCAATATGAAGGATACAGATAAAATGAACTTCTACTTTCCTTTCGCCCAATCGGAACCCTCCTATGGGATGTACATGCAGCTTGACGATTCCCAAAACGTCCGGCTGATGGGTGACCTGACGGTACTGCGTTCCGGTGCAGGATTAACCAATGTGGTGGAAATCGACAGCGATACGGGACGGGTAAACGTAGGACGTATCCGTATCCGGCCGAGAAACGGCGACCCGATCAACCCTCAGGAAGGAGAAATCTGGCTGGTGAACTAAACATTGGTTCCGGCGGTAAATGAGCAGCGGCCGGCGGCATCGGCGCACAGCCGAAACTCCCTGCATGTGCTGAGAAAGGCGCTCAGCTCCCAAAAGATACTTCCCGGACAGTACCATTCACGGTAAGGTGGAGGTGCGTCTATCTACGAATATCTTGACACTTCCCTCTTTCCCCGGTAAAGTAATTCACGATGAATATCCCTAAGAAATACAACCCGAAAGACTTCGAAACGGATATCTTTCGGATGTGGGAAGCGCGCGGCGATTTCCGGGCTTCAGCCGATTCCGGGAAACCGCCCTATACGATCGTCATCCCGCCGCCGAACGTCACCGGGATCCTGCACATGGGACACGCGCTCAACAATACCCTGCAGGACGTATTGATCCGTTACCACCGCATGAAGGGACGGGAGGCGCTCTGGATGCCGGGCACCGACCACGCCGGGATCGCCACGCAGAATGTGGTGGAAAAACAACTGGCCAAAGAGGGAAAGCGTAAAGAAGACCTCGGCCGGGAAAAATTCACCGAGCGGTTATGGCAATGGCGGCAGCAGTACGGCTCAACCATCATCAATCAGCTCAAAAAACTGGGGGCCAGCTGCGACTGGGAGCGGACCCGGTTCACCATGGACGAATCCTACAGTGAGGCGGTGAACGAGGTATTTCTCCGGCTGTATAGAAAAGGATTGATCTACCGGGGAAATTACATTATCAACTGGTGCCCGCGCTGCCGGACCGCACTCAGCGACGAGGAAGCCGCCCATAAGGAACTCGACGGATGGCTGTACCACATTAAATATCCGGTGAGAGCGAAGGGGCAGGACGGAAGAAATAAGGAACAAGAAAAATACATCACGGTGGCAACGACCCGGCCGGAAACGATGCTCGGCGACACCGCCGTGGCGGTCAATCCAGGCGATGCCCGCTACCGCTGGCTCAAAGACGCCGAAGTCATCCTGCCGGTTCTGAACAGGAAACTCCCGGTGATCGAAGACGACGCCGTGGACCCGGATTTCGGTACGGGAGTGGTCAAGGTCACCCCTGCCCACGACCCGGCGGACTTTCTCATGGGCAAAACGCATGGCCTGGACTCAATCAATATCATGCATGAGGACGCGGTATTGAATGAGAATGCCGGACCGTTCGCCGGAAAAGACCGGTTCACCGCGCGCAAAGAACTCCTCGCCCGGCTCAAAGAGGAAGGGCTCCTCGCCAAAAAAGAATCTTACCAAGTGAGCGCGGGCCGCTGCTACCGCTGTGACACGATCATCGAACCTCGGCTCTCGCTCCAATGGTTCGTGAGAATGAAACCGCTGTCGGAACCGGCGGTCGAAGTAGTCACACGGGAAAAGGTCCGTTTTTATCCCGACCGCTGGAAAAAAGTCTATCTCAACTGGATGGAAAATATTCAGGACTGGTGCATCTCCCGCCAGATCTGGTGGGGTCACCGTATCCCGGTCTGGTACTGCCAGGAATGTATAAACACGCAGTCAGAGGCAACGGGTAAGCGGCAGGATAAAGGAGATGAATCGCAGCGCGGGGTGATCGCGGCCAAAGAAAAACCGGAAAAGTGTCCCGACTGCGGCGGCACGAAGCTCATTCAGGACCCCGACGTGCTCGACACCTGGTTTTCCTCCTGGCTGTGGCCGTTCGCCACCTTCGGCTGGCCGTTCTCCCGGGAGCAGGAATCCCCCATCCACGACCAGCAAAAAGAACTACAGTTTTTCTATCCCACCAATACGCTGGTGACCGGTTCCGAAATCCTGTTTTTCTGGGTGGCGCGGATGATCATGGCCGGCCTGGAATTCCAGCAGAATATTCCGTTCAGCGACGTCGTCATTCACGGGACGGTCCGGGACGAGAAGGGGATCAAGATGTCGAAGTCGCTGGGCAACGTAATCGATCCGCTCGAGATTATCGAAAAGTTCGGCGCCGACGCCCTCCGTTTTTCGCTGATGATGCTGGCCGCCAGCGGCTCCGACGTATTCCTCTCCGACGAGAAATTCCTGGTCGGGCGCAACTTCTGCAACAAGATATGGAACGCCGCGCGGTTCCTGCTCGGTAAAATAGAAGAGGAGGGCATCGAGCTCTGCGATCTTTCCTGCCATTGTGACGGTGCGGCCGACGAGTGGATCCTCCGGGAAATGAACGGCGCCATCGAGGCCGTGGAAACCAATATTGAGAGCTACCGCTATAACGAAGCCGCAAAATCAATCTATGAGTTTTTCTGGCACCAGTACTGCGACTGGTACGTGGAGATCGCGAAGGTACACTTTTCTCCGGCCCGCGCGAAAATCGTAATCCTGGTACTGCTCAACTCACTGAAACTGCTCCATCCCTTCATCCCGTTCCTCACCGAAAAGATTTATCAGCTGATCCGGGAACAGCTCGGTTCACTCATCCGGAGACGGATCATCCGAGAACCGTGGCCGCAAAAGCTCTCCGGCGAGTGGGACCGCGGCCGGAAACGGGACATGGAGCAACTCCTGGACACGATCCGTGAGATCCGCAACATTAAATCAGACCTGGGGATGGGAAATAAAAAGGTCTCCCTTGAAGTCACCGCCGGAGAAGCCCGCGACGTATGGGAAGAGAATCTGGACTGGATTAAAAAGCTGGCGTTTATCGAACACATTGAGTTTCGGGACGGACTGAAAAGAACACTCTATAAGGGCCCGCGTTGGATACTGAATATCGCCGAAGGAGATACGGATTTCAGCACCTACCTGGCGACGCTGAAAAAAAAGGTCGCGAACCTGGAAAAAGTGGTACAGAAATCGGCAAAAATGCTCCGGAACGAACGCTTTCTCCACAATGCCCCTCCGGAAGCGGTAGAGAAAGAACGTCTCAAGCACGGACAGTTATCCGGGCAGTTAACCCGGCTCAAAGAATTAAAGAATGCTTTCGAATAAGATATTACATCCTCTCATCCGGCAGGCGCTCAAGGAAGACCGTGCCCACCGGGATGTAACCACCCGGCTCACGATTCCCGCCCGTGCGCGGTGCACCGCGGGGATCATCGCCAAAGAAACCGGTATTGTCTGCGGACTCAAAGCCGCCCGGGAAGCGTTCATGCTGGGACATGAAAAGAGATTGAAGTTTTCCGCGGGAGTAAAGGACGGCACGCGCTGCGCCAAAGGGGACACGATCGCCCGGATCCGGGGCGAAGCCCGCGCGATTCTCGTCCGCGAACGGGTCGCGATCAATTTTCTCTCCCTTCTTTCCGGGATCGCGACCATGACCAGATCATTTGTCGACCGAACCCGCGGCACCCGCACCCGTATCATGGACACCCGTAAAACCACGCCCGCATTGAGAATACTGGAAAAATACGCGGTACGGACCGGCGGGGGGATGAATCACCGTACCGCCCTCGACGGCGCGGTATTGATCAAAGACAACCATCTCCGGGCGGGAAAATATCTGGTGGACGGACGACTGGATGAAAAAAAGTTTTCGGAGATGATCAAACGCGTGCGCAGGCATAGCGATCTTTCTGTAGAAGTTGAGGTCGAAAACATGGACGAATTCAGAGGAGTGATCCGCTGCCGGCCGGATATCATCATGCTGGATAATTTCACCGTGCCCAATCTAAAAAAAGCGGCGGCTTTGCGCGACCGCCATTTTCCGCGGGTCAAACTGGAAGCGTCCGGCGGTATCCGCATCGCACAGGTCTCCCGCATCGCCCGAACCGGCGTCGATTCAATTTCCGTCGGCGCGCTCACGCATTCTCCCGCGGCGTTCGACTTTTCCCTGGAAATCATCCCGGAATGATCCGTCCGCCGCTCAGGAAACTATCCGGCGCATCCGCGTATGAAAACATTCAAATTAGAAAGCTCATTTCAGCCGACCGGAGACCAGCCCCAGGCAATTGACGATCTTGTCCGCGGACTCCGTGGCCAACGGCGCTATCAAACCCTGTTGGGGGTCACGGGATCGGGGAAAACGTTTACCCTGGCCAACGTCATTGCCCGCGTCAACCGCCCGACGCTGGTCATTTCCCACAACAAAACCCTGGCCAGCCAGTTATATTCGGAATTCAAAGAATTCTTTCCCCGCAACGCCGTGGAGTATTTTGTCAGTTATTACGATTACTACCAGCCGGAAAGTTATATTCCGCATACCGACACCTATATTGAGAAAGACGCCTCCATCAACGAAAAGCTCGACCGCCTCCGTCTTTCCACCACCAGTTCCCTGGTATCCCGCAGGGACGTCCTCGTCGTGGCCTCGGTTTCGGCAATCTACAATCTCGGCTCGCCCCGCGACTACATGGATCTTATTCTCTATATCCGTAGAGGAGAAATGACGGGCATCGAGGACATGATCCGGAGGTTGATCGAACTTCAATATGAGCGAAACGATTATGACTTTGGGCGGGGAACGTTCCGGGTAAAAGGAGACACGCTCGATATCGCGCCGGCCTATAAACAAACCGCGATCCGGATAGAATTCTTCGCCGATGAGATCGAGCATATTTTTGAAATCAACCGCGTCACCGGAGAAAAAATTTCCGCCCTGGCCCAAATCGGAATTTATCCCGCCAAACATTTTATCATGGCCGAAGAGAAAATCTCCGGTGCGCTGGGCACGATCGAAAGGGAACTGAAGGAACGCCTTTCTGTCCTGGACAAGGATGGGAAAACGCTCGAAGCCCACCGTTTACGCACACGGGTCAAGTATGACATGGAAATGCTGAAAGAATTCGGTTATTGCCACGGGATCGAAAATTATTCACGCCATCTTTCGGGGCGCCCCCCGGGCTCGCGTCCCTACTGTCTGATCGATTATTTTCCCGATGACTTTCTCACCGTAATCGACGAAAGTCACGTCACCATTCCTCAGATAAGAGGAATGTACGCCGGCGACCGTTCGAGAAAAGAAACCCTGGTACGTTACGGTTTCCGGCTTCCCTCATGTCTCGACAACCGGCCGCTTCGCTATGATGAATTCAGTCAACTGACGCAAGACACTATTTTCGTTTCGGCCACTCCGGCCGAGTACGAACGGAGCCTTTCCCGGGGAAGAATCGTCGAGCAGGTGATCCGGCCGACCGGACTGCCCGATCCGGAAATAGAGGTGAGACCTGTCCGGAACCAGATCGATGATCTCATCGGAGAAGTAAAAACGCGGTCCGGACGCAATGAACGCACGCTGATCACGACGCTGACCAAACGAATGGCGGAAGAACTCAGCAATTATCTAGCGCAGGAAGGACTCAAGGTAACCTATTTGCACTCGGAGATCGATGCCCTGGAACGGACAAAAATACTCAAAGAGCTGAGGATGAAAACGATAGACGCAGTGGTCGGCATCAATCTGCTTCGCGAAGGACTCGACCTTCCCGAGGTATCCCTGGTCGCGATCCTTGACGCCAACCGGGAAGGATTCCTGCGGTCGGCTACCTCGCTCATACAAATCGCGGGAAGATGCGCGCGCAACGTGAACGGAAAAGTCGTCATGTACGCCGATTCGATCACCAAATCCATGCGCCAGGCGATAGACGAAAGCCGCAGAAGAAGGAAAAAACAACTGGCCTATAACCGGCGCTACCGCATCACTCCCACCAGTATTCAAAAAGCGGTGCGTGAAGGAATTGAAATGTATCTCCGGGACGAAGAGGCACTCAATGAACACCTGGAACTGAACTCTCCGGACATTCAGATTCACGAGAAAATCGCCGAGCTGGAAACCGAAATGTTTCTGGCCGCCGAGCACATGCAATTTGAGAAAGCCGCCCGGCTGCGTGACCGCATAAAAAAATTACAGGAAACGGCCGCCCAGCCGGCGCCGCGCAGGGAAAAGCCACGGGATCCCCGGCGCGTACGGCCGAGGCGAAGAAAAAAATGACCCAAGGTCTCGGGACTTTTATGACAGCCGAATTGTGATATAATTGGACACTATGATACTTGCCGATGTGGGAAACACGCACATTACCTGTGTCCGGGACGATACCTTTCCCGAGCTGTCGCCCTGGTCGATCGACACCGAACACGTTTCGCTCCGCTCGCTCATAGTAAGCTTTTCTTCGGTCCCGGACGAAAATATTCTTGTGTGTTCCGTCGTACCGAAGATTTCAGACCTGTTTCTGAAGCTAAAAAAAAACGTCCGGTTCATCGGTACGGATATCGAAGTACCGATCGAATGCCGCTATGACCGTCGTACCGTAGGTATCGACCGGCTGGTCTGCGCCTATGCCGCGACGCTAACCCATCCGGGTACGCGGCTGGTCATAGACTTTGGCACGGCGATCACGATGGACATCCTTTCTCCGCGGGGAACGTATGAAGGCGGACTGATCCTTCCCGGCGTGGGTTCAACCCTGCGCGTATTTTCCTCCTGCGCGCTGCTGCCGGAGCAAATCGCGCTCCCCCCCGAACAGCAGCGGGATAGGTCGGTCATCCCGCGGGATACTGACGAGAGTATCCGCAGAGGAGTCCGAGAGGGCTTTGCGGAAATGATCAACGGGATGGTCGAAAAATACCGCCGGCGGCTGCACTTTGACCGCCGCGCGCCAATACTGATTACCGGAGGAGACGCTCCCCACATTATGCCGCAACTGCAGTTTCCCTCCCATTACGAGCCTTTTTTGGTCTTTCACGGCATGCGTTCCTTAGCCGGAAAACTCCCCCCGCGCAAAAAATTTTGAGAAAATTTCTGAAAATCTCTTGACAACGAACAGTGACCGAGTATAATTTAGCACTCGAGGGACAGGATTGCTAATTTCATAAACACAGGAGGTGGATCGATGAACGTTAAACCGTTAGGTGACCGCATTTTACTCAAACGGTCAGAGGAAGAGGAAAAAACCAAGGGAGGGATTGTGATCCCGGACACCGCGAAGGAAAAACCTCAGCAGGGCAAGGTCGTCGCCGTGGGAGAAGGGAAAAAAGGCGAAGACGGCAAGCCGATCGCTCCCTCGGTTAAAGTCGGAGACACCGTGCTCTACGGAAAATACTCCGGCACGGACATCACCGTGGGCGGCGAAGAATATCTGATCGTTCGTGAAGACGACATTCTTGCGGTAGTACAATAAGTAAAAAAGTAAAAGAGGAGGAACATACTATGGCAAAACAAATCTCGTTTAACGAGGACGCGAGAAAAGCGATTCTCTCGGGGGTATCCACACTGGCAAAAGCAGTGAAGGTTACGCTCGGTCCCAAAGGACGCAATGTAGTGATCGAAAAAAAATTCGGATCTCCGACCATTACCAAGGACGGGGTGACAGTCGCGAAAGAAATCGATCTGGAAGAACCGTATCAGAATATCGGCGCACAGCTGGTAAAAGAAGTCGCCGAAAAAACTTCGGACAATGCCGGCGACGGCACCACCACGGCCACCGTGCTCGCGGAAGCGATTTTCCGTGAAGGGCTTAAAAACGTGGCCGCCGGAGCCAATCCCATGGCGCTGAAAAGAGGAATCGATAAAGCCGTCGACGTAGTGGTTGAGGAACTGCACAAACTGTCGAAAACGGTAAAGGATAAAAAAGAAACCGCACAGGTCGCGACGATCGCCGCCAACGGAGAAGCGCAAATCGGCGAGCTGATCGCTGATGCGTTTGAAAAAGTCGGGAAAGACGGAGTGATCACGGTGGAAGAAGCCAAATCCACGGCGACCACGCTGGACGTAGTGGAAGGGATGCAGTTCGACCAGGGCTATCTTTCGCCTTACTTCGCTTCCGACCCGGAAAAAATGCAGTGCGTACTCGAAGATCCGTTCATCTTGATATTCGAAAAGAAAATATCGAATATCAAGGATCTTCTGCCGCTCCTGGAGAAGGTCGCCCGTGCGGGCAAGCCGCTGCTGATCATTGCCGAAGACATCGAAGGCGAAGCGCTCGCGACACTGGTCGTCAATAAGCTGAGAGGAACGCTTACCTGCGCGGCAGTAAAAGCTCCCGGGTACGGCGACCGCAGAAAAGCCATGCTGGAAGACATCGCGATCCTCACCGGAGGGAAAGCACTCAGCGAAGATCTCGGCGTAAAACTTGAGAACGTGGCAGTGGAGGATCTCGGCACGGCCCGGCGCGTCCGCATCGATAAAGAAAATACCACTATCGTGGAAGGAGCCGGAGACAATAAGGCCATTCAGGGCCGCATCAACCAGATCAAAAAACTCATCGAAGAAAGTGATTCTGATTACGACCGTGAAAAACTCCAGGAACGCCTGGCGAAACTCGCCGGAGGCGTCGCCGTAATCAATGTAGGCGCGGCAACCGAAACGGAAATGAAAGAGAAAAAAGCCCGCGTGGAAGATGCCTTGCACGCAACCCGCGCCGCGGTGGAAGAAGGGATTATCCCCGGCGGAGAAATCGGCCTGCTGCGCAGTATTCCGTCACTCGAAAAAGTGACGATAAAAGGCGACGAGCAGATCGGAATCAACATCGTGAAAAAAGCGATCGAAGAACCTCTGCGCCAGCTGGTCACCAACGCCGGCCTGGAAGGTTCGGTCATCGTCAATGAAATCAAAGGACAGAAAACGACCGTAGGATTCGACGCCCAAAACAACAAAGTGACCGACATGTTCGAAGCAGGGATTATCGATCCTACAAAAGTCGCCCGCACCGCCCTGCAGAACGCGGCTTCAATCGCTTCACTGCTGATCACCACCGAAGCGGTCGTGGCCGATAAGCCCGAAAAAGAAGAACCGGGCTCCGGAGCAGGAGCAGGAATGCCTCCCGGAGCAGGCGGAATGGGCATGGGCGGAGGAATGGGCGGAATGTACTAAACCGCCGCGCGCTCCCCAAACGTGATACACACACGCCCCGGCGACTGCCGGGGCGTGTCTTTTTTTCTGTTTGGAACCGTTGATATCTTGTGCGCTGCTTTTTCTCTCCAGTCTCTCTCATTCAGTATCAAAGATCCAGCGCATCCGGAAGCGTTCCTTCAAAAAAAACCCCTCCCCCTTGCGGGAGAGGGTCCGTGGCTTAAGACCCTATACGGGCCTCGGTTAAGCTTACCATGAAGAAAAAGGTCAAAACAACCGCGAAAAGAGAAAAAAAGTAACCGTTTTCACCATTGGACTATTGACAGAATATGTTTTCTGCATAGAATAGTAGTAATTCCTGACGCAGGACTAGGTTGTTTGTCATTTCGGCCCCATCGTCTAGCCTGGCCCAGGACAGGTGGTTCTCAGCCATCAGACACGGGTTCGAATCCCGTTGGGGCTATTTACGCTCCGTCACGTATCTTTCTCAAAGAACGGGGGACGGGTTCTCCCGCAGGCGCAGCGCGCCTGCCGGGATTTCGCTTTATACTGTACTTCAAAGCCCCCGGGATCCTGCGAAAAAGCGGAGGCGTGAGGTTGACAAACCGAAAAAAAAGATTACAATAGCGTGAACGGTGAAATACACTTTCGCGGGGTGGAGCAGCCAGGTAGCTCGCAAGGCTCATAACCTTGAGGTCAGAGGTTCAAATCCTCTCCCCGCAACCAACCGTTTTTTCACGCGCAGCGCAGCGGTCCGGGCTGGTTCCCGGACCGCTGCGCTGAAGCACCCATCACCTTGCTGAGAACACCCGGATCAGCGGTTTCAAATGAAAAAGGTCCATTTTTCTCTTGACAAATCTATTCTTTATAGTAATATTTAAAAATTGCACCTTGGAAGCGCCTGCGCACATAGACGCCCACGTAGCTCAGTCGGTAGAGCACTTCCTTGGTAAGGAAGAGGTCACCGGTTCGATTCCGGTCGCGGGCTTATCTAAAAATCAATGGTACCTTACGCCCGAAGGGGCGGTCTAACCTATTGAAGAAGCATGAGAGAATTAATCGCATTACGCTGTACCGAGTGTAAACGAAAAAATTATTATCCGACGAAGAACAAACGGAAACATCCTGAAAAAATGGAAATCCGTAAGTTCTGCCGGGCGTGCCGTGCGCATACGCAGCATCGCGAAACGAAAGCTTGATGCTCTCTACATATCACGAATTCGCCTTAGGCGAGTAGCTCAATTGGCAGAGCATCGGTCTCCAAAACCGAGGGCTGCAGGTTCGATTCCTGCCTCGCCTGCGTTAAGAGACAATCGAAATACACAGACGCAGCATGATTAAAAAAATTAAAACACTGCCGAAATTTTTCAAAGAGGTCCGGGAGGAATTTCAGCGCATTAACTGGGCGAGCCGCCAGGAACTGCTGAGCGCGACCGCAATCGTCATCGTCGTCGCCGCATTTCTCACCACTTACATCGGCGTGATTGATCTAGGGCTTTCGCAAGCAGTCAGGTTCTTTCTGCAGTATTAAAGGTTATTATGAAACAATGGTATATCCTCCATACGCTGAGCGGAGCTGAAGAAAAAACCAAGGCGAATCTGGAATCGCGGGTGAAAGCGCACGGATACGAAGACACGATTGATCAAATCGTGATTCCCAAGGAACAGGTCACAGAAGTCAAACTGGGAAAAAAAAGGGTTTTAGAAAGAAAATTCTTCCCGGGATACATGCTGGTGCATATGGAAATGAACGATGACAGCTGGCTGTTCGTGAAAAAAACTCCGGGAATTACCACTTTTATAGGACCCCGGCGTAAGCCCTTACCTATATCACAAGAAGAAGTAGACAAGATTCTGACCAAAGCCGAAGAAAGTAAAGAAAAACCCGCCCCCAAGGTAAGTTTTGAACGAGGGGAGAATATACGCGTAGTGGAGGGGCCTTTCGTGAACTTTAACGGAATTGTGGAGGAAGTATATCCCGAAAAGGGGAAATTAAGGGTGAACGTATCAATTTTCGGAAGAACTACCCCGGTAGAACTGGAATTCTGGCAGGTGGAAAAAATTTAAGGAACGGAGCGAGGCATGGCAAAAAAGAAAAAGAAAAAACCGGCGGCGCAGATTAAACTCCAGATTCCTGCCGGCGCGGCGAATCCGGCTCCGCCCGTGGGACCCGCACTGGGACAGCACGGCGTGCAGATAATGCAGTTTTGTAAAGCGTTTAACGACGCAACCAAACAAAAAGAAGGCATTATCCTGCCGGTGGTTATCAACGTCTATGAAGACCGCTCCTTTGATTTCGTATTAAAAAGTCCTCCGGCCGCGGTATTGCTTAAACGGGCGGCAAACCTCGCCAAAGCGAGCGGAACCGCGGGGAAAGAAGTAATCGGAGAAGTCACGAAGGAACAGATCAGAGAAATCGCCAAGGAAAAAATGGAAGATTTAAACACGATCGACATAGAACACGCGATGCGGATCATTGAAGGCACGGCGCGCAGTGCCGGGATAAAGGTGAAAGAATGAAACGAAGCAAACGATATTCCCAGGCACTTGAACTGAAAGAAACCCAGAAAGCGTACGAGCTGAACGAAGCAATAGAACTGCTGAAAAAAATGCCGTCGGCGGGATTCGACGAAACAATCGAATTCTGCTGTCAGCTCGGGGTGAATCCGCGGCAGTCCGATCAAATGGTACGAGGATCGGTAGTACTGCCGGAAGGCACCGGGAAAGAGATACGGGTACTGGTCTTTTGCGAACCGGAAAAGGAAGAAGCGGCAAAAAAAGCCGGAGCCGATTATCTCGGTTCGCAGGAAGTAGTGGAAAAAATCCAAAAAGAAAACTGGCTTGAGTTTGATCAATGCATCTCGACTCCGGGAATGATGAAACTCGTCGGACGGCTTGGGAAACTGCTCGGACCGCGCGGTCTGATGCCGTCCCCCAAAACCGGAACCGTGACCGAAAATATCGAACACGCGATAAGCCAGGCCAAACGGGGCAAGATCGATTTCCGGATGGATAAAATGGGGTGTGTGCACACCGGACTGGGAAAACTTTCCTTTTCCGAAGAAGCACTGATGAAAAACGTAGCCGCGTTCGTGAACGCACTGCGGGGAGCACGACCGTCTTCAGTGAAAGGGGAATTTTTAAAATCATGCTATCTTTGTACGACGATGAGTCCGTCGTTAAAAATCCAGGTATAATCATGAAAGTAGGAGTACTCGCACGCAACAAGCTGTCCCAGGAAGTAAAAAATCATTTCGAACAAAGCAACGCATGTTTGTTCATCGGCATTAACAAGATCCCCTCAGCCGCGGTTTCTTCTATCCGCAATGATCTGCGCCGTAACGGTGCGGAAGTATTCGTGACCAAGAACACGCTTTTCAAAAGGGTCTTTGAAGAATTCGGACACCCCGATGCTCAGCAGTTCATTCAGGGCGAAACCGGCGCGGTATTCATTTACGAAAACGATATCATCGGCGCGTGTAAAGTACTTGCCGATTTTTCCAAGGAAAATGAAAATTTTCAAGTCCGCGGCGGAATTCTGCAGGAAAAGTCATTATCTCAGGAAGAATTCCAGAGCTTAGCGAAACTCCCGCCTAAAGAAGTTCTTCTCGGAACGGCCGTACGGGGACTGGCGTCTCCGCTTACCGGATTCGTTTCGGTGCTGAACCAGACGATCCAGAAATTCGTATGGCTGCTCGAAGAAATGAAGAAAAAGAAAGATCAGGAGTCGAAATAAACATGATACGAACCATGCGTTCTCACGCACCCACTATGTATTTTCATTCGGAAAAGGAGGTTAGCTATGTCTAAAGTCGAAGATGTACTGAAAATGGTAGAGGACATGACTGTCCTTGAGCTGTCTGAACTCGTGAAAGCGTGCGAGGAGAAATTCGGGGTTACCGCAAGCGCTCCGGTAGTGGCCGCAGCAGGGGCCGCGCCCGCGGGAGGCGGAGAGGAAGAAGAGGAAAAGACTGCGTTCACGGTCATGCTGACCGGAGCCGGCTCAAACAAAATCGCGGTCATTAAGGAAGTACGCTCGATCACCGATCTCGGATTGAAAGAAGCGAAAGAACTGGTCGATTCCGCCCCTAAAGAACTGAAAGAGAACACTACCAAAGAAGATGCGGAAGAGATCAAGAAAAAAATCGAAGCCGCAGGAGGAACCGTCGAATTGAAATAAACGAGGAGGCGCGATTTGAAGCCGACGAAAAAAGTCTCTTTTTCAAAAGTACAGACAAGTTATTCAATTCCTCATCTACTTGACCATCAGCTGAATTCCTACAAAGAATTTCTGCAGATGGAGATAGTTCCCGAAAAGCGGAAAAAAATCGGGCTGCAGGAAATTTTCACGGAAGTCTTCCCGATGGAGAGCCCAGATAAGCAGTACCGGCTTGAATTCCTGTCTTACAGCCTGAGCCGTCCGCGGTATTCGGTGGAGGAATGTAAACGGCGGGCACAGACTTACGCGGCGCCGCTGCGGGTTCGGCTGCGTCTGCTCGGTCCTGAAGGGGACATCAAAGAACAGGAAATCTATCTTGGAGACGTTCCCCTTATCACCGACACCGCCTCGTTCATTATCAACGGCGACGAACGGTCGATTGTCAGCCAGCTGCAGAGGTCACCGGGCATTTTCTTCGAGGAGGAAATGCACCACGCGGGAAAAAGGATGTATTTCGCGCGGATCATTCCCTACCGGGGATACTGGATGGAATTCCGCACCGATATCAATGAAACTCTCACCGCGATTATCGACAGGAGAAAAACATTTCCCGCAACTCAAATCCTGCGTCTTTTAGGACTGTCTTCCAACGAAGATATTTACTCTCATTTCGCCGATAAGCCGTATCCGGAAATCATCAACACGGCGAAAAAAGACCTTACCACCAATACGGAAGAAGCGTATCTGGATTTCTACAAAAAAATGCGCCCTACCGAACCCATTACATTAGAAGCCGCGAAAGAAGTGTTCAAAAGAATGTTTTTGGAACCGCGCCGGTACGATCTCGGTAAAGTGGGACGTTACCTCATGAATAAAAAACTGGGAATGAACGCCTCCTTGAATAAACGGGTACTCGACCAAAACACACTCGTGGAAATCATAAAAACACTCCTCCTGGTAAAGGCCGGGAAGAAAGAGATCGACGATATCGATCATTTGTCCAATCGAAGGGTAAAGCTCATCGGAGAGCTGCTCCAGCACCAGGTACGGGTCGGTCTGCTTCGGGTGGAACGCACATTCATGGAGCGCTACTCTCTGATTTCCTCGAACGGTTTTTCTATCCAACACCTGATCAATTCCAGAGCATTTTCAAACCAGATTCAGGACTTCTTCGCCCGTTCGCCGCTTTCCCAGTTTATGGATCAAACCAATCCGGTAGCGGAAATCACCCATAAACGCCGCTTAAGCGCGATGGGGCCGGGAGGACTTTCCCGGGAACGTGCCGGTTTTGAAGTACGGGACGTCCACCCCACACACTACGGCCGGGTCTGTCCGATCGAAACGCCTGAAGGCGCCAATATCGGACTGTTGGCCTCGCTTACCACGTTTTCCAAGATTAACCCCCTGGGATTCCTCACCACCCCGTACCGGAAAGTGGAAAACGGCGTCATTACCGGGAAAGTAGAGTACCTCACCAGCGATGAAGAAGAGAATAAAGTAATCGCGCAGGTCGTGCCCGACATTGACGAAAACGGAAAGATCCGCTCCAAAGACATATTTTCCCGTTATAAAGGAAAATTTCCCATCGTCGACCCGAAAAAAGTCGAATACATGGATATCTCCCCTCAACAAATAATTTCGGTATCGGCATCGTTGATCCCTTTTTTGGAACACGACGACGCCAACCGTGCGTTAATGGGATCAAACATGCAGCGTCAGTCTGTTCCCTTGTTGTTTCCCGAAGAACCTCTGGTCGGTACCGGCATGGGACAAAAGGTGGCGCGAGACAGCGGAGCCGTCATTGTCAACAAAGAAGCCGGAACGGTGGATGAAGTAGACGCGCACCATGTCAAAATCGGAAATTTCAACTATAAGCTCAAAAAGTTCGAACGTTCCAACGCCGACACCAGCACCAATCAGCGGCCTCTGGTCAACATAGGCGAACACGTGAAGAAAAACGAGATCATCGCCGACGGAATGGCCACCCAAAACGGAGAACTGGCATTAGGAACAAATATCCTGGTCGCGTTCATGCCATGGCGGGGATATAATTTCGAAGACGCGATCGTGATCAGCGAACGGCTGGTGAAGGATGACGTGTTAACTTCAGTACACGTCGAGAAATTTGAAGTCGAAGCCCGGGAAACGAGACTGGGGAACGAAGAGGTCACCCGGGACATTCCTAACGTGAGTGAAGAAGCGCTCAAGAATCTCGACGACAGCGGCGTAGTCCGTATCGGCGCGGAAGTGATGCCCGACGATATCCTGGTGGGACGGGTCACGCCGAAAACCGAACGGGAACTCTCTCCGGAAGAACGGCTGTTGCGCGCGATATTCGGCGAGAAAGCCGCGGATGTCAAGGATACCTCCCTGAGAGTCCCTCCGGGAGTAAACGGAACGGTTATTAACGTAGAGGTATTCCAGAGAAAAGACCGCGGACGGAGATCAAAAAAGGAAAAAAGCGAAGAACTGAAAAAACTCAAAGAAATCGAGCAGTACTACCAGGAAGAGCAGGACCTGCTTGAAGAGGAGAAAAAACGCCGGCTCGCGGCCATCCTCAAAAAGGGAGCGAACAAAATTACCGCGAGTGATATCGAAGACAATGAAGAATGCCGGTCGATCGTCAATGTTTACGACGAACGTCTGCAGGAACTCGCCCTGGAAAAAGAACTTGAAATCGGCAAAATCCGCAAAGGAGATGAACTGCCCACGGGGGTATTGAAGCGGGTCGTGGTCTTTGTCGCGATGAAACGAAAAATATCCACCGGCGACAAACTCTCCGGACGGCATGGGAATAAAGGGGTTATTTCAAAAATTCTTCCCGAAGAAGACATGCCCTATCTGGAAGACGGTACGCCGGTCGACATCCTGCTTAACCCGCTCGGTGTGCCTTCCCGAATGAACGTCGGTCAGCTGCTCGAAATGCATCTGGGATGGGCGGCGAAAAAACTGGGGATCACGACCATGTCGCCGGCATTCGACGGCGCCACAGAAAACGAGATCAAAGATTTACTCCGTAAAGCGGAACTGCCGGAAGACGGGAAAGTCCCCCTGTACGACGGATATACGGGGAAAACATTCGGTCAAACCGTCGGAATCGGATACATGTACATCATGAAACTGGTACATATGGTGGATGATAAAATTCACGCCCGCGCGATCGGCCCGTACTCGCTCATCACCCAGCAGCCGCTGGGCGGGAAAGCGCAATTCGGCGGACAGCGGTTCGGGGAAATGGAGGTCTGGGCGCTGGAGGCCTACGGAGCGGCGTTCACCTTACAGGAAATCCTCACGGTCAAGAGCGATGACGTCGAAGGGCGGACGCGTATCTACGAAGCGATCGTCCGGGGCGAACAGAAACTGCATCCGTCGGTACCGGAATCATTTAACGTGTTAGTGAGAGAACTACAGGGACTCTGTCTCGACGTAAGACCGGAAAAGGAGTCTAAATGATTGAAGAAGTGAGTTTTTTCGATCGGATCGCAATCCACCTGGCTTCCGCCGAGGTGATCAAAAGTTGGTCTTCCGGAGAAGTCAAAAAAGCCGAAACACTCAATTACCGCACCTTAAAACCGGAAAAGGACGGGTTGTTCTGCGAAAAAATATTCGGACCGTCCAAAGACTGGGAATGTCACTGCGGAAAACTGAAAGGCATAAAATTCAAGGGTACGAAATGCGACCGGTGTGGAGTGGAGGTACTGCATTCCTCTGTCCGGCGCCAGCGAATGGGCCACATAGATCTGGCAGCGCCGGTAACCCACATCTGGTTCTATAAGGTCCTGCCTTCGCGCATGGGAGCACTGATGGATCTGTCCATGAAAGAGCTCGAAAAAGTCATTTATTATGAAGAATATATCGTCACCGACCCCGGAAACTCTCCATTAAAGCCCCAGCAGCTGCTGAACGAAGACGAATACCGGAAAGCCCGGGAAGAACACGGGAACGAATTCAAAGCGCACATCGGAGCAGAGGCGATCCGCATCCTGTTGGGCCAAATGGATATCGCGAAACTCGCCAAATCCATACGGAAAGACATCGCGAATAGTAAAAGTAGTGCCAACAAACGTTTATTAAAAAGGCTCAAAATCATCGAGGATTTCCGCCGGTCAGGAAATAATCCTGAATGGCTTGTGCTCGATATTGTCCCGGTGATCCCGCCGGATCTGCGCCCGCTGGTTCCATTGGAGGGAGGACGGTTTGCCTCGTCGGATCTGAACGATCTTTACCGCCGCGTAATCAACAGGAACAACCGGTTGAAGAAACTGATCTCGCTCGGAGCGCCGGATATCATTATCCGGAACGAAAAACGAATGCTCCAGGAAGCGGTCGACGCCCTCTTGGAAAACGGACGGCACGGCCGCCCGGTCATGGGCCCGCAGAACCGCCCCCTGAAAAGCTTATCGGACATGCTTAAGGGAAAACAGGGACGGTTCCGGCAAAATCTCTTAGGAAAACGAGTTGACTACTCCGGCCGGAGCGTCATCGTGGTCGGACCTGAACTAAAACTCCATGAATGCGGTCTCCCCAAACAAATGGCACTTGAACTGTTTGAACCGTTTATCATTAAAAAACTGAGAGAAAAAGGATTCGTACACACGGTCAAAGGAGCCCGGCGTATGGTGGAACGGGCAAGGGTAGAAGTCTGGGATATCCTCGAAGAAGTTATTCACGGACATCCGGTATTGCTCAACCGCGCACCGACACTGCACCGGCTCAGTATTCAGGCTTTTTATCCGGTACTCGTGGAAGGGAAAGCGATCAAACTTCATCCGCTGGTCTGCGCACCGTTTAACGCTGATTTCGACGGTGACCAGATGGCCGTTCACGTACCCTTGTCCCTCGAGGCACAGTCCGAGGCGAAAATACTGATGCTGTCGGTCAACAACATCTTTTCTCCGGCAGACGGACGGCCGATTATTACGCCCAGCCAGGATATGATCGTCGGCTGCCGCTACCTCACGCTGGAAAAAGAAGGCGCCCGGGGTGAAGGACTCATGTTTTCATCTCCCGAGGAAATGATGACCGCTTTCCAGGACGAAGAAATCGAATTACACACGAAAATTAAAATCCGCTATCCGTCCTATGTGGGAGAAGACCAGGAAAAAGAAAAGTCGGAAAAGAAAGATACCATCATAGAAACGACCGTCGGACGCGTGATGTTCAATCAAATACTTCCCGAAGGTTTCTCCTACGTGAACAAACCTCTGGGAAAAAAGAACGTTTCGGCGCTGATCAGCCAGTGCTACAGTACCTGCGGACACGCGGAAACGATCCAACTGCTCGATAAAATCAAAGAACTCGGCTTTGAATATGCAACACTCGGCGGGATCAGCATCGCAGTCGGTGACCTCGTGATCCCCCCTCAGAAAAAAGACTGTATCGGCGAAACGAATCAGGAACTTACAAAGGTACACGATCAGTACCGAAAAGGGATTATCACCGAACGCGAACGCCATAATAAGATCATCGACGTCTGGACCAGGACGACCGACCGCGTCGCGGATCTGGTGTTCAAATCAATGGATAAGTTCAATCCCATTTTCATGATGGCCGATTCCGGCGCACGGGGATCAAAACCACAGATCAAACAGCTCTCCGGAATGCGCGGACTGATGGCAAAACCTTCAGGAGAGATCATCGAAACCCCGGTGACGTCTAATTTCCGCGAAGGACTGAGCGTGCTGGAATTTTTTATTTCCACGCACGGCGCGCGAAAAGGACTCGCCGATACCGCCTTAAAAACCGCGGACGCGGGATACCTCACCCGACGCCTCGTCGATGTAGCCCAGGAAGTAATCGTCATCGAAGAGGACTGTCAAACGGTCAAGGGGATCACGGTTTCGGAAATCGTCGAAGGAGACGAAGTCGTGGTGTCTCTTCGTGAACGGGTGGTGGGCCGGGTCGCGCTCGATAATATTGTCGATGTGATCACCGATGAGGTCATCGTGAAATCCGGTGACGAAATCACCGACGAAAAAGCCGACAAGATCGAACGGCTCGGACTTGAGAAAATACGAATTCGCAGCGGGCTGACCTGTGAAACGGAACGGGGAGTATGCGCGAAATGCTACGGGCGAAACCTCGCGACCGGAAAAATCGTGGAGATCGGCGAAGCGGTCGGCGTCATCGCCGCCCAGTCAATCGGCGAACCCGGAACTCAGCTGACCATGCGCACGTTTCATATCGGCGGAACCGCATCCCGGGTAGCGGAACGGGCCTTTATTAAAGCGCGGAATAAAGGGACGGTCTCGTTTCATAATCTGAAAGTGGTATCAAAAGGGAAACATTATGTCGTCCTTAACCGCAACGGAATGGTGAGCTTAACCGACGACAAAGGAATAGAACTCCAGCGCAATCCGGTCCCTCAGGGAGCCTTTATCCTCAATTCCGAAGGAGACACCGTAGAGAAAGGTAAAATTTTCGTGCGTTGGGATCCGTTCTCCTCTCCGATCCTCACCGAAGTAAACGGAAAAGTGAAATATGAAGATATGATCGACAAAATCACGATTCAGGAAGAGATGAACCTGACCACGGGAAGGAAAGAACGCGTCGTCGTCGAATTCAAAGGCGACTATCATCCGCAGCTGCTCATCATCTCCGAAGACGAAAAAGAAGTGCTCGGTATCTACCCCTTGCCTACCGGCGCTCACATCATGCTTGACGAGGGGGAAAAAGTCGGCGCAGGCGACATCATCGCCAAAACTCCCCGGCTGGTCGCGAAAACGCGCGATATTACCGCCGGACTGCCGCGGGTGGCTGAATTATTTGAAGCGAGAAAACCGAAGAATCCGGCGATCATCAGCGAAATCGAAGGATTCGTCGAATTTAAAGAAGAAAAAGGAGAACGAAAAATACTGGTAAGAAGTTCAACGGGCATGACACGGGAGTATACGATTCCCGCGGGAAGCCATCCTGTCGTCTACCGCGGTGATCAGGTAAGCGCCGGACAGCAGCTTACCGAAGGACCGACCGTTCTTCAGGACATTCTCCGCGTCTGCGGCGATAAAGTCCTGCAGGAATATCTGGTAAACGAAGTGCAGGAAGTGTACCGTCTTCAGGGCGTCCGCATCAATGACAAACACATTGAGCTCATCATCCGGGAAATGCTGAAAAAAGTCAAAATTATCAACGGCGGCGATACTGAATTCTTACCGGGAGAAGCGGTTGATAAATGGGAATTCCGCAGAGGCAACCTGGAAGCCACCAAGAAAGGCAAGAAACCCGCAACCGCCTCTCCGCTGCTGCTGGGAATCACTAAAGCGAGCCTGAGCACCAAGAGCTTCATTTCGGCGGCGAGCTTCCAGGAAACGACCCGGGTCCTTGCCGATGCCGCCAGCTCCGGAAAGATAGACTATCTTCAGGGATTAAAAGAAAATGTGATCGTGGGACACTTGATTCCCGCGGGAACAGGACTGAACAAATACAGGGAAGTCGAGGTGGAAAAATGCCAACAATAACCCAGCTGATCCGGAAACCCCGGGTCTTAAAACGAAAAAAGACAAAGTCTCCGGCGCTGCAAAACTGCCCTCAACGAAGGGGCGTATGTATTCAGGTAAGAACAATGACCCCGAAGAAGCCGAACTCGGCACTGCGAAAAGTCGCCCGCGTCCGGCTTACCAACCGGCAGGAAGTCACCGCATATATTCCCGGAGAGGGGCACAATCTGCAGGAACATTCAATTGTGCTTGTGCGCGGCGGAAGGGTAAAGGATCTGCCCGGAGTCCGGTACCATATCGTACGGGGCACCCTCGATTGTCAGGGCGTGCAGAACCGGAAACGGTCACGCTCGAAATACGGGGCCAAAAGACCAAAATCGTAAGGAGGACAATCGTGAGAAGAAGACGCGCATCGAGAAAAGAACCAAATCCCGACCCGAAATACAATTCTCAGATCATCGGTCATTTTATTAATATTATTATGCGCGACGGGAAAAAAGCGACCGCGCAGAAAATCGTGTATGACGCCTTCGGCCGGGTGGAAAAAGAAACTGAGGCCGACGCGGTAAAGGTATTTTTTACCGCCCTGGACAATGCCCGACCCCGGCTCGCGGTAAAGCCCCGCCGGATCGGCGGCGCAACCTATCAGGTTCCGATGGAAGTGACCAAGGAACGAGGCATCTCCATCGCCCTGCGCTGGATCCGTGATTATGCGCGGGGCAAAAAGGGGAGACCCATGAACCAGCGGCTTGCCGACGAAATCCTCTCCGCATATAAGAACGAGGGATCGGTGATCAAACGGAAAGATGATACCCACAAAATGGCTGAATCAAACCGGGCATTTGCCCATTTTAAGTGGTAACCACCTCCCGGAAACGTCCACGGGACAGAAATGATGAAACTAGGAATCGATAGTGAATACGGTAATGACTAAACACAAAGAAGAATTAGATCTCATACGCAATATCGGGTTTGTCGCCCATATCGACGCAGGGAAGACGACGACCACCGAACGGGCGCTCTTTTACGCCGGCCGGACCTACAAGCTCGGCGAAGTGGACGCCGGCACCACCATCACCGACTGGATGCAGCAGGAGCGGGAACGGGGAATTACCATCACCAGCGCCGCGACGTCCTGTCACTGGCAAAATCATCAGATCAACATCATCGATACTCCGGGTCATATCGATTTTACTGTCGAAGTCGAAAGGTCCCTGAAAGTACTTGACGGGGTAGTGGTGATTTTCTGCGGGGTCGGAGGAGTGGAACCGCAGAGCGAAACCGTGTGGCGCCAGGCCGATAAATATCATATTCCCCGGATCGCATTCGTCAATAAACTGGACCGCGCCGGCGCCGATTTTGACGGGGTCGTACGCGAAATGGGGGAGAAACTTCTCAACGTCATTGCCCCGGTGCAGATTCCTTACTACGAAGAGGATACCCTGATCGGAATTATCGATCTTATACGCATGAAACTGATCACCTGTGAAGATGAATCCGGAACGAAACTCCGCACCGGGGAAATCCCGGAAAGCCGCAAAGAACAAGTCATGAAACATCGCGAGTTTCTTCTCGAAAAACTGGCGGAACTCGATGACGAATTCATGCACAAGGTGCTGGAAGCGGCGCCTGTCGGCAACGACGAAATACAGCATATGATACGGGAATATACCCTGAAGAATAAATTTATTCCTGTCTTATGCGGAAGCGCGCTCAAAAACAAAGGAGTACAGCTCTTGTTGGACGCGATCTGCGATTTTCTGCCGTCGCCGCGGGAAGTCGGCGCGGTAACCGGTGTCGTCCCGCATCAAAAGTCTCCTGAGTCGAGAGAGGCATCATACCGTGAACCCTTCTGCGCCTTGTGTTTTAAAGTATTCACGGATCCCTTCGTAGGAAAACTTTTTTATACCCGGGTATATTCGGGGAAAATATCTTCGGGAAGCACCGTATATAACGCCACGAAGCAAACCAAAGAACGTATCACCAAAATCGTACGCATGCACGCCAATAAACAGGAATATATCTCCGAGGCCAAAGCGGGAGACATCGTCTGTCTGGTAGGATTGAAAGACTCCACTACCGGAGACACTCTCTGCGCCCAGAATAAACAGATCCTTCTGGAAGAAATGAAATTCCCGGAACCGGTGGTATCGGTCGCGATCGAACCTCAGACCAAAGCAGACGAAGAAAAGCTTATTTCCGGTCTCAAAAAACTGGAGGCGGAAGACCCGTCGTTCCGGGTAGTCTACAACAAGGAAACCGGCCAGAATGTGATTTCGGGCATGGGCCAGCTCCATCTGGAAATAATGGTCGACCGGCTACTGAGGGATTTCAACGTCGAAGCAAAGATAGGCAAGCCCCAGGTCGCCTACAAAGAAACGATTTCCAAACGCATTCAGTCTATCGGTAAATTCGTCCAGCAAACCGGCGGAAAAGGACAGTATGGACACGTAGTGTTCGTCATGGAACCCCTCCCCAAAGGAAGCGGGATACAATTCGAGAGCAAAATCAAGGGAGGGATCATCCCCAAAGAATTCATCCCCGCGGTAAAAGAAGGGGTTATGGAAGCAGGTGAAAGCGGTATCCTGGGCGGGTTTCCGCTGGTCGACGTGAAAGCAACCCTGATCGACGGCTCATCCCATGACGTGGATTCTACCGAATTATCCTTTAAAATCGCGGCGGAAATCGGATTTAAAGACGGCCTCAAAAAGGCCGGACCGGTAATACTGGAACCGATTATGAACCTGGAAGCAGTGACCCCGACTGAATATCTGAGTCAGATCATTGCCGATTTAAATTCGCGCCGCGGACACATCAAAAATATCGGCGACCGCAAGAAGGTAAAAGTGCTCAAAGCCGACGTCCCGCTCCGGGAAATGTTTAATTATGCTGATGTATTAAGAAACTTGACACAAGGCAGAGCTTCTTATACAATAGAGCCTTCATATTACGAGAAGGTTCCGGACGAAATACTCACAAAAATACTCGGGATATAACTTGAAAAGGAGGTGCTGGTATGGGAAAGGAAAAATTCGTAAGGTCTAAGCCGCATTTGAACATAGGCACGATCGGACACGTTGATCACGGAAAAACCACGCTTACCGCGGCAATTACTAAAGCTCTCGCGCACACCGGCGGCGCTACCGAACTGAAATACGGCGATATCGACAAAGCTCCCGAAGAAAAAGAACGGGGAGTGACCATAAACATTGCTCACGTTGAGTACGAAACCGAGAACCGTCATTATGCCCATATCGACTGCCCCGGCCACGCTGACTACATTAAGAACATGATTACCGGTGCGGCTCAGATGGACGGTTCCATCCTCGTAGTCGCGGCAACCGACGGTCCTATGCCCCAGACCCGCGAACACATCCTGCTGGCCCGTCAGGTAAACGTGCCCGCGATCATTGTGTTTATTAACAAAACCGACCAGATGGACGACGCGGAATTAGTCGATCTTGTCGAAGTCGAGGTCCGGGATCTGCTCACAAAGTACGAATTCCCGGGCAAAGACGTACCTATAGTAAAGGGGTCGGCGTTGAAAGCGCTTGAAGAAATGGACGGCGGCAACTTCGAAGGAGAGAACGTGAAAGCGATTCTCGAACTGCTGAAAGCCGCTGACAGCTATATTCCCGACCCGAAACGGGACATCGACAAACCCTTCATTATGGCGGTGGAAGACGTATTTTCGATCTCCGGCCGCGGAACGGTGGTCACCGGTCGCGTCGAAAGAGGAAAAGTCAAGGTCGGAGAGGAAATAGAGCTTGTCGGTATTCACGAAGACACCAAGAAAACAGTCGTCACCGGAGTGGAAATGTTCCGTAAGATCCTGGAAGAAGGCCAGGCCGGAGACAACGTCGGCCTGCTCCTGCGCGGAATTGAGAAAAACGCGGTGGAAAGAGGAATGGTATGCGCAAAACCGGGTTCTATTACGCCGCACAAAAAATTCAAAGCGCAGGTGTACGCACTGAAAAAAGAAGAAGGAGGACGGCACACACCGTTCTTTTCCGGATATCGTCCTCAGTTCTATTTCCGGACCACGGACGTCACCGGAAACTGTAAATTGCCTCAAGGGGTGGAAATGGTAATGCCGGGAGATAACGTGAATCTGGATGTCGAATTAATCCAGCCGGTCGCGGTCGAAAAAGAATTGCGGTTCGCAATCCGGGAAGGCGGACGAACCGTGGGCGCCGGAGTCGTTACCGAAATTACCGAATAAACGTAAACTGAATGTACGATGCGCTGCAACCTTACCGGTTGCAGCGCGTCATTAAATCTGGAGAAACACGAATGTTAAAGTTGAGGATTAAGCTCAAAGCGTTTGATCACCGGGTCCTTGATCAGTCATCGCAGGAAATCGTGGAAGTAGCCTTCCGGACCGGCGCGAAGGTAAACGGACCGGTACCCCTGCCCACAAGGAAAAAGGTATATACCGTAAACCGTTCGACCAACGTCGATAAAAAATCGCGCGAACAGTTCATGCTGGCGGTCCATAAACGGATAATCGATCTGGATAATCCGACGCCCAAAACCATCGATGCGCTGCGCAAACTGAACCTCCCGGCCGGCGTGAACGTAGAGATCAAACAGGAAGTATAACCAACCGAGGCTGTTATGTTGAAAGAAATGTACGGAAAAAAAATCGGGATGACACAGATATTCGACGAAGAAGCCAACGCGGTTCCTGTCACGCTGATCGGAGTGGAACCGGCGTATATACTGGAAAAAAAACCGGGGGCAGAGAATAAAGTCCGTATCGGCTGCTTTGAACTGGCCGAAACGCAGCACAAAAAAATACGCAAACCCCAGCTTGGCTACTTCCGGTCGCTTAAAACCGCGGCCTACCGCATGATTCGGGAAGTAGAAGCGGATGAGGGAATCGACAAGGTCTTTTCCCCCGGCCAGGAAACTCCGTCACAGACGGAAGAACCGGCATCTCCTGATGAATCGGCGGATACTCAGGCGGAAGAGAAAGACTCCAAGCCTGCCGCGGCAGAAACGCATAAGCAGGGAGCAGAGGAGAAAGCCGGGGACGAAAACACCAAGTCCGAGGAAAAAATACCGGAGGAAAAAACGGACGACAGCCCGGAATCCGCTCCGGCGGAAGATACGGAAAACAAGACAGAAAAAGACGCGTCTTCTCCAGAAACACAAAATCCCGGCGAGCACAAGGGCGAAGCGCAGAAATCCGGTCCCGCTGCTGATTCCCGCCGTATCGGAGCCGAAATATTTCAGGAGAATGATATTATCGACGTACGGGCAAAGACCAAAGGACGGGGATTTTCCGGAGGAATGCGCCGCCACGGATGGAGTGGACAGCCGAAAAGTCATGGATCGACCACGCACCGCCGTATAGGCTCAGTCGGAGC
The DNA here is from genome assembly GCA_014729775.1 of Candidatus Omnitrophota bacterium. Lineage (GTDB taxonomy): Bacteria > Omnitrophota > Gorgyraeia > Duberdicusellales > 4484-171 > WJJJ01. The sequence goes on along the minus strand of WJJJ01000031.1, from coordinate 41,553 downwards.
CAGTGCCGACCCGTCAAAAATCATAAAAGGTCTCAACATGCCCGGACAGTACGGGAATACATACAGAACCACCAAAAATCTCACAATACTGAAAATTGATCCGGAAAAGGGCTTAATCTTTGTGAAAGGCGCGGTCCCGGGCCCGAAGGGAACACTGGTCCGCATCACCAGGAGAAAAACGGTAAAAACAAAGGCAACATCATGACCTCTGCATCCACCAATTCACAAAAAATCGCGGTTCTTGACCGCAAGGGAAAGGAAAAAAAGAACGTCACGCTTGATCCGGCGGTTTTTGACGGCAGCGTCAACAAGACATTGCTCCATCAGGCGGTCGTCACCTACCGCGCGAACCAGCGGTTCGGACTCGCGGCCACCAAAAACAGGGGAGAGGTCCGCGGAGGCGGAAAAAAGCCCTGGCGGCAAAAAGGTCTGGGACGAGCCAGAGTGGGTTCGATCCGTTCGCCGCTCTGGACCGGGGGAGGCGTTACGTTCGGCCCGCAGCCTCATTCTTACCGGAAGGGATTCCCGAAAAAAATGCGCGTGAACGCGCTCAAAAGCGCGTTGAACGCGAAATTTGCCGACGGAGCACTTCTCGTGCTGAACGAACTAAAAATCAAGGACGGAAAAACCAAAGAAATCGCGGCCATGCTCAAGGAAACCGGATTGCACAACGAAAAGGTACGATTCGTGGTGACCGATCATGACGAAAAACTCAAGAGGGCAACGAGAAACATACCCCGGGTAGAGTTGTGTGCGGCGCATACGCTCACGACATATGAAGCGCTCAACTGCACCCGCTTAATCATTACCGAAGGCGCCCTCACCGCACTGCAGGAAAGGATAAAAAAATGTCTGGGGTAAAGAGCATCTATTCCATCATCAAAGCACCGGTCATTACCGAAAAAAGCAGTCTTGGACTGCCCAAGCGGAAATACGTCTTTCAGGTCGATCCGAACGCCAATAAAGTCGAAGTAAAGAACGCGGTGGAAAAACTATATAAAGTAACAGTTACCGACGTCACCACCGCGATAGTCAAAGGAAAAACAAAACGGTTAAGATTCAATCAGCCGGGGAAAACAACCGCGTGGAAAAAAGCCACGGTCACGTTAAAAGAGGGAAACGAAATAAAGCTTACGTAACAAGGGAGTATTATGGGCATTAAAAAATATAGACCGGTTACCCCCACTCGGCGGTATAAGGCGACTTCGACCTTCGAAGAAGTAACCAAGAAAAAACCGGAAAAATCACTTACCGTTTCGCTCCATAAAAGCGGCGGCAGGAATAACCGCGGAAAAATCACCATGAGGCGCCGCGGCGGAGGACATAAAAGGAAATACCGGATCATCGATTTTAAACGCCGCAAATACGGAGTTCCCGGAAAAGTAACCGCGATCGAATATGATCCGAACCGCAGCGCGAGAATCGCACTTGTCGAATATCAGGACGAGGAAAAAAGATACATCCTGTGGGCGGACAAATTGAAGGTCGGCGATACCGTGATCAGCTCGGATGATTCACAGGTTGAACTCAAACCCGGCAATACCATGAAACTCAGGTATATGCCGCTGGGAACCCTTATTCACAACGTAGAACTCAACCCGGGCAAGGGGGGAGTAATGGTACGCAGTGCGGGCAGTTGGGCACAGTTAATGGCAAAAGAGAGAGGAACCGCCCAGCTGCGGATGCCGAGCGGGGAAATACGTCTGGTGAATCAAGAATGCCACGCCACGGTCGGACAGGTAGGCCTCATTGAACACGCGTCTTTCGTCCACGGAAAAGCAGGACGCGTCCGCTGGATGGGCCGCCGGCCGAAAGTCCGGGGAGTGGCGATGAATCCGGTGGATCATCCGCACGGCGGGGGTGAAGGGAAAGCCGGCCAGGGAAATCCCCATCCGGTTTCGCCGTGGGGCGCGCCCGCAAAGGGAGGAAAAACGCGCCGGCCGAAAAACAAAAGTAATAAAATGATTTTGAAGCGGAGAAGCAAAAAACGAAGATAAAGGAGAATCATGGGAAGATCGGTAAAAAAAGGACCTTTCGTTGACCAAAAGCTGGAGAAGAAAGTCATGAAAGCGCGGGAAGCGGGAACCCGCAAGGCGATCAAAACCTGGTCGCGCCGCTCACTCATCACTCCGGAATTTGTGGGACTTACCTTCGCGGTGCATAACGGAAAAAAACACATCCCCGTATTTATTACTGAATCCATGGTCGGGCACCGGCTCGGTGAATTCGCGCCGACGCGCACGTTCAAACAGCACGGCGGGATTAAAGCGAAAAAAGCCATCGCGAAAAAGTAAAAAACAGTTGAAATTTCACATATTTACAGTATAATAAGATAATTTTTTACGACCATGATCGCACACGCTGAAGCAAAAAACATCCGAATTTCACCGTTTAAAGTACGGCCGGTGATTCCTTTAATCAAAGGGAAACACGCGGTATACAGCCGTGCGGTGCTGTTATCGGTCAACAAAAAAGGCGCGTTTCACTTGCGGAAAGTGCTCGACTCCGCGATCGCAAACGCCAAGGTAAAAGGATTTGACGAGGATTCACTGATAATCTCACGCGTAATTGCCAATCCGGGCCCTGCGTATAAAAGATACCGGCCGGCGGCGTTCGGAAGAGCCACAGTAATCCAGAAAAGGACTTCGCATATTAAAATCGAGCTGGATACCACGGAAAAACTGGTATCTCATAAACCCGCGGGGAAGAAAAGGTAACGCAATGGGACAAAAAGTACATCCGTATGTAGTAAGACTGGGATTCGGCAAAGACTGGGCGTCAAAATGGTTTTCGGCGCGTAAGAGCGAATTTGCCGATTATCTCGAAGAAGACACGAAAATCCGCGCCGCGATTAAAAAGAATTATCCCATGGGGTCAATCTCATCCATTGGGATTGAACGTGTCTCTCCGACACTGATCCGGATCAAAGTGCGTACTTCCCGCCCGGGGGTAATCATAGGAAGAAGGGGACAGGACATCGAAAGGGTCAAGGATATCCTGGGGAAACTGACGAAAAAAGACATTAAAATCGACGTCGAAGAGGTCATTGATCCGGCGACTGACGCGCAGCTGGTCAGTGAACTGATCGCGTTTCAGATGATCAAACGCGTCCATTTCCGCCGGGCGATGAAACGTTCGATCCAGCAGGCGCTCACGTTGGGCTGCGAAGGCATCAAAGTAAAATGTAAAGGGCGTCTGGGCGGGGTGGAAATCGCCCGCAGTGAAGGATACAAGCACGGAAAAGTGCCTTTGCAGACGTTCCGCGCCGACATTGACTATGGATTTCATGTCGCGAAAACCACCTACGGAACGATCGGAGTCAAAGTGTGGATTTATAAAGGGGAAAAGAATATCGGATATTATCTTATCGGGTCAACGGATAAGGCCGCGTAACAGAAAAGGGTCCTTATGGCATTTATTCCAAAACGCGTAAAACACCGGAAAACTCAGCGAGGGAAAAAACGGGGACTGGCCACAAGCGGAGACTACGTCGCGTTCGGGGAATACGGCATCAAAGCCCTGGAATGCGGGTGGTTGAAAAACACCCAGCTGGAAACGACCAGGGTAATATTGGCACGGCGGCTGCGAAGAGGCGGAAAAATGTGGATCAGGGTATTTCCGGATAAACCCGTGACCAAGAAACCCGCGGAAACGAGAATGGGAAAAGGGAAAGGAGATCCCGATTCATGGGTTTCGGTCATCCGCCGGGGAAAAGTGATTTTTGAGATCGGCGGAGTTCCTGAAGATTACGCGCGCGCATCTCTGCGTCTGATCGCGTATAAATTACCATTCCGTACGATGTTCGTAAAGAGAAGGTAAAAATGAAAGCAAGCGAATTACGCCAGCTTTCACGGGAAGAACTGGCGCACAAACAGGATGAATTAAAAAAAGAGCTCATGGAGCTGCAGTATAAACGCAAAAGCGGAGTGGAAAAACCGCATCTATTCGGGCAGTTGAAAAAAGATATCGCCCGTATTCATACGGTGCTCAAGAAAAAATAAGGAGATATCGTTATGGGATCGAGAAAAGTGCTCGAAGGGACGGTAGTTGGCGACGCGATGGATAAAACCATCGAAGTAATGGTAAGCACGCACATGGCTCACCGTCTCTATAAAAAGATGGTGAAACGCAGAAAAAAATATTCCGCGCACGACGAGACCAATAAAGCAAAAGTAAATGACCGGGTCAGAATAATCGAATCAAAACCCTATTCCAAGCGAAAAAGATTCGAACTGTTGGAGATCGTGAAATGATAACGCTGACCGCACGATTAAACGTCGCTGACAACAGCGGAGCAAAAAAAGTGTCGTTTGTAGGCGTGACCGGGAAGAAAAATAAGCAACACGCCGATATCGGCGACGTCATTACCGCGAGTGTCAAGGAAACTATTCCCAACGCTCCCATCAAAAAGGGAGAGGTGGTGAAGGCGGTGATCGTACGCACCCATTTTCCCATCAAGCGGAAGGACGGAATGGCGATCAAATTCGACAATAACGCCTGCGTCATCATCGATAAACAGGGAAATCCCCGGGCAACCCGGGTATTCGGTCCAGTTGCCCGTGAATTGAGAGAGAAATTCGGGAAAATTCTTTCCCTTGCCCCGGAGGTTATTTAAAATCATGAGTCTGGCACGAATAAAAAAAGGCGATAAGGTGTACGTGAATGCCGGAAAAGAGAAAGGGAAAACCGGCACGGTGCTCAAAGTATTCCCGCAACAGCAACGCGCCATTGTAGACGGCCTGAACATGGTCAAGAAACATATCCGGCGCCGGACAGAGGCTGAACAGGGAGGAATACGCGAAGTACCGGCCCCGTTGCCCTTTTCGGTACTGAACCCTTATTGCGGACAGTGCAACCGGGGAGTACGGGTGGGAGTAAAGGTAATGAAAGACAGCTCTAAATTACGGGTGTGTAAAAAATGTCAGCAAGCAATTTAAACGAACAGTACATTCCCAGAATGCTGGAAACCTACCGCCGGGAGATCATCCCTTTGCTGAAGGAAAAATTCGGATACACGAATACTCTCGCGGTTCCCCGGCTGGTAAAAATCGCGGTAAACATGGGAATCGGTGAAGGTTCCCAGGATCCGAAAATCGTGGAACGCGCCGCAGAAGAACTCGCTCAGCTAAGCGGGCAAAAAGCAAAGATCTGCCGGGCGCGTAAGCCGATTTCAAACTTCAAGATACGGAAGGGAGTTCCTATCGGCTGCTGCGTCACGTTACGCCGCTACCGGATGTATGAATTCCTGGACCGAATGATCACCTCGGCCATGCCTCGAATCCGCGACTTCCGCGGGGTATCGGCGAATTCATTCGACGGAAACGGCAATTATACCTTCGGTCTGACCGAACAAACGGTATTTCCCGAAATTAACATCGATAAAGTTTCGAAGACACAGGGAATGAATATCTCTATACACACTACCGCGGGTACTGACGAAGAAGCACGGGAACTGCTCCTGGCATTTGGTTTCCCGTTTAAACGATAACGGAGGGAGAATGGCGAAGAAATCAAAGATAGAAAAATGGAAACGCGACAAGCAATCCCCGAAGTTTTCGGTACGCTATCATAACCGTTGCCGGAAATGCGGCCGCCCGCGCGGGTACATAAGGGATTTCGAGTTGTGCAGAATTTGTTTCCGGGAAATGGCCTGGCAGGGAATCATCCCCGGAGTCAAAAAAGCAAGCTGGTAACTTAAAGGAGCACTATGAGTAAAACCGATTCAATCGCGGATGCACTGACCATCATCAGAAATGCCGCGCGAGCGCGCCACGAAGAAACGATGATTCCCTATGCCCGGATTCTCTTAAGCATCTGTGAAATTTTAAAAAAAGAAGGGTATATCGATAATTATAAAGAAATCAACGTGGGCGGGTTTCGCAAGATCAAAGTATTCCTCAAATACAAAGGCAAGACCAGCGTGATCCGGGAAATCAAACGGGTATCCCGCCCCGGCCGCCGGGTCTATCTCGCCCATCAGGATATTCCGCCGGTACTGAACGGATTCGGAGTCGGATTCGTCTCCACCTCCCGGGGCCTGCTGACTGACGGCGAAGCTCGGGAACAGCGGATCGGCGGAGAATTGTTAGGGATGATCTGGTAACAGGAAGAAGTTATGTCGAGAGTAGGAAAAGTACCCATACCCGTACCGAAAGAGGTCAAAACCCAGATACAGAAGGCCACGCTGACCGTAGAAGGGAAAAAAGGAAAATTATCCCTGGAAATCCCTCCGGCACTTACGATCGAGTCCAAAGAGGGACAAATCGCGGTCACACGCCGGGATGATGAAAAACTCTCAAAAAGTCTGCACGGCACATTCCGGGCGCTTATCCGGAACATGATCATCGGCGTAAGTGAAGGTTTTAAAAAAGAACTGGAGATCGTGGGAGTCGGATATAAAACACAAATGAAAGGGAATACGCTGGTCATGAATATCGGTTTTTCCCATCCGGTGGAAGTTCCTGTTCCCAAAGACCTGAAGGTATCGACTCCGAAACCTACACGGATTCTGGTCGAAGGTACCGACAAACAAAGAGTAGGCGAGCTGGCGGCACAAATCCGCCGGAATTATCCTCCGGAGCCGTATAAAGGAAAAGGAATCCGGTATGCCGGCGAAGAAATAAAGAAAAAACTCGGAAAGGCACTGGCGAAGTAAGATGAAAAGCAGCGCGAGAATCAAACGTCATAAACGGATTACGAAAAAATTACGCGGAGACGACACAAATCCGCGACTGGTCGTATTCCGCAGTAAAAAACACATGTACGCCCAACTGGTCAACGACACAGAGCAGCGCGTGATCACGGGCTGTTCCACCCAGCAGAAGGAATTCAAGACCGGCGACAAAAAAACTACCACGGTAGAAGGAGCCAAAGAGCTGGGAAAAATCGTCGCCCGGAAAAGCCGGGAACAGGGAATTCACGCGGTGCGTTTTGACCGGGCGGGGTATCGATTCCACGGCAGGGTAAAAGCGCTCGCGGAAGGAGCAAGAGAAGGAGGATTGAAGTTCTAATGCAGAAAACCGACAAAAAAACGACTCAGGAACAAGCCTTTATCGAGAAAGTGATCACGATCAACCGCGTCACGAAAGTCACCAAAGGCGGGAAGAATCTGGCGTTTTCCGCGCTGGTTGTCGTAGGCGACGGGGAATCACAGGTCGGATTCGCATTAGGGAAAGCCAATGAGGTCGCCGATGCCATCCGCAAAGGAATCAAGCGAGCCAAGAAAAAAATGATCGTGGCAAAAAAACGCGGAACGACGATACCACACGAAATTCACGGAGAATTCGGCGCCGTTGAGATACTGTTTAAACCCGCCGCGCAGGGAACCGGAGTAATTGCCGCGGCGCCGATCCGGTCAATCTGCGAATGCGCCGGTATTAAGGATATTTTGACAAAAATCGTCAAGAAATCAAAAAATCCGACGAACGTAGTGAAAGCGACCTTCACGGCGCTGGAAAGCATGAAAGGATAAAGAATGAATTTGTCCGATCTGGGAAAACATACGATGCGCACGCGGAAACGGGTAGGCCGGGGTACCGGCAGCGGCCGGGGCAAAACGAGCGGCCGAGGCAATAACGGATCCGGGCAGCGCAAAGGAAAGAAAATCCCTTACCTAGGATTTAAAGGCGGGAACCTGCCTTATTACCGTAAAATACCGAAACGGGGATTTACTTCTCCCTGTCCGAGAATCTATGAAATCGTCAATTTAAAGGATATCGCGCGCGCGGTGCCTGACGAAAAAGAAATCACCCCGGAAACGTTAAAAACGGCGAACCTTATCAAGAACACGCGCACACCGGTAAAAATCCTTGCCGCTACCGCGGGGAAGTATTCCTGCAAGGCAACGGTGAAAGCCGACGCGTTTTCTTCCAAAGCAAAAACGCTCATTGAACAGGCCGGGGGAAAAGCTGAATGTTTAAAAAGGTAAGCAATATTTTCCGGATCCCGGATCTCAAGCGAAAGATCCTCATTACCCTTTCGCTGCTGATTGTGTATAGAATCGGCTGTTTTCTCCCCACTCCGGGAGTTGACACTTTCGAGCTTACCCGGTTCTTTGACAAAATGACCCAGACCCAGGGACACACCCTTCTGGGAATTGCGAATATGTTCACCGGTGGAGCGCTCACCCGGCTCAGTATCTTCGCGCTCGGAATTATGCCCTACATTTCCTCTTCGATTATCATGCAGCTTCTGAGCGCGGTGGTACCCGCACTGGAAAGGCTGGCGAAGGAAGGAAAAGCGGGATACGAAAAGATCAACCAGTACACCCGTTACCTCACGCTTTTCATCTGCGTGATCCAAGGTTTTTTCCTCGCGTTGTGGCTGCAAAACCCGCAAAATTTCGTGATTGGAGGAACGGAGTATACGATCGTCCCTGACGGGGGCCCGTTGTTCATCTTCACGACGATCATCACCCTGACTGCAGGCACGGTGTTTATCATGTGGCTGGGGGAACAGATACAGGAGCGGGGAATCGGCAACGGTATTTCCCTGATCATTACCACCAGTATCATTTCCCGGATTCCTTCAAGCTTGTTCCAGATCGGCCGGCTGTGGTCACCGTGGGATCCCGCCGCAGAAAGCACGATCAGCACGCCGAAAGTACTGGGACTGCTCGTAGTATGGCTGGTCGTGCTCATGGCAGTGGTATTATTCAGCCAGGCCCAGCGGAGAATCCCGATCCAGTACGGCCGCAGAGTAGTGGGACGCAGAGTGTACGGAGGGCAAAGTCAGTATCTGCCGATTAAAGTGGATATGTCCGGAGTCATCGCGATTATTTTCGCCAGCAGCGTACTCGCGGTTCCCGGCACGCTGGCAATGTTCATGTCGCAAAATATGCGGTTTTTCGCGGTGGTACAGAGCATCATTCAGCAGAGAGGATTGTGGTACAATCTGATCTTTATGGGCTTGATTGTCTTCTTCATGTATTTTTACACGGCCCTGATGTTTAATCCGACGGAAATGGCCAACAACCTGAAAAAATACGGCGGGTTTATTCCCGGGATCCGGCCCGGCCGGCCGACCGCGCAGTATTTGGACTACGTTGCCACGCGTGTGGTTTTTATCGGAGCGATGTACATCTGTACCATCGCGGTTATCCCGAACGTGATCATGTCGGCGTTCAATGTGCCGTCATACGCGCTTGCGTCCTTATTCGGCGGAACGACCCTGCTGATCATGGTGGGGGTCGTGTTGGATACGATGAAACAAATTGAAGGACAATTATTGATCAGACATTACGACGGATTCATGAAAAAAGGTTCACTGAAAGGGAGAAGAGGATGAATGTAGTATTATTCGGAGCCCCTGGTTCGGGAAAAGGGACTCAGGCGGTGAAAATCAGCGAACATTTCGGCATCAGAAAAATTTCACTAGGCGACATTCTTCGCGCGGAAGTAGCAAAAGGAACAGACCTGGGAAACGAGGTGAAAAGTTACATGGAACGAGGAGTACTCGCGCCGGACGAAGTGGTCGCGAAAGTAATCGAAGCCAATGTGAGCGAAAACGGTTTTTTGCTCGACGGATATCCCAGGAACCGCGCCCAAGCGGAAACCCTGGATGAAATTCTCGAAAAAAAACAAATGAAAATCGACGTATTTCTGTATCTGGAGATCGACGAAGAGACCATCATCGACCGGCTCATGAACAGGGGCCGGACCGATGACAACCGGGAAGTAATCCAAAAACGCTGGGAAGTATTCGCCCGGGAGTTACCGGGAGTGCTCGATTACTACCGGCAAAGCGGTACTCTTTGCGCGATCGACGGCAAGGGTACGATCGAAGAAGTCTATAAACGGGTACGCGACGCACTGGAAAAATGTCCGAACCGTTAACTTTAGAAGAGTTTAAAACGATGCGGATAGCCGGAAAAGCCGCATCGGCGTTCTTTCGCAAAATAAGACGGCGTATCGGGGCGGGAATATCGACCAAAGATATCGAACGCTCATTCGACGAACATCTGCGCGGATATTCGGGCATGAGTCCCGCATTCAAAGGATTCATGGGATATCCGGCGTCAGTCTGTGCATCGGTAAATGAAGAAATCATCCATGGAATCCCGTCGGAGAAGAAGATACTCAGCAACGGAGATCTGGTCAGCATAGATCTGGGAATCAAATTCAAAGGATTATTCGTCGATACGGCCCGTTCTTTTTTTGTCGGCCGCCCCGACCGCGATACCAAACGGTTGGCGCTGGTGACCCAAAAAGCCCTCCACGACGGAATAAAAACCGCGCGGGCAGGGAACCGCCTCGGGGATATCGGAGCGGCGGTGCAGAAACGCGCCGAAAAGAACGGATATTCGGTAATCCGGAAATTCGTCGGGCACGGGATCGGACGGGAATTGCACCAGTCGCCGGAAGTGCCGAACTTCGGCCGGCGGGATACGGGACCTGAACTGAAAGCGGGAATGGCGCTGGCGATCGAACCGATGGTGGCCGCCGGCACACATGAAATTACCATGCGCGATGATCACTGGACCGCGGTCACCCGCGACGGCAGACTCGCGGCCCATTTTGAGCACACCATCGCGATTACGGCAAAAGGGACCTGGATAATCACTCAATAAGCAGATACGAGGAACAACATGAAAGTAAAATCTTCGGTAAAAAAATTATGCGGTAAATGCAGAATTATTAAGCGAAAAGGCGTGGTGCGGGTAATCTGTACCAATTCGAAGCACAAACAGCGACAGGGATGAACCGCGCCGGCGAAGAAACGAACGGGAGGTAACGAATGCCGCGACTTTTTGGTGTAGACATTCCGAAAAACAAAAAAATAAAAATATCGCTCCAATATCTTTACGGAATCGGCAATACGCAGGCGTTGAAAATTCTTAAAGATGTGGGGATCGATCCGGAGAAAAAAGCGCAAAGCTTAAGCGAAGAAGAAGTTTCCAGGCTCACTTCACACATTCAGAATAATTACAAAGTGGAGGGAGAACTGCGCCGGGAAACCACCCAGCATATCCGCAGACTGATCGAAATAGGAAGCTACCGGGGAATGCGCCACAGAAAAGGACTGCCCGTACGCGGTCAACGGACCAAATGCAATTCCCGCACGCGCAAAGGCCCGCGTCCGAGAGTAGGAGGAATCAAACGCAAATAACATTCCACAGAAAGGAATGTAGTAAAGCGAGGAGAAACAATGGCGAAAAGAAGACGGGAACGGAAGAAAAAAATACATTTAACCTCGAATCTCGGCGTTGCGCACATAAAAGCGACGTTCAACAATACTATTATCACCATCAGTGACCCTCAGGGGAAATCCCTCGCCTGGGGATCGGCGGGAACCGCCGGATTCAAAGGAACGAAAAAATCCACTCCTTACGCGGCGCAAATCGCTTCATTCGGCGTCGCGAAACGAGTCCGGGACCTGGGAATGACGGATGTCGAAGTGCTGGTGAAGGGCCCCGGGCCCGGGCGCGAAGCGGCAATACGATCACTGCAGGCCGCGGGTTTAAATGTGCGAAAAGTAAAAGATATCACGCCGACACCCCATAACGGTTGCCGGCCGAGGAAAAAACGCCGGGTTTAAAAGCGAATCAAGGAGGAATATGGCACGCGAGCTTTCAGGAAACAAATGCAGAATATGCCGCCGGGAAGGACAGAAATTGTTTTTAAAAGGACAGAAATGCGCCACGGAAAAATGTCCCTTTGCTCGGCGTCCGACCCCCCCGGGCATGCGCGGGAAAAAACGTCCGCCTAAACCGTCTTATTACGCATTACAGCTGCGCGAAAAACAAAAAACCAAACGTATGTACGGCATGCAGGAAAAACAATTTCGCCGTTTCTATGATCTCGCGACCAAATCCCGGGGGATTACGGGACGGATGCTCCTGCAGCTGCTGGAACGCCGGCTTGATAACGTCATTTACCGGGCATTATTCGCCTTTTCCCGCAATCAGGCGCGGCAATACGTCCTGCACGGATACGTCGCCATTCACGGCAGAAAAGTGAACATCCCTTCCTATATCGTGCGGGAAGGTGAAGAAATACAGATCAAACAAAACGATAAATTCAAAAAAATGGTGAAAGAGAACATGGAGGCCAACGCGAAGGACCGCAGTGTCCCTGACTGGCTGACCGTTGATAAATCCGCGCTCGCGGTGAAAATCGTCCGGATGCCGACAAAAGAAGAAATCGGAATACCGGTCAACGAACAATTCATCGTCGAGCTTTATTCGAAATAAAGATCCTAAACCGAAAAGCGATAGAGGAGGTAACCATATGGGCATAACTTGGAGGGATTTTCAGTTTCCTAAACGGATCACGGTAGAACAGGAAAGCTACTCTCCCCATTACGGAAAATTCATCGCCGAGCCCCTGGAACGGGGATACGGCGTAACACTCGGAAACTCCCTGCGCAGAGTACTTCTGTCTTCGATCGAAGGAGCGGCGGTTACCTCGCTGCGGCTTGAAGATGCGCCCCATGAATTCTCTTCTCTTGACGGAGTCTATGAAGATCTCCCCGAAATCATCCTCAACGTAAAAAATATTGTGCTGCGATCCTATTCGAAATCTCCCAAAAAAATCAATATTGAAAGCCAGGGAGAAAAAAAGGTTACCGCAAAAGACATCGTGACCGATGAGAGCGTGGAAGTCATCAATCCCGACCTGCATATCGCCACGCTCACCTCCAAAGATGCCAAGTTCATCGCCGAAATGGAAGTGGGACGGGGAAGAGGCTTTGTTCCCGCGGAAGGAAACAAACGCGAGGATATGGCGATCGGCGTTATCCCGGTCGACTCGATTTTTACTCCGGTAAAAAGGGTTTCCTTCCACGTGGAAAATACCCGCGTAGGGAAACGGACCGATTACGATAAGCTCATCCTGGAAATATTCACCAATGCCAGCATTGAGCCGAAAGAAGCGCTTATTTACGCGGCAAAGGTTCTCAGTAAACATTTGGAACTGTTCTTCACGCTGGGAGAGGTCCCGGAAGAAGAAACTGAAGAACTCACGCCGGAAGAAATATCTCTCTATGAAAAATTACGCATCCCGATTTCCGAGCTTGAACTTTCGGTCCGCAGCGCGAACTGCCTGCGCGAAGCAAACATTAAAACCCTCGCGGACCTCGTGGATAAAACCGAAGCCGAAATGCTCGCTTACCGGAACTTCGGAAAAAAATCGCTCAACGAAGTGACGGGACTGCTGAAAACCATGGGTTTATCACTGGGAATGAAGATCGATAAAGAAAAGCTGGATATGGTATGAGACACAGGAAAAAAAGCGAAAAGTTTTCAAGACCCAAAGCGCAAAGAAAGGCATTGGTAAAATCTCTTTTACGCGCGCTGATCACCTACGAACGTATTACCACCACGACCGCGAACGCCAAAGCGCTCCGTTCGTGGGCGGATAAGCTGATCACGCTGGCCAAATCGGATACCCTTCATCATCGCCGATTAAGCTACGACATGCTGCAGGATCACGCGCTGGTGAAAAGACTGTTCACCGAAATCGGTCCGCGTTACCGAAAGACCCCGGGCGGGTACACGCGCATTCTGCAGGTAAGCCCGCGCAAAGGAGACAACGCCCCCATGTCGCTGCTGGAATTTACCCAGCGGACCAAACGGGCGAAACCAAAAACCGCAAAGGAACAGACAAAACCAGTGCAGGAGCCGAAACAAAAAACGCCCCAGGAAAAATCCGAAGAGCAAAAGGGATTCATGTCGGGCATGCGGAAAATATTTGGGAAAGAGAAAGAGCGGTAAGAAATAACCTTCGAATACCTGCGAAAGTATGATCAATCCGAAGGTCGCAGCACTCCAGAAATCGGCAACGCTGAAAATCACGGCGCAAACGAAAAAGCTCGTGCGTGAAGGCCGGGATGTGGTCAATTTCGCCGCCGGCGAGCCGGATTTCGACACCCCCGATTTTATCAAGGAAGCCGCACACCGGGCGATCGACAGGGGTGAAACCAAATACACTCCTTCGACCGGAATGCCGGCGCTGAAAGAAGCGATCGCGGAAAAGCTCGCAAAAGAAAATTCCATCCCCAAAGAGCATCAGCAGGTGATCGTGACCAGCGGAGCCAAATACGCGCTCTACACCGCACTGCTGACGCTTCTTGCGCCGAATGAGGAGGTGATCGTACCGGCACCCTACTGGGTAAGCTACCCGGAAATGATCAAACTGGCCGGGGGAACAATGAAACCCCTTCCTTTGACGGCGGAACGCTCATTTAAAATCGATCCCGCGCTACTCAAGCAACATCTCACACCTCAAAGTAAAGTCCTTATTCTCAATTATCCCTCAAACCCGACCGGAGTCACCTACAGTGAAGACGAACTGCGCGAAATTGCCGCCATCGTCCGGGCTCACGATTCACTTTTCGTGCTCAGCGACGAAATTTATGAAAAATTGCTGTATGACGGACGCACGCATACCAGTTTCGCCGCCTTGCCGGGGATGGCCGAACGAACACTGACGGTCAACGGATTTTCTAAAGCTTACGCCATGACCGGATGGCGGGTCGGCTATCTTGCCGGACCGGAAAAAATTATCGGCGCCGCGTCAAATATCCTCGCGCACACGACTTCCTGTCTTTGTTCAATATCCCAACACGCCGCGCTCGCCGCGATTCAAGATACGGAATGGATTTCGAAAATGCAGAAGATTCTCGAACAGCGCCGCGACCTGCTTTTCGCGGGACTGAAGCGGTATCCAAAACTTTCGCCTTGTAAACCTGAAGGCACGTTCTATTTATTCTGCGACATCCGGGAAACCGGAATAGACAGCTCCACCTTCGCGGCTCAACTGCTCACACAACAGCTTGTGTCCTGTATCCCGGCTGAACCTTTCGGTCAAGAGGGATACCTGCGTATGAGCTTTGCCACCGGAGAAGAGCAGATAGAAAAAGGCATTGCCCGCATCGGCGCCTTTTTAGAAAAATAATATGGGACACACTGTCATCGAAAAAATATTATCGGCTCATTCGGGAACACAACTTACGGCCGGAGAAGTAGGGGTGTGTTCGGTCGATTTCTGTTTTTCTCAAGACGGCACCAGCGCTCTGGTCATTGATGCGCTCGCGAAATTCCAGCAGGCGCTCGCCCATCCCGAGCATTACGCGATGTTCATCGACCACAGCAGTCCTTCGCCCAATCTGGGCGTATCCAGAGTACACAGCAAAATGAGGGAATTTGCCCGGGAACACCGGAGTACCCTCTATGACGTCGGCTGCGGCATTTCCCATCAGCTCGTCATCGAAGAGGGATTGGCCTTTCCCGGCGCGCTGATCCTGGGCGCGGATTCGCACACCTCGACTGCCGGCGCGCTCGGCGCGGCCGCGTTCGGCGTCGGGTCGACCGATTTGGCCGTAACTCTGCAAACCGGCAAGAACTGGTTTAAAGTACCGGCTACGTATCAGATCATATTGAAGGGCTCGGTTCCCAAAGGAGTATACAGTAAAGATATTATCCTGCATGTGATTCATTCCCTTGGAGCAAACGGCGCTACTTACAAAGCGGTCGAGTTCACGGGGAAAACAGTCGAACAACTCTCTATGGACGCCCGGTTCACCATTACCAATATGACTATCGAATTCGGTGCAAAATGCGGATTCATGCCCCAGGACGAGAAGACACTCGCTCTTTTGCGCGCGCTCGGCCTGGAAAAAAGTGAACCGGTTACTCCCGATCCCGACTGCGTCTACGAGAAAACGATCGAATATGACGTCAGCAGCATACCGCCCTATGTCGCCAAGCCCCATACTGTAGACAACGGATGCCCGGTAGAAGAAGTGGAAGGTACCGGTATCCATCAGGCTTTTTTGGGAACGTGCACCAACGGAAGAATGGAAGATCTACGGATCGCCGCGCAGATACTCCGGGGTAAAAAGGTCGCCCGCGATACAAAACTGCTGATTGCGCCCGCCTCCCGGAAAATATTCTCGACGGCGCTTGACGAAGGGCTGATCAGGGTCTTCACCGATTCCGGAGCAATCATCCTGCCCCCGGGCTGCGGACCGTGCGTGGGAACGCACCAGGGCGTACCCGCAGACGGAGAAATCACCCTGTCTACGGCGAACCGTAATTTCAAAGGAAGAATGGGGAATCCGCACAGTGAGATATATTTAGCGTCTCCGGCCACGGTGGCGGCCTCGGCGCTTACGGGGGCCATTACCGACCCGCGTAAATATTTGCCGTAAGCAGAGGGGGGAAACGATGGTCGACATCACCAGTTTACTCAAACTGACAATCGAAAAAAAAGCAAGTGACCTGCATATCACCGTTGACCGTCCTCCTATTTTACGCATCGACGGCAATCTGTTTCTTCCCGACCTTCCGGTGCTCGGTTCACAGGACACGAAAACGCTTATTTACAGTATTCTCAACGATGAGCAAAAAGCGATGTTCGAAAGGGATAAGGAACTGGATTATTCGTTCGCCCTTCCGGACATGGACCGGTTCCGTATTAACGTACATTACCAGCGCGGAAATATCGAAGCGGCCCTTCGGCGGATCCCCAAAGAAATTCCCTCCCTGGACGACCTGGGAATCCCCAATATCGTGCACGATCTGAGCCGCAAACCAAACGGTCTGGTCCTGCTCACCGGGCCCACCGGCACGGGGAAAAGCACCACGCTGGCAACAATGATCGACATCATCAACCGCGAAACACAACAGATGATTGTATGCATCGAGGATCCCATTGAATTTGTGTATACCAACAAAAAAAGCGTGGTCAAACAACGGGAAGTATATTCCGATACCCATTCGTTTCCGGAAGCACTCCGTCGGGCCCTGCGTCAGGACCCCGACGTGATTGTCGTCGGAGAAATGAGGGATTTGCAGACGATTTCCACCACTCTCACCGCCGCGGAAACCGGACATCTGGTGCTGGCGACACTCCACACGCCCGACGCGCCGCAAACGGTACAGCGGATTATCGACGTATTCCCTCCGCATCAGCAGAAACAGGTGCGCATTCAGCTCGCCGATTCCCTCCAGGGAGTGATTTCCCAACTGTTGCTGCCGAAAAAGGGCGGAATCGGCCGGGTGCTCGCAACCGAGATCATGATCGCCACACCCGGGATCAGAAACCTGATCCGCGAAGGGGAGGTAGCCCAAATTCCTTCGCTGATGCAAATGGGCGCGCAATACGGCATGTATACAATGGATAAGTGCTTAAAAGATTTCTACCGAAAAGGAGTGATTTCGAAAGAAATCGCCCTGACGAAAGTCAAGAACGTAAAGGAATTCGAGAGTTTGTAGTTTGAACGGGAAAGGAAAGGACCGTAATGATACTGGAAGGAAAAGCACACGTATTCGGCGACAACATCAACACGGACTGGATTATCTCCGGACGCTATAAATTCAAAATTACCGACATGAAAGAACTGGCAAAGTATCTGTTCGAAGATATCCGTCCCAATTTCTATGACGAAATCGACCATGGCAACGCAATTCTCATTGCCGGAGAAAATTTTGGGATGGGTTCTTCCCGGGAACAGGCGCCCTGGGCCATCAAGGAGGCGGGCATCAACTGCGTGATCGCGAAAAATTTCGCCCGGATTTTTTACCGCAATGCGTTCAATATCGGATTACCGCTGGTCGAAGCAGATACGTCCGGACTCACCGAAGGAGACCACGTGTCAGTAAACCTGGATACCGGCTTTCTCACTACGCGCGACTCCGCACGGGAAATCCGGTTCACTCCCTGGAATGATTTCCAGAAAGAACTTATCCAGACCGGGGGGATCATCAACTATCTGAACACACACGGAGATCTGTCACTCACACGGTAACTCCGTGTGGTCGGGACTCCCTCCAGAACGATCTCCCGCAGCCGCCGCGCATGCGGCCGGACGAACACAAAAAGAAAGGACCGCGTATGAGTTATCCCATCACCTTAATACCCGGAGACGGAATCGGACCGGAAGTCACGGGAGCCACCCGGAAATGCGTGGACGCCCTGGACGTTGATATCGCCTGGGACGTGCATACCGCCGGAGAAACAGCTTACGAACAGGAGGGAGAACTCCTGCCCGCACACACCGTCGAAGCGATCAAAAAAAATAAGGTCGCGCTGAAAGGTCCGATCACCACTCCGGTCGGTAAAGGATTCCGCTCGATCAACGTCACCATTCGGCAAATGTTCGATCTCTTCGTGTGCCTGCGTCCGGTAAAATCGTTACGTATCCCGGGAGTTCCTTTTCACGATGTGGATTTGGTAGTAATGAGGGAAAACACCGAAGATCTCTATAGCGGCGTCGAATTCGAAGCCGGAAGCGACGAAGCCGAAAAACTGATCAGCACGATGAACGGAATGTCCCGGGCCCAAATACGCCAGGGAAGCGCGCTTTCGATAAAGCCGATTTCCCGGTACGCCTCCGCGAGGATCGCGAAATTCGCGTGTGAATACGCCCTCAAAAATAAACGAAAGAAAGTAACCTGTATCCATAAAGCGAACATCATGAAATGTTCGGACGGACTGTTTCTGCGGACGTTTATGGACGTAGCGAAAAGTTACGAAGAAAAGATCATCGTCAAAGACGCGATCGTGGATAATCTTTCCATGCAGCTGGTAAAACGTCCCGGGCATTTCGATATCCTGGTGTTGCCCAATCTCTACGGAGACATTGTTTCAGACCTGGCTGCCGGACTGATCGGAGGGCTTGGACTTGCCGCCGGCGCGAACATCGGCGATGAGATCGCCGTGTTCGAGCCTACTCACGGAAGTGCGCCGAAATACGCGGGGAAAAATAAAGTGAATCCCGCCGCCACAATTTTCTCGGCAGTGCTCATGCTGAAACATCTGGGAGAATACGAAAAAGCAGTCCAGCTCGAAAACGCGACCAGAGAAGTCATCGAAGAAGGAAAATCCGTCACCTATGATCTCAAGGACGACCGCGACGATCCCAGCGCGGTCAGTACCGACGAAATGGCCCAAGCAATTTGCGAAAAAATCAAAAGTAAGGCATCGGCATGATAAAAAAAATTTCAATGATAGGATGCGGCCACGTCGGAGCCACGGCCGCGTTCCAAATTCTCAACCGTACCTCTCCGGCTAAGCTGGCGCTTATCGACACCGCCGGAGGCCGCGCCGCGGGAATCGGTCTTGACTTGGAGGACACCCGCGGAATCCTGGGCTTTCCCACCAAAATTCTCGCCGGGACAGAAGCGGCCCTCGCCGCGGAATCAGACATCGTCATCGTCACGGCCGGACTCCCCAGAAAGCAGGGAATGACCCGGGCCGATCTCTATGAAAAGAACAAACTCATCATTGAATCAATCGTGAAACCGGTTGCCGCCGCGAGCCCAGACGCGATTTTCATCCTGGTCACCAATCCCCTGGATCTGATCACCCGGGTTGCGGTTCGCGCCTCGGGCCTGCCGCGCACGCGGGTTTTCGGGATGGGATCCTCACTCGACACCTCCCGGATGATGAACATTCTTTCACAGAAAAGCGGAATCTCCGCGGCCAATATCGGAGGATTCGTGTTCGGCGCCCACTCCAAAGACATGGTAGTGAATCCCGAGCGAATCCATATCGAAGGCACTCCGCTTCCGCAGTTGTTTCCCGCTCAGGATCTTGATGAACTCCGTACCCGGGTACAACAGCGGGGAGCGGAAATCGTCGGCCATTTAAAAACGGGAAGCGCACACTTTGCCCCTGCAGCCGCGATCTCCCAGCTCGTGGAAGCGATCGCCGCTGACGGCCACCGTATCTTCCCGGTATCGGTACTGCTCAACGGAGAATTCGGCAGGCATGATGTGTGCATGGGAGCTCCCTGCGTGATTTCCCGGCAGGGGATCGAACGCATCCTGGAATTCGAACTTAGCGAAGGAGAACACACCCAGCTTCGCACGTTGATGGACGCATTCCGTGAAGTATGACATTGCGATAATCGGAAGCGGTCCCGGCGGCCTGGCCTGCGCAAAAAAGGCCCGGGCGTTCGGTCTCACCACCGCGCTTGTCGAACAGGACCAGAACCACCTGGGCGGAGTCTGCCTGAATACCGGCTGTATCCCCACAAAATTTTTTCTGCACCGCGCCGGTTCATCCGCACAGTGGGAAAACATCTTCCGGGAAAAGAATTCGGCCATTGATCAAATGAAACGTCCGCTGCCGGACTTTTTCCGCAAATCCGGGATAGACCTTATATGGGGAAAGGCCTCCTTTCGCGACCCGCATACGCTTGAAGTGGGTTCCCGGAAAATTACGGCCCGCGTGTACGTAATCGCGGTCGGATCCCGGCCCCAGATATTTCTTCAAGGAAAAGGGGTAATGCCCGCCGAGCAGATATTCTCCTGCCCGCGTATCGGCCGGCGCAGTCTGATCGTCGGGGCCGGCTACATCGGAATCGAAATCGCGGGACTGCTCAGGCAATTCGGACAGGAAGTCACCGTCGTCGAAAAAGAACCAAGGATCCTGTCCGGATTCGACCGGCAGATCACTGCCCGTTTAAAAACCGCTTTAAAAAAAAGAGGGATCGAGATCCACACGGGTAAAGACATACATGAGTATCCCCTGAATGAATATGATCATATCCTGGTCGCCGCCGGCCGGACCGCACACACCGACGGACTCGGGCTGGAACACACCCCCATCGCACGCGATTCCCGCGGATGGATCCTTACCGATGAGTATCTGCGCACAAAAGAGCCCCATATTTATGCCTGCGGCGACGTCAACGGGAAGTATCTGCTGGCCTATACCGCCGCTTATCAGGGGGAACTGATCGCCGCCAATGCCGCCGGCAAGAGCAAAAAGGAAAACTATCCCGTAATACCGTCATGCGTGTTTTCTTCGCCTCAACTGGCCCGGGTCGGAATCGGCAGGCAAGAAGCCGAACGGAGAAAAATCACGCATTCGGTTCTGGGCACGCACTTCGCTCAGTATTCCTCGGCCCGTGTATACGATGATACGGAAGGATATCTGGAACTCATTGTAGGAGAGGACCACAGAATACTCGGCGCCTCTGTACTCTCAGAGAGAGCCGCGGAATTAATTCATATTATCACGGTATGCGTACAACGCCGCCTTACGACCGATAATCTCGCGGAAATGATGTTCGTGCACCCCACGCTTTCGGAAATCATTCCGTTTTTAGCTCAGGAAGCCTGAAACCGCGCTTGCCATGAAAACAAAATCCGGGCCGGATCTCGACAGTTATTTGGAAGACACCTCAAATATCCCGGGGTACGCCGACGTCGTCTACATTCCCGACCGTACCGAAGAGATTCACTCCGCATTGGCGCAATGCCGCGCCTCCCGCATCCCTTTTACCGTATCCGCCGGCCGTACCGGCACTACCGGCGCGGGAATACCGCAAAGCGGTGCGCTCTGTTCCGTGGAAAATCTCCAGAGAATTCACTCTATTGATCCTGACAGGGGAATAGCGGTCATCGAACCGGGAGTGAGTCTCGACGATCTCAACCAGGCGGCGCGTCCCCACGGATACACTCTGCGGGCCGCATCCACCGAATGGCTGGCGAGGGCCGGGGGAATCGTCGGTACCTGCGCATCGGGAGTCCGCGGATTTAAATACGGTTCCATCCGTACGTATATCCGCTCGCTTGATCTGCTGCTCACCACCGGTGAATCGATCACCATACGCCGCGGCCGCCATCGGGCTTGCGGCCGGAAGCTATACGCCGAATTCCCCCGGAAAACTTTCGATCTCATTCTCCCCGGCTATACCGCACCCGGGATCAAAACTCAAGCAGGCTACCGAGCCACGAATGATCTCGATCTGATTGACCTGATTATCGGCAGCGAAGGCACGCTGGGGATCATTACCAGGATCGTCCTTCAACTGCAAAAAATACCGTTCACTTCCTTTTACGGCCTTTTGTTTCTCCCGGACGAACGCCGGGCGTTTCGCCTGGTCGAACACGCAAGGAGTTTGACCGCGCGCGGAATACTCTGCCCGGCCGCGCTGGAATATTTTGATGCCCGTTCACTTGAATTTTTACGCGACGAGAATCCGTTTATTCCCGCTTCAGGAACCGCTGTCTATTTTGAACAGGAAATCGAACGAGAGCCGGAGTACGAACCCGCGATGGCGCAGTGGGTGCAGCTTGCCGAAACGCACGGAGCGGATGCCGGTCAAAGCATCCTTGCCGACACACCGCAGGAAAGAGAACGTATTTTCTCCTTCCGTCATTCGCTTCCCCAGCATATCAATGAATATCTTCGTCAACACCGCGTGGTAAAAAGAGCGACCGATATCGCGGTGCCGCGGCGGGCATTTAGGCAGATGTACCGGTACTATAAAACCCTCGGAGAGGAATCAGGCCTGCCCTATGTCAATTTCGGCCATATCGGAGAATCCCATCTCCACTTTAATTTCCTTCCTCGGAATAAAAAGGAAGAACGCAAAGCAAAAAAGTATCTCATCCTGTTCTGTGAAAGAGCGGTCGCCTTAGGCGGGACGGTATCCGCAGAACACGGAATCGGAAAACTGAAAAGAGATCTTCTGCGGCTGATGTACCCGGCACACCGGATAAGAGAAATGGCAGCACTGAAACATTACTTCGATCCTCATGACATCCTCGGGCTGGACACGATTTTCGCGAAAGAGCTTTTACCCGCATGGAGGGGACACGGATGAAGAAAGAAATGGAGATCGTCGCCGCGCTGATCGGCCACCAGGGAAAAATCCTGCTTTGCCAGCGGAATCCCGAAGATCATTACGGCCTTCTCTGGGAATTTCCCGGAGGGAAAGTGGAACCGGAGGAAACGCTCACGGCCGCGATCGAACGGGAAATCGAAGAAGAGCTTGATATTGAAATAAAGGCCGAAGACCTCATCGGTGAATTTACGGACGAAAACCCGTTCCTCAAAATTACCGTATCCTTATTCCGCTGCCGGATAAAAAAGGGCCGTCCCCGCACCAAAGACTGTCACGCCCTGCGCTTTCTTTCGCTGTCCGAAGCAGGAACGATGGATCTGGCTCCGGTGGACCGCAAGATCCTGGCCGCGTTGACCTCCGCTGCCGATCATTCCCCTCGACGCCGCTCATCAAAATAATCCAGATCGGAAAGCGGCAAAATCACGGAAGTCGCGATATTCGCAAGGTGGGCGGTAATACGTTTGAAATATCGCGCAATTAACACAAAACATGCCGCCTCATTCGCCGTCAGGTCCGTGCTTTGCGCTACCCCCTCAATAATTTCTTCGCAGCGTTTCAGGATCGTCCGTTCCACATTCCATGTTTCGGCAGCGATCTTTTCATCGGATTCGATAAACGCTTTCTTTGTCTGAGTAAACAGTTTCGCGACCGATCCTTCCAGTTGCTGGAACACCCGGAGATAATGATGCCGCTGTTCCAGCGGCTTTTGCAGAAGCTTATCGACTTCGAGAAGATTTTTCGCATAATCACCGAGCCGCTCGGCATCTTTGACCACACTCATCAGCAGAAGACACGTCGCTACGTCGCCGGAAGGCTGTACGGAAAGGTGCTCGACCACCCGTTTACGTATCTCGCGTTCAAGCCTATTCACCTGCTGATCGATCGAATACACTTTTTCCGACAACCCCGGCTGATCTTCCCGGAAAAACAACGCGCGACATACAGCGCGATACATTTTTTCAGTATCATCAAGCATGATTTGAAAGTCCGCGAGCACTTGATTGAGAAATCCTTTTCCTTTCCAGAATTGCAGAAGATTATGAAACATAGTGCCTCCTTAGTTTAAAAAATCCGCGAAATGAATATCAACAACGCCGGGATAAGAAAAAACAGCGTTAACACATATATCGGTACGTATCTTCTCCGCCGATAGGCGAGATTCCCCAGGTGCAGCGCCATCCGTACGGGTACCGTACGCAGTATGCGAATAGGATAGAGGACGGTTACCCCGATGAGATTAAAGAGAAAATGAGAAAAAGCCACCGAGATCGCCGCGGGATTCCCCGTGGCGAATGCGGCAAGCATCGAGGTCACAGTAGTACCGATATTCGCCCCCATGGTAATAGGGAAGATCGTTTCCACAGTAAGAATACCCGACGCGACAAGAGGAATCATCAGAGAAGTGGTAATGGAACTGCTCTGAATGACGGCAGTAAAAATCATACCGGCGAAAATCGCCAGCAGACCGTGTCGTCCTACCACGTTATTCAAGAGAATTTCAACCCGGTCAACAACCAGCCCCCGCATATTTTTCACGATGAAATAAAGGGAAAGAAACAGGAATACACAGGAAATCGCAAGAAGAAGAAGAGAGGTCAAAGGGGCCGTAAGAGGAAAACTTTTAATCAACGCAACACATTGGTCAATCCCAGGCTCCGTCACCGCTTTTAAAGGACTGGTAAACTGAAACCCTCCGAAATTGGCGAATATTTTTGTCATCGAAACTGCCGCGGTACTTAAGAATCCCGTCAACAGCTCAAGCGGAAGAATAATCGCGACACACATCAGATTGAAAAAATCATGCACCGTACTTCCGCTGACCGCGCGTTTGAATTCTTCCCGGCGGCTGATATGGCCCAGTGAGACGAGAGTATTGGTCACCGTGGTGCCCACGTTCGCCCCTAAGACGATCGGAACCGCGTTCGGTACAGTGAGAACGCCGGAACTTACCATGCCGACCACGATACATGTAGTCGTAGAGGAACTCTGCACGAGACTCGTGGTGAGGATACCTATAAATAAACCGACAAACGGATTGGAGGTAGTAGCAATCAGGCGTTGGGCAAAATCGCGCCCGAAGCCCTTAAACGCTTCTCCCATAAGCCCGATGCTTACGAGAAAAAGATACAGGAAGAAAACAACCGACAGGATCCTGAGAATTGAATTAGTTCGGTCTTTGACCATGACAGAAATTCATCGATTCATCTGAAGGAAATCAGTGTAGAAATTATATGGGAAAAAGGTCCATCTTGCAAGTTTTTCGTTTCCGGCTATAATATCTTCTATGAAAAGCCAACTGCTCGCCCTTCTGAAAAAAGACGCATTCTTTAAAAAAAAGGTCATGCTCTCTTCCGGAAAAGAAAGCGATTATTATATCGATGTACGGAGAGTTTCCTTAACGTCACAGGGTCTTTTTCTCATTTCTTCTTTATTATGGGAACGGATCCGGCGGGATAATTGCGCCGTGATAGGAGGTCCCACGCTGGGAGCGGACCCGATCGTCGGAGGGATCTGTGTATGCGCGTATCAATCCGGAAAAAATATGCATGCCTTCCTCATCCGAAAAACGCCGAAAAAACACGGCCAACAGAAAATGATCGAAGGGAAGGAACTTTCTCCCGGTACCAAAGCGGTCATCCTGGACGACGTAGCCACCAGCGGCGGGTCGCTGATCCACTCACTCAACGTGCTGAAAGAACACGATATCGAAGTAAGCCGGGCCTATACCGTGATCGATCGTCAGGAGGGAGCAGCAGAAGCACTGGCATCACACGGCTGCCCGCTGGATGCGTTGTTTACTCCCGCAGACTTCCTGTAAACTCAAATCCGGGAGCAAAGAGATCCCTATTATGAACTTCTGCCGCCTGGCCCAGCTCATCCTGATCGCAGCCGTGCTTTCCGGATGTGTCACTACCGAATACAACGCCGGATCACATTCCCAGGATCTTATGCTGTACTCTACCTCCCGGGAAATCGCGCTGGGAAGGAATCTGGCCGCACGTATCGCCGAAGAAGAAGAACTGCCCCTTTCCAAAAATCCCTATTATCTATCGCGGGTAGAGGAAATCAGAAAAAAAATCGTCGACGTAGTCGACCGGACCGCGCTCAATTATTATGTCTACGTGATTGAACAAGACGAAATGAACGCATTCAGTATTCCCGGAGGACACGTGTATATTTACGAGGGCCTGCTGAACGAACTCACCGACGACGAACTGGCCTTTGTAATCGCGCATGAAATCGGACATATCGTGAGCCGTCACGCCATCAAACGAATGCAGGCGGCGACCGGTTATCATATTCTTCTCGCGGCCGCCACCCAGGCCCCGGCAGACCCGGAATTCGTCCGGGGGCTCAACTTCGCTCTGGGACAGATTTTTGTCGCTTATTCCCGCGAAGACGAGTATAACGCCGACGAATTGGCCGTAAAATACGCCGAAAAGGCGGGGTTTGACCCTCAAGCCGGCATCAGAGCACTGGAGAAGCTGAAAGCGGCCGGAAAACGTAAAATACGGCCGATTTCCTATTTCCGCACCCACCCCTATGCCCAGCAGAGGATCCGCCACATTAAGGAACAGCTCCGCCTTCCGCTGGATGTCCAGGACTACATGCACCAACTGCGGTAAAGGCGCGCGAGGGCGCTATCCCGCCGTAATCTGCGCTTTTACCAATAACACCATGATGAAGTTGAATCCGTTAAATACGGCATGAAAGAGAATGGGAGGAAAGGCACTCTGCGTTTTTTCATACAGGTAACAGAGGACCATGCTCAGCACGAAAAGCGGAAGGATATTGACTGAAGCGCGGTGGATCACCGCGAATACCGACGACAACAGTGCCGCCGCGGGCCAGAACGCCCACCTGCGCCGCAGGAGTTTAAACGCGAAGACCCGGAAAAAAAGCTCCTCGGCCAGCGGCGCGAGTATCACGCCCTGAATGATGAAGAGCAGGAGCAGCGGCCCCTCAGGCAGTGCCAAAACCATCTGTACCGCAGGATTCATCGACGGTTCAATGGGGAGCAGTCTCACCAGGAACGCATTCAATATCACCGCAAATAGTAACAGCGGCAGAGACGCGGTAAACAACCGCAGCACCATCTTTGTGTGCCGGGCACCCTCCTTCACATTCAGAAACTCGCCTGAAAGAGAGCGCAGCAGTACGGCCACTACGCCGACCTGGAGAGCGAAATTAAGGATGACCGCGAGAGTCATCGACACCATCTCCAGCCAAAGGACGAGTACCAGCGTCACAATCTGCAGAATCACGAGAAACGCTGCGACGAAAAAGAAAATTTGACTCGCCCCGACCGCGGAAACCGGCAAACGACGGACCCGAGCCCGAAAATCGAACAAGGAAAGGCCGCGCAGTTTACGGTGGGCGCACACGCCTAAATTCCACAGCCCGGCGAAGAATACACCGAAATACACCACCAGGAAGAAAAGCACGGGGGGAGTCGCACGCATACGCGCCGGGTCCGTCTGCGGGAAATCGCCCACGGAAGCGGAGGGAGCAGACACCAGCAGTTCTAATAGTACCACGAAGGCAAAACATGCCACTGCGAAACAGGTATAGAAAAGAAATTTCTTTTTTTCGTGAGGATTCATAAAAATACCCATGAATATATACTTGGGAAACCCCTAGGCGCAATTATACCATAAATCCTCTCGCCCAACTACCAGTCCTTCGAATCCCGCGTTGAGAAAGCGGTCCTTTCGTTCCTATCGCGCCCGCATTCGTATTTTCGGAAAGAATATGGTATATAATATAATGATGCGTATTACCAGAAATCATTCACAAAGAAAGGAGCTCTGAATGAAACGTTTCCTCGTGGTATTTCCGGCACTTTGGATCATGTTCCTCGGCGCGCAGGCACAGGAACTTCCGCAGATAAAAATCACTGAAGCAAATATCCGCACCTACATGAACATCACCAGGGAACTCGATCAGGCGCTGCGTCCTTCCGGAGAAGGAAACGGCGACGGGACGAACGTGCGAAACTACCGCGAAATGCAAGAAGTCCTCAATAAATACGAACTCACCGAGATGGAATATTCCGTCTTGGCCGCGCGTGTACTCTCGGCGTGGATGCAGGCGGAACAAATGACCCAGTACCGGGAATCACTGGACAGCCCCTTTATTTCAAAAAACCCTCTGGGAGGGCCGCCGCTGACCCCCGAAGAACTCGCGGTCGTCAAAAAACATCTTCCTGAATTGAACGAAATGTCGCAGGAACTCGACGTCTACCGTTCCGGCGGAACAAGGATACAGATTCCGTGAAACATACGGTGTTCCTTTGGCATGCAGGGGATGGGTGAAATTGCGCCGCCGCTCTCCCGAAGGGATGTCGGGCTCGTCATAATCTTTGCGAAAAAAACGGAGAGGGAGAGATTCGAACTCTCGGTAGACTTACGCCTACACTGGTTTTCGAGACCAGCTCCTTCAACCAGACTCGGACACCTCTCCGGCGTATCGCATCTTTGCCGGGGCCAAAACCCAACGGGCTCGGACGTTCTATTGTATCAAAATATTCTTAAGAGGGAAGTACTTTCCATGGAGAGAAGAAATTTCTTTTCTTGCGCCGGTAAGTACTTCCAGAGTATAATAGATTCGTGTGCGGTATGCACGAATTGCCGATACTATGTGATCGAGAGAAAAAGGAGGTCCGGTGGAAGAACAGTCGACCCAACATATCATGCGTCCGTTATACGAAGTGAAGGGCTGGTTGAAATTCCTCGGTATCGTCCATATTGTGACCGGCGCTCTTCAGTGTCTGACAATTATCGGAGCTCTTTTCGGATGGATACCGCTGTGGATCGGCATACTCTCGCTGAAAACCGCGAACAATCTTGGCGAGGCTGAGGATACAGATGATGCTGCCGCCGCACGCACGGGTCTTCAAAATTTAGGATTGATTATCAAAATACTCGGCATATTTGCCATCATCGGAGTCTGCTTGTCTTTGGCATATGTCCTTATCGCCGGAATTGCAATTTTCGGCGCGCTGATTACCGGGCTCGCGCAAAGTTAAACTGCCGGACAGTCCCGGTTCTCTGTATATGCAAACAACGGCGAAATGAAACACCCCCGGATATTCTTCTTTCTCTTTTTCAGCATGCTTCTGTCGATCTTTCCCCCCCGAGCATTGCCCGAACTGATTCGTTTTAAAAACGGGACACAAACGACCAAGCCGGTCATCGGTCAAACAAACCGGACGGTCACTGTCGATCACCACGGAATTCCCCTGGTATACTTTCTCACAGAAATCGAATCTATCGACGGCCGGAGGGTTGCGCCCGCTTCCCGGTCTCCGGATGAGAAAACCGCGCGGGCATCCAATTCCGACAGGAACGATCTGGCAAGACGCTACGCCGCGCAGGGAGAACACTTTTTGTTGAGAAACATGCTACCGGAAGCGGAATCGTTATTCCGTAAAGCGCTCGCGCGTGATCGGGATCTCATCGAGGCTCATGAAGGGCTGGGCTGGGTCTATTTCAGCCGGCGTCAATTCCGTACGGCATTACGGATATTTGAAGAAATCGAATCTCTGGAAACGGATAACCCCCGAATATTCGACGCCAAAGCGCAATGCTATTTTTATCTTCAGGAATACGGAAAGGCGAAAAAGAACTTTCTCAGAGCGAAAGATCTTTTTCTGGAATCGGCGCACTACGAACAAGAACATCCGATCATTGGTTTCATCGAGAATTATCTCGCGCAAATAGAGATCAAAATGGAGGAATAAAAATGAACATACTTCGCGCATTACTGATTCTCGTATTGTGGACCGGGTGTGCCAGCACGAACGCGATTTATCAGCGAATGGGAACCGTCGACTGTGCCGACGGGGTATCCCGCGAAGAAGCGGTTCTCCTGGCGCAAAACCATATCATCGAAACCCCCTACAAGTACCGCTACCGCGTAGCCGCTCCGGCAATTGAGGAGTTATCCGAAAAAAATGCCTGGCTCATCCGCTTCTACGGAAAAAAAACGAACATCAGTGAATTCTACCGTCCCTCCGTCTATGAAGTAACGATCGACAAACGGGACGGCACCTGTACTGTTACCTACATCAATAACCGCAACGCACCGCGGGAGAAGAACCTGGTCTATTGAAGACAGATCCTGGATCCATGATCCTTGATGCTGGAGAAGAAGAGAAGAAGCGGGAATTGAGAAAACGGTAAGCTCGAGATACCCACCAAGCACACAGTCAGCTATTCTGTAAGATAAACCTTGGCAAGAACATATTTTCTGCTATAATTTGTTAATTCAGCGGCGATCCAGATTCCTTGAGAAAAGTACGTATTGCGGAAGTGGCGGCAACCACGCTTCGCCGTAGGCGAAGAATGATCCGTTCATCGTGGTTCCCGCGTTTCTGACGGAGAGAGAAATCCTCAGGAAAAATTTCGTAGCAGTTCTTTTTAGAGGAAATATCCATATGCGGAAGTGGCGGAATAGGCAGACGCGCTAGGTTCAGGGTCTAGTGGGTAACACCGTGGGGGTTCAACTCCCCCCTTCCGCATGTCCTCGTCCACGATATCCATCATACGCGCTCGTGCAATAAACACTCCACGTATTCATGGACTCAAGCCGATCCTGTGCTATAATAAGGCCTTATGTGGATCGTTTCTTCAGCCGTTATCAAACTGGTTTTAATTTCGCTGCTCGGATTCATTCTGTCCCGCAAAAGGGTCATTGAGCAGAAAACCCTGCAGTTTTTGACCTTTTTCGTGATTAACCTCACGATCCCGTTTCTGATCTTCTCTCATTTCCTGGAAAACGCTCACCTGGTACGCACGCACGCGCCGTGGAATTTCCTGCTTCTGAGCGTGGCCATTTTCGGTACCGGAGCGCTGCTCGCCCAGGGTGCGCGGTTGCTGCCCGGCAGACAAAAACAAAGCGAGATCACCAGTCTTGCCGGATTTCAGAACAGCGGGTATTTGCCGATGAACCTGGCCCTGTTCCTATTTCCGGCCGCCCTGCGCGAAGAATTCCTGGTATATATTTTTTTCTATCTGCTCGGATTCAACGTCATTATGTGGTCGCTGGGGAGTTTTTTTATTTTTAAACGCGAGGGAGAAGAGTTCCGGCTGCGCTCATTGTTCACCCCTCCGGTCTCCAGTACTATTCTCGCCGTCATATTCGTATGGCTGGGAATCAGCGAGTACGTTCCCCGGGTAGTCCTTTACCCGATGAAAATGATCGGTGACACCAGCTTCGTGCTGTCGATGCTGATCCTGGGCTGCTGGCTGGCTCGAGTCCGGCTGGGAGGAGCGATGCGCCAGCTTGCCAGTCTGGGCCTCGTAACCGCGGTCAAATTGTTCGTGCTTCCGGGAATCTTCCTGGCGGGATTGGTGTACTTCCGGATCTACTCGCTGTTCGGGACGTTCGTGATTCTCGAAGCGGCGATGCCTTCGGCGGCCTCACTGCCGATCGTGGCCGACATGCGCCGCGCTGACAGTGAATTCGTCTCCCAGGGGGTCCTTGTAACTCACCTGTTCAGCATATTCACGATCCCCCTGTGGCTCGGATTATATTTACGTATAAGCGGATTTTCTTGGTAAGATGAGAACCGTCGCCTCAAACAAAAAAGCAAAACATAACTATGACATTCTCAATACCTGGGAAACCGGAATCGAACTCAAAGGGAATGAGGTGAAATCGTTACGAACGCGCGGCTGTTCGCTGGACGAAAGCTTTGCCCGGGTCGAAGGAGGAGAAGTCTTTGTCTACCAGATGCATATTCCGGAATACGAAAAATCCTCGGTATTCAAACCCGATCCGCGGCGGACCAGGAAATTACTGCTACACAAACGGGAAATAAAAAAATTGATCGGCCTGACCACCCAGAAAGGCTACACGTTGATCCCGCTGAAAGTATATTTTAATGATCGGGGAGTCGCGAAAATTCAACTGGCCCTGGGAAAAGGGAGAAAAGTATTCGATAAACGGAAAAAGATCAAGGAAAAAATCGTACAACGTGAAACTGACCGTGAACTAAAGCGGTACCGCTAAAGGAGGAACATCGTGAAAGAAATCGTGACTGTCGCGGCGGACGCGGCGCGGGAAGCGGGTAATTTCCTCGCGAAAAATTTCGGCCGCATTTCGCGCGTAGAGCAGAAAGGTGACCGTAATCTGGTAACCGATCTGGATCAGACCGCGGAAAAAATGATCGTTGAAAAAATATCAGCCCAGTTCCCCACCCACTCCATCATCGGGGAGGAAGGCGGAAAGCAGGGAATGAAAAGCGATTACCTGTGGATCATCGATCCTCTTGACGGTACCCATAATTTTATCCGGGGGATTCACGTCTTCGGAGTTTCCATCGGCATTCTTTATAAGGAACACTTCGTCGCGGGCGTAATATATATGCCTCTGGAAAACGAGCTGTACGTGGGGGAGGAGGGGAACGGCGCGTATAAAAACGAACGGAAGATCTCGGTCTCGAATACCGCGGATATGGTTCAAAGTTCGATTTCCTTTGATTCCAGTATCAGGTACTCGCCTGAAGTAATGCTGAAAATCCTGAAACAATTATCGGTTCAGGTTTTCAATATCCGGATGTTCGGATCTTCCGTCCGCGCACTCTCTTATCTCGCCGAAGGGAAAATCGATTTCAGCGTGGAATTTCACGACCGGCCGTGGGATTTCGCCGGAGGAGTAACGCTTATTCGGGAGGCCGGAGGAACAATCACCGATCTCAAAGGGAACGACATCCTCCACAGCACAATCGGGTATATCGGTTCGAACGGGTTCCTCCATAAAAAAATCCGGGAAATCGTCCGCTTTTAGCGCACCGCGCTGACAATGCGGACAAAGAGTATTGACAATCGCACCGTCTCTGATAGGATACTGTCATGTGGTTATACCTGCTATTACTCGTCTTCGGAATAGGGGCACGCCTGATCCCGCATGTGCCGAATTTCTCGCCGCTCGCGGCCTTCGCGTTATTCGCGGCCGCCTATGCCCCCCATAAGAAGGGAGGGATTCTGCTTCCCCTGGGAATGTACGTCATTTCGGATATGATGCTCGGCCTGCACGGAGCAGTGCTGTTTACCTGGGGAAGCGCGGCGCTGATTTACCTGATCGGAACCCGCCTGCGCGGCCGAATA
Organism: Candidatus Omnitrophota bacterium; assembly: GCA_014729775.1. GTDB lineage: Bacteria > Omnitrophota > Gorgyraeia > Duberdicusellales > 4484-171 > WJJJ01. Next base: position 8,860 of record WJJJ01000031.1, on the reverse strand, counting down.
TCAACGGGACGAATTGCCGGATACACGCTCGGTTCTTCGCTCCTGTTTTACCTGGTAACGAATTTCGGAGTATGGATGATCGGATGGTACCCGCATACTGTCAACGGGCTTCTGACCTGTTATGTAAGAGCGCTCCCGTTTCTCAGAATATCCTTAACGGCAAACCTCATATACGCCGGGGTCGCATTCGGCGCATATGAATGGACGCGCGCCCGCAAATCCATGCCCGTCCCGCATTGCAGTTAATCAGTCTTTTTACGTTGCATGCACATGAAAGTCGAACTGCTTTCTTATCCGCATAATCCGCAGAAACTTATTTACGCGGCGGCGCGGCAGTGTTATTCCAAACAGACGGCCGCCGAAACATTCCGGTCTTCGGAAAATCTTTCTTCCGAGAAAATCGCGCGGTTCATCGAACACCTCATCCGGCGGGGACACCTTTCGCCGCTGGAACACGTCAATTTCACGTTCGCGGTCGAAGGAATTTCGCGGGTATGCTCCCATCAGCTTGTGCGACACCGCCTGGCGTCATACTCCCAACAAAGCCAGCGCTACGTTGATATGGACCAATTTCCCTATATCACTCCCAAAGCGGTACGCGATCATCCCGAAGGAAACAAAAAATTTCAGGCGGCCGTCGCTTCACTCACCGCCGCCTACCAAGAGTTAAAACAGCTGCTGGAACGGACAACCGAGTTGAACAGGGAACAGATCAACCAGGATCTGCGTTTTTTGCTCCCCCAGGCAGCGGAAACGAAGATCGTACTCACCATGAACGTCCGGGAACTGTTCCATTTTTTCGGCGAACGCCTCTGCATCCGCGCCCAGTGGGAAATCCGGTCCCTGGCCGCAGAAATGCTCGGCGCCTGCAACAAAATCCTGCCGGAAGCGTTCCGGTTCGCCGGGCCTAAGTGCGCCCGATACGGGTACTGCCCCGAACACCACAAGGAATGTCCCCTGAATCCTTCACCGACGGCGTGAACGGCCGGCGCCACAATTATATTGACCAGTACCAAATTTTCGTTTAAGATAATTAAATTGCCCGGAATAGCCGCGCGAACAAATACGCGCGGCGGAGCAGGAGAGGAATGAGGAAATGAAAAAAGTCGCAATACTCGGTGCAACCGGATTCACCGGAGAAAAACTCGTTGAGCTGCTCCTTTCCCATCCTGAGGTGGAAATCACGTATCTTTCCTCGCGGACTGCGAAACCGGTTGCCTACGCCTCGCTTTTTCCCCGGTTCACCCACCGTCTTGATGTGCTGTGCAGTCCGCTGGATATCTCCGCCGCGGCCAAAAAAGCCGATATTTTCTTCCTTTCCCTGCCGCACACCGTTTCCATGCGGTATGTACCGGAACTTCTGCGGAAAAACAAGAAAGTAATCGACCTGTCGGCCGATTACCGCTTCCCTTCGGCCGCCGTATACAAAAAATATTTCAATACCGCTCACCTCGATAAAAAGAATCTTTCCCGGGCGGTCTACGGAATCTGCGAACTCAACCGAAACCAAATCACGGGCGCAGACCTTATCGCCAATCCCGGGTGTTACGCCACTTCGGTCTCGCTCGCGCTCTATCCGCTGGTGAAAAATAACGCGATTATGCCCGGGGTATGGGTCGACGCAAAATCATCCGTGACAGGAGCGGGGAGAAAAGCACTCATTGAATATCACTACGCAAATATCGAAGGCAACATCTGGGCGTACAAACCGTTCACGCATCAGCATGTACCTGAAATCGAACAAACCCTGGCCCACGCCGGTATGAAACTGAAAATTAAGTTCATCCCTCATATTGTGGGGATAGAAGGCGGAATATATTCCACTATCCACGTGGAATTCAATTCGAAAGCAACTGAAAAAAAAGTGCTCTCCTGGTACCGGCAGGCCTACCGTCAGGCTCACTTCATCCGGGTAGACGCCGGTTTGCCGGCACTGAAAAACGTAATCGGCACTAATTTTTGCGACGTAGGGTTTGCGCTCTCGCCGAACGGGAAAGAGGCGGTGGTGGCATCCTGTATCGACAACCTGGTAAAAGGTGCCGCCGGTGCCGCCGTACAAAATATGAACATCCAGATGGGCTGGGACGAAACCGCGGGACTGAGATGAAAAACACGCGCCGAATTTTCCTGCTCCCTGAAGGGTTCCGCGTAGCCGGGACTCACGCCGGAATAAAATCCGGCGGGCATCTCGATGCGGGACTGGTCATCTGCGACCGGCCCTTTCCGGCGGCGGCCGTGTTTACCAGAAATGTCAACAGCGCCTACTCCGTTCAACTCTGCAAAAGTCACCTGCCGGCACCGGTAAAAGCGCTTCTCGTCAACAGCGGCAACGCAAACTGTTTTTCGCATAGAAACGGACTCCGGGATACCGCCCGCGCCGCGGCCTCGGTCGCAAAAAAAATCGGCACCCGGACGGAAAACGTCTTACTTTTCTCAACGGGAATTATCGGAAAGAAACTCCCGTTTAAAAAATTAACCGCCGCGGCGGAACCACTGCGCCGCCGGGCGGGAAGAACCCGCACTCATATCGACCAATTTGCTTCCAGTATGCTCACCACGGATACGCGCAAAAAAATCTCCTGCCGCCGCGGTACGTTCACCCGGGGGAGAGGAACGATCACCGGATTCGCTAAGGGAGCCGGAATGATCCGTCCGGATATGGCCACCATGCTCGCGGTGGTGCTTACCGACGTACGGATTCCCAAACCTACCCTGCGCTCGATGACGCGCAAGGCGGTAGAAGAAAGTTTCCATACGATCTCAATCGACGAATGCATGAGCACCAATGACAGCGTACTCGTGATTTCCAGCGGGAAAATCCCGTTAACCGGAAACAAGGAAAAAGCCCGTTTCTCCGGCATGCTTTCGCAAACCTGCGGCGACCTCGCCCGGCAGATCGTGCGCGACGGGGAAGGAGCGACGAAATTCGTCGAAGTAAGAGTCCGCCGGGCACGCAGTAAAAAGGAAGCGAAGCGCGCCGCCGCTCACATCGTGCAATCATTGTTATTCAAATGCGCGATGCACGGAGAAAATCCCAACTGGGGCCGGATTGTCGCGGCACTGGGACACGCGGGGATCGCGGTCGATTATCCGCTGAAAGTCCGCGCGAGCGACCTGCGCAAACGGGATATCCGGATTACCGTGGATCTGAATCGCGGAAAAGACGAGTGGACCATGTTCACAACCGATCTTTCGGCCGAATACGTAAAAATAAACGCAGAATACAGTTAAGGGAGACAACAAATGGTAAAAGAAGCAATAAGGAAAGCGGACGTCCTCATTGAAGCTCTTCCTTACATAAAAGAATTTCACAAAAAAATTATCGTGATTAAATACGGAGGGTCGATACTCAAAGAAGACCGCGTCCGCAAATCGGTCCTGGAAGATATCGCGTTCCTTAAATATACCGGGATCTGGCCGATCCTGGTACACGGCGGTGGACCGAATATCACCGATCAGCTGAAAAAACTGAAAATCATGACGAAATTCATCGAGGGAATGCGGTTTACGGATCATGCTACTCTTCAGGTGGTAATTGAAGAACTCTACAAACTCAGCAACGTCATTATCGGAGAAATCAACGCCCACGGCGCGCTCGCCCGGGGGTTCAGCGTGGAAGAAGCACTGCTGAAAGCGCAGAAGAAAAAGACAAAAAAAGATCTGGGATACGTGGGAGATATCATTGATTTTGACCACGGAAAAATAGCCGAGATGATCGAAGCCACAATCCCGATCATCAGCCCCATCGGCACCAGCGCCGACGGGGAACGATACAATATCAACGCCGACGAAGTAGCCTGCTTTCTCGCCTCGCGCCTACAGGCGGAAAAACTGGTACTCCTGACGAACGTCCAGGGAGTAATGAGCAATCCCCAGGACGAAAGCTCCTTCATTTCCACGATTAAAGTGAAAGAAGCCGAAGAGCTTATCAAGAAAAACGTGATCGGTACCGGAATGATCCCCAAAGTACGTTCGGCGGTTAAGGCGATCGAATCCGGAGTGAAAAAAGCGCACATTATCGACGCGAAAATACCGCATGCGCTTCTGCTGGAAATATTTACCAATAAAGGGATCGGTACCGAAATAATCCATTAATTCACGATGAATACGCGCGAACTACTCGCTGAATACACGCTTCCGACGTACCGCCGCTACGGGCCGGTATTCGTCAAAGGAAAGGGAAGCTGGCTCTGGGACGAACACGGAGAACAATATCTCGATCTCTTCCCGGGCTGGGGAGTTTCCATTCTGGGACACTGTCATCCCAGAATCAGCGCGGCGGTATGCGAACAGGCACAAAAACTCATCCATCTTCCCAATAACCTTTATCAGCACGAACAAGCAGTATTAGCCCGGGATCTCGTGAAATGCGCCTTTCCTTCGAAAGTATTTTTCGGGAACTCCGGAGCCGAAGCGATCGAAGGCGCCATTAAATTCAGCAGACTTTACGGAAAAGGAACCCGCTACGAAATCATCACGATGAGCAATTCTTTTCACGGCAGAACCGCGGGGGCACTTGCGGCAACGGGTCAAAAAAAATACCAGACACCGTTTAAACCTCTACTTCCGGGATTCCGCGAAGTGCCGTTTAACGACTATCCCGCGCTTGAACGGGCGTGCACCGATACCACGGTGGCCGTCCTCCTTGAACCGATCCAGGGAGAAGGAGGAGTGAACATCGCAGATGAAGAATACCTGCGGCAGGTGGCGCAGTTTTGCGCCCGGCACGATCTGTTATTGATCGTGGACGAAGTACAAACCGGAATGGGAAGAACGGGCCGGATGTTTTGCTACGAACACTACGGGATTACTCCCGATCTTATGACCTTATCCAAAGGCCTGGGAGCGGGTCTGCCGATATCAGCGCTTTTGGTCAAAGATACCATCGCTGATCTGATGCAGCCGGGAACCCACGCATCGACTTTCGGCGGCTCGCCGCTGGTCACCCGGGCCGCGAGAGAAGCACTTCGGATAATAAAAGATGAGAATTTACGGGAAAGAGCGCAAACCATGGGCGATTTTCTCTGCGGCGCCCTGCACAAACTTCAGAAAGACTCGCCGCGGATCATTGCCGTAAGAGGAAAAGGGCTCATGACCGCCGTAGAGCTTTCCGCTGATGCTGCTCCCGTTTTCCAAGAATGCTTAAAAAGAAAGGTCATCGTGAACGCGACTCACGGAAACGTGTTACGAATCATGCCCGCGCTCACCGTCACCCGGGAAGAAATCGAACAGGGAGTAGAGGTGATCTCGGAATCGCTGAAGAACGGAGGAACGGAATGAATATCGCTGAGCACATTCAGAACTCCCTTGCGCGTCATCGAGAGGCCCTTGCCCACATCCATGATCTCGAAGAAACGATCGCCGACATCGGCGCGCAGTGCACCAAGACACTGCGTAACGGCGGGAAACTAATTTTTGCCGGAAACGGAGGCAGTGCCGCCGACGCCCAGCATCTGGCCGCGGAACTGGTGGGCAGATTCCTGAAAGACCGCCGGCCTCTGCCGGCACTCGCGCTGACGACCAATACTTCGATCCTTACCTCCGTAGCCAACGACTACGGTTACCAGGAAGTCTTCCTTCGTCAGCTCCAAGCACTGGGGCAGAGTTCGGATATACTGTTCGTCATTTCCACCTCCGGAGAGTCCCCGAATCTCCTGCGCGCAGCCGAATACGCCCGCCGCAATAAAATCCACACTGTCGGCCTTTTGGGCAAAAAAGGGGGAAGACTGCGTGCGTATGTGGATACCGCGTGCGTCGTGCAGCATCAGGATACGCCGCGCATCCAGGAAATGCATATTCTGATCGGACATATTCTGTGTGATCTGATCGAAACCGAACTGAAGGAAGACGCATGAGTAAAGTGTACCCGCTCGACGTGCTCCAAAAAGAGATCGCCCGGCAGCGGACGCAGGGTCGCACCGTGGTATTCACCAACGGATGTTTCGACCTGCTCCATCCCGGACATATTAAGATCCTCGAATACGCGAAAAGCAAAGGCGACCATCTGGTGGTCGGTCTCAATTCCGACACTTCGATCCGCACACTGAAAGGGCCTTCGCGGCCGGTACTTCCTCAAACGGCGCGCGGCCGGATCTTAAGCGCTATCGAGTACGTCGACTATATTGTGATATTTGAAGAAGAAACGCCTTACAGAATAATAGAAACCCTGAAACCGGACTATTTGGTAAAAGGTGGAGACTGGAATCAGGAAAAGATCGTGGGAAGAGACCTGGTAAAAGAGGTATTCCGCGTTCCGCTGGAAGAGGGGTTTTCAACGAGCGCAATCATAGATACGATCTGTCACCGCCATGGATAAAGGTATCCTTCGTCTGATCGACGCGAATTTCAACCGGTGCAAAGAGGGATTGCGGGTAGTCGAAGATATTTTCCGGTTTGTCACGCCTGAGGAACGATTACGCACCCACACCAGGCAACTGCGGCACGACCTGGATCGAATCGCCAGGGAAAATCTCATTCGGGAAGGAATCCTGAGCAGAGACTCCGCGCAAGATCCGGGAAAACCGCTCGATGCGCTGGAAAGCGACAGGAAAGGAATCCAGGACATTCTCTATGCCAATCTTCAGCGGGCAAAAGAATCTCTCCGGGTGCTGGAAGAAACTTTCAAACTCACGTGCCCGGAACAAGTAAAAAACATAAAACAGTTTCGTTATGACCTCTATACCCTGGAAAAAGACATTCTCTCACAATGGCCTTCTTTATCTGATTCTTGATACTCAAATCCGGCCGTACTCGCCGGCCGGTTCCGGCTCGTGGCTGAGAGAACTTTTGCGGGCGGGAATCGATATCGTACAATTACGCTTTCATAGGGAATCCGATAAAGATATTCTTGCATATGCGTCAAATTTAAGTAAAATAGTCCGTCAGGAGAAAAAAGTATTCCTGATAAACAATCGCTGTGACATCGCGATATCAAGCAATGCTCACGGAGTGCACCTGGGCGCAACCGACATCCCGGTAAAGATCGCGCGTAAAATTCTCGGTAAATCAGCCGTGGTCGGAAAAACTGTCCACTCCGTTTCTGAATTGAGACGGTTCCAGGAAGAACCGGTCGAGTATCTGGGGATAGGGCCGTGGTACAAATCGGCACTCAAACCGGACCTCACTCCGTTTCCCCGAACACAGCTCACACGCGCGCTCCGGGAAGCCCGAAAACCGCTTTTCGCCGTAGGAGGAATACATGAAGCAAATGCGGAGCGAACGATACGCGAAGGAGCACGTAATATCGTCGTCTGCCGGGGAATTTTGTCACAGCCGAAACCGGTTCAAAGCACAAAAAAGATAAAAGAATGTTTAAGAAGAGCCATCTAACCAAAATCGCAAAAAGTGAACGGGTAGACCGCTCCTTCCTCGAGCGGCAGCTCGCCGCGGGAAGAGCGGTGATCTGTCTGAACACCGGCCGGGATATTGCCACTCCTCCGGTAATTGGGGAAGGGTTCAAGATAAAGATGAACACGAATATCGGCACGTCCACCGCGCACACCGAAATAAAAGACGAACTGAAAAAATTAGAAGTAGCGCAGGAGGCAGGAACCCACACCGTCATGGATCTAAGCGTCGGGGGCAATATCCCTTCGGTACGAAGAAAAATCATCGCTCAGGCGGCAGTCCCGGTAGGCACCGTTCCGATATACGAAACCGCCCATATGGTGCAGAAGAAAAAGGGCGACTTCGAAAAAATGACATTTGATGATTTGTTCGCGGTACTGGAACAACAGGCCAAAGACGGGGTGGATTTCTTCACACTGCATGCGGGAATTCTTCAAAAGTCCGTCGATCTCATGAAAACTTATAAACGAACCGGGGGGGTCGTGAGCAGGGGAGGAGCGCTGCTGGCTCGCTGGATGCAATATCACGGAAAAGAGAATCCTCTGTTTACCCATTTCGACCGTATTCTCGATCTGGCAAAACAATACCGGATCACTATCAGTCTCGGAGACGCGCTTCGTCCGGGAGCGGTGGCCGATTCAACCGATCAGCTCCAGCTCGCCGAACTCCACGTACTCGGAGATCTGGTTCATCGGTGCCGCACAAAAGGAGTACAGGTAATGGTCGAAGGCCCGGGACATATCCGGCTCGATGAAATCGCCCTCAACATGCGGATGGAGAAAAAAATCTGTCACGGCGCTCCGTTTTATATCCTGGGACCGCTGCCGACCGATCTCGCCGCCGGATATGATCATATCGCTTCCGCAATCGGAGGCGCGATCGCGGCCATGGCCGGCGCCGATTTCTTATGCGTGGTGACGCCGGCCGAACACCTGCGCCATCCTTCGGTCGAGGATATACGGGACGGAGTAATCGCATCGCGTATCGCCGCCCACAGCGTCGATCTCCTGAGATTCCCGGACGAATGGGAACACGATCATCAAATGTCACTGGCCCGGGCGAGACGAAACTGGGAGAAAATGTTCGGATACGCCATGAACGAAAAAAAGGCGCGCAAATACCGGAAGAAAAAAAATGTCCCTATGGACATCTGTACCATGTGCGGGGAATTCTGTTCGCTGAAAATATCCGAGAAATGTGACCTGTTGAAATAGCTACCGCATCTGATATAATATGCTCATTTAAAATTTGAGATGCCGCCTGCCTACGCTGCTTCCGGACAGGGCAGAAGGCCGGTTGCCCGAAGACAAAGCTCTTTACGTATTCGCGGGCGTGGTTCAATGGTAGAACACTAGCTTCCCAAGCTAGTAACGGCGGTTCGATTCCGCTCGCCCGCTCCATACCTTCTTGCTACCGCATAGCTCACCGCTGACCGCCGATCGGGATACGACCGCACGGCTGCGGTGCGGGAACAACGTGTTCTATTCTGATAGACGTCTCCTGCGGCGACCGT
>WJJJ01000002.1 GCA_014729775.1 Candidatus Omnitrophota bacterium | reverse complement strand
CACCGCCATTACCGCCAGGGACAACGGCCACTGCTGCGTAGCATATCCCATCCAGAACGGCAGCCCAAGAATAAACGCATAAACCACGATGAACAATCCGGCCCGCGTCACCGCGATTTTGATATCTAGGAGGCGGTAGCGAAGAATCGCATAGGCGACAATAAAAACATATACCGGAATCGCGTATGTTCCATAGGGATAAATCGGAAATATCTCAATGTCGGCAACTACAAGGAAATTCTTAAGACCTCCGGAATAGCCAAGTATTGATCCAAACAATAAATACTTTATTTGATTTTTCCTGTTTCCTCTCGCCCGCCGCATATGAATGAAAAGGAGCAATATTCCGATTACGATCAACGAGACGAAGAAAATAAAAAAAGGAAGATATAAAGGTCCCGCAGAAGGATAGCTATACACAGACCTGCGCGTTACCCCAGTGATTAGCAATTTTGTGAAAAAAACTAAATATATAAAAACCCCTCCGAATGCGTATATGACAAAAAGCAACACTTTCTTCCTCAATTCCAAGAACTCTAACACAAAGTGGACAAACAATATCGGGATTAAAATAGCGCCCAAATGCAGCAACCTTCCGAAAATCAGGGAAGGATCCCGGAAGTCTGCATTAAAAAATGAAACAAAGAAAGCCCAGAACGAAATACTCAATGAATAAAACGAGTAGATCAAGTAAAGCTTCTTCTTGGTAGGAAAATAAGAAAACAAAACATATACTCCTAACAAAAAGGTTGTAACCGTAGTAACTGATGCAGAAAAAACGAAATGATTCATTCTTTTTTAATGCTCAAAAAATGGTACCTGTTCTCGTCCGATTCCTCTTCAAAAACGGCAGATTTAACCCCGGGGAGTTCTTCCACCCAGGACATCATCTTTTCCCGATTTCGGTAGATCATATCCCATCCTCCCAAAAATTCATAATACGCCCGAAGAAACTGCTTCTCGGATGAGATATTGCACACCACAAGCTGACCACCGGGACGCACAAGCTCGAATAATTTCTGCAGCAGAAGCCGTGCGATACGATCATGCAGATAATCATATACTCCGGATACATATACAAGATCGTTTTCCTGCAAGAGTTCGGAATTATTCTTTTGCCGAATGAGTGCGATAATATCCATGTTGATAAATTCCACATGCACGATTTCTCTTTTTTCCCGGGCTACTCCGAACACCTGCTCTTTTAAAAAATCGAGTGCTAACGGCTCCAAATCTAAGGCGGTAAAACATAACCCCGCGGGCAAAGACTGTTCTTCCAAAAGCTCCACCAACTCTCTTCCTGAACCGCTCCCCACACTGAGAACTTTGGCGCTATTATTTCTCTGCGCTGCATCTTTGATCTTCTGCTTTAAATAGTTTTTCCTGACAATATTGGCGTTGGTAACCGGAATATTACAGGTAAAGTGATTAACTAATTTCTCGAATGAACTATCTCCTAGAAAATTCTCTTGACCATTATAATTGTAAATATACTCCATAACTAAAAAATCGCCGGCATACCCGATCGGCTTATAATAAATACGCTTATTGATTTGCGGATATCCTAAAAAAGGCAGGATCTCCTCCCGGAAATAATCCTGGTACATTACGTATTTATCTTGATCAAAACCATGCACAATGTCCCAAATCTCATAAAAAGCTTTACTCACCTCCGGGAATATTTTTTGTTTTTGGCTTACCACGAATTTTCCCGTATCTTCAGCCGAAGGCTCACTTCGGTCAAACGCACCGCATTCTTTCTGCACCCGGGCTAAGTTGTTTTTTAACTTTTGGGTCACCGCAATAAACCGTTGGGATATTTCTTTTTGTGCGGAAATTGTTGTCTGCAGCGTTTTTCTTTGGGCTTGATCTATTTGAAGAAACTGCACACCGTGATGCCATTGCGATTCCTTTTTGACTTTGGAATTCCACACAATTCGGCCGGCCAATACAAGAATGCATCCTTGGAAATCTACTGATACTTCAATGTTTGTATCCGGAGAGATTTCCTGAGGCGCATAAAAAGAAAGTCCTTCTTCACTCAGAGTTTTCGTCTGGCAATGCAATTCGTTTTCTTGAGGAGTTCCATATTTTACCGTAAGCGGCAAAGAAACCGTTACCCGGGAGTACGCACGTGCATGGCCGGGAACCCCTTGACTATAACTATCGACACGCTGAAGCAAATCCTGAATATCGAATGGCTTATATAAGAACGCAATGATCCCTAAATCGTCCGACTTCCGCAAATCTTCGTTTCCCGCATAACCCGTAATCATAATTGCCGGCACCGACACATAGCACTCATGTCGTATTTTATGCAACGTTTCTCGACCGCTCATCTCCGGCATGCGGATATCGCAGATGATCAGATCTATTTTTTCCCGGGAACAAATGGTGAGCGCGTCTTCTCCGCTTTGCGCGGAAACGACTTCATACCCTTTTGCCTTCAGCGCGCGGGAAAGGCTTTTGAGCACTAAAACATCATCATCAACAAGAAGGATCCGTTTTGAATCGGTACTGTCACTTCCCATACTGGGATATTATACCGCGAAAAAGGTCAATGTTACAAGGAAGGTTTCCCGCCGGGTTTCCCCTATTTGTCCACCCCCGGGGTGGACAAATGGCAAGGATCCAGCATCCAGGGTCGAGAATCGAGGATCGAAGATCAAGCGTCTCTTCTGCGGTTATTTCGCCGGGGTGTGGGAAAGGGCGGATTTGACGAATTCGGCAAATAAAGGATGGGCGTGGTCCGGTTTCGACTTAAATTCCGGATGAAACTGACAGGCGAGGAACCAGGGATGATCCTGCAGTTCGATAATCTCCACTAAGTTGGTGCCGGGATTGACTCCGGCAATCACCAGGCCGTGATCGGCCATCACCGCGCGGTAGCGGTTATTGAATTCATAGCGATGACGATGCCGTTCATGTACTTTCTGTCTCCGATAGGCCCGATAGGCGTTGCTCCCCTTTTTGAGCCGGCAGGCATAGGCGCCTAAACGCATGGTGGCGCCCTTGAGTTTTACGTTCTTCTGCTCCTCCAGCAAGCTAATGACCGGATGAGCGGTCCGGGGTTTGAATTCGGTCGAATTGGCGGTCTTCAGGCCGCATACGTTCCGGGCAAATTCAATTACCGCCAGCTGCATCCCCAGACAGATACCGAAATACGGTATCTGCCGCGCGCGCACGTAGCGGATTGCTTTAATCTTTCCTTCGATCCCCCGTGATCCGAATCCTCCCGGAACCAGCACGCCCTTGACTTTGCGCAGATATTTTTCGGCTCCCCGTTTCTCGATATCCTCGGAATCGACCCGTTTAATCAAAAGTTTGGCATCGTTGGCGATCGCGCCGTGAGACAACGCCTCGTAAATCGATTTATAGGCGTCCTGCAAGGTAATGTATTTGCCTACCACCGCGATCTCTACCGTATGCGAAGGCGACTTCACCGGGCGGATCACGTTTCGTTCCCACTCAGTTAACGGTTTATCGGGGTACTTGAGATTCAGCCGGCGGAGAATCAGCCGGTCCAGCCCTTCTTTTTTAAAGCTGACCGGCAGTTCATAAATACTCTTTACGTCAATCGCCGGAACCACTGCCTCCACGTCCACATTGCTGAACAACGCGATCTTTTCTCTGGCTTCCTTTGACAGCTTCTTTTCGGTACGGCATAAAATAATATCCGGAGTAATCCCGATCTGCCGCAGAGTCCCGACGCTGTGCTGAGTGGGTTTGGTCTTGATCTCTCCCGCCGACTTTATATAGGGAACAAGGGTCACATGGATATTGAGCGCGTACTCCTGCCCCAGTTCAAGTTTCAGCTGACGGATCGCCTCCAGAAAGGGAAGGCTTTCAATATCGCCGACGGTCCCGCCGATCTCCACGATGACCACGTCCACCCGCACGGCCAGTCTCTTAATACGCTGTTTAATTTCGTTGGTGATATGGGGAATAATCTGCACGGTCTTTCCGAGATAATCACCCCGCCGCTCTTTGGAAATCACCGTGTGATAAATCTTTCCGGTCGTAATGTTGTTGTTCCGGGTAAGTTTTACGTTCGTAAACCGTTCATAATGACCCAAATCAAGATCGGTTTCCGCGCCGTCATCGGTCACGTACACTTCACCGTGCTGAAAGGGATTCATCGTGCCGGGATCGACGTTAATGTAGGGATCGCACTTGATCACCGTCACCTTCATCCCTTTTGATTCAAGCAACTTCCCGATCGAAGCCGAAGCCAGCCCCTTCCCCAAACTTGAAACCACGCCGCCGGTTACAAAAATAAATTTAGCCATGCTCACTCCAAATAAAAAAAGGGAATCCCCCTTTCGGGAGGACTCCCTTGTCCTTACTTCCACACTATAACAAATTCCTCCGGACAGTCAAGAACAAAATACCCCGTCCCCGAAAGCGCCGGATTATACGACAAAAAGATTCTTTGAAGAAAACTCCGATTCGCTGGTAAGGTTTACCCCGAGGCGCCGCAACCCGGCTTCATCTCCCGGCGTAGGAATATGAGTCATATGCATTTCGCATCCGTTCAAAAAACGCAATTGATCAACCGCAAGACTCGCCGTGGGATTGGTCATGGCGCTGATGCTTAAAGCGATAAGCGCTTCATCAAGATCAAGACTTGCGGCTTTTGTTCCTGATACTGATTTTTTAAATTCTTTTATCGATTTAATGATCCCGGGGGACAAAAGATGTATTTTATCCGGGATCTTAGCAAGCTGTTTGATACTGTTGAATATCACACTCGCCGTCGCGTGCATTAAAGACGAATTTTTCCCCGTTACGATCTGTTTGTTTTTCAACTCAAGCGCCGCGCCGCAGAATATCCCTTCATTCCCCTTCCCCTTTTCCCTCGCCAGTTCCGAAGCACGCCGGGCCGGACAGACCACCGGTCTGTCCTCGGGAGACAGCCGCAATTCATCCATGAGCAATTCAACCCGCTCAACCGTGCTTTTTTCGACAAATCCCAGCCGGTACTCGCATTGATAACGGAAATACCGGCGAATGATCTCCTGACAGGCAGCGTGCCGGACACAGTCGTCATTGACGATACCGAAACCGGCCCGGTTCACCCCCATGTCTGTGGGAGATTTATACAGCGAGCTGCCGCCGGTGATCTTTTTCAAAATACGTTCCAGAAGAGGGAAAGCTTCGACGTCGCGGTTATAATTCACCGCGGAAAGTCCGTACGCCTCAAGATGAAAAGGGTCGATCAAATTAAAATCACGAAGATCGGCGGTCGCGGCTTCATACGCGATGTTGACCGGATGTTTTAAAGGGATATTCCAGATAGGAAAGGTTTCAAACTTTGCGTATCCCGCGCTGATCCCGCGCGAATGCTCGTGATACAGCTGAGAAAGGCAGGTCGCCAGCTTACCGCTGCCCGGTCCGGGACCGGTCACCACGACCAATGGTTTCGTCGTAGGGATATAGGTGTGCGCTCCGTACCCGCGATCGCTCACGACGGTATCGATATCGGTGGGATACCCGGCGGTAACCGGATGCGTAACCACGTGGATCCCCCGCCGCTCCAGTTTATTTTTAAATATTTTCGCGGCGGGCTGCTCGTTGAACCGGGTAATCACCACTCCGGCAATTTCAATACCCCAGCTCCGCACGTCATCGATCAGCTTGAGCGCATCCACGTCATAGGTAATACCGAAATCCGCACGCAATTTGCGCCTTTCGATATCCCCCGCGTAAATGCAGACAATTATTTCGGCATTCTTCCGCAACTGCTGCAGAAGACGCATTTTCACGTTGAGATCAAATCCTGGCAGCACCCTGGCGGCATGGTAGTCATACACGATCTTTCCGCCAAATTCGAGGTATAATTTTTTAAACCGGCTTGCCCGTTCCAGAATCGCTTTGCTCTGTTCCTTCAGATAGCATTCATTATCAAAACCGGTTTCGACGGCAGATTTTGTGATTTTTTTCTTACTCATGATTTTCGCCCGGGTCGGCGACTCTTTTCCAAAGGACTTTTCAGATGCGCACGGGACTGATACCGCGGAAATTTATTTTCCGGTTAATTCCTGGATCGACCACACCGAATAATCTCCGTGATGAATCGCTTCCATGCCGTTTACCGCGGCCTGAGCGCCTTGTATCGTAGTAATCGAAGGCACCCCGCATCTGACCGCGAGACTGCGGATCGGTTTCATGTCAGACTGTCCGCGCACTCCGGAGGGAGTATTAATGATCAGCTTCAATTCACCGGATTTGATCAGTGTCGGGATCTCTTCACTGCCCTCGGCGATCTTGCCGACGATTGTCGAGGGAATGTTATTCGACTTTAACACTTTCGCCGTCCCACGGGTCGCGACGAGTTCGAAACCGAAATCATGAAGTTTTTTGGCGATAAAGACGATATTGCGCTTATCGGCGTTCTTCACGCTTAAAAAGATCTTTCCTTCTTTCGGCAGGACAGTCCCCGCCGCCATTTGAGACTTATAAAACGCGATCCCGAATGACTGATCCACGCCCATTACTTCCCCGGTAGATTTCATTTCGGGGCTGAGAATGATGTCCACCCCGGAAAACCGCGAAAAGGGGAGCACCGATTCTTTCACCGAAAAATGATTTGGTATCACCTCCGCGGTAATTCCCAGCTCGGGGAGCGTTTTCCCGACCATCACGCTCACCGCGATTTTCGCCAGGGGAATCCCGGTCGCTTTACTTACGAAGGGGACCGTGCGGGACGCACGCGGATTCACTTCCAGCACGTATACCTTGTCGTTTTTCACCGCAAACTGAATGTTAATCAAGCCCTGCACGTGCAGCGCCTTAGACAATGCCAGCGTATGCGCACGGATCTTATCGATGATTTCGTCACTCAGGCTATACGGCGGGATCACGCACGCCGAATCCCCGGAGTGCACTCCCGCTTCCTCAATGTGTTCCATGATCCCGCCGATCACCGCGGTCGTTCCGTCGGATACCGCATCCACATCGACTTCAATCGCGTCTTCCAGAAATTTATCGATCAGAATAGGACGTTCGCCGGAGAGCTCGGTCGCTTCCGCAATAAATGTTTCCAGAGATTCCTCGTCATACACAATCTTCATCGCCCGCCCGCCGAGTACATACGACGGCCGGGCCAGCACCGGATACCCGATCTTCCGTGCGATCGCCCGGGCTTCGTCTTTCGCCGCAGCCATGCCGTTGGGCGGCTGCAGGATCCTCAGCCGCTGTATCAGCTGGGAAAATTTATCCCGGTCCTCCGCCCGGTCGATTTCTTCGACCGGCGTACCGATAATGGGAACGCCCGCTGCTTCTAACTGCGCGGCAAGGTTCAGCGGCGTCTGTCCCCCGAACTGCACGATGACGCCGTCGGGCCTTTCTTTGTCGACGATGTTCATGACGTCTTCGAAGGTAAGCGGTTCAAAATACAACTTATCCGACGTATCATAATCAGTCGACACGGTTTCCGGATTGGAATTCACCATAATTGTTTCGTATCCCAACTCTTTGAGCCGGAATGAAGCGTGGCAGCAGCAGTAATCAAACTCGATCCCCTGACCGATCCGGTTCGGACCTCCGCCCAGGATCATGATCTTCTTCTCTTTTGAAGTCCGGGACTCGTCCGTTTCCTCATAGGTTGAGTAATAATACGGTGTATAGGCTTGAAATTCCGCGGCGCAGGTATCCACAAGTTTGAAAGTCGCGGTAATCCCCTGATCGACACGCATCTGACGGACCTGGCGTTCATCGCGCCCGAGAAGCGCGCCTATCTGCCGGTCGCTGAAACCGAACTGCTTCGCGGTCCGCAGCAGATCGGCTGAAAGCGTCCGTCCGGAAGTGGTTTGTACAATCATACGTTCACATTCAACGATCTGCCGGATGTTATCCAAAAACCAGGGGTCAATTCCCGTAAGCGACTGGATCTGTTCTATGGAATATCCTTTCTGCAACGCGTACTTGATATAAAAAATCCGGGAGGCATTGGGTTCCTTCAGACGCCACTGGATTTTTTCATCGGGAATCTGCCGGAAATCCAGTTTATTGTCCAAACCGCTGTGACCGATCTCCAGTCCGCGTAATCCCTTTTGCAACGCTTCCTTGAAGGTACGGCCGATGGCCATGGTCTCCCCTACGGATTTCATGGAAATACCCAGTACGTCCTTTGCTTCGGGAAATTTCTCGAACGTGAACCGGGGAATTTTCACCACGCAGTAGTCGATCGCCGGCTCAAACGAGGCGGGAGTCTCTTTGGTGATATCGTTGCGGATCTCATCCAGACTATATCCTACCGCCAGCTTGGCCGCGAATTTGGCAATGGGAAAACCGGTCGCCTTACTGGCTAAAGCAGAGCTGCGCGACACCCGGGGGTTCATTTCGATCACAACCATACGGCCGGTTTCCGGATTTACCGCGAACTGGATATTTGATCCTCCTGTCTCCACGCCGATCTCTCGAATAATCGCCAGCGCGGCATCTCTCATACGCTGGTACTCCTCATCGCTCAGGGTCTGGGCCGGCGCTACGGTAATCGAATCGCCGGTATGTACGCCCATGGGATCGAGATTTTCAATCGAACACACGATCACCACGTTATCTCTCACATCACGCATCACTTCGAGTTCGTATTCCTTCCAGCCGATCACCGACTCCTCGATCAGGATCTCGCTGATCATACTGTTCTGCAGTCCCAAATCCGCGATTTGCTCAAATTCCTCCCTGGTCGTTGCGATTCCTCCTCCGGTGCCGCCAAGCGTAAACGCGGAGCGGACAATCACGGGAAGCTGAATCCGCTCCAGCGCGTCCCAGGCTTCTTTCATCGTATGCGCCAAGGCGCTCTGCGGAAGATCCAACCCGATCTTCTGCATGGCTCGTTTAAAATGATCCCGGTCCTCGGCCTTCTGGATGGTGTGATAATCGGCGCCGATCATCTGCACTGCGTACTTTTCCAGCACTCCCTGTTCGTATAACGCCATTGCGGTATTAAGACCGGTTTGTCCGCCCAAAGTCGGCAATAATACGTCCGGCCGTTCCCGGGCGATGATCTTCTCCACTACTTCAGGAGTAATAGGCTCAATATAGGTGGCATCCGCCATTTGCGGATCGGTCATGATCGTCGCCGGGTTGGAATTCACTAATATCACCTCATAGCCCTCCTCGCGCAGGGCTTTGCAGGCTTGGGTCCCGGAATAGTCAAATTCACAGGCCTGGCTGATTACAATCGGCCCGGATCCCAGAATAAGAATTTTTTTGAAATCTGTCCGTTTCGGCATTGTGGTTCCGTAAAATTATGCGGCGCGGTCACACATCCGTATAAACTCCGCAAACAGCCCGCGGGCATCGTGCGGCCCGGGCCCAGATTCGGGATGAAACTGCACCGAAAATACCGGGTACCGGCGGTGTTTGATCCCTTCCAGCGTCTGATCGTTTAAATTCATATGCGTCACTTCTATTTCTTTCTCGTCCAGCGAGGCATGTTCCACGCAAAACCCGTGATTCTGCACGGTGATCGCAACCCGCTGAGACCGCGTATCCTTTACCGGCTGATTCCCTCCGTGGTGACCGAATTTCAGTTTGTAAGAACGCCCCCCAAGCGCCAACCCCAGCATTTGATGCCCCAGACAAATCCCGAACAAGGGCACGCGCCCGATCAGCTTTTTCACCGTCTCGACCACGTAAGGAACCGCCGACGGATCGCCGGGCCCGTTCGATAATAACACCCCGTCCGGATCCAGCGCGAGGATCTCCTCGAACGGGGTAGCCGCCGGAACCCGGGTAACCCGGCATTCATTCGCCTGGAGCAGGCGCAGGATGTTCCATTTGACGCCGCAATCCAACACGACCACGTGATATTTTCCCTTGGTATTCCATTCAACCGGTTCGCGGCAGGTCACCTCTTTCACTAAATCCTGATTCAGTACCCCCGGAGCCCGGACCGCAAGCTCCCGCAAACGTACGGGATCCAGTTCCTCGGTGGAGATCACCGCTTTCATCGCTCCCTGGATACGGATATGCATGGTGAGCGCCCGGGTATCAATCCCTTCAATCCCCAGGATTCCGTGCTCCCGCAAATATTCAGGGAGGCTCTGCGACGCCCGCCAGTTACTCACAATTTTACTGCATTCCTTCACGACAAACCCTTCCACCCAGGGCCGGCAGGATTCCACGTCATGGGAATTAACCCCGTAATTTCCGATAAGCGGATAGGTCATCGTCACGATCTGCCCTTTATAGGAAGGATCGGTGAGGATCTCCTGGTAGCCAGCCATGCTGGTGTTAAACACAACTTCACCGGTGCAGGTGCCGTCGGCCCCGAACGAAGTACCGGAAAACACGCGTCCATCCTCAAGAACAAGCTTGGCGGGTTTTATTGCGTTGCGAGATGTATTACTCATTGCTCCTCTGTATAGAAAAAAAGCGTCCCCTCTTGAATGGTGGTGAAAGAAGAGACGCTGATAAATCCTTCATAAAAATCAGTAGTATTGTAACCTCTCATCCGCGTATGTCAAGGGAAAGTTGGAGGGAGAGGTAAGGGGTAAGGGGTAAGAGATAAGAGAGAGGCAAAGAAGCCGGGGACTCCAGAGGCGAAAAAAGCGCATTCTTTCTTCGCGTCTTTCCTTCCCGGCTTCTTTGCCGCATTCACCGCAACGCTCAGGCGTCGAGGATCTTTTTTGCCCGATCGTCGTTTTTGTCGGTAATGTAGGTCAATCCGCTTTCCTGTTCGGTCTCTCTGTTCGCCGCGTAGATATCGTCACGGCTGATCTCACTGAGAGAAAACTTCCGGGCTCCGGCCATCAGCTGCTGCACACCGGCGGCAAGCTTATCCGCAAGCGTCCAGGCGGCGATCGCGCCGAAGGGGATGTTTTTCATCTCGTCTTTCCCGACCTTTTTCTGCACGTCATAATATCCGGCAAAAATCTCTTCGGGAAAAGTACCGAACGAGGTCACGGTAGCGGGAAGCTTATCCCAGTTGCCGTTCACTTTCTCGCGGGCCTCGGGTTTGAGGACTCCTTCGATATTTGATCCCAGAAACGCCGGGATCATCAACGCCCGTCCCATACAGACCAATTTCGTATAGGGAGCGCCCAGCGCGATCGCTTTGAAAATGTGATCTTCGCGGGCCAGCCCCCCGGCAAACGCCATATCCACGACTTTCGTGCCTTTCTTGGCGAGCCGGTCGGCGTATTCGTAGGCTTTATTGTGCAGCATCACCGACGGCACGCCCCAGGTTTCCATCATGTTCCAGGGACTCATTCCGGTGCCGCCGCCCGATCCGTCGATAGTGAGCAGATCGAGTTCCGCCTCGGACGCGTATTTAATCGCCATCGCAAGTGCTTCCATGCCGTAGGCGCCAGTCTTCAGCGAAATCCGTTTGTATCCCAGTTTCCGCAAATACTCCACTGAATCCATAAATCCTTTCCGGACCTGATCGGTCGAAGACAAACCGGTGTAGCCCAGACGGCTGTGCCGCGCGAAGGCTTTGATCGCTTTGTGCTTGAACGCTTCCTGCACTTCGGGCAGGGTAGGATCGGGATCCACCACATATCCGCGTTTCTTGAGAAACAGCGCGTATTCCAAATCCGTTACCTGGATTTCTCCGCCGATGTCTTTCGCGCCCTGGCCCCATTTCAATTCAATGATCACCTTATCTCCGTATTTATCGATCACGTACTCAGCGACCCCGTTACGGGTATCTTCCACGTTCAACTGAACGATGATCGCGCCGTAACCGTCATAGTACCGCAGGAAGGTTTCGATCCGGCGGTCCAGCTCGGGCGCTTTGGAAATCTTGCCCCCATCCATTTCCGATTTACGATCCACACCCACTACGTTTTCACCGACGACAATCGGATAACCGACGAGCGCCGCCCCGATCGCGAACGATTCCCAGTATTTGGCGGCGATAAACGTCGATCCCAGCGCCCCGGTCATCACCGGCACCCGGAACTTGGTTTTCATTTTCGTCCCGAACTCGCCCTCAAGACTTACGTTCGGAAAAATACAATCGTCTTCCGAAGTGGATAATCCCTGCGGCAATCCCTGCGCGCCGTAATTATATCCGTCAATCCGTATTGAATTGTAGGATACTCCCACATGGGTCGTATTGGCGCTCCCAGAGGTAATCGTCCCGAAATCGCGGGGATACAGCAGCTTGCGGCCCTTCAAGCTGGACAACCAGGTTTCGCATTTCCCCCGACAGTCCGCCTGGCACAACGTACATAACCCTGATTCCGCCGCATCACCTCTGTTTACCGTTCCCAGCGCATCGTTCATTTTTGGCAACCTCATCTTCGCTCCTCCTTTTCTTTACATATACGCATTCTTTGCCTGAATTTTAGGCATCGATTTCGCAAAAAAAAAGCGTCCTCCCTTTCGAAAATGAAAGAAAGGACGCCTTTGTCCTTAGAGGCAATATAACAAAGCTGTTGAAACTGTCAAGAAGAATTTTTCCCCGAGAGAAAATGAAGGATCCCGCGGGCGGCTTTCTTGGCCATGCCCATTGCTTCGATCACCGTGCCTTCTCCGCCGGCAATATCCCCCCCGGCAAACACTCCGGCAAGAGAGGTCGCCATCGTTTGGGAATCGACCTCTATTTCTCCGCGGGAATTCAGTTTCAATTGAGGCGTAAGCCGGGTAAGCACCTGATTCGGCCGCAGCCCGATCGCGATCACCGCGCCGTCACATTCAATTTGCAGGGGACGGTCAGGCTGAGGGACCGGACGCCTCCGCCCGGAGGCGTCTTTTTCGCCCAGACGGCACTCCACCGCCCGCAGTCCCCGTACCCTTCCCTGCGCATCACCCTGAAATTCCACCGGCTGAGTAAGGAACTTAAACTTCACGCCCTCCTCTTGCGCATGCAGCAATTCCAGCCGGCGGCAGGGCATTTCCTCTTCGGTCCTTCGGTAGACCACCGTTACCTCCGGCTTCATCCCCTGCGCTGCCTGAAGACGAAGAGCGACCCGGGCCGCGTCCATCGCCGTATTGCCGCCCCCGATCACTACCGCGCGCGCCGGCACATGAATCGGAGTATGATATTCGGGAAAGTGATGGGCCTGCATCAGATTGACCCTGGTAAGATACTCATTGGCCGAGTACACATTTCCCAGCTGTTCTCCCGGAATTCCGAGAAAAGAAGGAGTACCTGCGCCGACCCCCAAAAAAACCGCGTCATACTGCTCACGAAGTTCATCCAGGGCGCAGGTCCGGCCGACAAGCACATTGGGAATAACCTCGCCGCCGGCCGACAAAATCGTATCGATCTCCTGCCGGAGAACGTCTCTGGGAAGACGAAACTCGGGGATCCCGTAGCGCAGCACGCCGCCGGGCAAATGCAGCGCTTCGTACAAAACCGGCGTGACTCCGGCGCGGGCCAGCTCACCGGCGCAACACACTCCGGCAGGACCTGATCCGACAATCGCCACACGCCGCCCGTCCCGGGGAAGGCGGGAAGACGCGCGCCCGCCGGCATGCCGCAGACCGTAATCGCCGGCGAACCGTTCCAGGAAATGAATCTGAATAGCCCGGGCCGAAGCATAGGGCGCGTGTTTCCCGGACAACACACAGGCGCGCCGGCACTGGTATTCTGCCGGGCACACCCGTCCGCAAATCGAAGGGAACCGGTTTTTTTCTTTTATGATTTCGTAGGCGCGCAGGAATTTACCGCGCTGAATATGCGCGATAAATTTTTTGATATCGATTCCGACCGGGCATCCCTGAATGCAGAGGGGATTCTTGCACTGGAGACAGCGGCGGGCCTCCTCGACCGCCTGGTCCTCGCGATATCCGGAAATCACTTCTTTGAAACCGGTAATCCTCTCTTTTGGATCCAGTTCACTCGGATGTATCGGTTCTTTCATCGGCGAAGGGTAATTTACAAATATGCGTCTGTTGAGAATCGTACACGTGCGCTCTCTGGCGCAATTCCTGCCAATCTACCGCGTGCGCGTCAAACTCCGGCCCGTCAACGCAGGCAAATTTCACCTCACCCCCGACGGTCATCCGGCAGGAACCGCACATGCCGGTCGCATCCACCATCAGAGTGTTAAACGACGCCATGGTCGGCACCTCCCACTCCCGGGTAAGCTCAGCCACCGCCCGCATCATCGGCAAAGGCCCGACCGTATAGGCATAATCAAATTGCTCCCGCCGTAACAGATCCCTGAGCGCGACGGCAACCGTCCCTTGTATCCCGGCCGATCCGTCATCGGTCGTGATGACCACGTCCCGGGCCTGCGCCCGGATCTGGTCTTCTAAAATTAAAAACTGTGCGCTCCGGGCACCGAGCACCGCCGTCACTTGATTCCCGGATTCGGCGAGCCCGCGGACTACCGGGAACAGTTCGGCGATTCCGACGCCTCCCCCGACACAGGCTACCCGGCCGCGAAATGAAGTATCGGTGGGATGGCCTAACGGGCCAACCACGGCGTATACCCGGTCACCGGGTTTCATGTGTCCGAGGATCCGGGTGCTGTATCCTGCTTCCTGAAGCACGCAGGTAAAAGAACCGGTACCGACCTGTCGTTCCACGATGGTAAGAGGAACCCGTTCACCGCGTGAGTTTGCCATCACCACCACAAACTGACCGGGACGGCCCTGACGGGCGATGTCCGGCGCATGAATCGAGAGCTGCACGATCCGTCCGTCCGGCCCCTCGGTGAATACCGTCTTGTGGGTAATCGTTCCTTTTCTCATTCGACAATACAACGATAAAGACAGCAAGCGAGTTCCTCCCGGGAATTCACTGTCACGATATTTTTTCTCCTGTCGATCAGGTAAGCGCGGTAATCCTGTTTCAATTGATCCAGCGCGTTCGCGATGACATAATCCGATCCGTTGACCTGCAGACTTTCATATGCCCGTTCGCAGAGTGAATCGGCCCGCATCTCCAGTTTACACTGAATCACTTTCACCCCGGAAAAACGCCCCTTGAGCCCCCGGATAAGTTTGGCCGCCGGTACCAGACGCAGACGCAACTCCTGCCGCCCCGAAGGCATCTTCCCGGCGAGCGGTTCGTCGATCCGGTAGTCACTCACCGCGGCGGTATGGATGAGCGCGTCGTATTCTCCGCCGGAAAGTTCCTTTTCCAGGAGACAGGCCAGCTCCTCGTAATAAAAATACCGGTCTGCCGGGATCCCTTCGTATTCTCGGGGACTTACCCGCGAGGGATTCAAAAGCAGCTTCACCCGCGCTCCCTGTTCCCGTAAATACCGGGCAATACCGATCCCGGTCCGGCCGGTAAAGACGTTAGTGAGGACGCGTACTTCGTCCACCCGAATCCATGTCGCTCCCGCCGTCACTAATACCCGCGGTGATTTCATACGAGATACTCCGTTTTGATCCTCCCCAGGGCGCGAAACACGTTCTTCTTCACGAAGGGACATTCCTGTTCCAGCTCACGGAGAATTCTTTTTACGAACACCCGTTTACTGTCTTTGCCGTAGGGACACTCGTAGTGCGTATCGGGAAAGTCAAACTGGGCGGCGAATTGTTCGATTTCTTGCTTGCTTAAATAACAAAGGGGCCGGATAAGCCTGATCTCTCCGTCGAACATCGACAGCTGCGGCGGAGAGGTGCTGATCTCACCCTTAAACAGCAAATTCATCAATACGGTTTCGGCGATATCGTCAAGGTTATGTCCCAGCGCGACAAGGTTACATCCCTGCTCCCGCGCCGCCGTGAACAGTTCTTTCCTTCGATTCCACGAACACCAAAAACACGTCCGGTCGGCCTCCTTCTCCAGACGGATCCGGCGGATCACCATCCGCACGCCGCACGAATCAAGATAAGCCTTAACCGCAGCCGTGTCAACCTTAATAAAATTCGTCTCCACAAAACAAACGATTAATTCAAACTGCACGGGAATCCGTTTCTGTTTCATCTGGAACAATTTCAGCAAGGATAAACTGTCCCGTCCGCCGGACACGGCAACCAGCACCTTGTCTCCGTCCCGAAGCATGGTATAGTCAGTGAGCGCTCTGCCCATTTGTTTATAAACGTGGCGGATAACGCCGCGTAACGCGTATTTTTTGGACTGTACTGCTGCGGTCATACGGGTTCCCGGTGTGCAAAACCTCTGCTTTTTTCGTCTTCCTTCCCTGGTCAACCTACGCGGTCAAACCGGAAGAACGGATCAGGCATCATGATGCCCGGTGATCAGGAATTATGAAAGTGTATTCTGATATTTTGCTTTCCCGACTTCCCTTTGCTTCTTCTTTCTTCCCTCTTACCCCTTACCTCTTACTTCTTTCTTCCCGAATCACCGCGATCTCCGGATGGGTGCCGGGAGAATAACCCAACAGT
>WJJJ01000030.1 GCA_014729775.1 Candidatus Omnitrophota bacterium | reverse complement strand
GTATGTGGTCAAACGGATGATCGAGGAGAACCACAAGGGCAGGATCTGGTTTGAGTCGGCGTATATGGAGGGGATGACGTTCTTCATTGAGCTGCCCAAGGGGGAGAGAGACGCTTGATCCTCGATCCTGGATGCTGGATGGGGAAGAAAGAGGCAAGAAGGAAGAGGGTAAGAAAATACGAGGCAGAGAAGCAGAGAGGAGAAAAGAAGATGAGCGAGGTGCGTCAGGACAGGTCGTCGATCAGTTTGATGCGGGTATTCGCGCAGTCCTGGGAGTTGTTAAAGGGGAATGTCCTTCTGTTCTTCGGTATTGCTCTTTTGGGGCATTCGCTTGGGCTACTGGATGCAGCGGCGGTGATTCTTTCGCCCAGGGTAAGCGTGTTTGTAAGTCTTCTTACCGGTCCGGCAGGGTTCTTTATCTTTATGTGGGCCTATATCGCGTTAGTAATTGCCGTTGACCGCAGGCATTCCGGCCGGGATATTACCTGGAAAGAATGTTTCGTCCAGACCAAAGGACGGTACTGGAGATTCATTGGAATCTATCTATTGTATTTTTTGATCGTACTCGCGGGCGGATTGTTCTTTGTGATCCCGGGGATATATCTGGCGATCATCTTTTGGGTATCGGTCGTTGCCGCGGTGCTTGAGAAGTGCAGCAGTATCGGGCCGTTTGCGACGAGTAAAACACTCGTGCGGGGGTCGTTTTGGAAAATATTCCTGCTTGGGGTATTGATGACTGTGTGCGTAGCTCCGTTTTATCTCATTCTTTTCGGGATCATGAAAGTGAACCAAAGCGCGGGGGCGCTGTGCATACAGCTCTACAGCATGGCATACGTGACCGTGGTGATTGTGATCGATGTGGTATTATACCGTCAGTTAAAGGAGCATAAGGGTATTGAATTTCCCGCGATCCCTGAAGGTGGGCGGAGGAGAGGCCGCGGATGCATGGGCTGTCTGATCGCCCTGGGGCTGGCAGGATTGATCTTTCTGATAGGCGTAACAGGGATCTTCGGGATCGTGAAGTATTCTCGTACGGAAAAGGGGGCGAAAGTCCTGGAATCGCTCAAAGAGAAGTTTAGTGCGGAGATCACGTTCCCGGGAGGCGCGAGCCTCGAGCGGCCCCGAGGGACGTTTGTAATCAAAGGCGGATCACCCGGAGCAGGGAAGGGTACGGCAGTAAAATATACGGTATTTCTCTTTCCCGGTGAAGAAAACGGGATCAAACTTTTGTATTTGTATGCTTTCCCGTTGGAAACGTTAAATGCCGCGCAGCGGCCGCAACTGGGAGCAGGGCCGATCGCCCGGGCGCTTCGTAAGGAGTGGTTTCAAAAGAACGCCGAGCTGATGAGAAAGAGAGTCGGTGAACTTAAGGATGTATCTGTGAACAAAGTAAGAATAAAGGGGAGACCCTGGGGTGAATATATTCTCGCGGCCCAAAAAGAAACATCTGCCGAACAGATCCGGTATCACCGGTGGAAGATGTACTACACCTATACCGACGAACATCTGTTATGTGCCGTGTACGTGCTGCACTCCCGGACGCCGGCGGCGCGGTCCGATCCGGATCTGCTACGTGCGGAGAGCCTGGTCAAGAAACTTATCGCGAATATCCGGTTTCCCCGTTAACAGCCGGTGCGCGACCTAAGTTCAACCTACGCGGTTGAACTTGGGTGCTTCAAGGAACCGTATGTTTCCTGGGGGGGAGGAAATCCCGCACCGGGTGCACGAAGTCTAAAAAGGAAAAACGATGCATCATTCACAATACGACGTGGTGTTTGAAGGCGGCGGGGTCAAGAGCGTCGCTTTGATCGGCGCGCTGGAGCGCTTCGCGCGCGAAGGGGTAGAATTCGACCGCGTGGCCGGGACCTCGGCCGGGGCGATCACCGCGGCGATGCTTGCCGCCGGGTACACTGCGGCGGAGATGAAGGAGATCCTCTGGCAGACCGATTTCAATGAATTCGCCAACGTGAGCATCTTCCGCAAGCGGAAGTGGCGTGTCGTATTCAGCCGGCATATTTTCGACCTGTTTTCGCTGTTTTTGGGCAGTACCGGCTACGGAGTATTTTCGACCGATGACTTCTACGAGTGGGTCAAAGACATCCTGGTACGAAAGGGGGTGACCGATTTTCTCTCGGCGCCGAGGTACCTGCGGGTGTTCGCGGTGGATCTGTTCCGTCAGCGGCTGCTGCGCTTCGACCGCGACGTCACGCCTCATCTCGAGATCGCCGAAGCCGTACGGCTGTCGATGAGCATCCCGCTGTTTTTCAAGGCTAAGGTGAGCGAGGACGAACTTATCGTCGACGGCGGCATCCTGGCCAATTATCCGATCGATACCTTTGTCGGCAAGGGCAATATCACCAGCACCCTGGGGTTTAAGCTCACCTCTGAAGAACAGACTCTTCCCTTAAGCACCCCGGCCAATATTTTTGCCTACCTGATGCGGATCTTCGAAACTATGCAGGTGGCCAAAGAGCGTCTGCATGTTAAGCAGGCCCACTGGGCCCGTACCATTCCGATTCCGACAGGCAGCATCTCCACGATCAAGTTCGATTTGACCGAGGAAGACAAGCAGTTTCTGTGGGAGTCGGGGTATGAGGCCGCCCAGGAGGCGATCCGGAAAGGGGTGCTGAGTGAAGGAGGGAGGAGGTAAGGGGATTCTCGATCCTGGATCTTTCATTTTGGATTCCGGAGAAGAGGCGGAGAAGTGAAGAAGCAAAGAAGAGCAGCGAAGAAGTGAAAAAAGAGGGAGCGCGGCGGCAGATCCGCGTTACCTTTCAGGTGCTGCTGGTGGAAGGGATCCTGCTGGGGCGCGTTCCTGATGTATGGTGGCACTGAGCTTATCGTACCCCTGTTGGTGGGTTTTATTTGTTCTTTTTTTACCGGTGAGGATTTTCCAAAATCGTCAAGGCTTTTTTAGAAAGTTAGCGGGAGAAATACCAGACGGCCGCACATTCGAATGGGGAGAGAGAGAAAACGCTAATAGTGCTTGACAAATAAGAATGATTACTATATAGTAGGAGTATGAGATTGGAGAAAAGTCAAGATTTTACGCAACTGTTTTCTCAAAAATGCGCCGAGCATGGGCTGAAAATAACTCCCCAGAGGAGCGCGGTCTGTGCGGAGCTCATGAAAGCGAAAGATCACCCCACCGCTGATGCGGTATATAAACGGGTACGGGAAAAATTGCCGAATATTTCTTTTGATACCGTGTACCGCACACTTCTTTTATTTACGGAGCTCGGGATCATCAGTCTTGTGGAAGGGTACGGGGAACAAAAACGATTTGAGCCGAATCTGCATCAGCATCACCATTTCCGGTGTGTGAAATGCCGCAAAATTTTTGATTTTGAAAGCGATACGTATGATCAAATCGCTGTACCGAAGGAAGCGCGCAATTACGGGACAGTGATTCACAAGAGGGTGGTGCTGGAAGGGGTGTGTGCTCGGTGTAGGCGAACGTAAATTTTTTTTGCTGACCCGATAGTAATGGTTACTATTTAGTAATCTCTGGATATTGAGGGGGAGGCGAAGAAGCGTTCCAACCGGGAGAATTGAGGGTTTGAGTGTATAGGAGGTAAAAGCGAAGAAAGGAGAAAGAAAAATGGCAGAAGTAGCGATTAAAATGGTGAAGAGATCCGGAGTTGATTTGGAGAAATTGTTGGAATTGCTGATCAAGAACGCGTCAGCGGAGTTGACGACTTACTACTACTACACGATTCTGCGTGCGAATCTTATCGGACTGGAAGGGGAAGGGATCAAGGAAATCGCCGAGGCCGCGCGGATTGAGGACCGCAATCATTTCGAAGCATTGATGCCGCGCATATACGAATTGGGCGGTGCGCTTCCCAATTGCATGAAGGAGTTTCACGACTTGTCGGCATGCCCACCCGCCAATTTACCCAAGAATCCTGAAAACGCAAAGGAAATCCTGAAGGTGCTTGTGGACGCGGAGCGCTGCGCGGTAGAAGGATACACCGAGATTTGCGATATGACCGCGGGAAAGGACCACCGCACCTATGATTTAGCCTTGGCTATTTTGAACGAAGAGATTGAGCATGAGTCATGGTTTTCTGAGTTCCTCGGGGAAGGGCCTTCAGGGCATTTCCTGCGGCGCGGAGACACTTCTCCCTTCGTGGGTAAGTTCCTGAAATAACCTGTATATTCCCACAGGCGCATGGATGGGGCGTTCAATTTATCGTGAGCGCCCCATCTTTTCATGCGCCCGGTCCAACCTGAGAAGTTAACCAAAGCCGATAAAATCAACGATTAGCTTCGTTAACTGCAGAGGTTGGCGGAGGGTGTGAGCAAAGGGTGCTCAGAGGTTGACGGACGTTGCCGCCTGCTTATTCATTCCTTTTTCTGCCTCTTTATTTCTTACTCCTTACTTCTCTTCCTCTCATATCTCTCTTCAGCCCCGCGTACTGATATGATATACTACCTCTATGCGGGTGTTTGTTTTTATCTTTCTTTTCTTCTTTGTTCCCTTTCGCGTTCACTCTGCTACCATTACCCTTAGGAGTGGTAAGATAATCGAAGCGGAGATCATCGAGCGGACCGGCAGTTATCTCAGGGTTGACGTCTCCGGCATACCGATCACTTACTACCTGGACCAGATTGAGCGGATCGAGGAAAATGGTGCCGCTGAGGTGGTGGAGGCGGTGGATGCGGCCCGGTTGCGGCAGGTCCTGAAGGAGCTTGGCTATCCGGAAGAACATTGGCCGGTGCTGGAGCGCAAGTTCCGTCTGCTGGCCCGGGAGATCGATTTCCCCCGGCTGCGGCGGGAGGCCAAAGGTTCGAAATATAATCCCGATCGGCTGAAGAAATTTATCGCCGGTCTGGGCGCGATGCTTCAACAATACGGCTACCTGGAGGTCGATTCACCCCATCCGCTGATGAAAGTATTGGTGAATTCTTTGGGTGAGCGGGATATCTACACTTTGGTTGAAACGAGCGAACTGGATTCGCGGGCAAGAGAACTGGACAAAGAACTGTATTTCGGTTGTACGGCCAGCACGCAGTTGGGCGTGATCCTATTTGCGCTGCTGGACCTGGACGCGAAAGTGGCCAGTTCGCAGAGTTACACCTCTACGCAGAGTCACTTTTTCAATTACGTTCCTTTCCCCGGCCGCGAAGTGCTGTTTGTCGATTTCTTAAGCGGGGTCTATGAGCTGGTGCCTATGGAAGGGTATTACCGCCGGGCTGGGGACAGATGGGTGCTTAAAGAGAAATACCGGCTTCCTCCGGAGTTCATCCGGCGGCTGATTGCCCGGCGTACGCACAGTCCCGAGCCGAATACTCCCAAGGAACTGCTGAATATTTTCTACCTGTCGGTACACTTAAGCGAGGCAACATCGGCCACGGCCGGGATCATACTCAATTACGGCAGTGCCTATCTGCTGCGCGGGGAGCTGGATGAAGCAATCGAGGAGTATACCCGTGCCCTTGAGCTGAACTCTTCCCTGGGTGACGGTTACTACAACCGCGGCAATGCGTATTATAAGAATGATCAGTATCATTTGGCGGTCAAAGATTTCACCCGGGCGGTCGAGCTCAATCCGCGGGATGCCTCGGCCTACTACAACCGCGCGGTCGCGTATTACTCGCTGGGAAACTACGCGCAGGCGCGGGAGGATATCGGGAAGGTGAAGGAACTGGGGGGAAAGACAGACCCGGAATTTTTGAAAAATCTGGAAAAAGCACAGGATACTTGATCCTCGATTCTTCTTTCTCACTTTTCTTTCCTCCTTTATTTTCCCCTTTTCTTTCTCCGATTTCACGGTACAATTATCTAATATGAAGTTTAGTGAGCTTAATTTACCTTCATCGATCCTTGAAGCCCTCAATAAGATGGGGTTCAAGGAACTGACTCCGGTCCAGGAGGCGACCTATCCGGTGATCAAGGAGGGCAAGGACTTGTGTGCGCTGGCCGAGACCGGCTCGGGAAAAACCAGCGCCTGCGCTATTCCCTTGGTCCAGAAGATCGACCCCAATCATAATGCGGTTCAGGCTCTGGTGATCGTACCCACCCGGGAGCTCTGCATACAATTCGTGGAGGAGATCCACCAGATCGCGATCCGTACGCCGATCGAACCGTTCGCGGTCTACGGCGGGTTCGATAAATCGATCCAGGCGACCAAGATCAAGCACGGCGCGCATATCCTGGTAGCCACCCCGGGTCGCCTGATGGACCTGATGTATGACGGGATCGTGGAGCTGGGAGATATAAAATGCGTCATCCTGGACGAGGCCGATCGTCTGCTGGACGAAGGGTTTCTCGAGGATATCGAGTTCATCCTTTCCTGTATCCGTCATCCGCATCAGACCTTGCTGTTTTCGGCGACGATGGATGACAAAACCAAAAAGCTGATTGATGAGGGTTTGAGCAATCCGGTCCACATTTCCCTGATCAGCAAACGGGCGACACCGAAAAGTTTGGAACACTACTTCACGCTGGTGACCCGGCAGACCAAAGACAAAGTCTTTCTTGATTACCTTCAAAAAGAGAAGATCAGGCAGGCGATCATTTTTTGCAATACGCGCCGCGGGGTGAATAAACTGCACCAGGCGGTGCGCAAGAAAGTGCGGGACGCAGAATACATCCATTCCGGTTTGGATCAGGGTAAGCGGTCGTCGATCGTGCGCCGGTTCCGGGCTAAGCGGATCAGGTATCTGATCGCGACCGACGTGGCCGGACGGGGACTTGACTTTTCGCACGTCAGCCACATTATCAATTACGATTTTCCCCACATCGAGCAGTACACGCACCGTACCGGCCGGACCGGGCGCATGGGCCGCAAAGGGTGCGCGTTTTCTCTGGTGACGAAACGCGACCTTCCCACTGTACGCAAAGTAGTCCAGACTACCAAGATCACTCCTCATTGGTTTGGCCCGGATCCGTTGAATGAGCCGCCCGCGCCGCCGGAAAAACGGCAGTCTCGCAGGTCACCCCGCAACCGGCGGCCCCGGCGTCCGCGGCATTGATCCTTTCTCAATAATGCAAGCACAATTGGTCTAAATATGCTATACTTATATGGTGTAGTGCGGTATGGAGAAGGGGGGGGTATGAAAATAATTAAGTCTGCATTGCCGGCGATGGTATTGCTTTTCCTTTGTACGGGGATATTGGCCTTTTCTGCGCTGAGCAGGGAGCAGGATATCGGTTTTTATTTCCAGGACGATGGCGAGACGGTGATTGTCTCCGGGAAGCCGGTTGCCGAATCTGATTCCCCCCTGCGAATACATATCGGGGGACAGACCTACGGGATCGAGCTGGTGGAGGTTGATCATCCGCTGGCCTCGAATATGCGCATCCAGACCGCCGATGGAACCAGAGCGCTGAAGATCTATTCGCCGCTAAGCGGCCGGTTCGTATGCCGGCGTGGTCCGCCGAAATATAACTGGACCTGGATTGCGACGCTGACCTGCCGGGCTGCCGACGGGTCGACCCATACGCTCAACTGGGGACGGAGCAGCCATCAGATTTCCTATCGTTTGTGGGATATAGTATACAATGATGTGAATGGAGGCAGTCGTCACGGCCCGATTGAACTGCCGCCCAGAATACGATTCGAGGCGTTGCGCCGTACTACCGGCGGTTCCGGCGGCGGATTCCGCTGGGATCCCAATTCCGGCAATCCCGATCTGGATACGCTGAACGCAACCTGTAAGCTTTATGGGTATGAAGAATACGTATCGGCGACCTGTCATGACGGCGAACGCAGCGGAAGGTACCCGAACGGGAAGTGTAATTTCGACACTCCCGGGGATAACATCAACTGTTATTTTATCCCGGCGGATTAAGCCGGGGGCTCCGGCATAAGAAACGGTCATTTTTTTGAGAGCCGTCTTTATGGACAATGGGGGCAAGGGAATGTGTTTCCTGCCGAATTTATCTGAATATTTGAAAGATGCAAAGCCGGTGAAGGGAGGGGAGCGATGAAATTCTTGAAGAGTTGTATGCCTGCTTGTGTATTGTGTGCTGTATGTGTGGCGCTGTTAGCGGTGACCGCACTGAGCGGAGAGCAGGATATCGGTCTGCATTTTCAGGATGACGGGGAGACGGTGATCGTCTCCGGGAAGCCGGTTGCCGAATCGGATTCCCCGCTGCGGGTACATATCGGGGGGCAGACCTACGGGATCGAGCTGGTGGAGGTCGATCACCCGCTGGCCTCGGACATGCGCATCCAGACCGCCGATGGAACCAGGGCGCTGAAGATCTATTCGCCGCTAAGCGGCCGGTTCGTGTGCCGGCGTGATCCGCCCAAATATAGCTGGACCTGGATTGCGACGCTGACCTGCCGGGCTGCCGACGGGTCGACCCATACGATCAACTATGGGAAGAACAGTCACCGGCTCGCGCGGGAAGTGTGGGATAGGGTGTTCCATGACATTAACGGGCGCAGCCGCAACGGTCCGATCCAATTGCCGCGCAGAGGGCATTTTGAGGCGTTGCGCCGTACTACCGGCGGTTCCGGCGGCGGATTCCGCTGGACCGCAAATTCCGGCAATCCCGATCTGGATACGCTGAATGCGTCGTGTAAGATCCTCGGGTATGAGGAATACGTATCGGCAACGTGTCACAATAGAGAACGCAGCGGAAGGTACCCGGGCGGGAAGTGTAATTTTCACAGCCCCGGCGATAATCGCAACTGTTACTTTATCCCGGAGTAAGCAGGGATCATTCCTGTAGGATCGGCCTTGTTCCTTCTCTTTAAGAGAGTTGCGCGTTGTTTTCCTGCTACGCTTCTTCCATCCGGTGAAATTTTCCCATAAAATGTCCGGTACTCTCCGCAGCCGCGCTTTTTTTATGCGCAGAATTTGATATAATTAATCGATATTGATCTGTGGTGAGCGAAAGGAGGCGGAGATGACGGAGCAGATTCAGACACAGGAGGGAAAGAAAAAAGACAAAGGATTTTTGAACCCGCAGGGCGTCAAGACGGTGATCTTTACGGTCATGGTGGCCTGCGTCGGGTTAGGCGTGGTGGTAAGTATCCTGGCGATATGGGATTTTGCCCAAAATGACGTGTTGTGGCGTACGCTTGCCACGCTGGGTGTGATCTGGCTGGGCTGTATCATTTTCGGCAGCGTGAACCGGAGATTTGGGGATTGAGGAAGAAGTAAGAGATAAGTAGTAAGAGACAAGAGGGAAGTCGGGATGTGCGCTCATATTTACTCACAGCCCGATATTTTGATATCCTGATACGCGGGGACGCGGTCTCATGACGGAATGGGCAGACGGCCGTGAGCGAAAAATACAGGGAATCACTATGGATGAACAGACAAAGCAGCGCCGCCAATTTTTAAAGAACCATATCCACACGGAATTTGATTTCTCCCGCACCGATCAGGCGCAGGGGGTGCCGGTACCGCCGGCGGAAAAACCGCCCCGGACCGATCAGCGGGTGATCGAGCTTCCCGGTCCGAAACAGTGGGAAACGGTTGCTCCGGTGGATCTGACCCGGGCGATCCGCAAGCGGCGCAGCCGCCGGATCTTCAAAGAAAAACCCATGCGCGTGGAAGAGCTCGCTTTTCTGCTGTGGGCTACGCAGGGAGTAGTGCGTCAGGGACCGGGCTATACCATGCGGACCGTGCCTTCGGCCGGGGCGCGACACGCGCTGGAAACCTATGTGTGTGCGTTGCATGTCGCGGAACTCCCCTCCGGTGTATACCGTTATCTTCCCACCCGGCACGCATTGGCAGAGGAGTTTTTAGATGGTGAGCTTGGTCCGAAACTCGCAGAGGCCTGCCTGGGCCAGCGCTTCCTGGCTACCGCGGGAGCGGTTTGGGTCTGGACGGCGGTGCCCTACCGGATGGAATGGCGTTACGGGCCGGTGTCGGCGAAGGCGATCGCGCTGGATACGGGACATGCCGGGCAGAATTTATATTTAGCCTGTGAAGCCGTCGACTGCGGCACCTGTGCCATCGGCGCCTATGATCAAAAGCGCATGGACGCATTGATCCGGGCAGACGGCGAGGATGAATTTGTCGTATATCTCGCCCCGGTCGGCAAAGCGAAATAATCCTCTTTCATTTCCCCCAAAAAGTGTATGGATACCACGAGTGAGAAGGTTTTTGAAGCGTTAAGATTCGCGGTGGAAGCTCACGGGTATCAGGCCCGCAAGAAGACAAAAATTCCCTATATCGTGCATCCCCTGGGAGTCGGTAAGATCCTGATCGAATACGGATTCCCCGATGATCTGGTCGTCGCCGGAATCCTGCATGATACGCTGGAAGATACCAAAGTAACCGGGAAGATGATCGCGGATAAATTCGGCGCGGGAGTGCTGACGATCGTCGAGGGCTGTTCCGAACAGGATAAATCCTTAAGCTGGATGGAGAGGAAAACCCAAATGCTCCGGCTTGCCGCCAATGTACCGGAAGAAGTACTGACGGTGGAATGCGCCGATAAGCTGGATAATATACGGGCGATTCGGCACGACTGTGCGCGGGAGGGTGAACGGTTCTGGCAGAAGCTCAGTGCGTCCAAAGAGAAACAATGCTGGTATTACCGGTCATTCGTCCGGGTGTGTGTGCAGCGTATGACGAGCGGGCCGGTGGCCGCAATGGCCCGGGAGTTTGCCGATGAGGTAAAAACCGTGTTTGGCGGTGAAGGACCAATCGAGAGCGGATGAGCATAACGAAAAGGCCAATGATACGCGGAAAAACAGGCGTGGCGCGTCTTCCGTTACATACCGGGCGGGCGCCGCGCTGGCTGTTCCAACGGATGACGTACCTGGCGCGCGAGGTCGGGGTGGTGATCTGTACCGAACGGGGAGTGCGTGAATTCATGCGTAAGCTCTCCGACCCATTTTGGTTCCAGGCCTTCGGCTGCGTGCTGGGGTTCGATTGGCATTCTTCGGGACTTACGACCACCGTGTGCGGAGCCCTCAAACAAGGGCTCAAAGATGCCGGTCCGGAGCTGGGGATTTTCGTCTGCGGCGGCAAAGGCGGCACCTCCCGCAAAACTCCCGGTGAGATCCGGGAGCTGGCCGACGCCCGCCGTATCCGCGCTGATGCGCAACCGCTGATTTACTCAAGCCGGATGTCGGCCAAGGTGGACAATACCGCCTTACAGGACGGCTATCAGCTGTACCATCACAACTTTATCTGTGACCGGGGAGGGAACTGGATAGTCATCCAGCAGGGGATGAATGAAATGACCGGCTGGGCCCGCAGGTATCACTGGTCCAGCGAGCACGTAAAAGATTTCGTGGTCGAACCCCACCAGTCGGTGTGCTGCGATCACCGGGGGCAGGTGCTGAACATGACCGCCCGGGAGAGCGGCGCAGCCCGGCAGAGGTCCGCGCACCTCTCTCAGACGAAGCCGGAAAAAGTCGTCAAGGAATACTCGCGTATCAGGGAATTCACGGTGAAACGGCATCACGACGTGAGGATAAACGAAATCCAGCCCAAGAATCTGCATAAGATACTGCTGAGTACCTACGAACAGCGGATCCGTAATTTCGAGGAACTGCTCGGGGTTCCGGGAGTCGGGCCGAAAACCGTGCGGGCGCTGGCCCTGATCTCCGAACTGATCTACGGAGAACGGGTGAGTTTCCGTGATCCGGTACGGTTCAGTTTCGCGCACGGAGGCAAGGACGGCCATCCCTATCCGGTGAACCGCGAGGTGTACGATAGATCAATTGCGTTCCTGCGCGATGCCGTATCCAAAACAAAACTGGGCCGGAGCGAGAAGCTCAAGGCGCTGAAACGCTTAAAGGCGCATCAGTATGAATAGATCCTGGATCCTTGATACTTGATCCTGGTGTGAGATCTTTTCCTTCATTTCGGCACATTCTTGAGCTGGAGGAAGTCCTGCTTGAGGGTGGTGAGCTTGCGGGGATCGTAGGTCGCCACGGCCGGATGGAACAACGGCATGAGCCGTATCTTTCCGTAAGGCATTTGAGTGATGAATATTTTCCCGTGGAGCCTGGTAATGCCCTGTACTTTTCCGCCCATTCCGAATGTCCTCATAAGATAGGCGGCGGCAAAATTTCCCAAAGAGCATAGGACCTTTGGCTGAATGAGTTCTATTTGCGTGTTGAGATAGGGAGTGCAGGTGCGAATCTCATCAGGTTTGGGATCTCTGTTGCCGGGCGGACGGCATTTCAGAATATTACCGATAAAGACCTCATCGCGTTTGAGCCCGGCGGTCTGCAGTAATTCATCCAGTATTTTTCCTGCTCTCCCGCAGAACGGACGGCCCTGACGGTCTTCGTTCGCGCCCGGTGCTTCTCCCACGAACATGACCTTTGCCTGTAAGTCCCCTTCGCCCGGGACCGCGTTTTCGCGGGTTTTTCCCAGCGGGCATTTCTGACAGGATCGGATTTCCGTGTGCAGATCCTGGATCACTCCGGTATTCATACAGGCACTTTATCACTCGAGAGAAAAAAATGCAACTGTTGCCCCGCAAGGGGGAAAAAGTCAGAAAAATGTCGACCGGGGTACTGGAAAAGGGAGGAGATTTTTGTCATTCTATATAAAGAACGGATGAGAAAGAAGGAGGACAGAGAGATGGATGAGCAGTTTGCCTTGGTCAAAGTGGAGTTCGGGGATAAAGAGTTGCGCAAGGAAGACATGGACATGGTCATAAATTTCTTGCGGACGAACCCCGAAATTTACAGTTTGCACGTAGAGAGCAGGAACGTGAATTTCAAAGTTCCGTATGAGCGGCAGCCGGATTATTTGCTGCTTGATGAATTAAAAGAAAAACTGAACGCCGCGCAGTATCATGATTTTGAGATTACGGCCGAACAGTATGCGAAGCTTAAAGAAGGATATCACTATCAGGAAACACACCGTACCTGGACGGATAAACTCAAGGCGATTTTTTCAGGCAGTAAGAAACCTTATCAGAAAAAAATCCGGAAAGAATTCAAGGAATGGGACCGGCGGTTCCAGAAGCTGAAAGAGGAAATACGGAAACACGGTGAAGATATTCAGGACACATATAAAGAACAGTTCGAGGCCGCGGAAAAGAAACGGAATGAGATGGCGGAAAAACTTGAACATATGCAGTCGGCAGGGAAAGCGGAATGGGAGAAGGCCCACGAAAAGCTCAATGCCGGCATACGTCAGATGAAAGGGGCTTTAAAAAATTTACATGACCGCGCGAAATAAATGATATTTCGCGCAAAAAAGGAGGATTCGATGAAACGAAGAGAAGGAAAGATCTTGCTGGTAGCGGCGCTGTGCGTTTCTCTCGGCTTTTCAGCGCTTGCCAAGAGCGGTGAAAAAGGTGATTGCCCTATGAAGGGACGAAATTCCGGAGGGTATCATCACAAGGGACAGGACAAGGATCTGGACGGCGCGTTTCTCAAGAAAGCTCATTTTTTGCTTACGCACGCGGAGGAGATAGGTCTCAGCGATTCCCAGCAGGAACAGATTGAAAACCGCAAGTACGAAGCAAAAAAGAATATTATCCAGAAGGAATCGGAAATCAAGACTGTGATGCTCGACCTCAAGCAGGAATTCGGCAAGGATGAAGCCAACCGTAACAGAGTGAACAAACTCATCGAGGACAAATACGTGCTGAAAGAAGAAAAGGCCAAGATGTTGGTAAACGCGTATTTCGACATAAAAAACGTGCTTTCGGCCGAGCAGAAGGACAAGGCAAAAGAGCTGTGGTCCGAGAAGAAAAAGGAGATGCGGTACCAAGGCCGGGAAAAACGCATGAAGGATTACATGCGGCATAAACAGGGAATGCATCACAAAAACCGGGATTAAACAAAAAGCACAGAAAAATTGAGACGGTTCTATTTTTTAAGTG
>WJJJ01000029.1 GCA_014729775.1 Candidatus Omnitrophota bacterium | reverse complement strand
CGCTTGGCAAGGAACCCTCACGCAAAAAAGGGATTTTTTAAAAAAAATCGGCTCGAACTTTTCAATGAAAGGCAAAAGTCTTTCATTTTATTATGTCGAGCCGATTAACCGAATCGCCAAAATTGGCGCCCGAAAAAAGACGCTCCCCGGGTAGGGCTCGAACCTACAACCTATTGGTTAACAGCCAACCGCTCTACCGATTGAGCTACCGGGGATATATTGTCCGAAAGGCGTATGTCGCTTGAGAATTGGACAATTATAGCGTATTTCCCTATACCCGTCAACTCTCATTTCCTTCTCTCCCTCATTCCTCTCCCCTGCGCAAACAAAGTCAACAATAAGCAGAAAGCGGTCCTGGCACACCTCCTGTCTTCCTGTCATAATTAGTTTTATTGGAGAAGATTTTTTGCAGAACGCAAAAACTCTCACAGAAAGAAAGGAAGCAAAATGAACAAAAAAACGATCGGGATCATCTCCTTGGTGGTAGGCATCATCGTACTGGCCTTCGGCATCTCATCGATGGGATCGTTCGCCTCGGACATCTCGGAGGCGCTCACCGGCGCGCCGACCGACAGGGCCATGTGGCTGCTTATCGCCGGGGTCGTATTGGCCATCACCGGAGCAATATTCGTAAGTCAGAACCAATAATCAAGGAGGAAATTATGTTAGGCTGGGCACTGATGTTTTTGATCATCGCGATCATCGCCGGCGTATTCGGATTCGGAGGTATCGCCGGCACGTCCGCGGGCATCGCGAAGATCCTCTTTTTTCTGTTTCTGATAGTATTTGTAGCATCGATTATTGCGGGCATGTTCCGCAAAGTATAACTGAAAGGAGGACACATGAGAAGTCTATTGGCCATCGTACTGATCGTTGGGCTTGTGACCGCTATCGGCTGTAATACGATGAGCGGCATGGGAAAAGATTTGGAGCAAACCGGGGAGAATATCTCCGAAGAAGCTCAGGCAGCCAACTGACGCTCCTGGAGGTATCGCTCAGGCGAAACCAGGAAACCTGAAAACCCTTAATTTATAAGGGTAAAAAAGCTCATTTTTCCCCTTGATTTTTCCCGCACCCGGCAGTAAGATAAAAGGTGCACACGCGATTTCGCCAACCATTGAGTCCCCGGCCGTTCTGGTCGGGGGCGTTTATTTTTTCTCCCGCAGTTTTATGATAGAATAGGATATTATGCGAATCGTGGCACTCATTCTCGCGGTAACCATTCCTATCTTCTGTTTCTCCTTCGGAGTGATCGGCTCGTTCCTCTTTACCTTCACGGTTCCGCTGTTCTGGGAGATCGGCATACGGGAACGTACACCCGCCTCGCTCGGACTCACCCGGATTCGCCTGCCGCGCGCGATTTTCTCCGGCTTGATCACCGGCATCGTCTTCGGCCTGCTCGGCGGCGGCATTCTCGTTCTGCTGGGCCTTACCGGACATTCCATTGAGAACGCCACTCCCTACTCCTGCTCATTCGGCTCGTTCACCTACGTACTGCCTCTGGAAAAAGAACTGTGCTACCGGATCCTTACTATGGAAGATTCATTGTTGAGCACTCTCACCTATCTGACCTTCAGTATTTTTCTGATTGGCCTGGGCGAAGAAATCTTCTGGCGGGGCTTCCTGCAGAAAAAGATCATCCGCCGGATAGGCAGACACCGCGGCGTGCTTGCCACGTCCCTTGTCTTTGCGGCAGTGCACGTCTATCTGTTTGCCATCGCGCCGCTGTGGCAGGCAATGGTCTTTATCGGAATCATTGGATTGGCAGGCGCGCTCTGGGGCTATCTATACCTCTTCCAGAAGACGATCTGGGGCGTCGCCCTTTCGCACGGCATCGCGGCCTTTCTGGTCTGGAAATTCTTCTTCTTTTCAGGCTGATATCTTTGATATCGCGGATGCGCGATATTTATGATACAATAATTACTACGCTCAATTCGCCATGAAAAGAAAGGTACTCGCACTTATTTTCGTTCTGGGCGGAATAACCGGGGCGGCGATCGGCGGTAAGCTGACCGTGCAGGATGAATTCTTCCGGTGGCGGTCGGCAAAAGCAAAGGTCGTGTTTTCAGACGTCAAACAGCTGCCCGTCCCCGAACCTTCACCGTACGGCTCTTTTGAATTCAAAGGAAAAGTGATCTTCGAATACCAGGCGGACAAAAAAGGGACAAAATCGAAATTCTTCCACCGGATAAGCCCCTTTTTCACGAACCAGGACAAAGCAGAGCGGTTTACCCGTCAATTCCCCAAGAACGCCACAGTCCGCATCTTTTACGATGTTAAGAATCCGGAACAGGCAAACCTGACCAAAAAAGACTTCCCGTTCCTGTCGTTTCTCCTCGTTCTCGCCGGAGTAGCGTTCGTCTTCGCCGGCATGTCGTTTTGGAAAAGCACCCGCGTAAGATAACTACGCACGGCATCAAGGATCAAGACTCAGAGGAGTGAACGTTTTTCCTGAAGGGCTTTACCGAGGGTCACCGAATCGATGTATTCAATCTTCGTCCCCAAGGGGATGCCGATCGCGATCCGGTATATTTTGACGTTGTATTGAGAAAGCCGTTCCACCAGATACTGCGCGGTAAGTTCTCCGTCGGTATCGGGATCGGTCGAAATGATCACTTCCCTGATCTCCTTCCTCTCACAACGCCGCAGCAACTTCTGCAGAGGCAGGTCTTCTCCATTGATGCCTTCCAGCGGCGAGACCGCGCCCAGAAGCACGTAATATAACCCGTTGTACTGCGAGGTCTTTTCGATCGCGATAATGTCCTTGGGCTCCTCGACCACGCATACGACGTCTTTTTCGCGGCGCGGGTTGGCGCAAATCGCACAAATCTCCTCGCTGGAAAAGTTATTACACTGGACGCAGGGCTTGATATGGTTGTGCACCTCTTCCATCCGGCGCACAAAATGCGTGATCTCGTCCGGTTTCATCTTGAGGATATAGAACGCGATCCGCTCGGCGCTGCGCTTGCCTATACCGGGAAACTGAGCAAGGCTTTCCACTAAATCTCGGAAGGCGTTCGGGAAGTTTTTCATGTCAATCTTCGTCCATCTGAATGTTGCCGCCGAACGTATCCAGCAGTTCATTCATGAATTCATTTTCCTCTCCCGGCAGTTCATCCGAAGCCGGAAGCGACGCCGGATCAGGCCCGGGCGGCGTTTCCTCGCCGGGCAAGAACACGAAATGGACCCCTATCTTCCGGTTCAATATCCGGGAAAGCGCTTCTTCGATGAATTGGGAATTTTTGACCGCCTCCACGATCTCTTTGTGAAAGTATTCTTTTTTGGGAAAGCCGATCTTCACCACGTTCCCGGCGGAGGCCGCCGGCCGCCCGCAGGACAGGTGCGCGGCAAGCGCCGCGCGCACTTTCTGCATCCGGCTTAAGAACTGTTCCCATTTTTTCTGCACTTCAGCCAGTAATATATTATCGGCGACTAGCTCATCTCCGAACTCCTCAGTATGTGCAGGGGCTTCCTCCGGCTCAGGATCCTGTACCGGCGCGTCGAATTGCAGATCGTCAAACTCATCCGTGTGCGTTTTCTGCTCCGGGTTATCGTGCCCGCCGGCCTCCTGCGCAGAAACATTCGGCTCCCGCGTCTGTGTATCGCGCCGCTGTTTCTCCGGGTGCGGTTTCTCGGCTTTCTGCGCAAAAGAAGACGGGGGCGTTTCCGAAGGCGTGTCGGGGGTTTCCCCCGCAGGCGCGGACACTGACCGCGCCGGAGCCGTGTACTTTCGCGGCGGTGCCTGCCGCTGCGCCGCCGCATCGGGCTGATCCGGAACCGCGCCGCCGCAAAACCGAATAAAGGCCAATTCCAACGGGATCCGTACCGACCCTATTTTGCGCGAAACGTCTTTTGCGTCGATCAGCGCGTCTATCAACTGCATTATCTTCGCGGTGGACAGTGACCCCGCCGCTT
The DNA here is from genome assembly GCA_014729775.1 of Candidatus Omnitrophota bacterium. GTDB lineage: Bacteria > Omnitrophota > Gorgyraeia > Duberdicusellales > 4484-171 > WJJJ01. The sequence continues at coordinate 17,163 of WJJJ01000029.1, read as the reverse complement.
TTTCCAGGTATGTCTTGGTCTGCGGAGAAATATCGACCAGCTCCCGGAATCCTTCGGGACTGACCTGCGCCAGCAGTAAATCCCGCAGGTGCCCTATACAGGCATTCAGGAACAATCCCAATTCTTTCCCCTCCTGCAGCATATTGCCGATAAAAGCCAATATCCCCGGGATATCCTTATGCAGAACGTATTCCAAGGCGGTATTGAGCGTATCCTCATCGATGATCCCGAGAAACGAGAGCATGTCCTGCGCGGATTCCTGTTCCGAAACAACCGGGGCGAGCTGATCCAGCAGTGATTCGGCATCCCGGATACTGCCGCCGGCGGCCCGGGCGATCGCGTACAGGATCGAATTTTCAATGGTCAGTTCCTCCCGGGACGCGATTTGCTCCAGTTTCTTCACGATCTTTTCGACCGGGAACAGATTGAATTGAAATTTCTGGCAGCGCGACAGGATCGTGGGCAGAACTTTCTGAGGAGCGGTGGTCGCGAAGATGAATTTTACGTGCGGCGGCGGCTCCTCCAGGGTCTTGAGCAGAGCGTTGAAGGCCTCGGCGGTAAGCATATGTACTTCATCGATGATGTACACCTTATACCGCGCATGGGCCGGGGAAAGCTTGACACTTTCGCGTAATGAGCGGATCTCGTCAATACCGCGGTTGGAAGCGCCGTCGATCTCGAGAATATCGAGTGAAGTTCCCCGGGCGATCTCATCGCAGCTGGGACACTTCCCGCAAGGAGTCACCGTCGGCCCGTGCTCGCAGTTGAGCGACTTGGCCAGGATCCGTGCCATGGACGTCTTCCCCACGCCGCGGGGACCGCTGAACAGATAGGCGTGATGGACCCGTTTTTTCTCGATGGCCGACTTCAGCGAAACGACCACGTGTTCCTGACCCACCACGTCATCGAAGGTTTTCGGACGGTATTTAAGTGCAAACGCTTGATATTCCATTGCCTGTTGGATGTTATCCTGTGGAAGCTGGACACCCAGTATAAACCGACTTCTCCCGTTCGTCAAGCATCAAGGATTTGCGCGTTCCCGCCTCAGGCGAGGAACGAATCCTTGTCCTCCCGTTCATCGTAAAGCACCTGTACGAGTTCAAGCTCACCCCGGTCAAGCCACACCAAATCACACCAGATACACAGGTCAACTTCCACCGGCGCCGCACGGCTCAACAGCTTACGGCGCATCTTTTTCCCGCATTGAGGACACGGCAATATAAAGGGAGTCTTAAGCGCGCGGATCTCTTTGAACCGCTGTTCACATTCATCTTTAATGTGATGAGCCAGCTCGACTGTTTCGGGAGAAAAAGACGCCTCTTCCCGAATCAGTATCGTATCGAGCCGGGACCGGCCGCACAACACTCCCTTGCAGGAGGGACACACGTGAATCTGCTCGCCCTCGTAGTACCGGGGAGATAATCCCTGATAGCAATGCGGGCAGGAAAAACTAGCTTCCTTTTCGTTGGCAGCAGACGCAAACAACGACCTCAGAACGTGGTCCTCGTACGCCGGTTTCACGGCGGGCGCCCCCTCCCGGCGGACTTTATGGGAAGCGGTGAACCACTTAAGCCCCTGAAGCTCGCTCAGAACAAAGGGCCCTTTCCACCGGCCCTCTTCCAGCACGCTCCAGGCCTGCCCATCGGTCTTTCTGCGTACCCGCCGGCTGGCCCGGGCGTGCCGTTTCGCCTGGCGTATGCGCGGCCGCACGCGCGCAAGCGCCGCTTCCAGCGCCGGCTCGTCCGCATGGGCCATCGCCAGCAAAATCCCCAGCCGCTCACTTAAGGGAGGATGACTGGAAAATACCGTTTCTTCCTCCACGGCCGGATCGGCAAAGAACAACGATTCAAGTCCCCGCTGGGATTCTTTCTGCCCGTGCCAGAATTGGGACACGATATACAAGCTTTCCGCCAGCGCAAGCGGATTCCTGGTCAGCTTTACCGCCACCGCGTCGGCACGAAATTCTTTTTCCTGGGCGACCGAGGCCATTATAAACCGGTTCAGCCCGTGCATGCACATAATAAATCCAAGTGCCAACCCTCCGGGGAACCAGAACCCTCCACCCCGGCCGCGCAGGGAGCGGCCGCCGGAACACGATTCCCGCAACCCGCTCATCGCGCCTTCATACATCCCGAACAGCGAAGTTGACACGGTATAAATCACCGTATCTCCCATCGCGATGTGCGCCGCTTCATGGCCGATCACGCTTTCGAGCTGCGCGCGGTTCAGCCGCAGCAGCAATCCTTCGGTCACCCCGATATAGGAATTTTCCTTCCCGTCACTCAAAGAAAAAGCGTTACAGGCCGCGCTGCGTACCACACAGCCCTGGATACACAGTCCGCCGGCGGCAACGCAGACCTCATCGATAATGTTCTGCAGCTGCTGATGCGTCCGGCTATGCGTATCCAGCGGTTCGGCCTTCAATAACGCCAGCAGGCGCGGGATAAGGCGAGAAGTGGAATAGGCATAATGCACTACTCCGGCAATCATCGCGATGAGAAACACGACCACGACCTCCGGCAGGGAGATCCCAAGGAAGCGAAACCCTTCTCCCCTGGTCGCCTGCAATACCGCGGCGTTTTTCACAATCAGCCACGCACCCCAGCAGGTAAAAAAATACATCACCACCAGGATGACGAGCAACACGGCGATGGTGTGTGTTTTCTCTTTTTCTATCGCGACGAACGAATAGGGCATTTAGAACTTTACCTGCGGGGCTTTCTTTTCTTCCAAACTTTCCACCTGAAACAAGTCCTTCTTGCCGAAGCCGAACATTTGCGCCAAGAATACCGCAGGAACCTGTTCGATGTAGGTATTAAAACGCATGACTTCGTCGTTATAGTACTGGCGCGCGAACGCAATGCGGTTCTCGGTTGAGGTAAGTTCTTCCTGAAGCCGGAGCATATTCTGGTTCGCTTTGAGATCCGGATACTGCTCCACCACCGCGAACAGCGAACGAAGCGTACTGGTGAGAAAATTCTCCGCCGACTCCTTCTCTTTCACAGCGGTAGCCTGCGTGGCCTGGGTACGAGCCTGGATCACCTTTTCCAGCGTTTCCCGTTCATGCCCCATATACCCCTTGGCGGTTTCGACGAGATTGGGAATGACGTCGTGCCGGCGCTTCAGCTGGACGTCGATCTGCGCCCAGGCGTTGTCGGTGCTGTTCTTCTTCCAGATGATCGCGTTATAGGTACCGATACCCCAGGCCGCCAGCATGATCACCAATGCGAGAAAAATTAACCAGCCCATGAACCCTCCTTTTCTTCCATAGTACGTTTCAGATCTTCGTGTTCGATCTTAGAACATAGATCGTCGGTCTTCTTCATCCCCCATGCCTCACCACCCAGAACAAAAATGCCGCGTATCCGGCTAAAAACACCACGCCCTCCATCCGGGTGATACGGTAGTGCGACCGCATAAATAACGCAAGTACGAGCGTAAACACGATCAGCATCGGGTATTCAAAACCCAGCAATGTCCGGGGAACGGGAATCGGACGGATGAGCGCGACGAGCCCCAGGACGAACAGGATATTGAAAATGTTCGACCCCACGACATTGCCCAAACCGATACCGGGCACCTTGCGCACCGAGGCCGCGAGAGACGCGCCCAACTCCGGCAGGGACGTACCGACGGCAAACACGGTAATACCGATCACCCATGGCCGCACACCGAAAAGCTCCGCCAACGTCGTACCTCCGCGCACCATTAAATCAGCACCGAGCACCACCCCCGCGATCGAAATCACCATCACCACACCGGCAGCGGTACGCGAGCGGATTGAGTCAAATATCTTTTTTAACCGGAACTCCCTGAGCTCATCTTCCAGCGAGTGGGACCTCGAGCTCCTCAATGAAAGGATAAGAAACAAGACGAATACCGCCAACAACAGGCATCCGTCAAGCCGGCTGATCATGCCGTCAATGCTCAATCCGTACAACAATACCACCGAAGCCAGCATTACCGGCACCTCCCGGCGCCACATCGATCTTTGCACGGGAAGCGGATAAAAGATACTGCAAAGCCCCAGGATCAAGCCGATATTAGCCACGTTGCTGCCGATCACGTTTCCCAGAGCAATCCCCTTTTGATCCCGTATCGCGGCCATAACGCCCACTCCCGCTTCCGGACAGGAAGTACCGAAGGCGACCAGCACCAACCCGATAAATAACGGGGACAACCGCAGTAAAAAGGCAAATTTGACCCCGCTCTGAATAAGCCAGTCCGCGCTGAACATCAATACGAGCAGACCAGCCAGGAAAAGGACGCCGGCAAGCAGTATATCCATAGTTAGCACTATTTTACCCTTCCGGCTTTGGTTCCGCAACCGGTTTCCAAACCTCTCCTCAATTACCGCTTGCCTTCCCCTTCCCCGGCATGGTATATATAAGAATAGCTTATTCAAGACAAGATGGACCAGGAGCGCAAATTCATCCTCAACTTTACTCCCACGGGCATGATCCCCACCAAGGACATGACGCCAAATGTACCGGTCCAGCCGGAAGAAATCGTCGCCCAGACGCTGGAAGCCGCGGAACTGGGCGCGAACATGATTCACCTGCACGCGCGGGATCCGCATACGGGAGAGCCCTCTTATAAAAAAGAGATCTACGCCGAGATCATCAACGGCATTCGAAAGAAACACAAAGACCTCATCCTCTGCGTATCCACCAGCGGCCGCACCTACTCGGAATTCGAAAAACGCTCCGAATGTCTGGAATTGAAGGGTGAGCTGAAGCCGGATTTCGGCAGTCTAACCTTAAGTTCTCTGAATTTCAATAAACAGGCCAGCGTCAGCACTCCGCAAATGATCCAGTCCCTGACGGGGAAGATGGCCGAGAACGGCATCCGGCCGGAGCTGGAAGCCTTTGATTTGGGAATGATCAATTACGCCCACTACCTGATCCGCAAGAAACTGGTCAACCCGCCGTATTATTTCAATCTTATTCTCGGCAATATCGCCTGCGCCCAGGCCAACCTGTTAAGCTTAGGGTTGATGGTCAAAGAACTACCCCCGCACTCGTTTTGGTCAGCCGGAGGGATCGGCAATTTTCAGCTCAAGATGAACGCCATGAGTCTGGTCGCCGGCGGCGGAGTCCGCATCGGCCTGGAAGATAACATTTTTTTTGACGAAGACCGCACCCGGCTGGCCACCAACCGTGACCTGCTGGAACGAATCGTCGGCGTCGCCCGTACGCTGGGACGTGAGCCGTATTCGGCCCGTGAAACACGCACCGTCCTGGGAGCGGGATAACGACCCATGAGTGCCGTACGTAATAAACTTACCCAGCTCAGAGACAAACGGAAGTACGGACTCCTGCGGCAATACCTGCGTGACTGCGCAGCGGATATGGGCGTCGACCTCAAACCGTTTTACTGGATCCGTGAATGGACTCAGGACGGCCCTCCTCCCCGGCTGAAGGACGATCCCGCCTCCTACACCTTTGAATTTTTCGGGACGGAAGAGATAAAAAGGATCGGACAGATAAAAGGATACGGATTCGATACGGAGAAGCTGCTCACGCTTTTTCGGGACGGCGCTGAATGTTACGGAGTGAAAAAAGACGGGGAAATTGCGGCGTTTACCTGGATCGACTGCGCCCGGTCAAACTTCAAAGGCTACCCGGTGCCGATGGCTGCCCATGAAGCCTATCTATTCAATCTGTATACCTGCAAACCGTACCGGGGCAAGAACATGGCCCCCTACCTGCGCTACCGCACCTACCAGATCCTGCGAGAACGAGGAATCACCGTCTATTACAGCGTCACTGAATTCTTCAACGCGCCGTCATGGAAGTTTAAACAGAAAATCCACTCCAAAATCCTCAAATTCGGCTGTTCGCTCGAGCTGTTCCGCAGATACTTCAAAAGCTGGATCCTGCGGGAATATCCGGGATAAGATCACTCATACGGAGAGACTGCCGTCCGCCGGCATGGGAAGGGTTGACGGACGAGATCGGGCCTTTTTTGGGCACAGCAAAAAATGGCGGAGAGGGAGAGATTTGAACTCTCGGTACGGACTTTCGACCGTACAACGGTTTAGCAAACCGCCGCCTTAAGCCACTCGGCCACCTCTCCTATGCCAGTGTATTTTATATCGAGTGATTCCCCCAAGTTAACCTACGCGGTTGAACCGCGGTGTCTGAGGTTCACGAGGCTTACTGCTTCTCTTCGCAGCCAGCATCACGCATCAAAGATCCAGAATCGAGGATCCATAATGGTGGTAATTATAGCACAGCCGCGGAAGTTTTCAACCTCGATCACGACTCAATCAGACCGCAGGCGATGACGGGAAGCGGACATTGCCGATCCGGAAAGTGCCCCGGGCAGGGCCTGACAGGCATGCCAGCTCTCAATCGCGATACCGGTACGATCGACGTGAAGATCGCCACTGTCGGTCACGCAAAAAGAATACAGGCCACTCCGCGCCTCACGAGGGTTGGCCGCGATAAAAAACGTATTTGCTTCGAACATGGCCGTATATGTATGACTTTCATTCGCCCGCAGAGCTTCTGCCGTTCTCACTCCCATGGCAGGAAGATCCTGGAGATCCTGGAGGGTATCCGGATACTCCCCGTACTCAAGGTAATATTCCTGTACGGCCCAGTACAAAGTACTCAAGTTCGTCTTTACCTGCGCCTGCCGGGCCGTGGACACCGCACGGACATACTGGGGGATACCGATTGCCGCAAGCATCATCAGCGGCAGCAATAATATACCGACACTGCTCAACACGATCCCCGTAACCGCAAATCCTTTTCCGCCGTAGCGGTCTCCCTGCTTGTTCGCATTGTTCAGCGCCAAGATCCCCAATACCAGTGCCGGGATACCGGTAATCGGACCGAAAATAAAGAGAATCCCGCAGATGAAACTCGCGACCGCCATTCCCTTTTTTCTGTTCTGCACTTCTGTCATATACCCTCCTTTGGCCCCTCGCGGCCTTATCTGAAAATTTGCGTGAACAGGGTTTGGATCATCACCGCTCCCTGCTGAAGACCGTCAAACACCACCCGGCCAACCGGGATCGAAAACCCCACCTTGAGATACAGCCCGAAAATAATCAAATTAATGATATACAGAATACTGAACAGAAACAGGTAGTTGATAAACGTGGGAAAGGTGGCCCCTTTTATCTCGCGCGCCACGTAGATCAAATGGGCGGTAAACAGGAATCCTCCGGTTTGCAGAAAGATATTCTTGTCCACGGACAGATGGAATACTTTGGGCAGGACGAAGAATCCGATCCCGACCAGGATCAGCAGGCCGGGCACCAGATAGGAAAAGAAGCTCGAACGGAAGAAAAACCGCTGGACTTTCTTGTAGAACGAATTGAGATCGGAAAAGAACGTATAGAAAGCGAAACAGGAGAGGATCGAAAAAAACAATACCTGCGCCCTTAATGCCCCTTCGGATTTCACTGCCGCGATAAACTCCCGGCTGATCTCCACCAGGAAACAAAACAGCAGAAGGAACAAAACGAACTTTACCAGCGTGAATATATAATTATTCTGGACTCCCCGTTCTTCCATGTGCTCCTCCGATTACGTATTTATACCTCAGGTACGATCCGTTCCTGTCCCCGCATGTACGGCCGTAGCGGCTCGGGGATCAGCACGGTGCCGTCGGCCTGCTGGTATATTTCAAGCAGGGCGATCACCAGCCGGGCCAGCGCGACGCCGGAACCGTTCAGCGTATGCACATAACGCGGCTTACCCGATTCGGAATCGCGATAACGGATACTGCCCCGGCGCGCCTGGAAATCCTCAAAATTCGAACAGCTCGATACCTCAAGCCACTTCTTCGATCCGGGAGCGTAAATCTCTATGTCATAACATTTCGCCGCGGCAAAGCTGATATCTCCGGTCGCCAGCAGCACCACACGATAGGGGATCTTGAGTAGTTCCAGTATTTTACAGGCATGCGCAAGCAGACTTTCCAATTCTTCGTACGAATTCTCCGGCTTGACGAACTTCACCAGTTCCACTTTATCGAACTGATGCACCCGCATCAATCCCCTGGTCTCTTTCCCGTAGGAACCGGCTTCCCGCCGAAAACACGAAGTATAGGCGCAGTAATACCGCGGCAGTGTTTCCGGAGCCAGAATCTCACCGCGGTGGATATTGGTCACCGGCACTTCGGCGGTCGGGATCAAAAACAAATCATCCTCAGGCATCCGGTACATATCCTCTTCCAGGTTGGGCAGCTGGCCCGTGGCGAACATGGAATCCCGGTTCACTAAAACCGGCGGGAAGATTTCCCGATACCCATGCTCACAGGTATGCACATCAAGCATGAAATTCAGCAAAGCCCGTTCCAGCCGCGCGCCCGCACCCTTAAAGAGCACAAAATTGGACCCGGCCAGTTTCGCAGCCCGGGAAAAATCAATCACATCGAGCTTCTCCGCCAGCGTGACGTGATCGGCCGGCGCGAAATCGAACTGCGGGATCTTTCCTTCCTCGCACAGTATTTTGTTCGCCTCCGCACCGCCCGCCGGCAGAGATTCGTGCGGAATATTGGGCAGGCGGATAAGCATCCCCGTCCACTCGTCTTCTTTGGCGTTATACTCTTTTTCTAACCCGGCGATTTCCTGCTTTAACCGCTTGCCTTCCTCGATTTTGGCCGCGGGATCCTGTTTGGCCTTCAGCAGCTGTTTCATCTCGGCGTCAATCGTGTTCCGGGCCGCTTTGCGTTCCTCAATTTTGGCAAGCATCGCGCGACGCTGCTCGTCCAGCGCGAGAAAGCGGTCCAGATCGAACGAATAGTTTCTTTTTCTCAACGCTTCGCGTACTGTTTCGGGATCCTGACGAATTTTTTTTATATCGAGCATGGAACTCCCTTAGTATTACGATCCCGGGTGCTGACCCCTTGATCCTTGCTTTTGAAGAATTACGCATCTCATTCTCTTATCCTTTCACTACGCACAACGGCCGCAACCGCGCCACTTTCCGCGCGATCCCCGCCTGGTGCACCACGTTAACCACGTCATTGACGTCTTTATACGCCGCCGGCGCCTCTTCGACCAAAGTGGCCTTCCCGGCCGCGCGCACCTCAATGTTTTTTTGCTTCAAATCGCTCATTAACCGACTCAGCTGAACGGTCCGCGTCGCTTCTTTCCGCGACTTTAACCTGCCCGCGCCGTGACAGGTACTGCCGAAAGTTTCCTGCTCGGCTTTTTTCGTGCCGGCGAGTAAAAAAGACACCCGTCCCATGTCGCCGGGGATAATCACCGGCTGACCGATATCCCGGTACCGCTCGGGAATTTCGGGGTTACCCGGGCCAAACGCTCTGGTCGCCCCCTTGCGGTGCACGCAGAGGGTCTTTTTTTGCCCCTGGATGAGGTGAGTTTCCATCTTGGCGATATTATGCGCAACGTCGTAGACCAGATTCATCCCCATCTTTGACCACCCCTGACCGAATATCTTTTCGAACCCTTCCCGGGTGAGATGAGTCAATACCTGGCGATTGGCCCAGGCGTAATTGGCCGCACAGCGCATCGCGCCCAAATAGCGGCGCGCTTCCGGAGAATTCAGCGGCGCGCAGGCCAGCTGACGGTCCGGCAGGTCGAGACGGTACTTGACCACGCATTGAGCCATGACTTTTAACGAATCAGCGCATACCTGATACCCGAATCCCCGCGAGCCGGTATGAATCATCACGCCTATCTGCCCGGGACTGATGCCCATCACCGCGGCGGCCTGAAGGTCATATATCTCATCCACGACCTGGACCTCGAGAAAATGATTCCCGCTGCCCAGGGTTCCCGACTGCGGCTTGCCCCGGGCGTAAGCCCGCTCTGACACGACGTCGGGATCAGCGTCCTGAAAACCGCCGTGCTCTTCGCACATCTCCAAATCGTGCTCAACACCCATCCCCTGCCTGACCGCCCAGCGGGCGCCCTGAGCGAGAAGTTTTTTCTCCTCCTTCCCGGAGATGCGCACCTTGCCTTTCGAGCCGACACCGGAAGGAATCATCTGGGATAAAGCGTCGGCCAGAGCCGAAATGCTTGACGTCACTTCCTCTTTCATCAGCGTCGTCCGCAGAAACCGGACGCCGCAATTAATGTCGTAGCCGATCCCGCCGGGAGCGATCACACCGTCATCTTCAGGATCGGTCGCGGCAACCCCGCCGATGGGAAAGCCGTACCCCCAGTGGATATCCGGCATGGCGAGCGAAGCGCCGACGATACCAGGCAAACAGGCAACGTTCGCCACCTGCTCCGGCGCCCGGTCCTGCCGGATATCGGCAAGTAACCGTTCACCGGCATACAGCCGCCCTTCCACCCTCATTCCCGACTTATAATTTTGAGGGATACGAAACGTATATTCGTTAATTTGTTCTAAGGGGCCGTTCCACATAGCACATTCGCTATTCTCTAGACGTCGAAAATGATCTCCGCGGAAAAATTCCCGTCGTCGGCCTCGATCTTGACCTGGTGATACGTTGCCGCTTTCACTTCAGTTTTCAGCGGCTCGGCGTACGGATCGTAGGAATCCCCGCGCAGGCAGGCCGTAAGCGCATAGCCGCCTTCCTGCGGTCCGACCCGGACGTCGATATCCCTCGGCAGGAACTGCTCCGCGTAAAAAGAAGACAGCAGTTCATTCAGCCAGTCGATAAGCAAATTTTCAGGAGAATTTGAATCCAGGGACACGTTCTTTTGAATGGATCCTGCCGGGGAGTGGTCCACGAGAGTTTCGAACAACGCGATCGCGGCATGACAAAAAAGCTCGGGTAAAGTCCGGCCGTATATCCTCAACCTGAGATCAGCGGTGTGCTCTATGAATTCATACCTTTTCATCGGCCCTTTTCAGCCCGGAAGCCGGTTCCTTCGCCGCGTGTATCCTGCGTACACCATTGCCTCTGCACACCACATCCTCAACACCCGCCGCGACACAGGAAATACTCGCAGGAATTGAGCATTTGGAATTTAGGGGCCTCTTCCCTCTTATTTCCGTATTCTTCACACACATCCCGCATCCAGGATCTGCCGAATGAAAACATATGGGCCACGAAGGAATCGAACCTTCAACCTTGGGCTTAAGAGGCCCCTGCTCTGCCGGTTGAGCTAGTGGCCCAGACAGAATATTGTGCGGATCCCCTGCGAGAACTCCGCACCGCTCAAAAATGCAGAGGTTTATTATATCATCACAAAGGGAAAAATCTACCGTTAATTAGGCCTTTTTTCCCGAAAGTCGACGCACGACCTTCACCGCCTCCACGCCGTCCCGGGCATATTCGGCACCGAGTGAACGGGCGTATTCCCGTGTGACCACCGCGCCGCCAAGGACAAACCGACAAGACACCTTTTCCTTTTCCGCCCGCTCAATCACCTCGCCCATGTTGACCATGGTCGTCGTCATAAGCGCCGATAATCCGACCACCGGTTCATCGTGCCGTGCGATCTCTTTGAGAATACGCCCGGTGGAAACATCTTTGCCCAGGTCAACTACCGAGAAACCGTGATTCTGCAACATCAAGGCAACGATATTTTTCCCGATATCATGGATATCACCTTTGACCGTGGCCAGAATGACCACTGTCTTCACCTGTCCGGCAGCACGCTCGGTGCGCAGTTTTGGTTTCAAAAATTCAAATCCGTGCTTCATCGTTTCAGCGCTGACAATCAACTGGGGCAGGAAGTATTCTTTTTTCTCAAACCGCGCACCGACCTCGTTCATCGCCGGGGTCATGAAACGATCGACCAGGTCCAACGGAACCGCGCCCTGCTTCAGTGCTTCCCGGATCCGGGACACAATGCCGTCTCTGTCACCCTGAAGCACCGCCCGGTAGACTTTTTGCTCCGCTGTTTCCTCTGAAGACCCCTGTTCGGTCTCCAACCCTTGAGCGGCCAGGCCAATCTCAAGAAATTTTCCCATATCTCCGCTTGAGAATAAATCCACCGCGGCGCGTACATGTCGAATTTCGGCATGCGCGGGATTGGCGATTGCCGCCGTCAGCCCCCGAGCTTTCGCCAGCGCGAGAAACGAAGCATTCAGCCACCGCCTCATCGGGAGCCCGAACGAAATATTGGAAAGGCCTATGACGGAAAGGCCGGCAAATTCATGGCGGCACCATTCAAGAAAATCGAGGGTTTCCTGTCCGGATTTCGGATCGGACGAAACAGCCATGGCCAACCCGTCGAATAAAATATCTTTTTTGGTCATCCCGTATTTTTTGGCCGCCCGGAGAATTTTCCGGGCATTCGTCTGGCGCTGGCGCGAAGTGGAGGGAATTCCTTTCTCGCCTATAGGCAGACCGATGATCATCGCGCCGTACCGTGCCGCCACCGGCAGCAGCTCTTTAAGTGCATTCGGTTCCGCGGACACCGAATTCAACAACGCGCGGCCCGGATATTTGCGCAGTGCCCCCTCTACCACTTCTTTATTGTGTGAATCAATTGATAACGGCTGGGAGAACCCGACGGATAACAGGTCAATGATCCGAAGGAGCACACGCCGTTGGTCTATCCCGGGCATCCCGGCATTGACGTCGAGCAGGTCCGCGCCGGCTTCTGCCTGAGCCCGCGCCAGCTCCCTTACCGGTGAGAAATCTCCTTTTTTCAACGCGGACTGCAACGATTTCTTGCCGGTAGGATTGATACATTCGCCGATAATCGTAATCCGTTCCGGGCGAAACTCCACCGTCCGCCGGGCTGAGGATACCGCGTTCACCGCCTCCCTTACCGGCGCGACCGGTTTTCTCCTGACCAGCGCTCCGCGAAGGGCACGGATGTGCGCCGGCGTGGTGCCGCAGCAGCCGCCGATCAAATTCACTCCCTTTTTCACCAATGCTTTTCCGGAACGGGCAAAATCCTGCGGCGTCATGCCGAATACCGCCTCCCCCTTTTTGATCACCGGCATACCGGCGTTCGGCTTGGCAACAAGGGGAACGGTCGCGTACGGTTTCATCCTGGCGATAATCTTTACCATGTCTTCGGGGCCGGTAGAGCAATTACAGCCCACGGCATCAGCACCCAGACTCTGTAAGGTCACCAGCGCGCTCACCGGATCGGTCCCGTTAAGCGTACGGCCGTCCTGCTCGAAAGTCATCGTCACTAGCGTGAACAAATCGGTTTCCTCCTTCACCGCGAGCAGCGCGGCCCGGGCTTCCTGAATATCCATCATCGTCTCGATCACGCATAGGTCAACTCCGGCATCAGCAAGCCCGCGCACCTGTTCCTTGAATATGCGTACCGCTTCTTCAAACCCTAATTCCCCGAACGGTTCCACAAAGTCTCCGGTCGGCCCGATATCTCCGGCTACCGCCACTCCCTTCGGCACCGCCTTCCGGCTGGCAGCCGCGAGTTGAGCGTTGATCCTTGAGGCCTTCTTTTCCCCCCAGTGTCCGAGCTTCACGCGATTGGCTCCGAACGTAGGAGTATAGACGGCGTGTGCCCCGGCCTTGCAATACTCGGCATGAATTTCCCGCTGTAACCGCGGATGGTCCACGAGCCAGCGTTCGGGACACACCCCTGCGGGCAGTCCCCGTTTCTGGGCTTCGGTGCCGAGGGCGCCGTCAAGAATTACGATCTGTTCCGCGATCAGTTTTCGAATATTCATAAGATCTCCCTGATCCCCGCGACCGCCGTGACCGATTTCTCCGGCTGCAGCATGTCCTTTTCGGTCAGCCGGATGCCGAATTCGCTCAACGGCAATAATTCATACATCATTCGTTGGACGGAAAGCTCCAAATCACCGTATCCCGGAGAAAACCGCAGCCGGGTGAGCTGTTTATTTTCACGCTGCAGCTCATAACGGAAGTAATTCGTAAGCCAGTCAAGCGCGGTATCCACGCTTTCGCTCGCGGCGGCGTCATACACCGCGGCCCGGCTCAGATCACCGGTGCGGGTCGCCTCCTGAATACATTCGACAATCTGGTTCCCGGCCGTCGCAGCCATCAGCAATACCTCTTCGCACTGCTCCAGAAACACGGCCAGGGAATGGCTGCGAATTTCCCCGCCCTGCGCCAGGCGTACGCTCTGCGCGTCTTTCTCCGTGATTTTCAACCGCCGGTAGACACCCCGAAGCCGGATGATCCCCAGCGCCTGGTCAAGATACTGCCCGGTTTTATGGGTGATTTCGGCGGTGAGTACGGTGTTCTTCGTCTGTCCGAGGCGCCGGTAGATCTGTTCCCGGGAAACGGTATTGGGAATCCGTTCAAACCGCTTTTCTCCTGCGCAGGTCATAACATCAATTATATCATAAATTTGGAAACAGAATACCCTTTGGAAGAAGAAACAGCGGCTCCGGAAGAGACCCGCTTCGGACGGCAGTGTTACTTTTTCTTTTTATTGCGGGAGACGTGTTTGGACGCGAAAAATTGCCGGAAATGCGTCCAGATCGCGTGTTCATCCCCGGCCTGCAAGATCTGTTCCCGCGCGCTCTTCTCGCTCATGGTTTTCGCCAGAGAAGCCAGTATCTGCACCTGTGAATCGTAGTCATCCTGAGAAGAGAGAATGAGAAAAATGAAATGGGCAGGCTTGCCGTCAGGAGAATTCCAATCGATCCCGTCCGGAGCCCGTCCGAAGACGATGAGGGGACGTTTGAACTCAGGCAAACGGGCGTGCGGCACCGCGATCCCCTCTTCCAGAGCGGTTCCCATCTGATTTTCCCGGGCGATCACCGCTTCATACACATATTCGGCCTCAACCATTCCTTCCTGCGCCGCAGCCAGTTCGCTTAATTCACGGATGGCCCCGTTACGTTCATGACTCTTGAACGCGGCAAGCACGCCTCTGGGAGAAAAATACTCCAGGATGCTCACTTTCTTGCGGCGGCGGATCGAATACGAGAACCAGGGACCCAGCAGCACCGACGAAAGCAGGGCGCCGCATACGATCGCCACAAAGACCGGCTCGGTAATAAGATTATACTCGAGCGCCAGCAGACCAACGACGATTTCCATCGCACCGCCGGGAGTATGAGCAATCGCGATGGACAGCCGGTTGGTTTTCGACAGACGGGTAAGACTCACGCCGAACCACGCGCCGAAAAACCGGCCGGCAATTCCGATCACGCTGATCAATAATACCAGAAACAAATCGAAATTCCGTAAAAAGTCGACTTTTAAACCGATGTTCACGAAAAATAAAGGAACGAAAATCGCGTACACCATCTGGGAAATGATCTGACGCACGTTTTCCGAAAGCGCACGGGAACCGCCGGCCATAATTCCGGCGATAAAAAATCCGAACAACGCGTGAATCCCGATTTTCTGAGTAAGCGCGCCGCAGAAAGCGCCGAGAATGCAGATGAAGGTAAGCGGCACACCCGGCTGGGGCATCTTCCGCCGCTTGATGCCGGTAATCACCTTATCGGCAAAGATCCGTCCCACGGTAAGGGCAAGCACCGTGAACAGGATCGTTGCCCCGGCAATGGTCAAGACATGAACCGGACTCAGGCCCGCATGGGTAAAAAATCCCAGGACCAGCGTAAAGATCAGCCAGCCGATGATGTCGTTGACGGATAAGGCCGACATGATCAGAAAGCCGAGGTCGGTTTTGGAAAGCTTCAGGTCATGGAGCGCGCGGGCCGCGACCGGCATCGCACTGATGGTCATCACGGTCGCCATAAAGAGCGCGAACAACAGCCGCTGATCGGGATCGGCGAGGTAATGCGCCGGAAGGAAAAAACAGCAGGCAAAGGCGATAACCATGGGTATCGCGATATCCGATATCGCGATCTTGAGCGCTTCGCCCCGTTGTCGCCAGGCCGAGGCAAAGTCAATCTCAAGGCCCGTCTCGAGCAGAAGGAACAATACCCCTACCCAGGCCATCGTCTCCAGCATGTTCTGCTGGACGACGTCCGCCGGGAAAATGGTCTGATGTAAAAACGGGAGGAAACGCCCCAGGATGGTCGGGCCCAGCACGATCCCGACCAGTATTTCGGCGGTGAGCGCCGGTTGGTGCCATTTGCGAAACAGCTCTCCCAACCCTCTGGCCAGCCCCAGCAGAAGAACTAACTGGATCAAAAACAGAAAGATATTCTGTTCATTGAGATAATGCATAGACACTCCTTGCGAGAATAAGTGTCGACGCCACAACCGAATAATCCACCGAGCACACGAAAATGCAAGATTGGCAAAGAATTACGAAGAGGGAGGGATTCGCCAATACTCACCGACGCAGCCGGTGCGTGCCCGAAGGGCATAAAGTATTGCCGAAAATGTATTAGGCACTCAGGGCAGCTCTCCCCTTCCAGCCCCTCTCTCATCCTTTCTGTCAATGAAAACCTACGGGTGATTGTAGACGTTAGGCAAACACTACAACCCATTGGAATACCGCTACTTATAAAAATATATCGTAAACGCAGCATGGGTTGGCTCATCTCTCTACATGAACCCGTCTTTGAAAAACCCTTGGCATCTAAAGAACCTACAAAATCAGAACTCTATTATGACTATGTTATTTAATGTTCGGCTTATCTACTTGGCCTAACTTCTAATTTCAATCCCATACGCTCTACAAGCTTGGCTATTTCATTTACTTTATCCGTAGGCGTAAAAATTTGAATTTTCCCACTCGTAATCGGTTCCATAATCATAACTTTAGCTAAAACTCGATTATCTCCAATGACCGCTACAGATTTCCTGGTATTCTTCTTAGTAAAATCTGCGAATTTTCTTGCCCCTTCATCTGTTAACTTAAACTCAATCCGCGGTTCTGCTGTTAAGTTTAATTTATCCTGCTCCGTATAACGTAATACTTTCAAGCCATCAGAATCCACCGTCCAAACTGCATCCGGCATATCTTTTATCAAATCTTCCTGTAATCTAATAGAAGCCTCTTGTACGTCTTGTGTTGATAAAACGACATCCTTTGCAACGGCCAGCTGTATCTCCTCGCCGCCAGGTAACGTGTAAGGAAAGAGATCATGTGGCATCGTCTGGGTTTCCTTTTCTTCTAGTGCTAACCGAACTTGAAACTGCGAATTATTTGCAAACGAATATGAGGTCCATAGGCCAATAATTGCACCGACAATCAAAATCTTAAGCATTTTCACTTGAGGCCTCCTTGTCTAAATATCTTCTAGGGTTCGCGTCCACAATCCACCAAAAGCCTTTTGGCTTTTGGTGAGATCTCACCAGCCATCAAAGATGGCTGGTGGATTAGTGTAATTATTGACTAAAAAACATCTCCTTTATTCTTCTGCGACCTGTCGTGGACTT
>WJJJ01000028.1 GCA_014729775.1 Candidatus Omnitrophota bacterium | reverse complement strand
TTGCCGGAGCGATTCATGACGGGGCCGGACCGGGACTGGAAGAAGAATGCCGCCCCTTCGCTCCGATTGAGCCCGGAGAGGCGGTTCTTACCGGCGCGTATAATTTGCCGAATAATTACGTGATTCACGTGCTGGGGCCGGTATACGGCAAGGATCGTCCCGGGGAAGAAATTCTGAAAAGATGTTACCGTAACGTGCTGACGTTGGCCGAGAAGCACCGGATTCGTTCGATCGCGTTTCCCGCTCTTTCGACCGGGGCGTTCGGATATCCGCTTCGTGATGCCGCGCGTACGGCGTTGTCCGCGGTGGCCGGGATGAGTAAAGAGCTTCGGCAGGTTCGGCTCATACGTTTCGTGCTGTTCAGCCAGGAAGACTTTCGCGTTCATGAGGAGGCGTTAGAAGGAGTAACGGCATCGGAATGAGCCGGGAGATCGGGGGTATTTGGTTCTGATCATTGATTCTTGATCCTGGATGCGGGAGCGAGGACGGTGAACGATTCCGGATCAAGAGAAGTAAAGCAGGGAAACGGGAACTGCCGGCCGGCAGGATGTTTGATGAGGAAAAGAAAGGGGAAGTATGGTAAAAAAGATGTGCCTGATAGGGGTGTGCGCGATCATGATCACGGGGGGCGGCGGCTACGCGGCGGAAAACCGCCGTATCGAAACCGGAGGAACGGCGAAAGTGTGGGTGACACCGGACAGCGCGCGGCTGTTTCTGGGGATTGAATCACTGCACGCCGACGCAGGAAAGGCTCGCGAAGAGAACGCCGTTCGGATGCAGAAGCTTCTCTCCGCGCTTAAAAATCTCCGCATAAAAGACATACGCGTGAAAGCTCCGTCCTACCAGGTGGAACTGGTGAAAGAGCGGGAATATGACGCGGTGCGTGAAGGACGCGTGCCCCGGATAATAGGATATCGCATCGTTCAGGAGTTTACTGTCCGCATCCAGGATCGCGATCCCGACCGGCTATCCCAAAATGCCGCGAAGATTCTTGATACGGCTTTGGCACACGGCGTGAATCTGGTCCGGAAGGTGAAATTCTTTAAAGAGGATGATACCTCGCAACGCCGCGAGGCAGTGAAACTCGCGGTGCAGGATGCGATGAAGACCGCGCAGGTCATGGCTCGGGCGGCGGGTGTCCGGATCAAAGAATACGTGACGATCACTACCGGTGTTCGTTATTTTTCTCCCCCGCAGCCGCTGATGACACAGCGGGTCGACGTGGCTGCAGCGGCCGGGCCTCAGACGTCATCGACGCTCTCGGCCGGCCGGATCGTGCTGTCGGCGCAGGCCCGGATCAGCTGTGAGATTAAGTGAACCCCGCGGATGAGTGAAAATAAAGCACTTTTTCCGGGAGAGGAAAAGGATTATAATAACACCATGGGAATACGTACGCTTTTTTCCGCAGGGTTCATCTTTGCGGCGATGCTCGTCCCGGAATTGAGTGCGGGTGAGGCGGCTTCGGATAATATCGCCGTGGCGATTGTCAGTACCCGGGTGCGGCCGCCGGTACTTACGTCCGCGGAAAGCGGCAGGGTCGAGGTATTGGTAAAACATACCGCCAGGGGCGATGAAGTCCGGATTCCGGTGAAGATCTGGCGGAACAAGAAGCCGCTGGCACAGGTTTTTACCTCGGCGCTCGGTCCGGGAGAATGGGAAACGGTTGTCTTCCCTCTGTCTCCGGTGAAGGACGGCCGGCATCGTCTGCGGGTGTGCGCCGGCGTTCCGGCTCAGGACGGGCAGGACAACTGCGAGACCGTATGGTACCGCGTGCATACGCCCGGGGTGCCCGATCTTTCGATACTGGAGAAAAAACGTGATGAGTGAACTGTTGGATTCCGCACAAAAAAAGGAATTGCTCAGGCTCGCCCGCAAGGCGCTGAAAGCCGAACTCGAAGGAGCCCAGCCTTCTGTGGATAAAGGCGCCCTGGACGAGCGCCTGCGGCAATCCCGGGGGGTCTTCGTGACATTGTACAGGGATGAACAGCTTCGCGGCTGCATCGGGACGCTGACCGGCACTCAGCCGTTGTACGCGGCGGTACAGGAAATGGTAACGCAGTCCGCTTTGCACGATCCCCGTTTCCCTCCGGTGACCGCCGATGAAGTCGACCGGTTACGAATTGAAATTTCGGTTCTTTCCCCTCCGGAGAAGGTGGATTCCGCCGAGAATATTATTTTGGGAAGGCACGGCGTGATGGTGTGTCAGGGGGGGCGCCGCGGGGTATTTTTGCCGCAGGTCGCCGTCGAAACCGGATGGTCGAAAGAGCAGTTTTTAGATAATTTGTGCGCGCAAAAAGCGGGGATAGACCCGCGGTCCTGGCGCGAAGGGAACTGTGAGCTGTATGTCTTTTCCGCCGAGGTGTGCGCGGAATAATCAGAGGTACCGCTATGTTGTTACGCCGGAGTCCCGACACCGAACAAAAATTGACCGTGCTTTCCAAAGATTCACAGTATGATCTTGCCTGTGCCTGCGGGACGCGGGAGGAAGAACACCGCCGCAGATCAAAAGAACAGAAATGGATTTATCCGGTAGCGCTTCCCCAGGGAGGACGCACGTTTCTCTTTAAAACTCTTCTTTCCAACGAATGCGTGAATGATTGCCGGTACTGTCCTTTACGGAATGATCAGGATCCCCAGCGCTGCCGGCTTACTCCGGAGGAAATGGTGCGGGCTTTTTTGCGGTACCTGCGGGAGGGGCGGGTATCCGGATTGTTTTTAAGCAGCGGAGTGATGCGCACTCCGGATGAGACGATGGGACGGATGAACGCGGTAGCGCGCAAATTACGCCGGGGCGGATTTCGCGGATATATTCACCTGAAAATTATTCCGGGCGCTTCGGATGCGGCTATTCGCGCGGCGGTCTCTTTGGCCAGCGCGGTGTCAGTGAACATCGAAGCGGCCGGCGCGCAGCATTTTCAGGAACTCACCCGGCGCAAACAATATCAGCGGGATATCCTTCGGTCATTGAGAATGATCAGCCGTCTCACTTCCCGGGGAAGCCGGTTTGACCGGGTAAAGCATACGACCCAGTTCATTGTCGGCGCGGGACGGGACAGTGACCGGGAGATCGTCGGTTCCTCCTGGGCTCTTTACCGTACCCTTGGCCTGCACCGGGTGTATTTCAGCGCGTACCAACGGGGGTTGGGCGACCGTTCTCTGCCGGGTGAAAGAAGCGGGTATACCAATGAACAGCTATTAACTCGTGAGCACCGTCTCTATCAGGTTGATTGGCTGCTGCGCCGATACGGTTTTTGTGCCGATGAGATCCCTTTTGATCTTCAGGGAAACCTTTCGCTTCGTTGTGATCCCAAGGAATTATGGGCACGGGCGCATCCCGAATTCTTTCCCGTGGCCGTCAACCGCGCCGACCGCTCCCGGCTGCTGCGCGTGCCCGGATTGGGAGAGGTGACGGTGAAACGGATTCTGGGATTACGGAGTTCGGGCCGACGTATCCGCCGGCTGGAGGATCTCGGACGCGCGGGCGCGCGGCTCAGAAAAGCGGACCAGTACCTATGTTTTTAAACGGGAAGAGGAAAAGGGAGATCTTTTGCTGGGGGATTGTGGCACTGCTCGGCACGGGCGTATCCGCCCTCTGCGCCCAAGAAACGGAGGCGCCGGCCGAAGAGGCACGGTACGAGGCAACGGCGCAGGTTTCGCGTACCATGGAACTGGCGGGTGAGCAGTTGCGGCAGGCTCAGAAGATGGCCGGACAGGGGGTGGCTCCTGAGGCCGCCAAAGCGCTCGCTGAATATCGCCGGACCGTGAATCAGGCCTGGCGGCAGATTCAGAATACGCGGGAAACCGCGGACCGGCAGGAGGCATTTGAAGTGATCGACCGCGCCTTGGCCAGGGATGAAGAAGTATTGAGGGTATTTTTACAACAGGTTCCCGGAGAGTTGAAGTCTGCCGTGCGGGAATCTCTCACTCAGGCCCGCCGCCGGAGAAACGAAACGGCGCAGCACATCGGTGAAGTCGAGATCGACGATCCGCATATAGGGGAAGTACAGATCGAAGAACCGGCCATCCCGGAACCGTCGATACCAAATACGTCGATTCAGGATGTGCCGATTCCCGAGATTGAGTGACCGGGGAGGGAAACGCTATGGAACGATCCGTATTACTGGTTGACGATGAAGCGTCGATGCGCGATTTGCTGGGAAGGGTGTTGGAGCGCCGGCAGGCAACGGTATGGAAGGCAGGCAACGGAGAGGAAGCCCTGGAACTGTTCAGCGTTCACCGCCCCCAGGTCGTACTGCTTGATGTGAAGCTTCCCGGAATGGAAGGGCCCCAGATCTTGACCAAAATGAAAGAGATTTCTCCTGACGCACGTATATTTTTTCTTACCGGGGCGGAAGATTCCCGCTTTTCTTCTCCGGAGAAGGTCGAAGCGCTTGGCGCCGACGGCTGTTTTCTCAAACCTGTCGACATCGACGAGCTTCTGCGTACCGTGTTTTCTCCCCGCTGATCACTTCCTTTTCGAAACGGAAAAACGTCAAGAGAAAGACGAATCGCGTACTATGCTTTTCTTCACCTCCGGTTATACAATAACAAAAAGGAGGTGGTATGGAGAATTCTCAACCCACAAGAGGGAAGTTTTGGCTGATAAAGGGGATGATGGGCGGTGTTCTGGCGGGTGCGGTCTTCGCGCTGGCCGAGATGGTCATGAACGGCGCGCTGGGAAAACCTTTTTTCGGTCCTTTACGGATGATTTCTTCGCTGGTGCTGGGACGGCAGGCATTGCAGCCGTCTTTTTCGTTGGCGGCGGCCGGTTTCACCGGACTCCTCGTGCACGCGGTCCTGTCTGCGGTATACGGACTCATTTTCGTTTCGGCGGTGAAGTTCCGCAAAAAAGAATACGGAGCCGTTTCTTTCCTGACGGCCGCGGGGTCGTTGTACGGAATGCTGTTATGGCTGCTCAATTTCTATGTATTCGCTCCGTTGTGGTGGCCGCAGTTCACTATGGTGAACGCGATATGGAACGGGTTCGCGGCGCATACTTTTTTCTTCGGTACGGTGCTGGGCGCCTACATCGCATTAGTGAGAAATGCTTCTCTTGAGCGGTAAGAAGATTTTCGGGACAGGGAGAAGCAGGACAAAGCGGCGGGAGCGAAGGGCGCTTTCCGGAATTTGAAGGGATTTCCTTCGGACAACAGATATTTCTGTTGAAGAGGCGTCCCTGAACTTTTCGCCGGATTTCTCTCGACGAGGTTCCCTAAAAGAAAGCACTTGTCTCCTCTGCGGGGAATGTGGTAGAAAGGTTATAAAAGGAGGCAGAGTGGGGCAGAGCGAATTTCAGCGGATTTGCGAACGCTATGCGGCAAGCGCCACGGCGCTCATTGAGTTGAGCGATTACCGCAAGGTGCCGGTCAAGATTCAGAATATTTCCCTGAAAGGCGTGGGCGCGGTGACGGAGCGGCCCCTCCGTGCCGGTATTTCGGCGGTGCTCACGCTGATTCCTCACACGGAAGAGTCACCTTTTAAGAAATCGGTCCGGGTGATGTGGTGTAAAAAGGTACGCGCCGGGAAATGGCTGAGCGGGCTGGAGTTTCTCTCGCAAGGGCCGGAATGAGACAAAAAGGTGAAGTGTGGACCCTCGGTCACGGAAGACGGTCGCTGGAGGAGTGTATATTTTTGCTCCGGACCCATGGGCTTCAGGCGGTGGAAGATGTCCGTTCCTTTCCCGGCTCCCGGCGTAATCCGCAGTTTGGGAAAGAATCTCTCGCGCCGGCACTGGCGAAAGAACAGATCGAGTACCGGCACTGTCCGGGATTAGGCGGGTTCCGCAAACCGCGCGACGACTCGCCGAACCGCGGGCTTACCAATGAGGGATTCCGGGGATATGCCGATTATATGCAGACTGAGGAATTCCGGCGGGAGTTTGACGCGCTTCTCAGCCGCATCTGTTCCCGCAGGTCCTGCCTCGTCTGCGCGGAAACGGTTCCCTGGCGCTGTCATCGGTTTTTGCTGGCGGATCTCTGTGTCCTGCGCGGACTGCGGGTCACGCATATTCTCGGCGAAAAGAAAACGCAACTTCACGAGCGGACGCGAGGGTTCGCAGAACATCACGGAGTTCTCGTGTATGCACCAGAGAAATAAAAAGACAATCATAGGCGTAGTGCTGGTGATATTGATGTGCGGCGGCGGAGCGGCGCGGGGACAGCGCGCGCCCGTGCACGCCGCGCGCTGGGAAAGTTTTTCCCGCCGGGAAAAAACGGTGTTCCTATCCGGTGTCATTGACGGCGGCGAAGCGGCGCGGTTCCTTGAAACCGACAAGATGCGGCTTGCGCAGGAGCGGATCACGCCCGGAGAGCTGTCTATTGATCAGTTGTGCGAAAGGATTGACGATTTTTACGCCGATGCGCGTAATCGTCACATTCCGGTGGCGTATGCCGCGGCATTGCTCGGCCGCCGCGAATGCACGTCCCTTCCTGATTTCGAGCGCACGCTTTCGGTGCTCCGCAGCAGGTTTTGATCCCGGGGCGTTTCGGGATGTCGACCAGAAACAACTTGGTGTCCGGTCAAAGTTTGATACAATGTCAGTGATGAAATTATTGTTCGCCGGAGTGATCGCGTGTCTATTCGCCTTGCCGTCGGGCAACGCGGGTGCCGCACGAAAAAACATCAGTGAATATCTGTGCGACGCGCAGCATCCCTGTCCCGGGGGATGGAGCTGTTATCTTTTCCCCGGCGACGAAGATCCGGTGTGCGCACGAGTGGATCCCTGTTCGTATTACCGCTGTTCGGAAACATACTCGTGTGTCGTGGGCAAGACCTATCCTCATAAAGTCACCTGTGTTCCCGAATCAGGTTCCGGTCCGGTTCAGCCTGAATCGGAAAAGGAACTTCCTGCGCAGAGGGGTTCTGAACAGCGGATCCGTATTGAGGTGCGCGATGACTACGGCGTACGCCGGTCTCCGGGATTTTCAGGAAAAGAAAGGGGTTCATTCATTTCCGAAGAACCGGAAGTTCCCGGAGTGAATAAATTTATTCTTTACGATGAACAGGATCAGGAGTGAGCGAAGGAGCGCAGGGGATGGACGATAAATACGCCCGGCGGCTGGAAGAGATCGGGGAGCAGCTGGGGGAGGTTTCCCGTAACGCCGAGGATTTATACAGGAGAAGCAGGCCGGTTTTGCAGCGTTTTTTGTCTCAGTGGTATGAGGATACGTCCGCGGCCTATGTCAAGAACGATACCCGCCATACTTCTTCCCTGAAGTCCGCTCAGCTGGAGGAAATGAGGGATGAAGTTTCCCGCCTTATTCTGGCCGCAGACAAGATCGTCGAGGGGATTCTTTCTGCTCCGGAAGTATGGGAGCCTTTTTCCTTCGAATCCGGCGCCAGGGAGCACAAACCGGGGGCGCTGAAAGAGGCGGTGAGAAAAGCCCTCGGACGTCTGGCCCCGATTTTGGATAGATACGGTTATTTGAACACTCCTCAGGAAAAGGGATACTGGAGCGAGTGCAACGCCATTGGGAGGGGGTTGCGTTCCGAATGTCCTTATATGGTCAATTTCCCCCGGCAGGTCGAGCAGTCATTCGATGAATACCGCGAATTAACGCGGGAGGCGGTCTTGCTTCATCGGAAGAAACTCCGCGTGAGGCAAGCGCAGGAAAAGCAGAAAATAGAAGACATGTGGGAATCCGGTCTTCCTGAGTAACCCTTTCCGGCCGTTGCTAACCTTCCAGGTCAATTTTTAACGAGAGAAATTTCAGCAAATCTTTGAGGGAAAGCACGCCTACTGCCTGGCCCTTTTCTTCTACCAGCATCCGGCTTCTGTGGTTCTTATGCATCAGTGAGAGGGCGTCCATGGCGTCGGTATCCGGCGTGAGGGTGTTCTCCGGACCGCAGGGGCGGGCGGCATCTTTCACGCTTTTTTTATCCCAATCTTGACGGCCGATTTTTTTTACGTCGCTGGCGTGCACACAGCCCTTCAGGCGGCCGTCTTCCACCACGGGAAACATCTTGTAGTGATAGCGGTAGATGTAGTTGTCCACGAAGTCGCTCAGGGTGACGTTCTCAGCGACCGTCACGGGGTCTTTTTTCATGAAGTTGCGCACGGGTTCACCGTGAAAGGCCTGTTTCATGAGGAGCCGCTGGTAGGACATGTGCGAAGCATTGCGCAGGAAGATGCCGATCAGTATCCACCAGAATCCGCCGATAAATCCTCCCAGAAACAAAAACAGCACGCCGGTCGCGATCAGCAGGATCCCGAATCCCGCCCCGATCCGCGCCGATATCCGGGTTGCCCAGCGCAGATCGTGTTTGACTTTCCACAGGATTGACCGCAGGATTCTGCCGCCGTCCAGGGGAAATGCCGGGAGCAGGTTGAATGCGGCCAGTGCCCAGTTGATGTAGGTGAGATATTTCATCACACCGACCGCGGGGCGGTACCACCCCGCGCTGCTGCCGGCGCGGACAAGGAGCAAAAAAAGGAATCCGAGTACGATGCTGACCGCCGGTCCGGCCGCAGCCATGAAAAATTCGGCGCGTGCCGTCGGCGGTTCTTCCGGCATTTCCGCGACTCCGCCGAAAATGAACAGGGTGATCCCTTTCATCGGCAGGCCGAATCTGCGTGCAACCAGGGAATGGAAAAACTCGTGGATTACGATTGAACAGAACAGTCCCAGGGCGCCTGCGACGCCCATCAGCCAGTAAGTCCTCTCGCTCAATCCCCCGTAGGAATAGGGGAAGAATCCCTGGGCCAGTGACCAGACGACGAGCAGGGCGATAAAAAACCAGCTGGTGTCTATTTTTACGTCGAAACCGAATAATTTGAAGAGGGTAATGCGTTTTCCGAACATAGCGTTCCTTTCTGTTCTCTTATACTACTCTCTCGTTTCGACGGTGTCAAGGAGAGGGCACGGTGAGGGAACCACGGACGCATCAAGGTGCGGGGTTCGGGGCGGGGGATGCCGGAGGTGTTGTGAAAGTCCGGTAAAACATCCTCCGGATTTTTTCCCGGATCGCGGGATATTTTTTGCGCCCGAAAAGTGCGCGTGCGAGTTCGGCGTTTTCCTCAATTGCGATCCGGCCTTTACGGTAGTGAAACACCAGCAGATTTTTCCCGGCATAGCGGTGCCGCCGGGTGGCGAACAGCGCGATCGCAAAATGGTCTTTGTCGAATTTTCCCTGTTCGGTAGATACGGCCAGTTGCACCAGGGTATCGCGGGTAATCAGCAGGGGAGTGGTGGTGTTTACTCTGAATGTCTGTGAGGGGGAGCGGCTCGCGATTTGGGGCAGTACCCGGCTACTGCCCAGGAAGCGGTAATCTTCGAACTCACTCAGTGGTCCGTAGCGGTGAAATGATGGATCAAGGATATACACGTTGCGGCGTGACTTGGACGTATCGGTGATTCTCAGCACCACGTGGGAAGATTCCGGCGAGAGGAAGTACCCCGATTCATTTACCCACACGTATTCGATCTTATATTGTTCCCCGAACAACGGAGCGATGTGGCGATGCATGTAGGCGGCCAATTCTCCGCATACGCCGTATTTTCCCTCCGGCAGCATTACGTTGCCGTCTTGATCAAAGGTGTGGATGTTCGTGAGCGTCCATGCCGGCGGACGGAACGAAAGCGAGAGGGAGACGTCCGGTTGCATGAGCCGGGCGAGCCCATTGTATTCCAGCGGGGCCATAAGCCGGTGGATTTTCTTAGCATATGGTGTCTCCGGAGAAATCCGGTGACGGGCCGCAGGAGTATCCAGATCGCGGCGGGTGATGATGACCATTCCGGTAAGGAAGAGACTGACCGCGCTGAGAATGAGCGCAACTTTTTTCCAGAGGAGAATTCGTCGAAGCAGATCCGGTGACGGGATTTTTCTTTTGCGGGTACCGGACCCGTGTTTTTTCATGGCATTATCATAGCACGACCGCAAGCGGAAGTATATTTGAATATTTTCTTTTTTAAGGTATCCGTAGAAAAATGTCAATAAAAAGGGGATTTTCCCCCTGTCGCCGGGAAACGGCCTGTGGGAACATAAAAACGGATCTGTTGAAGGCGTGGTCCCCAGGCATCAGAAAGGAGAATCCGAGCGGAAAAGAAGGAGAGAAGGATGAGAAAAATCAGGGCCAAAAGCATTTTATTTGGGTTAGTGTGGGGATCTGCATTTTTATTGATCGCGGGAAGCGGCGCCGAAGTGCGTGTCGCCACCGCGGAACTGTCCACCCGCGAGGGCCGGCCTGCCGGACGCGTGGTATTCACGCAGCAGGATGAAGGGGTGAAGGTTTCGGTTCGAATCACCGATTTAGCCCCGGGTGAGCACGCGCTCCATATCCATGAAAAGGGAAAGTGCCTGGCTCCCGACTTTACCAGCGCGGGAGGGCATTTCAATCCGGGGAACGCGAAACACGGATTTTTGAACCGACAGGGACCCCATGCCGGTGATTTGCCGAATATACGGGTGAAACCGGACGGCACCCTCACTACGAGTTTTCGCACACAGAGGATCACCCTCAAAGAAGAGGCATCTCATTCTTTATTTATCGACGGCGGAACGTCCG
Organism: Candidatus Omnitrophota bacterium; assembly: GCA_014729775.1. Taxonomy (GTDB): domain Bacteria; phylum Omnitrophota; class Gorgyraeia; order Duberdicusellales; family 4484-171; genus WJJJ01. The sequence goes on along the minus strand of WJJJ01000028.1, from coordinate 6,747 downwards.
TGGTGATTCACCGCGACCCGGATGATTACGTGACCGACCCGGCAGGAAAAGGGGGGCCGCGAATCGCCTGCGGGATAGTGAAAAAAGGCCGTCCCGCCGGGGAAAAGAACAATTCACTATATTAATAAACAGGGAGGAGCCATGAAAATACGTGAAGTAATGACAAAAGGAGCAGAAGTTGTCACGCCGGAAAGTTCGCTTGCCGACGCGGCCCGAAAAATGAAGGATCTGAACGTGGGAATGCTTCCGGTATGTGACGGGGATACGATTCGCGGGACACTTACCGACCGTGACCTGGTGATCAAGTCGATGGCGCAAGGGCAGAATCCGCGGGACGCGAAGGTATCTGCGGCGATGAGTGAAGGGGTGGAATGGTGTTTTGACGATATGGATGTCGGGGAAGTGATGGGAAAGATGAAAAAGGCGAAGGTGCGCCGTCTACCGGTGATCAATCATGAAAAGCGGCTGGTCGGAATCGTTTCACTGGGAGATCTTGCATGTGGATGCGGAGAGAAAGCGGCCGGCGAGACCCTGGAAGGAATTTCAGAACCTTCGGAACCGCAGCGGTGAGCAAGGGTGCTGCGCAGTGCCCGGTCAGAGATGATCCTATAGAAAAGGAGGAAAAATGGCAGAGTTCAAGGAGTTGTTCCAGAGCGCCGATTGGAAACAGGAAAAACACGTACCGGTGATTGATGTCCCGGATTCGGTGAAGAAAGGTGAATTTTTCAAAGTGACCGTAACCATCGGGAAAGAAGTGGCGCATCCGAACAAAACCGAGCACCACATCCGCTGGATCGACGTGTACTTTCATCCCCAGGGTGAGAAGTTTCCCTTTCAGATCGGAAAAGCGGAGTTTACCGCGCACGGCGCGTCGGCACAGGGGGCCGATACTAGTACGGTGTACACGCATCATGAGGCGACGATGAGTTTTAAGACCGAGAAACCAGGGACCATTTACGCTTCAGGCTATTGTAATGTGCACGGGCTGTGGCAGAATCAGAAGCAGATAAGTGTCGAATAAAAGAACGTAGCCTTAAGGAGGGAACTATGCGAGCGATAGTAGATCAAGACACGTGTATCGGGTGCGGTGTGTGTCCGTCGGTATGCCCGGAAGTATTTAAGATGGAAGGAGAGAAGGCGGTCGCGCATGTGGATGAAGTGCCGGAAGATTTGCAGGATTCCGCCCGGCAGGCGGCATCTCAGTGCCCGGTATCGGCGATCCGTATGGAATCTTGAAGGGGCGGAGCATGAGTAGCGCGTTATTAATAGTTGATGTGCAGAATGATTTTTGTCCGGGCGGAGCATTGCCTGTGCCGGAAGGGGACCGGGTAATTCCGGTACTGAACCGGTACATTGAGCTTTTCCGGTCCCAAAGAGCTCCGATATTTGCCTCCCGTGATTGGCATCCCTCCCAGACTTCTCATTTTAAACAAAAAGGAGGCGATTGGCCGCCGCATTGCGTCGCAAAAACCGCGGGAGCGCAGTTCCATCCGGAGTTGGCTCTTCCCGAAGAGACGATCGTATTGTCAAAAGGGACCGATCCCGGATCCGACGGCTATACGGCATTCCAGGGACATGACAGCCGGGGGCGTACCTTTGAAGAAGTCCTGCGCTCCCGGGGGATCAACATACTGTACATCGGAGGGCTTGCGACGGATTACTGCGTGAAATTCACCGGACTGGACGCGCTGAAAAAGGGATTCCGGGTGATTTTACTGGAAGACGCGACCCGGGGTATTGACGAGGATGCGGTAAAGGAAACCATACGGTTGATTCAGGAGAAAAACGGACAGCTTGCCTCTTTTGAGGAGGTGTCTCGCAAAGCGGGAGGACGCAGCTGAGATGGAAACCGAAAAAATCAACATCATATCGCGCGGGAGTGAAGGGTTTTCTCACCGGAGAGAAGCCGGACAGCGACTGAGCGAGTACCTCGCGCAATACCGGGACAAAAACCCTTTGGTACTGGGCGTGCCGCGCGGCGGGGTCGTTATCGCCAGGGAAATCGCCCGGCAGCTCCAGGGAGAACTGGACGTGACGCTGGCGCGTAAACTCGGGTCGCCGGGTAATCCTGAGCTGGCGGTCGGGGCTGTTTCCGAAAACGGCAGGGTTTTTATCTCCGAACGTCTGCGGGGGTATGCGGAGGATTCGTACCTGGAGGAGGAAGCCGCCGTCCAAAGAAAAGAGATCGAAAGACGCATCGCCCGCTACCGGCAGGTCCGGCCCAAAGTTTCTTTAGAAGGACGGCTGGTAATCGTGACCGATGACGGGATCGCGACCGGGGCGACCATGCAGGCCGCGCTCTGGAACGCCGCACAGGAAGGAGCACAACAGGTCATTGCGGCGCTTCCTGTGGCTCCTCAGGAGGGAGTAGAGAAAATCGCCCAATCCTGCGATAAGGTGTACTGTCTGCTGGTGCCGCCGCTGTTTTCCGCGCTGAGTCAGTTTTACGCCGATTTTTCTCAAACAAGCGATGATGAAGTGGTGCGTATATTAACCGAAGATAAACGATTTTGAACGTGAGAACGAAGACCTTAAGAAAGGGAGCGGTAATCATTCCGGTGGTATATGCCGCGTTTTTTTTGTGCAGCGTATTGAAGGCGGAAGGAGGAGAGATGAAACTTACCAGCAGTGCATTCGGCTCCGGTGAAGCAATTCCGAAGAAATACACCTGTCAGGGGGAAGACGTGAATCCGCCGCTTGTGTTTGAAGATATCCCGGAACACGCTCAGAGTCTGGTGCTGATCGTGGATGACCCCGACGCCCCGGCCGGTACCTGGGTCCATTGGGTGGTGTACGATATCCCGGTGAATGCCCATGTGGAAGAGAACTCGGTTCCGGGAACGCAAGGGGAAAATGATTTCGGCCGGCAGGATTACGGCGGTCCCTGTCCGCCTTCCGGCACGCACCGTTATTTTTTTAAATTATACGCACTGGATACCGATCTTCATATTCCCGAAGGAAAAAATAAAGGGGAAATTGAACGTTTGATGCAGGAGCACATTCTCGGTCAAGCGGAGTTGATCGGAACGTACTCCAAGCAATAGACTGCCCGCCGTGGTTTCGGGTCCCCGTTCCAGAGGAGCAGCCGCCGGCATGCGTAAAACGGTTGCATAAACCGGAAAACAAAGGTACAATCGTTGATGCGCAGCAATCAACTAATTCCATGAATGAACTCTATAAAAACGTGGGGGCACACGTTCTTGAAGGGGGGCGCTGTCTGTTCCGGGTGTGGTCTCCCTTCGCCGGGCAGATGGGAGTGTGCCTGGGAGGGGAACACGGCCGCTGCGTTCCGCTTGCGCCGGAAGGATTCGGATACTGGTCCTGTGAGGTACCGGATGTGCTTCCCGGCACGCGCTATTTTTTCCGGATCAATGATACCGATCAAAAGCCCGATCCCGCTTCCTTTTCCCAGCCGGAAGGCGTGCACGGGCCGTCTGCGGTGGTCGATCACCGCGCATTCTCCTGGACGGACGACGAATGGAAAGGACTGCCGCTTGCTGAAATGGTGATGTATGAGATCCATCCCGGCACGTTCACTTCCGAAGGCACTTTTGAAGCGATCATTCGGCGTCTGGCGCAATTGCAGGAGCTGGGGGTCAATACGATTTCGTTGATGCCGGTGGCCCAGTTTCCCGGCCGCAGGAATTGGGGCTATGACGGCGTGTATCCCTTTGCCGTGCAGGATTCGTACGGAGGCGTGACCGGCTTGAAACGGTTAGTGGATGCCTGTCACCGCCGCGCAATGGCGTGTATGCTTGACGTCGTGTATAATCATCTCGGCCCGGAAGGCAACTATACCCATATGTATGCTCCTTATTTTACCTCCAGGTATCATACGCCCTGGGGCGACGCGGTCAATTATGACGATGCCTACAGCTACGGGGTGCGAGGATTTGTCCTTCAAAACGCGCGGTACTGGTTCGAACAGTTTCATTTCGACGGACTCCGGCTGGACGCGGTGCACGGCATCTATGACCGCAGTGCCGCGCATATCCTGGAAGAGCTGGCCCGGGAAACCGAAAAACTTTCTCTGCGTGCCGGCCGCAAGCTGTGTCTTATTCCCGAAAGCGACCTGAACGATACCCGGCTGCTGCTTCCCGCTCATCAGGGCGGATACGGGCTTGACGCGCAGTGGTCGGATGATTTCCATCACGCCGTCCATACGGCGCTGACCGGGGAAGAGAAAGGGTATTACCGCGACTTCGGCTCGCTTACCCATGTCCAGAAAGCGTTTCAGGACGGATTCGTGTACAGCGGGGAGTATTCGGAATGCCGTAAACGAATTCACGGTTCTTCTTCCCGGGAGATTCCGGGCAGTCAGTTTGTGGTATACCTGCAAAACCACGATCAGGTCGGGAACCGGATGTGCGGCGAACGGCTGAGTACGCTGGTGTCGTTTGAGGCAGGTAAACTCGCCGCCGGCCTGCTTTTTTTCGCGCCGTACATACCTCTAATATTCATGGGGGAAGAATACGCGGAGGATAATCCGTTTTTGTATTTTATCGATCATGCCGATCCCGACCTGGTTGAGGCTGTGCGGCGCGGGCGTAAAGAAGAGTTTTCTTCGTTCCGCTGGGAGGGAGAACCTCCCGACCCAAAAGCCGAGGCGACGTTCCGGCGGTCCGTGCTCGACTGGGAAAAGCAGAATCGCGGGAAACACCGCGTGATGCGGGAGTTCTACCGGGAACTCATCGCTCAACGGCGGAGTTGTTCCGCGTTGGCGCAGTTACGCAAAGAAAATGTTTCGGTGTCGCTCGCGCCGCAGGGGCACGGCATGATGATCCGGCGCGGCGACATGCAGGAAGAAGCCATGGGCTTGTTTTCATTCCATCCGAGTGACGTGATCGCGTTGTCCGCCGGCGGGGAGCAGGAATTTGTGAAACTCGTCGATTCCGCGGATCCCCGCTGGAAAGGGCCGGGTTCTCTTTTACCCCGGGAGCTTCGCGGCGCGGCCGAATGCCGTTTGCTTCCCTGCAGTTTCGCCTGGTACAAAAAGAAGAAAGAAGATCTTTCCGGTGAACGTTTGTTCGGCTGAACCGGAGAAAGGAGTTTTTCATGGAACGGTTTGTCTGCGTGCACGGGCATTTTTATCAGCCGCCGCGGGAAAATCCCTGGCTTGAAGAGGTTGAAATACAGGAGTCGGCGTATCCCTATCACGACTGGAATCAGCGGATCACCGCCGAGTGCTACGCGCCGAACGCCGCATCGCGGATCCTCGGGGAAGACAAACGGATCGTACAGATCGTCAATAATTACGGCAAAATAAGTTTTAATTTCGGGCCGACGTTATTGTCCTGGCTGGAGCGGCATAAGCCGCAGGTGTATCTTGATATTATTGAATCAGATCTGCAGAGCAGAGAACAGTTCTCCGGCCACGGGTCGGCGCTGGCGCAGTGCTATAACCATATGATCATGCCTCTGGCCAGCGCGCGTGACAAACGTACCCAGATTCGATGGGGCGTGAGGGATTTCGAATTGAGATTCCGCAGGAAGCCTGAAGGGATGTGGCTTCCCGAAACCGCGGTGGACACCGAAACACTGGAGATGCTGGCCGAGGCCGGCATTAAGTTTACGATCCTCGCCCCGCGTCAGGCGCAAAAAGTACGCAGGATCGGAAGCAAAGAATGGACGAGCGTGGAAGGAGAAAAGATCGATCCTCAGCGGGCGTATCTCACTTTTCTCCCTTCGGGCAACACCATCACGATTTTCTTTTATGACGGTCCGATTTCCCGTGATTTAGGATTCGGCGACCTGTTGAATAACGGAGAAGCATTCGCGAACCGTCTCGTCGCGGCGTTCCCCGATAAAAAAGAGTCGCGGATTGTGCACGCGGCAACCGACGGCGAAACGTTCGGGCATCACCACCGTTACGGGGACATGGCGCTCACTTATTGTCTTTCTTTTCTGGAAAAAAACGGGTTGGCGAAGATCACCAATTATGCTGAATATCTCAACAGTCATCCGGCGGAGTATGAAGTAAAGATTTACGAAGATTCCTCCTGGAGCTGCGTGCACGGTATTGAGCGGTGGAGGAGCGATTGCGGATGCAATTCGGGCATGCATGCCGGGTGGAGCCAGCAGTGGCGTGCGCCTCTGCGCGAGGCGATGGATTGGCTCCGTGACCGGCTCGGCGAAGTGTTTGAAAAAGAATCCGGCGGTCTGCTTGCCGATCCCTGGGCGGTGCGGGACGACTATATCGAGGTGGTGGCCGACCGTTCGGAACAAAACGTCAACGCGTTTTTCGTCCGCCATCAGGCGCAGGACTTATCTTTGGAACAGAAACAGAAGGTGCTGTGCCTGTTGGAAATGCAGCGTCACGGGATGCTGATCTTCACCAGCTGCGGATGGTTCTTCGATGAAATTACCGGAATCGAGCCTTCCCAGGTGCTGGCCTACGCGGCCAGGGCGATTCAGCTTGCCGAAGAAGTGAGCGGCGTGTCCCTCCGGGAAAAATTCGCCGAGCTCCTGCGAAACGCGCCCAGCAATATTGAGGAATTCGAGCACGCGGCGGATTTTTATGAAACATATATTGAGCCGATGGTGCTGGATTTGCTCAGGGTGGGGGCTCATTATGCGGTGTCCTCGCTGTTCGAAGATTATCCGGATACGACCACGCTTTATACGTATACAATTACGCGGCACGCCTACGAGCGGATTGATCTGGGCAAGAAGAAACTGGTGACAGGAAGAGTTACCGTACGTTCTCTTATTACCTGGAAAGAGGACACGGTCACCTTCGTGGTGCTT
>WJJJ01000027.1 GCA_014729775.1 Candidatus Omnitrophota bacterium | reverse complement strand
TTGAATATACTGATGGTGGTGAAGCACCGGGGCGGAGAGAGTGGAATCTCTCAGGTAGGGGTGAGTAATCAGCTGATCGTGACTCCTTCTAATATGACGAAGATGATTGATAAACTGGAAAAAAAAGGATTGGTAAGACGGACGGCATTGCCCGGGGACCGGCGGGTGCGGCGGGTGAAGGTTACTCAGGCAGGATCCGAGCTGCTGGATTCATTGTGGCCTGGATACCTGCGGGTGTTACAGCAACTGGTGGCCGCAGTGCCGCAAAAAAAACAGAGGCAGCTGGCGGTGTTGCTTACGGAATGGCTTGAAAAAATGGAACGGTGAATCAATGGGAGTGCATGGCTTCGTATTATCGGAAAGAAAATTATTGCTAATACGCAGTATTCTTATTATTCTGATAACAGATGCCGCTGCGGCGGATGATCCGTCGAGACAGGATATAACAGTATGAAACGGTCTCTTCACACAAAAGGGTTCAAGGCGTTATTGGCTACTCAGTTCCTGGGCGCGTTCAACGATAATGCGTTTAAGCTGGTAGTCTCGCTTCTGGCGGTCAACGTCTTCGTCAACACCTCAGGCGGAACGGAATATCTGTCGCTGCCCACCGCGATGTTCATTTTGCCCTTTCTGCTTTTTTCTACCTACGCTGGGTTCCTTGCCGACCGGATCGGGAAATACAAAGTGATCATCGCAACCAAGTTTTTGGAATTTATAGTGATGGGGCTTGGGTTTTGGGCGTTGAGTTCCGTGAGCCTGCCGGCGATTCTTGTGGTGCTTTTTCTGATGGGAATGCAGAGTACGGTATTTAGTCCGGCCAAATATGGGATCCTTCCGGAAATACTTGCCAAGAACGATCTTTCCGAAGGAAACGGCGCTATCCAGTTATGGACGTATCTGGCAGTGATCTTTGGAACGGCGTTCGGCGGGGTGATTTATTCCCTTACCAAACAACATCCGGCTACTGCCGCATTTATCTTTATGGGCGTTTCCTTGCTTGGCATCGTGACATCCTTTTTCGTGACCAGGGTCGCTCCTTCAGGGAGCAGGCGAAAGTTCACATTCAATTTCCCGGTGGAAATTTACCGCAATATCAAAATGATCCGCGGGGAAAAGGCAGTCCTCACCGGGATTATTGCCCTGGTCTATTTTAGCCTGCTTGCCGCGATTTTCCAGCTGAATATCCTGCTGTACGCCCGCAAGATCATGGGCGTGAGCGAGATCTCGACCGGTTTCCTGCTTACGGTGCTTGCGTTAGGAGTCGGAATTGGGAGTATTGCCGCGGGGAAAGTCTCGGAACAAAAAATCGAGTTTGGCCTGGTGCCGCTGGGCGCGCTGGGGCTGAGTGTCTTTTCTCTCACCCTGGGATTTACGTATTCTTCGTTTCTGGTTACCGCGGTGTGCCTTTGGCTTTTAGGCGTTTCCGCGGGGTTTTATATTATTCCATTGAATACCTATGTCCAGCAGCAGAGCCCGCGGCAACGACGGGGCCAGGTCCTGGCGACGCTGAATTTCTTTTCATTTTTTGCTATTCTCTGCGGGACTGGAATAATTTATGTGCTCCGGGAATGGGCGGGACTCAATGCCGCCCATATTTTTCTCGTATCCGGGATTGGTACGGTCGCGGCTACCGGGTATATCCTGAAAGCGCTGCCGACTTGTTTTGTCCGGCTTATCAACTGGGTGATCACTCACACCATATACCGGATACGCGCTGTGGGTACCGAGCATGTTCCCGAGCAGGGAGGAGCGTTGCTGATTGCTAATCACGTATCGTTTATCGATCCGTTGCTGATACTGGGAGTGCTGACCCGCGAGGTGCGGTTCGTGATGTGGCGGAGGATGTATGAATTAAAACCCATCCACTGGCTGTGCCGGCTGATGCGGGTGATCCCGATTTCGTATGACGATCCGCCGAAGCATCTTGCCGAGTCGCTGCGGGAGGCGCGCAGCGCGATCAAGAAAGGTCAGCTCGTGTGTATTTTCGCCGAGGGGCATCTTACCCGCACCGGGACCGTGCGGTCGTTTAACCGCGGGTTTGAGCATATCATGAAAGGGGTAGATGCGCCGATTATCCCGTTGTACCTTGACCGCATCTGGGGAAGCATTTTCAGCTTCGAGGGAGGACGGTTTTTTTGGAAACGTCCGAAGATGATTCCTTATCCGTGTACGATTTGTTTCGGTTCCGCGCTTGACTCAACCGCGCAAGCTCATGAGGTCCGTTCGGCCGTCCTGGAGCTGTCGACCGCGGCGTTCCAATTGCGGGGACGAGATCAGAAAAAACTACACATCGCCTTCATCGATGAAGCCAAGCGCCATCCGTTCCGGTTTTGCATGGCTGATTCCACGGGCGCGGAATTGTCGTACGCAAAAGTCTTGGCCGGGGTTTTGCTGATGGGACATAAGCTGTTCAACGCCGAGAATACTCATCGACAGGAATACATGGTCGGCATTCTGCTGCCCGCATCATGCGCGGCTTCACTGGTGAACGGCGCCGTCCTGCTTCGGGGAAAGGTTCCGGTTAACCTCAATTTTACCGCCTCGAAAGACAGCCTGGAGTATGCAATTGACCAGTGCGGGATCAGCAAAATTATTACTTCGCGTAAATTTTTAGAAAAAATAAACTTATCCGTTGACCGACAAGATCGTGAAGTGATTTTTCTCGAAGATTTGAAAAAAGCTGTTTCAAGACGGGAGCAGCTTTCTTCGTTTTTAACAGCATTATGCGTGCCTGCCGAAATTATCAAGAAGCATTTTGTCCACGGTGACCGGTATGACGTTAACGATATCGCGACTGTGATCTTTTCCAGCGGAAGCACGGGACAGCCCAAAGGAGTCATGCTTACGCACGGGAATATCTTTTCCAATATCGAAGGATTTTACCAGGTGATGCAGCTTGATCGTAATGATGTGATCCTGGGCGTGCTTCCCTTTTTCCATTCGTTTGGATTTACCGCTACCCTGTGTCTTCCGCCGGGCAGCGGTATTGGAGTGGTGTACCATCACAATCCGCTGGACGCGAAAATGGTGGGGAAGCTGGCCAAGAAGTATAAAGCGACGATGTTACTCGGCACCCCGACGTTCTTTTCCGCGTATCTTAAAAAATGTTCGCCAGATGAATTCAAAACTATTCGGTTTGCTCTCGCGGGCGCCGAAAAATTAAAGCAGGGCATCGCGGATTCGTTTTACGAAAAGTTCGGCATTCTCCCCTTTGAGGGGTACGGAGCTACCGAGCTTTCTCCGATTGTCGCTTTGGGCGTGCCGCATCAGCCGGCGAAAAAGAACCAGCAGACCCAGGTGGGACACAAGCCGGGAAGCGTAGGCCAGCCGATACCCGGGGTGGCGGTGAAAATTGTGGATCCGGACACGCACGCACCGCTTCCCTACAATCAGGAAGGGCTGATGCTGGTGAAGGGTCCCAGTGTAATGGCGGGGTATCTCAATCGGCCCGAGAAAACCCAAGAAGTAATTCGGGACGGATGGTATGTGACCGGCGATATCGCGATAATGGATGAGGACGGATTTATCCGGATCACCGACCGGCTCAGCCGGTTCAGCAAGATCGGCGGCGAGATGGTACCGCATGTAAAAGTGGAAGAAGAAATTCTTGAAGTATTGGGTGAGTCTGAACCGGTATGCGCGGTGACCGCGGTGTCGGATGAGAAAAAAGGAGAGCGGCTGGTAGTGCTGTATACCGGCGATATCGATATTGACGAAGTGCGTACACAATTAGCCGCGCGCGGCCTGCCGAATTTATGGATTCCGAAGAAGGAAAGTTTTTACCGTATACAGGAAATACCGTTTCTCGGTAGCGGGAAGCTTGATTTGAAACAAATAAAGGTAATCGCTCAGGAATGGTCCGGAGCCTAAATGCAGTATACGCAGGGAACACTTACTACCGTCGACGGGGTAAAAATCGCCTATGAGCATCGGCGGAGAGGGTTCGGCTCGTTGGTGGTGATCTGTCCCGGGTTCTTTAACAGTAAAGGAAACCGCTGGATGCAGAGGACCCAAGAGTTGATTTCCGCGCGGCATGACACTTTTTTGTTTGATTTCCGCGGGCACGGGGACAGCGGCGGCACTTTTACCTGGTTGGCTAAAGAGCCCTATGATGTGGCCGCGGTCCTGGATTATGTGAAGGAGCAAGGATACAGGTCAATCGGTATACTGGGGTATTCATTAGGCGCGGCGGCAGCCGTCAACACGGTAAGCCGGGCCAGTGGCGTCAGCCGAATGATGCTAATCAGCTGCCCGTACAGTTTTTGGAAAATCGATTATCATTTCTGGAAACCGGAGATGCTTTCGGATTTAAAAGACAATATCGACGTCAAATGGGAAGGCAAAGGGGTGCGACCAGGGAGTATGTTTTTTCGCAAACGCAAGCCGATTCGGGAGGTCCGGCGGATCAAACACATCCCTTTGTTTTTTATTCACGGCACGCGTGACTGGGTGATTAAGCACACCCATTCTCAGAAGCTGTATGCGTCTGCCTCGGGTGAGAAAAGAATTAAGCTGATTGAGGGCGGATTGCACGCCGAGCGGCTCGTGGCGCAGGACGAAGCAAAGATGAGCACATTATTTGTAGAATGGTTCGCGCCGCTGGACGCGGAGAAGAACCAAGTCCAACCGCGTAGGTTGAACTCGAGGCAAGGGGAGGGTGTATGAAAGGATTTGTGAATACGGCCGGCCAAATGATTTTTACGCTTGTGCTGTATGCCTTTGGCGTGGTGATCCTGGGGTTGTCAATATTTCCGGGTGTAATGCTGTGTGTGAAGGTATGGGGTGTCGCGGCGGCGGGGATTTTGCCGGCACGGGTACTGTTTCTCTGTTTGGCAATGACGACGGCGTATTTCATTGCCGGGTTCTGCCTGATGCTGTTGGTCGGGATTATCCGTATTGTCTTTCGGCTTTCCCTCAAAGAAGGAGAGTATCCGCTGTATTCTTTCGGGGCCATGAAATGGGCGTTTATCAATTCACTGGTTCTGGTGGTATCCAATGTCTTTATGGATTTTATTCTGCTGACACCGTTTGTGAATGCGTTCTACCGGTTGATGGGCGCGAAGCTGGGCGTGAACGTGCAGATTAATTCCAAGTATTGTGCCGATCTTTCGCTGTTGGAAATCGGCGATGAGGCGGTGATCGGCGGGCATGCGACAGTGATCGGTCATTCGGTCGAACGGGGCCGCTTGATCTTGAAAAAAGTGCGAATCGGCCGGCGTGCGGTTATCGGGCTCAACGCCGTTGTGCTTCCCGGCGCGCGGATCGGTGACGGCGCGGTTATTGCCGCCGGCAGCGTGCTGGGGAGAAATATGAGCGTCGAACCGCGCAGTGTCTATTGCGGAGTGCCGGCGATGTCCACCAGGCAGAGAAGACAGGGAAGAAATGAACAGAGATCTAAAAAATTAGGAGGAAGGTAATGCCGGTTTCACGGGAAATGTCCAGAGCACTGGTCAATAAAATTTTTAAAGGGAAGGCAAAAAAAAATCCTGTGGCTTGTCTCAAATCGTGTCCACCGGAAAAGTTTCCCCTGCCGCCGTGTTTGCCGCGGGAACGGGTATTCAGTCGCCAGGCATTGAAAGAGAGGCTGAAGATATTGGGAACGCAAGGAATAACGTTTAAATACGTGAACGGGCAGAAACGGGTGCCCGGGCCCGAGGTGTTCGGAGGCAACATCGAGAGTTATATCGGTCAGTCAGTGCTTCCGCTCGGAGTCGTGGGGCCGCTGCGGGTGAATGGTCTTAATGCGCACGGCGATTTTTATGTGCCGATGGCGGCCACCGAAGGGGCTCTGGTCGCTTCTCACAATCGCGGCGCAAAGATTATCGGCGCTTGTGGAGGGGCAAGGGTTGCTTGTCTTACCGAACGGGTTTCCCGCGCGCCGGGCTTCGTGTTTAAAGATTTTATCGAAGCCGGGCGGTTTATTGCCTGGTGCGTAGAACATTTTGCACAGTTGCATAAAGTTGTCAAAACAAAAACCCGGCATGGGAAATTGGAAGACGTATCCACGACGCTTGAAGGTAATCACGTGTTCCTCCGGTTCGAATTTACCACCGGCGAAGCTTCGGGACAGAATATGGTCACGGTCGCGACGCAGGCGATTTGTGAATACCTGGTGTCTCGTTCACCGGTGAAGCCGCGGCACTGGTTTGTGGAGAGCAATATGTCCGGGGATAAAAAAGCAACCGCTATGTCCTATCTTTACGTGCGGGGAAAGAAGGTGACCGCGGAGGTAAGTATTCCCGAAAACGTGGTGCGTAGGATGCTGCATACCGATGCCCGGATGGTGCTGGAATACTGGAAGATGTCGTTCGTCGGAGGGGTGCAGAGCGGGTCGATCGGTGTCCAGGGGCATTACGCGAACGGACTTGCCGGACTGTTTATCGCCTGCGGGCAGGATGTCGCATGTGTGTCTGAGGCGTCGGTGGGAATCACCAGAGTCGATGTAACTGATGACGGCGCGCTTTATTTCGCCGTATCTCTGCCGAACTTAATCGTCGGTACCGTCGGCGGAGGAACCGGACTGCCCACGCAAAAGGAATGTCTGCGCATGCTGGGCTGTGAAGGGCCCGGCTCGGCGCGCAAATTTGCCGAGATCTGCGCGGTCACGGTATTGGCCGGGGAGATTTCCATTATGGGCGCGCTGGCGGCCGGTGAGTTCGCGGCGGCGCACGCTGCCTACAGGCGGAGAAAAACAGGATGAACACTTCGCAACACATTGAACACCGCGCGCAGTTTGATTTTATCCGCTACGCCAACTGCTGGGAGGATGCGGATGTGCTTTTGCCGGCATTACGCGTGAGTTCCGGCGGGCGCTATCTGTCGATCGGTTCGGCCGGAGATAATACGTTTGCGTTGCTCGCCGCGTATCCGGACCGGGTTGTCGCTGTGGACATCAATCCCGCGCAGCTGGCCTGCATTTATTTGCGGCGCGCGGCGTTTGCATCTCTTTCCCATGAAGAACTGCTGCGGTTTCTGGGAGTGAGTCCGGACGATGATCGGCTGTCGTTATATTTGAAAATAAAAAAAGAACTTCCCGCGGCTGCGTGCCATTTTTGGGATTGCCGCCGGGGACTTATCCGGCAGGGGGTGATTCACGCAGGCAAGTTTGAAGGGTATTTCCGTTTCTTCCGTACACGGGTATTGCCGCTGATTCATTCCCGGCGCACCGTGGCCCGATTATTTGAGCCGGCCGGGCAAAAGCAGCGGATCGCGTTTTACCGCGGTACCTGGAACACCTTTCGTTGGCGGCTGCTTTTCCGGCTGTTCTTCAGCCGCAGGGTAATGGGTCTGTTAGGCCGGGACCCGGAGTTCTTTCAGTATGTAGAGACCGACGTCGCAGGACGGATTTTTGCGCGCGCGGAGTACGCGCTTACGGTGCTGCCGACTTCGGAAAATCCGTACCTCGAATATATTCTTACCGGTAATTTTCGGCGGGCGCTTCCGTATTACCTGCGGCCGGAACACTTTGACTCTATTCGCGCCAATCTGGACAAACTGGAAGTTCTGCAGGGCAACTTGGCACAGGTTTTCACGGCGCGCTCCAAAGACCGGTTCGATGGGTTCAATCTATCTGATATTTTTGAATATATGAGTTATGAGCAGTATACGGCCGAACTCCGGCGTATTCTCCGCGCCGCGGCGCCGGGGGCGCGCTTGGTCTACTGGAATATGCTTGCTGACCGGGCCCGTGCTGATGAGTTTGCTGACCGGATTCGGTTTCTTGACGAAGAAGCAAAGCGGCTTCACCAGCAAGATAAGGCGTTTTTTTATAAAGCCTTACTTATAGGAGAAGTATGATGAATTCGGCAGTTACGGAAATTATGTTAGGGGGGATGTATACGGCAATTTTTCTGTCGCTTTTTTCCCTTGGCGAGTTTATCAGACGTAAATTTCCCCGCAATCCTGAATGTTCGCGTAAAACCGTCCATTTTTTGGGAGGGATTGCCGCCATGTCCTTTCCCTACGTGTTGTCTTCGCACTGGACAGTGCTGGTGCTGACCGCGGGGTTTTGCCTGGTTATCGCTGTGACAAAGCACCTGGGGGTGCTTGAGTCCGTGCACGGGGTTGGCCGGCATTCCTCCGGGGCAGTGTATTATCCTCTTGCCGTATACCTTATATTTTTCCTCGCGCGGGGACATCCGGTGCTGTATTTGACGTCGATCCTGGTGATGACGGTTTCTGATACGTGTGCCGCGCTGGCCGGCGGCCGCTACGGCGCGGTGAAGTACGACGCCGAGGGGAATTTCAAAAGTCTGGAAGGATCTGTAGTTTTTTTCTTTTTAACTTTTTTGTGCGTGCATCTACCGTTGCTGTTAATGACCGATATTTCCCGAATTGATTCAGTGCTTATCGCTGTTATTCTCGCCGTGCTGGTTACCGGGTTCGAAGCAATTTCTTTATCCGGCAGTGATAATTTGATTGTGCCGTTCGGGACATTTTTTATTCTGATGAAAATGACCCGTCTTCCCCACGCGGGGGTGATGGAAAGTCTGTATTATTTGCTGGGAGCGGTTGTCATCACGTGGGTGCTTTCGGCTCGGCTCCACTTGTTCCGGCTAAGCGGGTTAGTCGCGATGATGTTGTTGAATTACGCCGCGCTGAGTCTCTGTAATGTGTTTTGGTTTTTTCCGCTGGTACTGGCGCAGACTTGTTATTATGTTTTAATGAAAATTTTTGCGCACTATGAAGGCGCCGAGCAGATCCGGCGGTATCAGGTCCGGGTGATTTTCTATCTGGGGTTGATGCCTGCGATTATCCTCTTTGCCGCCAACATGGCCGATAATCCTTTGGTGTGGTATCTGCCGTATGTAACCGCGATCAGCGTGCAGGTGGCGATCGTCGGCCGGTATTTTATTTCCCGGTACGTGAGCCGGATGATTGGCGCGGAAGGTTTCTTTCAGCGGCACCGCTGGGTGTTAAGCATTGTCTGTGCGCTGACCGCGACCTTCTGGGTTGCAGGTTTTCCCGTGGCGGTTTATGTGCCGGCAAGAGCGTGGCATTCATTCGCGGTAGTGCTGTTTGGAACATGGGCGGCGTACGCATTTCATTTTATCGTCTGGCGGGCGGTGGAAGGGGCGCAGAATGAGCAGTATGAATATCCCCGAAGGTTCATCAGCGCGGCCTTAGGCGTGGCGTGCGTAATGGCGGCGCAGTGTGCGATCTTGACATACACATAAGGAGGAAAAATGGGGTTTCCGCTGGAATACGAACGTATTGGTTTTGTGAGGGGAAAGTCGGCCGATAATAACGTGATTTCTTTTTTTGATTTCCACGCCGCGCAGTGTCCGGAGCGCACCGCCCTGCAGTG
The DNA here is from genome assembly GCA_014729775.1 of Candidatus Omnitrophota bacterium. GTDB lineage: Bacteria > Omnitrophota > Gorgyraeia > Duberdicusellales > 4484-171 > WJJJ01. The sequence continues at coordinate 21,137 of WJJJ01000027.1, read as the reverse complement.
GGTACCGCAGGAGACACTCAAGTCCTGGGATGGATCTCAACCGTTAGCGCATGAGTTGATTTCCTACGGTGAAATGTCCTGCAGAATCCGGGCCATTGCCGCGGGACTGGCCCATACCGGTATCCGTGCCGGTGACCGGGTGATCGTGTTCTTACCGCTTTCACTCGAGATGTATATGAGCATGTTCGCGGTACAGCGAATCGGCGCGATAGCGGTTTTTCTTGATTCCTGGGCCCGCAGGGATCATTTGCGCGTGTGCGCTGACGTAGTGGAACCAAAAGCGATGATCAGTTTCGAGAGGGCGTTTCAGCTCTCAGGAGAAGTCGCGCCGCTGGCCGAGATGCCGCTGAAAATCGTCGCTGGTCCGCATCAGGCCGAATACAACGCGAGGCTGGAAGCGCTTGTATCGGGGCCGGCTGAGAATAATATTACCCCGGTTGAAGGGAACGATACCGCTTTGATCACTTTTACCACCGGAAGCTCAGGTGTACCCAAAGGCGCCAATCGGACCCATCGGTTTCTCGCGGCTCAGCACCGCGCGTTGGACAAGGTGATTCCTTACCGGATTCATGACCGGGATTTTCCGGTATTCCCGATTTTTTCCCTGAATAATTTTGCCGGCGGGGTAACAACGGTGCTCCCGGCCATTGATCTGGCCAATCCTTCGGAAAAAGATCCGGCGATGCTGGTCAATCAGATTCACGAAGCGGAGGTTACCTGCTGTACGGTTTCTCCGTCGCTGTTTGTGCAGATTGCCGAATATTGTCTTGAACAGGATACGATACTCGGCGGTATCCGGCGGGTAGTGACCGGCGGCGCGCCGGTCAGCCGGGAAAATGTAGACCGGATGAAGACAGTCGCGCCCGGGGCGAATATCCTGGTTCTGTACGGTTCAACGGAAGTTGAGCCGATCGCCCATATCGAAGCCGAGGAAATGCTGCGCGACGAGAGCGCCGGGGAAGGGGTGAATGTCGGACGGATTTCCGAAGATCTGGATTGGAAGTTGATCCGACTGTCCAAAACCGCCATCGAACTAACTGCAGAGGGCTGGGACGAATGGGAAGTTGAACATGGCGGCACCGGCGAGCTGGTAGTGAGCGGACCGCATGTGTGCCAAGGATATTACCGGAATCCCGACGCATTTACCAAGACCAAAATTAAAGATCCGAATGCAAAAGTGTGGCACCGGACAGGAGACGTTGGACGGGTAGATGAGCAAGAGCGACTGTGGCTGGTGGGCCGGGTGCATAACGCGATCGTCCGCAACGGAGAGTATCTGTTCCCGGTTCAGGCCGAGATTCTGCTGAAGGGGTTTGCGTTTGTGCGGCAGGCGGCGTTTCTGGGGATAGAAGATGCGCGGTTAGGTGAAAAAGCCTGTGCGGTTATCTCTCTGCGGCCGGAATATGCCGGCCGGGACCGTTGCGTCATTGAAGATGAGATCGCACAACTTTTCGCTCAACAGCACATTCCAGTCGATGACGTGATTATTGTTGATCATATCCCCATGGATCCCCGGCATCATAGCAAGGTGGAATACGCTAAATTACGGGAGCTGATTGTATGAATGCCAAGATGAAAATTCGGAGGAGATGGTATATCTTTCTTCAGCAACGGTTTCCGCCGGCCGAACACGCTCTGCTGATCGTGTTTTATTTCGGCGCGAACGCGATGGTCGCGGGCAGTGTGTCGGTATCCGGATATGCGTGTACTGCGTTTCATTTGTTTCTGGGGCTTGTTGTCGTGGGCGGGATGTTCTTCCATTTGCGTATTTTTGATGAGATTAAGGATTTCCGGCATGACTGTACGGCTCATCCCGATCGGCCGCTGGCCCGCGGATTGCTTTCGGTTCGCCAGGCGAAGCAAGGGGCTGGCGTCCTTATTGTGATAGAGCTGTTGTTAAGTGCCCTAATCGGTGTGCACGCGTTGAGTGCCGTCATGTGCACCGCTCTTTATTCGCTTGTGATGTATAAAGAGTTTTTTATCGGCCAGTGGCTGCGGCCGCGTCTGGCTACGTACGCGCTTACGCATACACTCGTTGCCTGTCTGATGTCGCTGTGCGTGTTTTCCATAGTGACCGGCCGATATTTCTGGATGAGCCCGAAGCAATATGCACTTTTTGTCTGCGCCAACTGGATGATTTTTAATGTGTTTGAATTCGGCCGAAAAACATTCGCCCGGGAAGAGGAAAGAGACTTGGTAGATTCCTATTCCAAACGCTTGGGCTCGATTCGTGCCGCCGGCAATGTGATCGGGATGGCGGCTGTTGCCGTATTGATTGCCGTCGTGTTAGGAAATGCATTATCTTTGCCGTTTTTATTCTATCTTGCGCAGGCGCTTCTCTTGAGCGTGGTTGTCGGGACGGGCCTGTGGTATGGTATTTCGGTTTCCCGGACCGCAGCCAGAGCGTTTCGGGGTGCGTGTTCGGTGTTTATCCTGCTGTATAACGTCATTATTGTGATTGGGGTTGGGAGTGTACTATGGCGGTAACCGGTTTGGAACGCACGATCGTATGGGATCACGAACCTGTGTCTTTCGATGAGGAGACTATCGGATTGATTGGCGGAAAGGCCCGGGGGCTGCACGAACTTAAAGGAATTGGCTCACCGGTTCCCCGGTGGGCGACGGTAAGCAGTGAATTCTTCTCGGCGGTGCGCAGCAGAGATACCGTTTTGCAGTCGCTGTTATTGAAAGAATTGCCCGATCCTTCAGAAAAAGCTGCGACCGTAAGGGAATATCTTGCAAATATTCGGTTTGAGGCGGGAGAAGCGCGGCTCTTACGCCGGGTACGGGACTGTATTTCGCGTGACGGGAAGTGTCCGGTTGCGGTCCGGTCTTCGGCCGCGGACGAAGACAGTAAAATCTTGTCGTTTGCCGGACAGATGGATTCGTTTTTAAACACGCGGTCCTATGAAGAATTTCTTAAGGCAGTGCGCGGGTGTTGGATGTCGCTGTTCAGCGAACGCGCGGTGAGTTACCGTCAACGGCATGGTCTTGATCCCTGGAATGCGAGATTCGCGGTGGTGGTTCAGGAAATGATTCAAGCCGAACGCGCGGGAGTGATCTTCACGGCCAATCCATTGAACGGCCGCATGGATCAAATGCTGATCTCCTGTGTGTGGGGATTAGGGGAAGGGCTGGTATCCGGGCAACTGGATGCCGATACGGTTGTATTAAACGCGTGCGGCCGGGTGATTAAGTGTGAATGCGCGGATAAATCCCGCCGGGCGGTATATGACAGGGAAGGGGGAACGTGCTATCGGGATGTTCCCCGGGACCGGCGGAAGATGCTGAGTCTGACTCCGAAGTTAATAAGGCGCCTGCGAAAGCTCGCCCTGCGGGCGCAAAAGGCGAAACAGATGCCCTTGGACATCGAATTTGCCGCGGTGGGGAACAAAATCTGCATTCTCCAGGCCCGGCCGGTTACCGGGTTGCAGGAACCCCGGACGGAGAACGTGAATGTGTGGGATAATTCTAATATTGTGGAAAGTTATTCCGGAGTGACGACCCCGCTGACGTTTTCGTTTATCCGTAGGGCGTATTACGCGGTGTATTGGCAATTCTGCGAGACCATTGGCGTAGGGCAAAAGGCAATTTTCCGTAACCGGCATATACTGGAAAATATGCTGGGGCTGATCCAGGGTCGGGTGTATTACAATCTGCTGAATTGGTACCGGCTTGTTTCGTTAATGCCGGGGTTTAAATACAATAAGCGATTTATGGAGCAAATGATGGGTCTACAGATTCCGGCTTCGTTTGAGCCGGAGGCCGATCCCGGCGGGTTTTTCAGAAAATACTTCGTGCAGCTGCCCCGTTTGATCAAAGTGGGGCTGAAAATGTGGAGCGCGCATTTTACGCTTCCAAAAAGAGTTGCCGCATTCCATACTCATTTCGCGCAGGTGTATGCGCGGTATGCCGGTCTTGATTACGGACGGCTGTCCCCGGCTCAGATTCTTTCGGTGTACCGTTTGCTTGAGGATGAGGTGTTATGGAAATGGAAAGCGCCGATCACCAATGATTTCGAAGCGATGATTTTTTATGGCGTGCTGAAGTCGCTTACCCGGAAATGGGATATTGATCCGCAGGGGACGCTGCAGAACGATTTACTCTGCGGCGAGGGCGGGATTAAAAGCACTGAAGTCAGTACCCAGTTGTGCCGGTTGGCTCGCAGAATCGAGTCAGTGGAATCCCTGAAAACAAAGGTGGTCAACGCTTCCCCCGAAGGGGCGCTGAAATTAATAAGGGAAGATTCCGAATTCGCCAATGTCAGGACTGACTTCTATGCCTATCTTGATGAATACGGTGTGCGCTGTATTAATGAAATGAAACTGGAATCGATATCCGTCAAAGAGGATCCGCTGTTCTGTGTATCGACCATACAGAATTATCTTCGCATGGGTGTGCCTGATCCGCAGCAGCAGCACCGGCGGGAACAGAACATCCGCCGTGAAGCCGAACTTGTTCTAAAGAAGCGGCTGAAAGGCAAGCGGCTGTTTTTTCTTATTCCGCGGGTATGGATATACCGGTGGATATTGAAGAATGCCCGCGGAGCAATACGCAACCGGGAAAATCAGCGGTTTGCCCGCACGCAGGCGTATAGTTTAGTCCGTACGCTGATCCGGGCTATCGGCCGGCAGTGGGAGGAAAAGGGAATTCTGCGGGCTCGCGACGATATCTTTTATCTTGAGCTGGATGAAATATGGTCCTACATTGAGGGAACTTCAACCAGCGTGAATGTTGCCGCGTTGGCCCAACTTCGTCGAGAAGAATTTGCCGCGTATGAAGACGAAGATCCGCCTGATCATATTGAGACCAGCGGCGAGGTGTATTCCGGGGATCAATTCCGGTCGGACCCCCAGGTGGCTGGCGCGCAGGTGTTGACCGGATTGGGGTGTTGTCCGGGAGTAGTGGAGTGCCAGGTCCAGGTGGTGCTGAGTCCGGATCCGGGTTTATCCTTGAATGGAGAGATTATGGTTGCAAAACAAACCGATCCTGGCTGGGTAGTGTTATTTCCCTCGATTAGCGGGTTGATCGTCGAGAAAGGAAGCATGCTCTCGCATTCGGCGATTGTGGCCCGGGAGATGGGAATTCCCGCGGTTGTCGGCGCCGCGCATGCGACCCGGATTCTGTCAACCGGCGACCATGTAGTCCTTAACGGTGCCGAAGGAACCGTTCGAAAAGTCTCGGAGGACGGGCAGCGTTGAGAATCATCATTATTGCTCAGGAAGAACCGGTGTATTTCGGGCCGTTGGTGCGCGGAGTGATTCGCGCGTTACCGGAGGAAGTCGTGCTGGTGGTAATCGCCGGGACCCGCGGCGCCGGAGATCATCCGAAAAGTCTCCTCGGCTGTCTAAAAACCCTGTATATACTTTGGCTCATCATGGAGCCGTTTGGGTTTTGTCGAAACGCAGCGATCAGGCTGCGGCAGAGAATACTCCGCGGGATGGGACCGTTTGGGCAACGCTATGACCAGCGCGGGATTGCGTCGGCCGCGCGCGAAAAAAATATCCCTGTGGTGGATGAGCGTGACGTCAATGCGCCGGAGTTTATTGAATGGCTTAAAAGCTTCGAACCAGACCTTATTTTCAATCAAAGCGAGATTCTGCTTAAGGCACCTCTTTTGGCTGTTTCCCGCCGGGGGGTAATTAACCGGCATGCTTCGCTTTTGCCGCACTTCCGCGGGCGGCTCGCGTCTTTCTGGGCGCACGCCCATCAGCCGCCGGAATACGGCCAGACCGTTCATTTCATCGCGCCGGAAATTGATGCCGGTCCGTTCATTGTACGGAAAAGATTTAATTTCGACCCGCGGCTTTCCTATACGCGCGTGCTGGACCTTCTGTTCGCGCGCGCGGTTCCGATGATATGCGAGGCCGTGGAGAAATTAAGAGATCCACGATTTACTCCCATGCCTAATACGTATAGCGGAACACGGGTGTACCCATTCCCAAGTCTGGATGATGCCCGCGCCTACCGGAGGATCTTGGGCGAGCGGCGTCGAGGAGGAGCTGTATGAAGATAGTGCTGATCACGGCCGCGGTAATCGTTGCGTTGGGTGCCGCGCTAAAAATTGTCGCAATGATTATCGAACAAAACAGCTTGTACCGGCCGTCACGGGCGGTATCCGCGGAACCAGGATCTGTCGGGATTTCGTATGAAGCGGTTTCATTTACTACTTCCGATGGGGAAACGCTCCATGGGTGGTTCGTGCCGGCGTCCGGCGTCGGGATTACGGTACTGTATTGCCACGGCAATGCGGGCAGCATCGGCGATCGCCTGCACCGTGTGCGTTTTTTCCATCAGGCCGGAATGAATCTGTTTTTGTTTGATTACCGCGGCTACGGCGAAAGCGCCGGAGTTCCCAGTGAGTCGGGATTGTACGCTGACGCCGTGGCCGCTTACGACGTGTTGGTTTCTCGGCGAGACATTAATCCGCGGCGGATCATCGCCTACGGAAGGTCTCTTGGCGGGCCGGTGGCGGCTGAATTGGCGCGGCGGCGGAACGTGCGTGCACTGATATTGGAAAGCAGTTTCGTCTCGGTTCCCTTGCGCGCACAGCGGCGCTTCCCGCTCCTGCCGATGAAGCTGCTGTTATCACAGCATTACGATGCGGCGAGTAAATTGCGCGGGATTCGGATCCCCAAGTTGATCGTGCACGGCAAACAGGATGAGGTTATTTCTTTTGAGGACGGACAGAAGTTGTATGAATGTGCGGCCGGACCAAAACAGTTTCTTTCCTTCGAAGGGGGCCATCACGATGAACAGTTCCCAACTTCCCCAGAGTACGGTGAGCGGCTGAAAGAATTTATGCTTTTTAGACAAAAACGGGCGGGGGATGAACAGACGCAATGAAACGGATAGCGGTATTACTTGTTCTTGCAGGCGGGATGCTTTTGCTGGGCAAGTTGTCTACCTTCGGCTGGCGGTTCTGTGGGGCGCGGCAGATGAACGGCGAGTACGGTAACACGCTTCTATCACAGCGACTTAAGAGACACGTAATGGTCTTGAGCGATGAGATCGGCGACCGCAGTGTATTTCGTTATGACCGGTTGCTCCAGGCTCAAGAGTACCTCAAGGATCAGCTTGTTTCATACGGGTACGAGGTAAAATTGCAGACCTACCGCGCGCGAGGGAAAGAGGTTAGCAATGTGATCGCCGTCAATACCGGGCGAAAAGAACCTGAAACGATTGTGCTGGTGGGAGCCCATTACGACAGCTGTATGAATCCCGGAGCCGATGATAATGCGAGCGCAGTGGCCGGAGTATTGGAGATCGCGCGGGCACTTGCGGACCAAGTCACAAATAAGACTGTTCAGTTTGTTCTGTTTGTAAATGAAGAACCGCCGTTCTTCCATACTGAGATGATGGGCAGCCGCGTGTATACTCGTACGGCAAAAGCCCGGGGAGAAGCGATCGAAGCCGCGCTGGTCCTTGAGATGATCGGATATTATACGGATCAACCGGGATCCCAGCGGTATCCGCCGGCATTGGGGATGTTCTATCCGAATAGCGGGAATTTCATCGCCGTGGTCAGTAATTTCTCATCCGGCCGTATAAAAAACCGGGTTGTGTCTCTTTTCCGGAAGCATTCCGAATTTCCCCTCGAATCAATCTCGGCGCCGGGTTTCGTTTCCGGGATCGATTTCTCCGACCATTGGTCCTTCTGGCAGGAAGGATATCCGGCAGTGATGATCACCGATACCGCCTTTTACCGCAATCCGCATTATCACCGGCTTACCGACACGTGGCAAACCCTGGATTATACACGGACGGCCGAAGTCGTACGCGGGTTGACCGAAACCGTGACGGATTTGGCAGGTTCATTCTGATAACGCTTCCTTCGGTTCCTTTCCTCATTCCACCAGATCCTACTCTCGTTAACCTCAGAGGGTAACGGAGGGGCATAAAACCAATGGTTCCCAACCCCAAGTTCAACCTACGAGGTTGAACCGGCGCTGGAAATATTGTTTTTTTATTGTTTCCTGTCAGCGGTCTTTCTCGTGAGTAGGTTCTCCATGCCGCAGGAAGAGCTCCTTTCCGGAACACCGAATTTATGCGCAAAACTTTTTTCTTGTCATGCTTTGGTTTTTGACTATTCCGTAGTAAAATATCGCACAAGGATATGTGGCCGAATTCAGAGGGGACGGTGCACACGACAGATGAGCTTTGGTCTTCACCTCGCGGGAATGGCAAGATGAAGAAGCAAAAAAGATTATCGGTATACGTTTGGTATCACGACGAGACGATGCTTGAGAAAGTGACGCCTAAGAAAAAGCAATACAGAAACCCCACGTTTCATTATTACGATTTGAATCGCCTGCCGGTATTAGAATCTTTGAAACCGGCAGAGATGACGGAGGATGAGTATCGTCTGGGGTTGAGCGAATTCGGCGGGCTGGCTCAGATTACCCCTGATACTGAGATGACCGGTTCTTTTCTCTACTCAATCCCGCTGAAATTTTCCGCCGCCTACGCGGACGCGACTAATAATCGGCGTCTTTTCCTGCCGCCGGTGACTTTTGATCTGCTTGCTCAGAAAAAATACCGCAAAGATACGCTTTACGGAGTTGAATGGGGTGATCCCTGCCGGGATCTCTGTTCCAAGTACATCCTGAGCATACACAATGACCCGGAACTGCGGCGAGGAGGGGAGAAGATCAGTAAAAAAGCTCCTTTTAAAAGTTCTTTCATCGTCAATACGGAAGAATTCCTGAACTACCAGCGGTGGCTGAAAGAGGTTATCCGTTTTCTTTTTGACCGCTACGGGACTTCCTACCGGGAAGTGGGCATGGAACTGGCAACCTCCTTTTCCCGGGAAACGCGCCATATCCGGGAAGATAATACGCAAATATCATCGATCCTCGCGGCAAGGGGCCTGGCCCATATTTTGGAACGGGCGACGGCCTATTTTTTCGGCCAGACTTTCAGGGGCGAAAGAAAAATCAGGCTGGGCCCTTTTTTGAATCGCAAAAGCGGTTTTTGTTTTCGGCCGACAGCGGTGAGGGTAGTTTCCGGTTTGATCAGAGGGCAGAGGAAGCTTTTCGGGAAATAAAGACAGACTAAGAGGAAAGACGATGAGAGTTTACAGTTTTTACACGCCCACCCATAAGGTACTTGTAGATGAGTGGTTCCTGCCGTCGGTAAAAGATGATTTTGAGGTTGTGCTTGAACAGTACGGACAGGAATGCGCATCCGGAGAATTTATGGATCAGGGATGGAATGAGTGTATGGTGAGAAAGGTGGATTTGATCATTCGGGGAGTTGCGGAAAATCCGGAGAAGCTTTTTATTCACTCAGACGTCGATATCCAGTTTTTCCGGCCTGTAAAAGATATTCTTCTACGGCTGATGAAGAATAAGGATATGCTCATCCAGCGGGAATCTCCCTGGGGAACAGTCTGTCCCGGATTTGTTATCATGCGGGGTAATGAAAAAAACGGAAGTCTTTGGGAGGAAGTCAGACTGCGGCTTGTGGAGGATAAAGAAGGAAAAAACGATCAGGATATCCTGAATGAAATTTTATGCAAGAATAACCTATTGCGTTCAAGAATATATCGAAAGCTGAAGGTTAAAGATAAAACCCGTTATCCGAACGCTTTTGGGCTGCGGTGGGGATATCTGCCGATGAGTTTTTTCAGCCCCGGCGCGGGGACGGGTCGGAGATGGATTCCCGGAAGCGCATTCGATATACCCGAAGATATCGCCCTTCATCATGCCAACTGGACTGTGGGAGTACAGAACAAGATCTCGCAGCTGCGCTATGTGAAAGAAAAAGTTCTGCGGAAGCAGAGCTAACCGGCCCTTATAATGCGGGTAAGCCGAAGATGCTCACCGTGATATCTGGCATCATGATGGATGCTCCAGAAAGAGTAAACCGAGAAGAACAAAATGTCGCCGTGCGATTCATTCATTTGAATAAGCTGGCGGCAGTCAACTTTTAGAAATATCTTCTCTGAGCGAACGAGAATACTGATTCTTTTTTAAGAGTAGATCCGTTTACTGTAGAATTTTCCGGATAGCGAAGAACAGATTCATCTATCCGTTCTCTTCCCCGAATTTTTTGCGGAAGCAGGCTGTCACAGAAGCTGGCCGGCCTCTGTATCCTGTTGTTGAATTCGAGTATTAAAGACGCGGCAACATCTCCACTATTATCCGTACATTTGATCCTTGACACACGGTGTGGCTTGCGGTAGCATGCTACGATAATGATAATCATTATCAATAAATGGGAGCACCGCCGCGCGGGTATGCGTGCTGGTATGGATACTCAGGGGGGGCAATATGCCAGGTGGAGATGGAACAGGGCCGGCGCGGTCAGGGGCCGGGACAAGGCAGAGGCCGGGGCGGAGGATGAGGAAGGAATGCTCCCGGAGCCGTGCCCGGGGCACGGTGCGTCCGCTACAAAATGGAAGAAAAAGAGGTCGCGGATCCGGATCATATGCTTCCTGACGGAACGGTGAATACGCAATTGACCTGAGCAAAAATGTACGAGCAATCTATTATTGCCGGGCAGGAGTTTCCGATAGGTAACATGAGGATAAGAGAATGAAAACCTATCTTGAATGTATCCCCTGTTTTTTCCGCCAGGCCTTAGACGGCGCGCGCAAAACCGGCGCGGCTCCCAAAGTGCAGAAAAAAATTATGGATGAATTCGCCCGGATCATCCCGCACGTGTCGCTTCGGTCGACACCGCCGGAAATTGCCCGTCTGGGATACGCGCTGTTAAGGAAACTAAGCCGCAATCCCGATCCGTATAAAGAGATTAAGCAGAAAAGCAATCGGCTGGCGCTGGCGATGCACGGCAAGCTGCGCCGGAAAGTTTCGGGATCGCGTAATAAACTGCTCACGGCAGTGGAGCTGGCGATCGCCGGAAACATTATAGATTTCGGCGTGAAAAACAATTTAGACGTCGATACGGAATTGCGCCGGATTTTGGCGAAAGAAGAACGCTACGCGAGGAGGAAGGACCTTTTTCATTACCGGGAGTTTAAATCGGCCCTGCAGGCGGCCCGTACCGTGCTGTACCTGGGCGATAACGCCGGAGAGGTGGTGTTTGACCGGGTGTTGATCGAGGAGATCAAGCGCAGAGACCCAAAAAAACAGATCTTTTTTGCAGTCAAAGAGAAACCGATCATCAACGATGTGTTGCGTGAAGACGCGCGTGAAAGCGGGATTGACAGATACGCGACGATCATTTCCAACGGTTCCGACGCGCCGGGGACGATCCTGCGTTTTTGCAGCAGCGCATTTAAACGAATATATCGCAAAGCCGATATGGTGATCAGCAAGGGGCAGGGAAATTTCGAATCACTCTCCCGCGCCCGGCGGCCGATCTTTTTTTTGTTTATGGTCAAATGTCCGGTAGTGGAGCGGGAAACCGGAGCGAAACGCGGGGATATCGTACTGCTCTCCAATCAAAAAACACATGGAAGAATTTCGATTGCGCACGTATCCTCAAAGAATACTGCGAAAAAAGTGTGAGTCGGTTGAGAAGGTAACCGAGAGAGAAAAAATAATGTTACGGCAGATGCTCGCGGCGATGCGGCGGTTTGCCGGTATCGGGCTGGCGGCGCCGCAAGTGGGAATCGGAGAACAGATGCTGGTCGCCGAAGCCGGCGCCCGGGTGGTGAAGCTGATAAATCCGAGAATCCTGCAGGTACAGGGTGCAGACCGGATGGAGGAGGGGTGTTTAAGCGTGCCGGGGGCGCAGGTGGAAATTGAACGTGCATACCGTGTGCGTGTGAGAGGGGTTGATGAACGTGGAGATACGCGCGAAATTCACGCGAGCGGTCTTTTGGCTCGTGTCCTCCAGCACGAAATCGACCATCTCCACGGCCGGTTAATTGTAGATTACTGGCCCTTGTGGAGCCGCTTGAAATTCAGGATGGGAAACGTAAAATAGCGCGGTCAAACGTCCAAAATGAATCGAGTAAAGGAGTCAACACAGTATATCGAGTCCGGCATGTTTTCCCGCCATTCCGAGCGATATGACGATTGGTATGAACGAAACAGATTCGCGTATCAGTCCGAGATCGCCGCGTTGAAAAAGGTGATTCCCTCTTACGGAAGGGGATTGGAGATCGGTGTGGGCACGGGAAGATTTGCCGCCGCCCTGGGTATTACCGTCGGGGTAGATCCTTCGCACGAGATGCTCGCCCGCGCGCGGGATAAGGGAGTGTGTGTCCGCTGGGGCAGGGGAGAGGATCTTCCCTTTCTGGACTGTTCGTTTGATTACGCGGCGGTGATCGTGACCCTGGTGTTCGTAGAAGATCCGCTTCGGGTATTGCGGGAAGCCAGGAGAGTGCTTAAACCTGACGGCGTGCTTATCGCAGGGATTATCGACCGGGATAGCTTTTTAGGTGAATACTACCGGCATAAAAGAGGACCATTTTACGCCCAGGCCGATTTATTGACCGTTGGGCAGTTGATCTCGTTATTGTGCCGTGCCGGGTTCGCAGTATTTTCCCGCTGGCAGACGATATTTGATCTGCCCGAGGCGATGACCGCGCCTCAACCGGTAAAAAAGGGATCCGGTGCCGGCGGGTTTGCGGTTGTCCGCGCGCGTAAAACAGGAAAGGAGAAGTGCACATATGGCAGAGAAAGGCGAAATAGTAATCCTGGGCGCCGGCCCGGCCGGCATGGTAAGCGCGGTCACCGCGCGTAAGTATTACCCGAAGAAGAAGATCACAATGTTGAAAAATGTCGCGCACGGAGTGGTCCCTTGCGGCATTCCCTACATGTTTTCGAGTTTATCCTGTCCGGAGGATAATAAATTATCCACTTCACCGCTGGCGGAAAAACAGATTGAGGTTTGTTGTGATGCCGTAGTCAGAATTGACAGAGATGAAAAGGCAGTGCATACCGAAAGCGGGAGCACCTATTCGTACGAGAAACTTATTCTTGCCGTGGGGGCAGATCCGGTAGTGCCGCCGATTCCGGGAGTCAACAAGGACGGAATATATTCGATCCATAAAGATTTAGAGTATTTGCGGAAGATTATTGATGAGACTAGGCAGGTGAAGGAAGTATTGATTGTGGGCGGCGGTTTTATTGGAATCGAGCTGGCCGATGACATTTCCAAAATGGAGGGGGTAAATGTATCCCTGGTAGAGCTGTTGCCGCGGTTGTTGGCAAATTCGTTTGATGAAGAATTCTCCCGGATGGTGGAAGAGAAGCTAAAAACTCAAGGAGTCAAGATCAAAACGAAAACCAAAGCTGTTGAATTTTTAGGTGAGGCAGCGGTAACCGGTGTGCGGCTCGATAACGGCGAGGAAATCAAAGTTGAAAAGGTGATATTGGGAATCGGCGCGGTCCCGCGCACCCAACTTGCGCGGGATGCCGGGCTGGATATGGGCAGAAGCGGCGGAGTGTGGGTGGATGAGTATATGCGCACGAGCGATCCGGATATCTTCGCGGTCGGTGACTGCGCCGCTAAACGTGACTTTTTCACCCGAAAGCATGCGCCGGTGATGCTGGCGTCTACCGCGACCGCCGAGGCGCGGATCGCGGGAGCGAATTTATATCAACTGAAAGTCGTCCGGGAAAATAAAGGAACTATCGCGGTATATTCCACCTTCATTGACGGTCTGGGGCTGGGGTCAGCAGGGTTGACGGAGCAGAACGCCAGACAGGAGGGGTTTGAGATCGCGGTGGGAAACGCGCAAGGATTCGATAAGCATCCCAAGAGTATTGCCGGCGCCCAGCAGACAAGAGTGAAACTCATTTTTTCCCGCCGGTCAGGGATTCTCATGGGTGGACAGGTTGCCGGAGGCGTATCGGCCGGTGAGCTGATTAATGTGATCGGACTGGCGATTCAACAGCGAATTTCGGCGACGGAACTGGAAACGTTTCAAATGGCTACCCACCCCTGTTTAACCAGCGCTCCTACAAAATATCCGATTGTGCTCGCGGCGCAGGACGTGCGGGAAAAAATGTAATCCTTCCAAACCGGCAACAGAATAAAAGGGCTTGACAGAGAGGGCTTTGCCCGGTATTATGCACATATGTGCATAATTGGGAGGTGTCAATGAGACCGCAGAAAACACGCTGGGTCCGCTGTGCGCCCGGTGAACGCTGTTTTCGCCCGCAGTGCCAAAATCCGGAGGATTTACAAGGCGTAGTGTTAGGACTTGATGAGTTTGAGGCGGTGCGGCTCCTGGATCTGGAACGATGTACGCAGGAGGAAGCTGCCGCCCAAATGGGAGTGCACCGGTCGACCGTGTCCCGGATACTGGAGTCGGCCCGGAGAAAAATCGCCGATGCGTTGGTCAATATGAAAGCGATTAAGATCGAAGGCGGATGCTGTGCCTTCGGAGAGAGGATGGAAGATGCGCGAAAAAAATAAATTCCTGATCATGCTGGCCGCGTTTTTGGCTTCCTTTTACCTGCCGGTGGAATTATTTCCCTGGCGCAATCCTGTGTTCGAAGCGCTGGCGCTTGTACGTTCCTATGCGAGGGAGCATGTACTGCTCTGTCTGATCCCGGCGTTTTTTATCGCCGGAGCGATTTCGGTATTTATCAGCCAGGCCTCGGTAATAAAGTATTTCGGCGCCAAAGCGAATAAATTTCTCGCCTACAGCGTGGCTTCGGTATCGGGAACGATACTCGCGGTGTGTTCCTGCACCGTCTTGCCTCTCTTTTCCGGTATCTATAAACGGGGTGCGGGCCTCGGCCCGGCAACTGCGTTTCTCTATTCCGGACCGGCGATCAACGTGTTGGCGATCGCGATGACCGCAAGAATTCTGGGATGGGAATTCGGGCTTGCCCGGGCCGTGGGAGCGATACTGTTCAGCGTGGTGATCGGGTTCCTTATGCACCTGATTTTTTTGAAGGAAGAACACGAACGTAAGGCCGCGGGCGGACTGGTAACCGCGCAGGTCGAGGAACCCAGAAGCTTATGGCAAAACGGGATGTATTTTGCCGCGATGGTCGCGGTGCTGGTCTTCGCGAACTGGGCCGAACCGGGAGAAGGGGAAAGCGGGATCTGGGCGGCGTTATTCCAGGTCAAATGGTACGTGACCGCGGGGTGTTTCGCGGCACTGCTGGTGATGATGGGCAAATGGTTCCGGAAAGATGAATTGAAGACGTGGACGCAGAGTACCTGGGATTATGCGAAACAGATTATGCCGTTGCTGCTGCTGGGTGTGCTTCTCGCCGGGGTGTTGCTCGGACGTCCGGGACACGAAGGGTTGATCCCGTCCGGAATGATCGCGATGGCGGTGGGCGGTAATTCGGTTGCGGCGAACTTTTCTGCCGCGATCGTGGGGGCTTTTATGTATTTTGCCACGCTTACCGAAGTGCCGATCCTGCAGGGACTGCTCGGAGCCGGGATGGGAAAAGGCCCGGCGTTAGCCCTATTGCTGGCGGGGCCGGCGCTGAGCCTGCCCAATATGCTGGTCATCCGCAAAGTGCTGGGAACGAAAAAAACGGCGGTATATATCACATTGGTAGTGGTGATGGCGACGGTGAGCGGGATCGTGTTTGGAGCCGTCGTGCGATAAAAAGGAGTGAGAATGAAGATCGAAATACTGGGCATGGGCTGTCCCAAATGTAAAGCACTGTACGAGAATACGCGGCAGGCGGTACGGGAAGAAGGAATCCAGGCCGATATCGAGAAGGTCGAAGACATGGATAAGATTACCGAATACGGAGTGCTGATGACTCCCGGGTTTGCCGTCGACGGGCAGATCAAATCGACCGGAAAAGTCCTTACCCGTGAGGAGATTAAAAATCTTCTCTCACCGGGATAAGGAAAAGACCACTGGATCAGTTATCCAGCCAAAGATTCCCGCCGTATTCCGTATCCGGCCCAGGTCGAAACAAGTTGGTAAAAAGGAGAAAACAATCCTTGCGTTCGGGTAGGTTCTGCGGGACAATGAAACTCCCCAACGAGCGGGAAAGAAGAGAATATGATGATGGATGCGACAAAAAATAACGTGAATGTTTCGAATACCCGGAACCGGACAAGACGACGGTTACGCATGGTGATCCCGGCGTTTCCCGCCTTCAACATTTATTCGCAGGTCGCGAAGAAGACCACCGCGTTGGGCCCTGTGTGCGTGGCCACTGCCGCGCGTGAGGTGCCCGGGTGGGACGTGGAAGTCATAGATGAAAACAATATGAGACGTTATGGCCCGGGCAGTAAGTCCGGTAGTGCGGATCATGGATTTTTACAAAATGAGCGTGCCGCAGATGTGGTGGGCCTTTACGGAGGATTGACCAGCACTATTCCCCGTTTGTATGAAATCGCCCAGTTCTACAAGCGCCGGGGAGCGGTCACCGTTGCCGGCGGTCAGCATTTTACCGGTAAGAATATTGCTGAAGCACTCCGTTCCGGTGTCGATTACGTGGTAAGGGGAGAAGGGGAAAAAACCATTCAGGAGGTGCTGCGGACGATAAGCGGACACGGTGATATGCGCGCTGTTCCCGGGATCGCATACCTGGAAAAAGGGAAGGTGGTGTGTACCGCGGACCGGGAACCGCTGACTGAGTTTGAAGCGTTCCCTATGCCGGATTTTTCTCTGCTGAGATACGCGAAAATAAAAGTATATCCGATCGGACGAATCCGGGGCTGCGGAATGGACTGTGAGTTTTGCACGGTCAAAGGAAAACCGCGCTGTGCTTCACCCGAACGGCTGCTTGAATCAGTCCGGATGCTGGTGGAAACCCGGGACGCGCGTCATTTCTTTATCGTGGACGATCTCTTCGGCCAACAGCGGCAGGAAACACTGCGGTTTTGCGGCATGCTGCGGGATTATCAGCGGCAGATCCGCAGGAGACTGGATTTTACCGCGCAGATACGGCTGGATAAGGCAAAAGACACGCAGCTGCTTAAGATGATGCGGGAGGCGGGGATCAACATGGTCGCGATCGGATTTGAATCGCCGATCGATGAGGAATTGGAGGCCATGCGCAAGCATATTACCGCGCAGGATATGGTCAGGCTGTCACGGATCTATCATAAATTTGGTTTTCTGGTGCATGGGATGTTCATTTTCGGGTATCCGTTAAAAGACGGCCGGGAATTCTCGATGTCCGCCAAGGAACGGATTCAGCGGTTTAGAGCGTTTATCAAAAAGGCGAAGATCGATTCTATCCAGGTGTTGCTTCCGGTTCCGCTTCCCGGGACCGAATTGCGGGAACGGCTACAACGGGAAGGAAGGGTGTATCCCACACATGAGATCGGATGGGAATATTATGACGGGAATTTTCCCCTGTTTGAGCCGGACGAGCCGTTGACCGCGCAGGAAATGCAGGGTTCTTTGCGGAAAATTATGGGGAAATTCTACCAGTTCAAATATATGTGGAAATTGGGTTTGACGGTATTCTTTTTCCCGATGCTTGTTTTTTTTCTGCATGACATAAAAACCGGATGGAAGAAGTGGTACCGGCCCTGGAGAAATAATCTGCTTCGTTTCGGCGGCTGGGTGGTGCTTAAAGGGTGGATCCGCGAATTCAAGAAAAGCACCTTTCCCCAGAAACTTACCCGTGCGCAGCGGCAGTTGAAACAGGCCAGTCTTCAGAAAAACGCCCATCTCCATACGCCGGGCTGACCGGCCGCTTTGTGCTTTTTTTTCAAAGCCCGCGTGTCCGGGGTCAGCTTGCTTCAGAGAATTCTCTTGTGTTTCAAGGGGATTTGTGATACTATATCCGTACCCGCCAGTTATCAAAAACTACTCTCAGAGGCAAATAAGGATTATTATAGAGGAATGGTAAGCACCCCAGAGTAGCCGATGCTCTTGTCACTGGTTGACTCCCGTGCCTGCGCGACGTGAACTAATTGTATAAGGAGGATAAATGAACGTGTATCAGAAATTAGGGAAGAATCGACTCAACAAGGATTATTCCGATAAGTGGAAAGATTATAAATGGCAGCTTCACAGTTCGATCCGGGATATCAATACCTTTGAACGGTTAACCGGTATAAAATTCCCGGAACAGGAACGAGCGGATTTGGAGAAAACCATCGAGAAATTTCCGATTTCAATCACTCCTTATTACGCTTCATTAATTGACGCAAGCGACTATAAAACCGATCCGATCTTTAAGCAAGCTTTCCCCGATGTGCGGGAACTGGAAATTACCGAGTGTGACATGCATGATCCTTTGGCCGAGGATAAAGATACCCCGGTGGAGGGAATTACCCACCGCTATCCCGACCGGGTGCTTTTTGCCGTGACCAACGTATGTTCGATGTATTGCAGGCACTGTACGCGCAAGAGGAAAACGAGCGATACCGATTACATGTTTTCCAGAGAAAAAATCGATAAGGCGATTCAGTATATCAAAAATACCAGGACCGTCCGAGATGTGTTGATCTCCGGCGGGGATCCCCTCATGCTGCCGGATGAAATTCTCGATTTCATCCTGTCCGAAATCAAAAAGATTCCGCACGTGGAAATCATCCGGATCGGGACACGGATGCCGGCGGTTCTTCCCTACCGGATTACCGATAATTTGGTGAACGTACTCAAAAAATACGCTCCGCTCTGGATCAATACCCACTTTAATCATCCCCGGGAAATTACCAGAACCGCAGAAGAAGCGCTGGCGAAGCTGGCTGAAGCCGGCGTTCCGCTGGGTAACCAGAGTGTACTGCTCGCGGGCGTGAATGATTGTCCGCGGATCATGAAGAAGCTGGTACACCGGCTGGTACAGAATCGGGTGAGACCGTATTATATGTACCAGTGTGATCTCTCCGAGGGGCTGGCTCATTTTCGGACTCCCGTGGGGAAGGGGATCGAGATCTTAGAAAATATGATAGGCCATACCAGCGGATTAGCCGTGCCCCGTTACGTGATCGATGCTCCCGAGGGCGGAGGCAAGATACCGGTGATGCCCTACTACATTATTTCCTGGTCGACGAACAAGGTGGTGCTGAGGAACTTTGAAGGCATGATTTCGGTCTACAAGGAGCCCGATTCCTACCGGCAGTATTTCTGCGGCAGGGATTGTCAGCATTGCGATCTGCAGTTACGGCTTGAACCCGCCGATGAGTATAATCCCCAGGGGATCGTGAAACTCCTTTCTGACGTGGATAAGACGGTGTCTCTGGTTCCCAGCGGCACTCAGCGGATTCAGCGGCGCAACGGCAAAGCCTCTCGTGTGCAGAGAAAGAAGAATGAATAATGTACTGATTGTCGGAAGCTGGGCCAAGGAACAGGTCACGATTGAAAATATTGTCCGCTGTCCGGCTGCGGCGACGGCGAAACCGTTGAAGTGGAAGGGAAACCGGCAGCGAAAGATTTTTACGGGCCGGGATCCCATTTTTTGCGGTACGAAAAATTTCTGTAATTCTTTCCATTGCCTGTTCCCGGGTGAGACCTTCCTGTCCGTTTTCACTTGTGCGTAAGGTAATATCGGAGTATAATTTCCCTGATTACGATCGGTATTTCCAAAGTGAAATAAATCTACGCGGGACGGTCGGTAAATTTTTCTTTATCCCGTCTGTTTCTCAATGAATTTTTTTCTCTGCTCCAACGCCCGCAAAAATTCATGATTAACCCCAAACGAATTATCTCTTTCGGTTCCGGTAAAAATGTCCGGGGACCGGTATGCTACTGGATGAGCCGTGATCAGCGCATGGATGACAACTGGGCGCTTCTTTACGCGCAGGAGCAGGCGAAGAAAAGAGAAACGGCGTTAGTAGTGTTGTTCTGCATGGTTCCCGACTTTCTCGGCGCGACGCGGCGGCAGTACGGATTTATGCTGAAAGGTCTCCAGGAGCTGGAAGCTCGTCTGAGGGAGAAACAGATTGGATTTGAGGTCCGTTGCGGCAGCTTGCCGGCGAAAGAAGTATGTGCGTTTGTGAACGCTCACCGGGTATCCCTGTTGGTAACCGATTTCGATCCCTTAAGGATAAAACGGCAATGGAAGCGGCGAGTGATCGAATCCGGAGTGGTGCCGGTGCATGAAGTGGACGCGCACAATATCGTGCCCTGCCGGAAGGCAAGCGACAAGAAGGAATTCGCCGCCTATACGATCCGGCCGAAAATCAACCGCCGGCTGGAGGAGTTCCTCGAGGATTTTCCCGCGGTCAAAAAGCATCCCTTCCCCTGGAGCAGGAAACCGCGCAATGTAGACTGGGAGCAGGTAGCCGGTACAATTACCGTTGACGAGTCGGTCGGGGAAGTCGATTCGTTCATGCCGGGAGAGAACCATGCGGCGAAGGCGCTGAAAAATTTCGTGGAGCGCAGGTTGTCCCGTTTTCGCGCCCAGCGTAACGATCCGAACGCCGGAGCGGTCTCCGATCTTTCACCTTATCTCCATTTCGGCCAGCTGAGCGCCCAGCGGGCGGCGCTGACGATCTCGGCCGCCAAGGTCGGAGAGGACGCCAAGCAGGCTTTTTTGGAGGAGTTGATCGTCCGCCGGGAGCTTTCGGATAATTTCTGTTTTTATGAGGAGGCGTATGATTCGGTGCAGGCATTTCCGGAATGGGCCGCGAAGACCCTGCACGCGCATGCCGCTGACCGCCGGGAGTATGTGTATACCCGGGAACAATTTGCACAGGCCCGTACGCATGATGAGTTGTGGAACGCCGCCCAGCGGCAGATGCTCCGCACAGGAAAAATGCACGGGTATATGCGGATGTACTGGGCGAAAAAAATTTTGGAATGGACGAGGAGTCCGCAAGAGGCCCTGCGTATCGGGGTGTATTTGAACGATAAATACGAACTCGACGGCCGCGATCCCAATGGATATACCGGTCTGGCCTGGTCGATCGGGGGCGTGCATGACCGCGCCTGGGGGGAACGGTCAATATTCGGGAAGGTCCGGTACATGAGTTTGAGAGGGTGCAGGTCGAAATTCAACGTCGATGCATATATCCGCAGCTATTCCGAGTAATTCCGTTGACTTCGGAGTGTATTGAGAATCGTATTTTTTGCGAAGTATCACCCCATCAGAGAAGCGGGAAGAAGGGATTTCTGAGTGCATGATCATATTTATTACTTCGGTGAAACATCCCGGCAACAGCAGGTCCTATTCCAGGGTCTGACGTCTGCTGAATGATACGCTTTGCTCCGTCTGTGGACAGAAAAACAAAGAATTCAGGGTAATTGTGGTGTGCAACCGGGTGCTTCCCTTGCAGAGAGACAGACTGCACATTCGCGCGTATACGGATTTTGTAGAAGTGGCTTTTCCCCC